>JAXMHQ010000035.1:0-50373 GCA_046346665.1 Verrucomicrobiota bacterium
AGATGCGGCTGGCGGGAATCGAGTACGACGAGCGGATCGAGGAGCTGGAGAAACTGGAGCATCCCAAGCCCAACCGCGAGTTCATCTATTCCACCTTCAACGCCTTCGCCGACCGCCATCCGTGGGTCGGGCAGGACAACATCCGCCCCAAATCCATCGCGCGCGAAATGTTCGAATCGTTCCGGTCTTTTTCCGATTACATTCGCGATTACGAATTGCAGCGGGCGGAAGGCGTGCTGCTGAGGCACCTGAACAGCGTGTTCAAGACCCTCACCCAGACCGTGCCGGACGCGGCCAAGAACGATGAGCTCCGGGAAATGGAATTGTATCTCTCCACGCTGATTCGGCAGGTGGATTCGAGTTTATTGGATGAATGGGAAAAGTTGCGCGATCCGAATTACCGTCCGGCGGAGGTGCGCGAGGCGCGGCCGCCCGGAAGCGAGGAGGCGGAACAGGACGTGACGCGCGACGTGAAGGGATTCACCGCCGCCGTGCGCAACCGGATTTTCCGGTTCCTGCGCGGGCTGGTGATCGGGGATTTCGATCAGGCGCTGGAGGGGCTGGAAACCGCCGCGCCGGGGGCGGCCCCGGAGGAAGCCTGGACAGCGGCGCGGTTGCAGGGTGCGCTGGACGAATACCTGGTCGAACACGAGCGGCTTTGTCTCGACCCGGACGCGCGCAACAACCGGCACACTTACGTGACGCCGTCGGAGGACCGGAAGTCATGGCGCGTGCAGCAGATGCTGGTGGACCCGGAGGGCCACAACGATTGGGTGGCGGAATTCCGGGTGGACCTGGAGGCGTCGCGCGCCGCGCGGGAACCGAGGATGAGGTTGGAGCGGCTCGGCGCGCTCGCACGATGACGAATGACTAATGACTAATGACTAATGACGAACTCCGAAAGGGACTTCAGTTTGTCATTCGTCAATCGTCATTCGTCATTCATTTCCGCCAATTCCTCGGCGGGATAAGTCCAGATTTCCGCCAGCGTGGGATGATAATGCGGGGTGGCGGCGAGTTCGCGGGCGGTCATGCGTTTGGCCATGGCGACGACGATTTCGTGGATGAGTTCGGCGCCCTGGGGGCCGACGCAGGCGCCGCCGAGAATTTCGCCGGATTTGGGATCGGCCAGCAATTTCACGAAACCGTCGCGGGCTTCGAGGATGATGGATTTGCCGTGGTCGCCGAACGGGTAGCTGGCCTTGACGTAAGGAATGCCGCGGGCCTGGGCCGCGCGTTCGGTGAGGCCGACGAATGCCGCCTGCGGCTCGGTGAACACCGCCACCGTCAGCAGCCGCGTGTCGAACAGCCGCGGCCTGGCCGGCTGGGCGATATTGTGGCCCGCGATTTCGCCCTGCAACACGGCGAGGTGCACGATCTCGTAAGGGCCTGTGCAATCGCCTGCCGCATAAATGTGAGGCGCCGAAGTCTGCATCCGCTCGTTGGCCGCGATCCGGCCGTCCCGAAGCTCGACCCCGGCGCGGTCCAGATGGAGGGAATCGATGTTCGCGCTTCGTCCCGTGGCGAGCAGGACTTCGTCGGCCGTGACAGACGACGGTTTGCCGGCGTGTTCGAAATGGACGGTTTTGCGATCCGGCTGGCGCGAGGCGCCGGTAAGGCGGGTGTTGGCGAACAGGGCGATGCCTTCGCGCCGCAGCACCGTCTCCAGCACCTCGGCGGCGTCGGGATCGAAATCGCGCAGCACATGGGCGCTGCGCTGGACGAGGCTGACCTGGACGCCGAACCGGGCGAAGAACTGGGCGAACTCGAGGGCGACCGCTCCTCCGCCGAGGACGGCGAGCGATTTGGGCAGCGCACGCAGCTCCAAGGCCGTGTCGCTCGTCAGACAATCCAGCGTCGCCAGATCCGGTATCGGCGGGGCCGACACGCGGGAGCCGGTGGCGATGACGAAATGCGCCGCGGTGATCCGGCCGCCGGTGCTCAGCCGCAGCGTGTGCGGATCCTCAAAACTGGCCTCGGCGCGCAGAAATGCAAATCGTCCGTCCGATAGCTGTCCGCGCCGGTAATCGGCGAATTCCCGGACCAGGGCGTCTTTCCGGGCCATGACCTTTTGGAAATCGAATCCGACTTTGCCCGGCTGGATTCCCCAGGCCTGGGGATGCGAGGCGAGGTGGTAGACCTCGGCGGATTGGAGCAGGGCCTTGGTAGGCATGCAACCGCGCAGGATGCAAAGTCCGCCGACTTCGGCGGCGCCTTCGATCACGGTGGTGCGAAGTCCTGCCGCGGCTGTCGTGCGCGCCGCCGCATAACCGCCGCTCCCCCCGCCGATCACCGCAACGTCATAATCGTAAATGGCTCGCGCTGTCATTCGGCATATGATGGTCCGCATTGCTTGAGTGTAAAAGAGTTAAAAGGTTAAAAGAGTCGAATGGTCAAAGCGGTCGCAATGTCCCGGCGCCGGCGGAACGCGATTTAACGATTTAAGGCTCAACCCTTTTAACCCGCTGAATTCATTGACTTTTCAGGCTGAATCCGGCATAGTCAGTCAAATGTGTTTCACCAGAATTGCAGCCGGGCAAGGAGGTGCGTGGCAGTTGAAGTCGGGCGATTTTCCGAGGAATTAGACTCAATATGATGGACGGCTGCGGCCGTCCGTTCAGCACCGAACCATGCGACCCAGCTGTTTCCCCGCAGTTCTCGCCGCATTCCTGCTCTGCGGCGGCGTCGCTTTGGCTTCTCAAAAAGTAAGAGTGGCAGATCCACAGGCGGCGCGGGACCTGGTGAAGCAGGGCGCCCGGCCGGTCGCCGATTACGGCGCGTTCCAGGTCCTCGAAGTCGACACTCTCCCCGCCGGCGCCGATCGCAGCCGGGTTCAATTGGAAAACTCCTGGAATTTCATCCGGCTGAACGGCGGGATACTCGACACGCGCCGTCCGGAGCTGCGCGCCGCCCGGAAAGCCGCCGCTTCCTTTTCCGGCGCGCGACTGCACCTGCTCCAGTTCGCGGGACCCGTCAAACCCGAATGGCTGGAGGCGCTCAAGGCCACCGGCGTTCGCGTCACCGGTTACATTCCCGAAAACGCCTACCTTGTTTACGGCGACTCCGCCGCCCTGCAGCGGCTGCAGTCCTGGGCCGACGGCAACCCGGTCGTTCAATGGAACGGTTCGTACGCATCGGCCGACAAAATCCACCCGTTCGCCCGGCCTGGTAAACTGTCGAAGAACACCGCGGAATCGAGTTCATTTGCCATTCAACTACTAGACGACCCGGATGCGAACCCGGCGACATTGCGGTTGCTCGAGCGTTTGCGCACCGGCCCGGTGCGGCAGCAATTCCGGTCGATGAATTATCTGAACATAGTGGTCCCGCTGCCGGCCGGGGCTGTCGACGCCGTGGCGGCGCAGCCGGACGTCGTGTCGATTCACGCGGCGCCGGAGCGCGGCAAGTTTGACGAGCGGCAGGCGCAGATCGTGGCGGGCGCGGTTTCGGGCGGCGCGCCGACGGGGCCGGGATACCTGGCGTGGCTGGCGACGAAGGGATTTTCGCAGGCGCAATTCGACGCGTCAGGATTCGTGGTGGACATGACGGACAGCGGCATTGACAACGGGACGGCGGCGCCGGGTCATTTTGGTTTGTATCGGCAGGGCGACCCCGGCCAGTCGAGCCGGGTGATTTACAATCGCCTGGAAGGCACGCCGAACAGCGGCAGCACGCTCCAGGGTTGCGACGGGCACGGGACCGTGAACGCCCACATCCTGGCCGGCTACAGTGCGCGGACCGGATTTCCGTTCGCGGACAGCTCCGGTTACAGCTACGGCCTCGGCATCTGTCCCTTCGTCCGCATCGGGTCGTCCGTCATTTTCGATCCCAATTATTACACCAGCCCGAATTTTCCGGCGTTGCAATCCGACGCCTACCAGGACGGGGCTCGGATCAGCGCGAACAGTTGGGGGACGACTTACGGGGACGGGACTTATGATATCGCGGCGCAGACCTATGACGCGCTGGTGCGCGACGCGCAGCCGCCTGGCTCGCCTTATCCAACGCCGGGCAACCAGCCGATGGTGATCGTGTTCGCGGCGGGCAACAGCGGTCCGGGCGCCCAGACCATTTCCAGTCCGGGCACGGCAAAAAACGTGATCACGGTGGGCGCCTCGGAAAGTGTGCGATCGCTGGCGCTGTCGGTGGGCGGGGTGAACGCGGTGGGGGACAGCGGCTGTTTGTCGGACGACGATACCGACGCGGACAACGCGAACGACATTGCGGCGTTTTCCGGCCGGGGCCCGTGTGCGGACGGGCGGATGAAGCCGGACCTTGTGGCACCGGGGACGCATGTGACGGGGGGCGCGCCGCAGTCGGGCACGGCGGTGACGAATGGGACCGGGTCGGGGCTGGCGTGTTTCGATGCCTCGGGGATTTGCGCGTTGCCGGGTCACGGCATTACGGGCAGCCAGTATAATTTCTTTCCGTTGAGCCAGCAGTTCTACACGGTTTCATCGGGGACGAGCCAGTCGACGCCGGCTGTGGCGGGCGCGTGCGCGTTGTTGCGGCAATGGTTTCTCAACGCCTCGCTGCCGCCGCCCAGCCCCGCCCTGACCAAGGCCGCGCTCGTCAATTCGGCGGCCTACCTCACCGGCACCGACGCCAACGACAACCTGTGGTCTCCCGCACAGGGCATGGGCGGCCTCAGCCTCGACGGTTTGTTCGACGGCGTCCCGCGCGTTTTTCGCGACCAGGTCCCGGCCGACAAATTCACCGCCACCGGCCAGGCGCGGACGTTTTCCGGCGTGATCACGGATCCGTCGAAGCCTTTCCGCGTGACCCTGGCCTGGACCGACGCGCCGGGCACCACCGCCGCCGTGGCGTCCTACAACAACGACCTCGACCTCGTCGTCAGCGTGGGCGGCCACACTTACCTGGGCAACGTGTTTTCCGGCGGCTATTCCACGACGGGCGGATCGGCCGATTACGCGAACAACGTGGAAAGCGTTTTTCTGCCTGCGGGATTGTCGGGGACGTTCGTGGTGACGGTGACCGCGGCGAACATCAATTCCGACGGCGTCCCGGACGAAGCGCCGGCGCAGGACCAGGATTTCGCGCTGGTGATTTACAACGCGGCCACGTCGAGCGTCCCGGTGCTGTCGCTCGAAGGCGTCCAGTTGACAGCGGAGAATTGTCTGCCAACCAACAATGCCGTCGATCCGGGTGAAACCGTCACGCTGGCTTATTCGCTGCGCAACCTGGGACCGGCCGCCACGACGAACCTCGTGCTGTCGCTGCTGGCGACCAACGGCGCCGCGATGCCTTCGGCGCCCCAGTGGCTGGGAATCATCCCGCCCGGCACCGCCTTCACCCAGTCGGTCAGCTTCACCGCCTATGGCACATGCGGCGGGAACATCGCCCCGACGCTCCAGGCCCAGGACGGCTCGCTGAACCTCGGCTTGTTCGCCGCCGGCTTCCCGCTCGGCGCGCTCACCGAGACTCCCCTCGCGGCGTCCAACCCCGTCGTCATCGTCTTCACCAACGGCAGCATCGGCCCCGCCGGTCCTTACCCGTCCTTGATCACCCTGAGCGGCGTGACGGGAATCGTCGCGGCCGCCACCGTTGAATTGTCCGATTTCGAACACGGGTTCCCGTTCGATGTTGATTTTCTCCTGGCCGGGCCGTCCGGCACGAACGTGATGCTGATGTCGCAGTGCGGCGGGAGTTATGAAGTGGAGGACCTGGACCTGGTTTTTGACGACACCGCCACGCAAAGTTTGCCGTATTGGGCGCCGATGTCGTCCGGCACCTACCTGCCGACTTCGCATTCCTACGATTCCTTCGATCCGCCCGCGCCGGCGTATCCGTATGGAACCGCGCTCTCCGCGTTTGCGGGGTCGGATCCGAACGGCACCTGGTCGCTGTGGGGCCAGCAGACCGGGCCGGATTCCGGGGGCGTGCTGGGCGGCGGCTGGCGGCTGAACCTGACGCTGACCAATTTGACCTGCTGTTCCGGGGCGCCGCCGCCGGCGCCGCGCATCCTGTCCATCACGGTCACCAACAACACCGCCAACGTGACCTGGTCGACCGTTCCCGGCAATTCCTATCAATTGCAAAGCATTCCGTCCCTCGGCACACCCGGCTGGAGCACGGTCGGCTCACCGCTCGTCGCAACCAATCTCACCAGCTCCCAGTCGGGGCCAGCCACAAACTCCGCCAGGACCTTTTACCGAATCCAGGCCAATTAAGTGCGGAATGCGCAGTGCGGAGTGCGGAATCCTGGCGGCACGCTTTTATCGTATTTGTAGGAGCCGACGTAAGGAGGCTCACGCTTCCGTCTTTCCTGATGAGTTGGAGCCTCCTTACGTCGGCTGCCACAAGGAGCCAGGCGAACCCGCCAGGATTCCGCACTCCGCATTCCGCACTCCGCACTGGATGGGGTCGTTTGACTTTTTAGGCTGATCCGACATCATCGATTCATGAAAAGTCATCGCAGGCTGCGGCGGTTTGTGTCCTGTGTCGTGTTCGCCGCCGGGCTGTTCGCGTTTGTTTGCGCGGCGCCGGGCGCGCCTCGGCGGGTGCGTGTGGACGATCTCCAAACCGCCCGGCAACTGCTCGACGCCGGCGGGCGGCTGCTGGTGGATTACGGCAGCTTTCAGCTCATCGAGGTGGATTCGCTGCCGGTTGCGAAATCGGCGGATGCGCGGATCCGGTCGATGGACGGCTCGGATTACCTGCAGTTGAACGCGCGCATTCTCAACACGCGAGCGGCCGAAGCGCAGGCGTTGCGCGGTCCGGTGGGTTCCTTTGAAGGGCTCCGGCTGCACCTGGTCCAGTTCGTCGGACCGATCCTGCCCGAATGGCGCGCGGCGATCGCGGCAGCCGGGGTGCAGGTGATCAATTACCTTCCGCAAAATGCTTTCCTGGTTTCGGGCGACGCGGCCGCGCTGGTGCGTCTGCAATCCTGGGCGGCGTCGAACCCGGTGGTGCAATGGGAGGGACCGTTCCCGGCGGATTACAAGGTCCACCCGGCGGCGAGCCCGCTGGATGCCAAGGGCGCGGTGCGGCAGTCGGGGCCGGTGACCGTCGCGGTGCAACTCGTGCAGGATCCGGGTGCGAACCCGGCGACGCTGGCGCTGCTGGACCAGTGGAAGCTGGCGCCGGTGAAGCGCGACGGGAAGATTCTTCAGTTCCGGAACCTGGTTGTAACGCTGCCGGCGGAGCGGGTGCTGGAGCTGGCGGCGCGGCCGGATGTGATATCGATCCAGCCGTGGAAGGCGCCGCGCAAAATGGACGAGCGGCAGGACCAGATTGTGGCGGGCAACGTGGCGGGCGGCCAGCTCACGGGCGCGGGTTACCTGGCGTGGCTGGCGGCCAAGGGATTCAACCAGGCGCAGTTCGACGCGTCGGGGTTTGTGGTGGACGTGAGCGACAGCGGGATTGACAACGGGACGCAGTCGCCGGGGCATTATGCGTTGTATCCGGCGGCGGCGGTGACTCTGCCGTCGCGCGTGGTTTACAACCGGCTGGAAGGCGTTCGCAACTCCGGCAGCACGCTCCAGGGTTGCGACGGGCACGGCAACATCAACGCCCACATCATCGCCGGTTACGACGCCTTCACCGGGTTCCCGCATGCGGATTCCAGCGGCTATGCCTACGGCCTGGGCGTCTGCCCGTTCGTGCGGGTGGGTTCCTCCGTCGTGTTCGACCCCGACTATTTCACGAGCCCGAATTACACGACTTTGATGACGGACGCCTGGAACGACGGCGCGCGGGTCAGCAACAACAGCTGGGGATCGTCGGTTGCGGGCGCTTACGACATCGATGCCCAGTCCTACGACGCCCTGGTGCGCGACTCGGGTGCGGCGGGGAGCAACCGGGCGATGGTGATTGTGTTCAGCGCGGGCAACGACGGTCCGGATTCGACGACGATCGCGTCGCCTGGAAGCGCCAAGAATGTGATCACCGTGGGAGCGGCGGACAATGTCCGATCGATAAACACCTTCAACGGCGGCAACGATCCTTCGGGCAGCGACGCGTGTTCGACGACGGACAGCGACGCGGCGACGGCGGAGAGCCTGGCGGATTTTTCGAGCCGGGGGCCGTGTGCGGACGGGCGGAAGAAGCCGGACCTGGTGGCGCCGGGCACGCACGTGACGGGCGGCGCGCCGCAGAACGGGTCGGCGACCACGAACGGCGTTGGATCGGGGTTGGCGTGTTTCAACGCGAGCGGCGTGTGCGCGCTGCCGGGCAGCGGCACGAAGGGGAACGCGGCGAATTTCTTCCCGCTGAACCAGAAGTTTTACACGGAATCGAGCGGCACCAGTCATTCCGCGCCCGCGGTCTCCGGCGCGTGCGCGTTGCTGCGGCAGTATTTCATCAACCAGGGCTGGGCGCCGCCGAGCCCGGCGATGACCAAGGCGTTCCTGATGAACAGTGCGCGTTACCTGACGGGGAACTACGCCAACGACACGCTCTGGTCGACGAGCCAGGGCATGGGCGAGCTGAACCTGGGCATGGCTTTTGACGCCGCGGCGCGCAGCCTGCACGACCAGTCGGCGGGCGAGGTGTTCACCGCGACGGGCCAGACACTCACTTTCAACGGCGTGATCAGCGATGTCACCAAACCGTTCCGGGTGACGCTGGCCTGGACCGACGGTCCAGGTTCGACGCTGGCTGGCAAGGAACTGGTGAATGATCTCGACCTCAGGGTCACCGTGGGCGGCCAGACCTACAAGGGGAACGTCTTCAGCGGCAATCGTTCCGTCACCGGCGGCTCCGCGGATTCGCTCAACAATGTCGAAAGCGTTTTCCTCCCGGCGGGTGCGTCCGGCCAGTTCAGCATCACCGTCAGCGCCGCCAATATTGCCACGGACGCCATTCATAATTCCGGCGGATTGCCGGCGCAGGATTTCGCGCTGGTGATTTACAATGGCAGCGAAGCGGCCAGACCCAGCCTGGCCGTCGCCGCCTGGCAAGTCCTCGACGAAACCTGCGCAACCGACTCCGGCACGGTGGATCCCGGCGAGACGGTGACGGTTAATTTTACCCTGCAGAATTTCGGCAACGCGAACACGACCAACCTCGTGCTCACGCTGCTGGCTACAAACGGGATCGCGTCGCCCAGCGGGCCGCAGTCCTTCGGCGCCGTGTCCACCAACGGCACAACGGTGAGCCAGGCCTTTTCCTTCACTGCCGGCGGCACCTGCGGCGGCACCATTCGACCCACGTTCCAGCTCCAGGACGGATCGGCCGACCTCGGCACGCTGTCATGCGTCATTCCGCTGGGTGCGTCGGTGCCGATTTACCTGCAGAACTTCGACGCCGTGACCAAGGGGCTTCCGGTCGGCTGGACCACAGCCGGCGGCGCCGGCCAGAAACCCTGGGCGATCACCCGGACGGCTTCGGATTCGCCCACGTCATCCATTTTCTCCGGAGAATCCTCAGCTCAGGGAGTGAATTCCCTGGTTTCACCGGCCATCCCGCTGATGACCGGTCCGATCCAGTTGATGTTCCGGAACAATTTCAACCTGGAAGGCGGCCTGGACGGCAACGGCCAGGATGGCGGCGTCCTGGAAGTCAGCGTGGACGGCGCCTCGTTCACCGACATTGTTTCAGCGGGCGGAATCTTCGTGAGCGGCGGTTACACCATGCCCATCAGCTCGGGCTACGGCAACCCGCTCGCCGGGCGCCAGGCCTGGAGCGGCAATTCCAGCGGCTGGATCAACACGATCGTGGATCTGCCCGCCAGCATGTGGGGCCACACCGTCCAGTTCCGCTGGCGTTGCGGCACGGACTCCGGCACCGCGTGGAAAGGGTGGTGGATCGATTCCATCCAGGTGCGCGGCTCCTGGTGCTGTCCCTCGCTCCCGCCGCCGGCGCCGTTCCTTCCCACCGCCGGGGGATTTGCCGGACTATTCAGCCCCGCGGCCGGGCCCGACCTGGGCGATTCCGGGTTCGTGTCGATTTCACTTACGCCGGCCGCCTCGTTCAGCGGATCGCTCCAGCTCTGCGCGACTGCTTACAAATTGAGCGGACAATTCGACGCGTTCGGCGCCGCGTCGAATTCCATTCTCCGAAAAAACGCCAGCCCGCTCACGCTGCGCATGCAAGTCGAGACGGATGACAATTCCCGCGTGACCGGCACCGTGTCTGACGGCACCTGGCACGCGGACCTGCTGGCGCTGCGCACGCCTTACGACGCCCGCACCAACCCGGCGCCGTTCGCGGGCGCCTATACGTGGATCGTCCAGGGAACGCACGACGCTTCGAACACCAACCTTCCGACGGGCGACGGCTACGCGGCATTGAAGATCGATGGCTCCGGTGCGGTCAAACTGGCCGGCAACCTCGCGGATGGCCTGAAACTTTCCGAATCCGCCCGGATCGCTTCGTCCGGCCAATGGCCTTTCTACGCGGCGCCGTCCGCGACGGAACAACTTTACGGCTGGCTCACGCTGGACACGAACCAGGTGGGATCTGACATCTCCGGGACATTGACCTGGTCGAAGCTGGCGGTTGCGGGCGCCAGATATTTCCCGCTCGGATTCAGCTACGCCGCACCAGTCGCAGGCTCGGCTTATCGCGCCCCGGCGTCCGGCGGGCAGGTGATGTCTTACACCAACGCGGCCGTGATTTTGTCGGGCGGCAATCTTGCGGCGGACATCGTGAACCCGGTGACGTTGTCGGGGGGCAAGGCGGTTAGCGGAACCCCGACCAACAAGCTCGCGCTGTCCATCACCACGAGCAGCGGCGCGTTCAAGGGAACCTTCGTTCCTCCTGGCGCAACGAAAAGTTCCGCCTACGCCGGCGTGATTCTCCAGAAACAGCAATATGGCGCCGGTTATTTCCCCGGAACCAACCAGGCCGGCGGAGTGATCGTGACGAATTACTGATACGGCGGTCGAGGGCCGAGAGTCGAGAGTCGAGGTGCTGTTGCCGCCGCCCCTGGCTCTCGACCCTCGACCTTCGACTCTCGGCGCGTTAAGCTGGCGTCATGGCCAAACGGTTGTTTCTCCTGGACGGCATGGCGCTCGTTTACCGCGCGCACTTTGCGTTCATCGCCCGCCCGATCCTGACGTCGAAAGGCGTGAACACGTCCGCGCTGTACGGGTTCACGCAGACGTTGCTGGACGTGATGTCGCGGCTGCAGCCGACGCACCTGGCGGTGGCGTTCGACACCGAGGCGCCCACCGCGCGGCACACCGCCTACCCGGAATACAAGGCCACCCGCCAATCGATGCCGGAGGATCTCGCGGACGCGCTGCCGCATGTGCGGCGGATGATCGAGGCTTTCCGCGTGCCGGTGCTGGCCTGTGACGGGTTCGAGGCGGATGACATCATCGGCACGCTGGCGCGGCGGGCAGAGCGGGAGGGATTCCAGACGTTCATGGTGACGCCGGACAAGGATTTCGGACAACTCGTCGACGCGAACACGTTTCTGCTGAAACCCGGCCGGGCAGGGGACGAGGCCGAAATTCTGGGAGTGCCGGAAATTCTCGCGCGCTGGGGCATCCAGCGTCCCGAACAGGTCGTGGATGTGCTCGCGCTCATGGGCGACGCTTCCGACAACGTGCCCGGCGTGCCCGGCATCGGCGAAAAAACCGCCATCAAACTCATCGCCCAGTTCGGTTCGGTGGAAAATCTCCTGGCCCGCACCGCCGAACTCAAGGGCCGCGTGCGCGATTCCCTCGAAGCCAACCGCGACCTCGCGCTGCTGTCCAAAAAGCTCGTCACGATTCTGTCCGATGCGCCGTGTCCGGCCGATTTGGAATCGCTCAAACTCCGGCCGGCGGACGAGGAAGCGGTCAAGAGCCTGTGCCGCGAATTCGAATTCAATTCGATCGGCCGCCGCCTGTTCGGCGACGAATTCCGGGCGGGCAGGGGATTTCAACCCGCCGCGGAAGGCGTCGAGGCCGCCCCCGCGGCGCCGCAGCCGGCCGCCGCCGTCGCGGAACCGGCCCCGCCGGTCGCTCCCGCGGTCGAGGTGCCGCACGAATATTCCGTTGCGGACACGGCCGCCCTGCAAACCATGCTGGCGAAAATGCTGCGATCGAAATCTGCCATCGCGCTGGCGGCGGATTTTTCGGGCGAAGAAACAGGCCAGGCTTCGCTGGCCGGGCTCGCGTTTTCCGTCGAGGCGGGACGGGCGGATTACGTTCCGCTGCCGTCGGATTCCGCGGCGGCTGCGGCGGTGCTGGAGAAGTTCCGGTCCGTGTTGGAATCGGAGAAGATTGCCAAGTTGGGGCACGATCTGAAGCCGCTGGTGGGCGCGTTGAGCCGGGCGGGGGTGCGGCTGGGCGGCGAACTCTTCGACACGTTGATCGCGCACAGCCTGCTGGACGGCGACCAGCGGCACGCGATTGAATATCTGTCGGAGGCATTGCTCGGCCGGGTGCTGGCCGCCGGCGGGAGCGGGCCGGAGCAATTGGATTTGGGCGAAACGGCGGTGCGGCGTTCGGCGGAGCGCGCGGGCGGTCGGGCCGATGTGGCCGGGCAACTCCGTCCGAAGCTCGAGCCGCGACTCGGACCCGAAGGCCAGTCGCGCGTGTTTTCCGAAATCGAAATTCCACTCGTGCCGGTGCTTGCCGACATGGAGAACGAGGGCATCCGGGTTGACGCCGCGGCGCTGGCGGAATTTTCGGCGCAGTTGTCGAAGGAAATGTCTGCGCTGGAGCACTCGGTTCACGCTCTCGCGGGCCGCGAGTTCAACATGAATTCGCCGCGGCAGCTCGGCGAGGTGTTGTTCGAGGAATTGGAAATTTCCAAAACCTCGAAGAAGACCCGCACCGGCCAGCATGCGACCGACGAGCAGACCCTGATGACCCTCGCGCCGGAGCACGAAATCGTCCGCAAACTGCTCGAATACCGAGCCGCGGCGAAATTGAAATCGACATACGCCGACGCGCTGCCGGCCGCGATCCGGCCCGGCACCGGCCGGATCCACACGACCTACCAGCAGGTCATGACATCCACCGGGCGATTGAGTTCGCAGAATCCGAATTTGCAGAACATTCCCATCCGGACCGAGCGCGGCCAGGAGATCCGGAAGGCGTTTGTGCCGCGCGATCCGGAGCACCTGTTGTTGTCGGCGGATTATTCGCAGATCGAGTTGAGGATCATTGCCGCGCTGAGCCGGGAGGCGGGGTTGCTGGAGGCGTTCCGGACGGGCACGGATGTCCACACGGCGACGGCGGCGCGGGTGTTTGGCGTGGCCCTGGATGCGGTGACGCCCGAGATGCGGCGGAAGGCGAAGATGGTGAATTACGGGATCGCGTACGGGATTTCGGCGTTCGGGCTGTCGCAGCGGCTCGGAATTCCGCGCAAGGAGGGAAGCGCGATCATCGAGGAATATTTCAAGCAGTTTGCGGGGATCCGGCAATACATGGACGGGACGATCGCGTTTGCGCGCGAGAAGGGCTTTGCCGCCACCGTCACGGGGCGCCGGCGTTATCTGCGCGATATTTCATCGGCCAACGGCACGGTGCGCGCCGCGGCGGAGCGCAACGCGATCAACGCGCCGATCCAGGGGACGGCGGCGGACATGATCAAGCTGGCGATGGTGGGGATTCATGCGGAGTTGCGCCGGCGGAAGCTTCGCACGCGGATGCTGCTGCAGGTGCACGACGAACTGGTGTTCGACCTGTTCCGGCCCGAGGAAACCGAGGTGCGGCAACTGGTGGAACAGCACATGACCACCGCGCTCCCGCTGGACGTGCCCATCGAAGTGGAGATGGGGGTGGGCAAGACGTGGCTGGAGGCGCATTGAGGGCATGGGGTGCTGGAGTGGTGGAGTGGTGGAGTGCTGCGAAACCTGACCAGCCGGTTTGCCAAGACTCCAATACGCCGCTCGGTAATGTGCCCAATTTGATTTCGCGTCTTCGAGTGATCAGACGGTTTGGTAGGGCGCCGCTCCGCGGCGCCGGCCGCGCGGAGCGCAGCCCTACCACGGCAGGTTCCTCCCAAACTGTAAATTAGGACGTTACCCTCCGCTTTCCCCTATTGCATCGCCACGCTGATTTGCCATCATAACCCGCATCGAGCCTCCGTATTCATCGGCATCGCTGTCGAACCGCACGCTGGCGTGGCTGGCAGTGGCGGTTGTTTTTGCCTGCCTCTTTTTGCGCCTCGGATATCTCCCGCTGATGGCGCCCGACGAAGGGCGCAATGCCGAGGTGGGGCGGGAGATGAAGAATTCCGGCGACTGGCTGGTGCCGACCTACAACGGGCTCGCTTACCTCGACAAGCCCGCGTTTTATTTCAAGGCGGTTGCCCTGTCGCTCGCCGCGTTCGGCGAGAACGAAACCGCCGCGCGATTGCCGTCCGCCCTGTTCGGCCTGGCCCTGGTCGGCGTGACGTTCCTGTTTTGCCGCAAGGTGCACGGCGCGCGGTGCGGCTGGATCGCCGCCTCGGTCATCGGCGCGACACCGCTGTTCCTCGCCAATTCGCGCACGGTGATCTTCGACATCGCCCTCGCGCTGTTCGTGTGCTCGGCGATCTTCGCCGGCTACCTGGCCGAGCAATCCGACGTCGTGTCGCGCCGGCGCTGGTACCTGGCCGGCGCCGCCTGCGCGGGCCTCGGCACGCTGGTGAAGGGGCCCGTCGGATTTGTCCTGCCCCTCCTCGTGCTCCTCGTCCATGCGCGCGTCGAGGGACATCGCGGCGCCTGGAAACGGCTGTTCGCGCCGCTGAATTTCGCCGTGTTCTTCGCCATCGCTCTGCCCTGGTTCGTCGGGCTCTGCCTGCGCCACCCGGACTTTCTCCATTACGGCCTCGTCGAGGAATCGTTTCACCGGTTCACCTCGGCGCGCACGTTCCATCGGTCGGAGCCGTTTTACTTCTACATCGTGATCGTCGCCGCGCTGTTTTTCCCGTGGAGTTTGCTGCTGCCCGAAGCGATGCTGGCGACCTGGCGCGGCAAATGGGCCCGGGCCGCCGCCGACCGCCTCTGCATCACCTGGGCCCTCGTGGTCATTGTCTTCTTCTCCATATCGCAGTCCAAGCTCCCGGGCTACATTCTGAGCGTGACGGTCGCTTCCGGCATCCTCATGGCGAGGCTGCTCGGGCGCGCCCTGGATTCCAACGGATCGCGCCCGGCGCGGCTCGTGGTCCGGACAGCAGCGGTCTTTGGGATGATCTGCCTGGCGGCGGCTGTTGCGGCGGTGATCGGGATGTCCCGCATGCAGGCGCTGGCCGGCCCGCTGCGCATTCCGGTTCCGGCTGCCGAACAACTGGGCCATGCCGCCATCCCGCTCGCCGGCGTCCTGCTCGCCTGCGGCGTTGCTGCGTGGATTGCCTGGCTTCGACGCAGCCCCGCCATCGCCTTCCTCTGCCTCGCCCTGTTTCCGCCGCTTGCCGTGCAGTCGGGCGTCGGCGTCGCGTCCGTCATCTTCGAAGCGAAGTCCGGCCGCGTCATCGCCCGCGCCTTGCCGTCCATCCCCGACACCACCGAGATCGCCACGCTGAATTGTTTTCCGAACGGGCTGCTGTTTTACCTGGAACGCTACGTCACCCTGTTCACTCGCGACGGCGAGGAGACCACCAGCAATTACATCATGTACCGGCTGCGCAACGATGCCCAGTGGCCGGACCGGGTCGTGCACCGGGACCAGTTGGAATCCTGGCTGAATTCGCGGACGAACGCCGTGTACCTCATCAGCCGGAACGCCGACCGCAAGCGCATGGAAAGTCTCGCCTCGGCGCGCGGCGCGGCCGTGACCGAACTGCCGTCGGGATATCTCGGGCTCGAGCTGGCTCAGCCGCGGTCACCTTGATCCTGTTATGTGCGGCATCTGCGGCATCATCAACCACGAAGGCTTCCCGGACCCCGAATCCACCCGGCAAACGGTCGAGGGCATGCTGCAGTCGCTCGGCCATCGGGGTCCCGACGCGACGGGTTTCTCGGCGTCGCGCGACGCGGTGCTCGGCGCGACGCGGCTGGCGATCCGGGGAATTTCCGACGGCACCCAGCCGATCGTGGACGAGGCTACGGGAGTGCTGGCGGTGTGCAACGGGGAGATCGACAATCACCGGCAATTGCGCGAGTGGCTGGCGGCGCGGGGGCGGCCGGTGCGCCGGGCCACCGACGTGGCCGTGATCCCGGGCTTGTACCTGGAGTTGGGCGAGAATTTCGTCGAGCGCCTCGCCGGCGCCTTCGCCATCGCCGTCTGGGATCCGCGCCATCGCAGGCTGTTGCTGGCGCGGGATCGCGCGGGTGAGCGGCCGTTGTTTTACGCGGAGCGCGGGCCTTCGGTGCGGTTCGCCACCGAGCTCGCCGCATTGACGGCGGGGCACCGCCTTCCGGCCGGGCTCGACCTGAACGGGCTGGCGCAGTACCTCCAGTTCGGAATTTTTCCGTCGCCCCAGACACCCTTCACGGAGATCCGGAAAGTGCCGCCGGGGGGGCTTTTGCAGTTCGGACCCGACGGCGTCCGGAAGCGGGCCTTCTGGCGCTGGCCGGTGTGCGAAGCGCCGAAGTCGGAACCGTCGCTGGATGTGTTCGACGAAATTTTCCGCGGAGCCGTCGCGCGGCAGAGCGATGTGGAGGTGAATTTCGGGGTGTTCCTCAGCGGCGGCATCGATTCATCGCTCGTCTCGGCCGTGACGCGGTCGCTGCACCCGGACCGGCCGCTCAAGGCTTACACATTGCGGTTCGAGGAGGAATCTTTCGATGAAGGGGACTTTGCGGGCGCGGTGGCGGAGCGGTTTGGGATGGAGCGGATCGCGGTGTGGGTGAAGCCGGGCGAGATTCCTGGGGCTTTGAGGGACCTGGTGCGGCTGGTGGGCGAACCGCTGGCGGACCCGGCGTGGCTGCCGGCTGCGTTGCTGGCGCGGCGTGCGACGCAGGACGTCCGGCTGGCTCTCGTGGGCGAGGGGGCCGACGAATTGTTCGGCGGTTATCCAACTTACATCGGCGCGGCGGTGGCGGAACGATACGCCCGCTTGCCGCGCTGGATGCGGTCCATCGCGCGCGGCGCGCTGAACCGCGTGCCGCCGTCGGACAAGAAGATGACTGTGTCGTTCCTGCTGAAGAAATTTGTGGATGGCGCGGACCTGGACGGGCTGGTGCGGCACCGGTTCTGGGTGTCGAACATCGCGCCGCCATTGCTGGAGCGATTGGGAGTGACGGCGCCGGGGTTGCCGGGTGAATCGGGTCCGGACGGCGTGTTGCTGGACCGGTTGCAATTGTGGGACCTGGAGACGTCGCTGGCGGAGGGATTGCTGACAAAGGCGGACCGGGCGAGCATGAGCTGCGCGCTGGAATTGCGCGCGCCGTTTTTGGACGAGGCCGTGATGGCGTATGCCGCGACTTTGCCGCCGCGCGACCGCGTGCGCGGATTTAACACCAAGGTGTTTTTAAAGAAATACGCTTTGCGTTATCTGCCCGAATCCATAGTGCACCGGCGGAAACGGGGGTTGTCCGTCCCTATGGGGCGCTGGCTCCGCGGGCCATTGCGGTCCTGGGCGGAATCGAAACTGGCCGGCGGCCGGTTGGAAACCGCCGGGATTCGCCCGGACGCCGTCCGGGAATTGTTCCGGGAACATTTGGATCGGAAAGCGGATCACGCGCGTGCGTTGTGGACGTTGCTGGTGCTGGCGGAATGGCTGGACTGGGCGGCGGAAGAGACGCAGGCGGGGCGCTGAAGTCCGTAGCGCAGACCGCCGGTCTGCTGTGTCGCAGGCTGCCCAGCCTGCGTCGTTCCCCAAAGCGCCGACCGGCGGTCGGCGACACGGCAGGCCGGCGGCCTGCGCTACCGAATGGCGCTGTGGGCAAGATTGGGCTATGGCCCGCCAAAATTTGAGCAGACACGCCGCGGGTTTCGGGCTTGGCTAGGGGCGGCAGCGTCTTTACATTTTGAAGACCGGGTCGGATTGGAATCGGAGTCGAACGAGATTAGCGATAGACACATCCTGCTTATGAAAGAGTACCAGCCTGCTGACATCCGCAACTTCGCCATCGTCGGTCACGCGTCTTCCGGAAAAACCATGCTCAGTGAAGCCATGCTGGCATGCGCCGGCGTGATCAATCGCATGGGATCCATTGCCGCGGGCAGCACGGTTTCCGATTATCACGACAACGAAAAGTCCCGGCAGATTTCCGTGTCGGCATCCCTGATGCACGCCGAGTGGCTTGGCAAGAAATTCAACATCCTGGACTGCCCGGGTTACGCCGATTTCATCAGCGAAGGCCTGGGCGCGCTGCGCGTCGGGGATTTCGCCATGATCGTCGTGCACGCGGCGCACGGAGTCAGCGTGGGCACGGACGCGGTGTTCAAGTACGCCACGCAATACGGGATCCCGAAAATGATCGTGGTGAACGCGTTTGACAAGGAAGACACCCATTTCGACGACACGCTGGCCCAGATCCGCGAGCATTTCGGGCCCAGTGTTTTTCCGCTGACGCTGCCGGTGAATCCCGGCCCCGGATTCAACCAGGTCCTCGACGTGCCCCGCGACGAGATCATCACCTACGCCACCGACAAGAGCGGCAAATTCACCGAGACCGCCGCGTCCGGCGAATGGAAGGAGCGCGTCGACCAGCTTCACAAGGAACTCATCGAGCACGTGGCGGAGTCGGACGATTCGCTGATGGAAAAATTCTTCGACAAAGGCGGCCTGTCGGAGGAGGAATGGCGCGCCGGCATCCACAAGGCCATTCAAAACCAGACGATCATCCCGCTGTTCGTCACATCGGCCGAAAACAACATCGGCGTGGCGCGCCTGATGGATTTTGTCGCCAAGTACGGCTCCTCGCCGGTGGACCGCGCGAAGGTGCCCGCCTTGGACGCGAACGGCAACCCGGTGGAGATCAGCCTCACGGATCCCGACCCGGTCTGCTACGTGTTCAAGACGATGAGCGAAGCCCAGTTCGGCGAGTTGTCTTATTTCCGCGTCTATTCCGGATCGATCAAGTTCGGATCGGAATTGTTCAACGCGGACCGGCGCAGCACGGAGAAGATCGGGCAGATTTACATTTTGAACGGCAAGAACCGCATCAGCGTGCCGACGCTCGGGGCGGGCGACATCGGCGCGGTGGTGAAGCTCAAGGACACCCACACGGGCAACACGCTGTGCGGTTCCAAGAAGCCGGTCGCGCTGCCGAAGGTGACTTATCCGAAACCCAACATCAACGCGGCCCTCAAGAGCAGCGGGAAGGGTGAGGAAGACAAGATCGCCTCCGGCCTCGCCGCGCTGCATCACGAGGATCCGACGTTCCTTTACGCGGTCGATTCCGAACTCCACCAAACCGTGCTGTCCGCCCAAGGTGAACTTCACCTGGAAGTCATCGCCGACCGGCTCCGCAAGCGCTACAACGTCCACGTCGAACTCTACGAGCCCAAGGTCCGCTACCGCGAAACCATCAAGGGCAAGGGCGAATCCAAGTATCGCCACAAGAAACAAACGGGCGGCGCGGGACAGTTCGCGGAAGTCTGGATGCGCATCGAACCGAAGCCGCGCGACACCGGCGTCGAATTCGTCAACTCCCTCGTCGGCCAGAACGTCGACCGCGTGTTCGTGCCGTCGGTGGAAAAGGGCGTCATGAAAGCCTGCACGGAGGGCATCCTGGCGGGCTACCGCGTGGTGGACGTAAAGATCGATTTCTACGACGGCAAGATGCACCCGGTCGATTCGAAGGATATCGCGTTCCAGGTGGCGGGGTATTTTGCGTTCAAGGAATCGTTCCTGGCGGCCAAGGCCTGCCTGTTGGAGCCGATCCACACGGTGGAGATCCGGATTCCGGAGGATTGCATGGGCAAGGTGATGGGCGATCTTTCGAGCCGGCGCGGCAAGATCCAGGGCATGGACAGCGACGGCAGTTTCCAGGTGATCAAGGCGCATGTGCCGGCGAAGGAGTTATACCGCTATTCGAGCACGCTGCGGTCACTGACCGGCGGCCGCGGGGTGCACGCGGAGGAATTCAGTCATTGCGAGGAAATGCCGCGCGAGATGGAGAACAAAGTCGTCGAGGAACACAAGAAAGCGCGCGCGCACCAGCAGGAAGAATGAGTTAAGTGCGGAGTGCGGAATCCTGGCGGTGGGGCGAGCGGGTGGTGCGAGACTCCGTCGAGCCCCCGAAATGGCCGGATTTGTGGATAATTGGATTGGTGGATAAATGGGAAGATTGGGCGCGGAGCCATCCAATAATCCATGAATCCATTTATCCAAGAATCCTCTTCCGCTCAGGAGAGCGAAAGGATGGCCTCCGCCGCCCGGCGTGTGGCGCCGGGGCCGCCGAGGGTGGCGATGATTTTCTCCAGTTTCCGGCGCACTTCATCGCGCCGGTTTTTGTTCTTCAGCAATTCCAACGCCGCCCCGGCCAGGTTGGCCGCCGTCGCATCGCCCTGGACGAATTCCGGAAACACCGGCTCGCCCGCCAACAGGTTCGGCATGGTCAGCGATTTCACCGTGACAATCCGCTTCGCCACCTGGTAGGTGCTCCAGGAGGTTTTGTACAGCGTCACCGTCGGCACGCCGAAGAATGCGCATTCCATCGTGACCGTCCCGGTCGAGGCGATGGCAACGTCCGACTGCGCAAGTGCCTTGGGCAGATTGCCGATCTGAAGTGTGATTTCAGGCGAAACTCCCAATTCCCGGGCCAGGGCCGCGAGATTCTCATTGGGCAGCACCATGGTTGCGGTGGCGGAGGGCAGTTCGGACCGGATCCTTTTCCAGGCGCCCAGCATCGGCGGCAAATGACGCCGCAATTCCGCCGTCCGGCTCCCCGGCAGCAGCAGGATTCTCGGGACGCTCCCGTTTTCCTGCTTCTGAATTCTGAATTCTGAATTCTGAATTCGCTCAACCATCGGGTGTCCGACAAACTCCACGCGCAGCTTCGGAACGCGCCGCGCATACCAGGCTTTCTCGAACGGAAAAATGCTGAGAACAAGATCGTGATCGCGCGCCATCGCGTCCGCCCGGGCCGGCCTGGACGCCCAGACCTGCGGCGAAATGAACTGGACGATTTTTGGATTCCACGGGACGAACTCGGTCCGGTGTCTCCGCACGTGCTCCCGGATTGCGCGGGCCAGGTGGAGATTGAATCCCCCGTAATCGACGCCGATGACGAAGTCCGGCTGTTGTTCAATGGCCAGGTTGAGCAGTTGCCGCAGGAGATTGCGGAACGTGGCGATTTTTTTCAGGACATCGGACAAGCCGATGACGGAATGTTGTGTCAGGTCGAAGGCGAGGTCGACGCCGGCGGCCGCCATGCGCGGTCCGCCCGCGCCAAAGAACCGGGGAGCCAGCGGCGTGTCGAGCGGTTGCGCATCGCGCGTGGGCTTCGAGGCCGCCCCGATCGCGGCTTCGCGCAGGGCGACCGCCAGTTCAGCCGCCAGCAGATCCCCGCTCGCCTCTCCCGCGATCAACATGATCGACAGCGATTTCATTACATTGATGGAGCATCACCGCCGGATGCGGCGCACGTCAAGAGCAGGTGCGCGATCATCATGCGGTCGGAAGTCTTATAGGGCGAAGGCTTCAAGCAAAAAACTGCCGCGTGACGTGAAAGAACACGGGTGCGGCAAAGCACAGAGAATCGATTCTGTCCATGACCCCGCCGTGACCTTCGATCAAAGTGCCATAGTCTTTGATTCCGAGGTCGCGTTTGATGGCCGACATTACCAGGCCACCACCGAATCCCAAAAGAGTTATGAGCAGAGACATCGCGGCAGACTCAAGCGGAGTGAACGGCGTAGCCCACCACAAAGCCGCCCCGACGAGGGTGGCGCTGGTGATTCCGCCTATGAAGCCAGCCCAGGTTTTATTGGGGCTGACTGTGGGAACGATTTTGGGCCCTCCGATGGATTTGCCCCAGACGTACTGCAACACGTCGCTGATTTGTGCCACCAGCACGAAATAGAACATCAGCTTCCCATTCTGTCCTTGGTAGCCCGGGATATCCAGGTCCAGCAAGGCGGGCACATAACTGACACAATAGACACAAATCATCAGCCCCCACTGAATTTTCGAGGTACGCTCCAGGAACCGTTCACAATCGCCGCAGAGGGCGCTCCGGATGGGGATGAACAGGAACGCGTATACGGGGATTAAAATCGCGAAAAGCCCGTACCACTTTATCGCGATCAAATAGTATTGAAGCGGCAGAATCACGAAAAAGACCCAGAAAAGTGTGCGATGATCGCCGAGTCGTGTCGGGGTCAGAGTAATGAATTCGCGGAGCGCCAGGAATGAAACCAGGCCAAACAGAACAATTGAACCAATGCCGCCTGTGGCCATCGCCAATCCAAACACCATCACCATAATCCACCACGCCCGGATGCGCGCGTTCAGGTTCTGGACGGTGTCGCGCCCTCTGCCGTCTGTGAGCCGCAGAGATAACACCCAGCCTGCCAGCGAGGACAGCATCAGCAGGACGAGGACGCCGCCGACCAGCCAGCAGATCTGTTTGTCGAATTGAAGCTTCATGATGATTGCAGGTCTTTGACGGCGCGTCGGGCGCGATCCAGAAAGGTCTCCCGCCGTTCGCCGGGCTCCAAACGAATCGGCGCCCCGAAACTCAAACTGCCCAGCAGGGGGACCGGGAGAAATTCTCCTTTCGGCAGAACCCGGTTCAGGTTCTCGATCAACACCGGGATCAGTTCCACATCAGGCCGGTCCTTCGCCAGGTGAAACAGTCCGCTCTTGAACGGGGCCATTTCCCCGCCCGCCTGTCGTCCGCCCTCTGGAAAAATAATCAGCGAATGCCGATCCCCAAGCGCGGCAAGCATGTCGGCAAGCGGATTGTCATGAGCCGTCGGGCGTTTGCGTTCGATAAGAACGGCATTGAGAACCCGCAGCGCCAGATAACGCCGCAGGGGATCTTTGATCCAGTAATCCCTTGCCGCCACCGGCCTGGTCAGATTGCGCACCAAGGTTGGCAATGAAGCCCAGAGGACGAGCGCATCGAGATTGCTGGTGTGATTTGCATAATAGACTCGCTGACGCGAATCGGGCGAGCAGCCAACCCAGCGGATGCTCGCACCGCTGACCAGCCGCGCGATTGCAGCCAGGAGGGACTTGGTCATTTGGACTCCATCACCTGGGCAATTCGCCGGCATCGACGGAGGATGGTGACGAGGCACCCCGTAACGAGCATGCCCAGTGCCGCCGGGATGATTTGAACCATCGGCGGCCAGACAGGCGCAAACGCCGCCGCCAGGCACCCCGTCGTCATCACTGCCATACGCTGTTGTTTGGCCATCGGGCCGATGAAATGTTGCCCGGCGCCCATGCTCGCCCCTAGCGCCCGCACATAAGCCGTGATCACCGAAAGTGTCGCTGCCGCCCACCCGAGCACCGGGACCCACCCCGGCTGTGAAACAGAATACCCGGCTCCGATAAGGATGAACGCATCTGAAAACCGGTCTGGCAACTCGTTAAACAACTCGCCCGCTTTAGTTTTGAGACCTCCTTCAATCGCCACCATCCCATCGAATAGATTGCAGAGCAGCCTCAACTGAATCCCGACAACCGCCAGCACGAGCAGCCCGCTCCATAGGCAGTCCACCCGCCGTTGGCCGGCCAGCCACAGGCAGACTCCGGCCAAACCCGCGAATCCCGCTCCGGCCACCGAAATCGCATTCGGAGGAATCCCGGCCGCCGCAATTCCCCGGGCGACAGCTGCCGCCCATTTCGTCTCACGCGATTTCAACGGTCGGCGCGTGATGTGGGGAGGCGTGCTCATTTACACTGCTGGATCTGCCGGGTGATTTCGAAGGCGAGGTCGAGGGCGCGCTTGGCGGATTCGCCGCTTACTTTCGGCGTTTGATTTTCCCGGACGCAATTGACGAAATGCTGGAGCTCGAGCCGGAGCGGCTCTTCCTTGGCGATGGGGACCGGTTCGCGCACGATGCGTTTGCCGGCGAATTCGCTGACGATCGCCGAGTCCTTGCCCATGCCGAGCTTGGCGGCCATGATTTTTTTCAGCAGCGAACTCTCCTCCTCGCCGTCGCGCGCGATGCGGTAGATGTAACCCTCCTGCGCGCGGTAATCGAGCGAGATGTAACTCGGCGTCGGCCCGCCGCTGAACACGCGGATCTTGCGCATGCGCTCCGGGCTGACGCGGCTGACGGTGACGTTCGCCACGCAGTGGTTGGCGAATCGCAGCCGCGCGTTCGCGATGTCCTCCGACTGGCTCAACACCGGCACGCCGACCGCGTCCACGCTGGTGACCGGCGATTTCACGAAGGCCAGCACGACGTCGAGATCGTGGATCATCAGGTCCAGGACGACGCCGATGTCGGTGGACCGCGCGGGGTAGGGCGAGAGCCGGTGGGTTTCGATGAAGCGCGGCTCGGTCGCGACGGTTTCCAGGTAATTGAACACAGGATTGAACCGCTCCACGTGCCCGACCTGCAGCACGCAGTTCCGACGCTGCGCCAGGTCCACCAGCTCCGCGGCCTGGGCGGTGTTGTCGGTCATCGGCTTTTCAACGAGAACATGTTTGCCGGCCGACAGGAAATCGCGGGCGAAGGTGTAATGGGTGGACGTGGGCGTGACGATATTGATGGCGTCGCAGGCGGCGGCGAGGTCGGCGGCGGAATCGAACACGCGCAGGTTGTGTTTCGCGGCGATTTTGCGGGCGGTTTCGGGGAAGGAATCGTGGATGCCGGCGAGGGTGACGGCGCCCGTGGCGGCGAGCTCGGAGTAGATGCGGGCATGCTCTTTGCCCAGGGAACCCACGCCTAACACACCGACCCGAATGGATGAACTGCTGGTTGCCACGCGGTGAATTCTGGCAGAAACGGGGAGGGTGGACAAGATACTCCGCTGGGAGCGGAAATACGAACGTTCAATGTGAAACATGGAACATTCAACATCCAATCTTCGAAAATGCGGGGTGGATGAGCTGCAACATCCTTCTCGCCAAAAACGCAAGGAACAGCTTTAACCACGGAACACACAGAACACACGAAATGAATCACTAAAAAGGGCCATCTAAGCTTTTCATCCTGTGACGCGTTGTTCACCCCGGTTTTCAGTGAGCAGTTCCTTTCGTGTCATTCCGTGTGTTCCGTGGTTAAGCCTGCTCTTCAGTTTCGCTGCCGCGAGTCCCCGGCAAGGGACGCGAGATGTCAGGGCTCGAGTCTCGCCCCACATCGATTTTGGACTTCAACGGCGGGCGGTTGGACCCTAAAGTATCGGCCGTGGCAACCCTGAGTTACATCGCCGTGATCGGCGCGGCCTATTTGCTGGGATCGATTCCCACCGGGTATCTCGCGGCAAAGGCGCGCGGGATCGACATTCGCACCGTGGGCAGCGGGAATATCGGGGCGACGAACGCGTTCCGGGTTCTTGGAAAGGGTTTTGGGGTGTTGGTGCTGGTGGTGGATGGATTGAAGGGGTACACGGCGTGTGCGTGGTTGTGCGATTTGCTGGGCGGCCTGCTGGGAGTGACGGGACCGGACCTGGAACTGCACCGGGTGCTCGCGGGAATCGCCGTGGTGCTGGGGCACAATTACACCTGCTGGCTCGGATTCAAGGGCGGCAAGGGTATCGCCACGAGCGCCGGGGCCTACTTCGCGCTCGCGCCGCTGGCCGCGGGCATCGCCGTCGCAGCCTGGCTGATTGCTCTGGCGGCCACCCGGTTCGTGTCGGTCGCCTCCATCGCCTCGGCCATTGCGTTGCCGGCCGCGGTGTGGTGCACCCAGCGGAGCATTCTGCTCGGATGCGTGACCAGCGCGCTGGGAGTCCTGGCGATCGCAAAGCATCGTGGAAACATCCGCCGCCTGTTGCAGGGCACCGAGCCGCGGCTCGGCCGGCGGAAGGAGGTGGCATCGTGAATGTCGCCGTCCTCGGCGCGGGCGCCTGGGGGACCGCGCTCGCCAAGGTCCTCCATGAAAACGGAAATTCGGTCACTCTTTGGGACATCAACCGCGACACGCTCGCCGAGTTGAAATCCGGCCGGTGCGAACGTTACCTGCCCGGCGTGGCGCTGCCGACGGATTGGAAGGTTGAGCAGGATTGGAACAAGGCGGTTGGCGGACGCGAATGCCTTGTGCTGGCGATCCCTTCGCAATTTTTCCGGGATGTGGCGATGAAGTTGAAGGGGCATCCGGCCCTGATGGTGAGTGTCACCAAGGGCATCGAGTATGAGACCGGCGAAACGATGAGCCGGATCTTGCGCGAACTGGCGCCCGCCAACCGCGTCGCGGCCTTGTCAGGCCCCAGCTTCGCGCGCGAGGTCGCCCTCGGAATCCCCACCGCAGTGGTGTGCGCGAGTGAATGGGACGCCACCGCGCGCACGGTGCAGGGCATGTTTCATCGGCCGGAATTTCGGATTTACCGCAGCTCCGACGTGCTCGGGGTGGAATATGGCGGCGCGTTGAAAAACGTGATTGCCATTGCGGCGGGCGTGAGCGACGGGCTGGGCTACGGGGACAACACGAAGGCGGGGCTGGTCACGCGGGCGCTGTCGGAGATGCGCCGTTTCGGGGTGGCGTGCGGGGCGCAGCCGGACACCTTTGCGGGTCTCAGCGGGCTTGGCGACCTGATGTTGACGTGCTTCTCGAAGCAAAGCCGCAACCGGGACCTGGGCGAGCGGCTGGGCCGCGGGGAGACGATGGAAGCCATCCAGGCCAGCCATCCAAAGCTCGCGGAAGGTTATCCCACGGCCCGTTCCGCCCACCGGCTGGCGCGCGAAAAGAAAGTGCCGACGCCGATCCTCGACCAGGTCCACGCGTTGCTTTACGAAGGCAAGGATGCGCGCAAAGCGGTCCGCGATTTAATTTCCCGCGCGTTCAAGGCGGAAGACTGATTCAAGTGCGGAATGCGGAGTGCGGAGTGCGGAATCCTGGCGGCCTGTCTTACGCTTCAAAGTCGGAGGGCAAGCGTTTGAATAATGTGAATTGGGGGAAAGGGAAAATATGGAATTCGAAAACTTAAGGAGCAGGACGAAGAAGTTTGCCTTGGATGTCATTCGGCTGGTGGAAGAGCTTCCCGGGGATCGAACCGCCAGGATACTGGGCGCCCAATTGTTGCGCGCGGGAACATCGGTAGGCGCCAACTATCGGGCGGCTTGCCGGGCGAAATCCACCGCTGATTTTATTTCCAAGATGGGCACAGTGGAGGAAGAAGCCGACGAAAGCGGATACTGGATGGAGTTGTTGCTGGATTCAAACAAGCTGGGCATTGCCAAAGGAGCCAAACTCCTCAGAGAAGCGGGTGAACTGACCGCCATTTCCGTCGCATCCATCACTACCGCCCGCAAGGGCCGCCGCTGAGCCAAATACTACGCAGAGGGCGCTTGAGGACCGCCAGGATTCCGCACTCCGCATTCCGCATTCCGCACTTAAAACGCGGCCCGCATCAGGTTCAGCAGCTTGCCATAGTCGTCCACCGCCGGAAATTGCGGAAACTGCTGCTTCACGTTGTCCGGCGCGTGGAAGAGGAAGCCGACATTTGCCTCGATCAACATCGCGGTGTCGTTGAAGGAATCGCCGGCGGCGATGACGTGGTAATTCATCTTTTTGAACGCCTTGACGGCCTCGCGTTTCTGGTCGGCGATGCGGAGCTGGTAATTCACGATGCGATCGTTTTCGACGATGAGCCGGTGGCAGAGCAGGGTGGGCATGCCGAGCTGGCGGAGCAGCGGCGCGGCGAATTGCTCGAAGGTGTCGGACAAAATCAGCACCTGCACGAGCGAGCGCAGTTCGTCCAGGAATTCCTTCGCGCCCGGCAGCGGCCGCAGCGTGCCGATCACCCCCTGGATGTCCGAAAGCTTGATGCCCTTGCGATCCAGGATGTCCAGGCGGTAACGCATGAGCTTGTCGTAATCGGGCTCGTCGCGCGTGGTGCGGCGCAGTTCGGGGATGCCCGTCTTTTCCGCCACGGCAATCCAGATTTCCGGCGTCAGCACGCCTTCCATGTCGAGGGTCACGATCGATTGATTCACGGGCGCGGAGTGTTTCAGAACGGTGGATCGGTGTCCAGCCGGGAGGGGAGGGGAGGGGGCGGGGGCGGGATAAATGGATTGATGGATTGTTGGATTAATGGATTGATGGATGGGGTCGTCGTCGTCCTCGTCCTCGGGCCTTTGTTGGGGCGTGGATTAATGGATTGTTGGACTATTGGATAAATGGGAAGACCTCCGCGCGGAATCCACAAATCCAACAATCCATCAACTGTACTTCCCCCGAAAAAGTGGACACGGTCGTGTTCAGTTCTTTTTATAGCTGAGTTGTTGTTCAAATTCCACAGGTGATTGATAACCCAGAGCGCTGTGGAGCCGCTTCCGGTTATAAAAGATCTCAATGTACTCGAAGATGGCGAGTCTGGCCTGAGCCAGGTCCAGGAAGTGGTGGCGATGGATCAGCTCGGCTTTAAGAGTGCTCCAGAAAGCTTCCATGGCGGCGTTGTCATAGCAGTTGCCCTTGGCACTCATGCTGGGGGTGATTTTTTGAGAGAGCAGTAGCGCCCGGAAGGCGCTACTGGCATATTGGATTCCCCTATCGGAATGGTGGAGGAGCCCCGGAGCGGGATGGCGGACAACCAGAGCCTGTTTCAGGGCTTCTTTCACCAAATCCGATTCCAAAGACCGGCTGATGAACCAGCCGACGATTTTGCGGCTGCACAGGTCCATGACGGCCGCCAGGTAAACCCATCCCGCAGCAGTCCAGATATAGGTAATATCCGCTGCCCAAGCCTGGTCCGGAGAAGCCGGCGCGGGCATCACTTTGAGCCAGTTGTCAGCAATCGCTTCGGAATGCCGGCTGTCGGTCGTGCGGGGCCGGAATGGCCGCTTTTGAGCAGCTCGGATCCCGTGGAGCTTCATCAGCCGAGCCACCCTGTTTTCACTGCAGGGGATGTTCTGCCGTTTCAAGTGCCGGGTCATTCGAGGGCTGCCATAGGTTTGGCGAGCCTCCTGGTGCGCTCGCCGGATACTGTCCAGGAGCTGGAGATTGGATCGTTGTCGCGGCCCGGGAGCACTCTTGAGCCAGCGATAATAACCACTGCGTTGCACCTGCAAAGCCTGGCAGATATCCCGAACTCCAAATTCCGCTGAAAGCTCCTGGATCACGGCATACCTCCCCCCAGCGGGTCGGCTGAAAGTATGCCGAGGGATTTTTTTAGGATCTCCCTCTGCCGACGCAGGCTCTCGTTCTCCTGCTTGAGCCTGCGGTTCTCCTGTTCCAAAACGCCGTAATCGATTTTGGGACCTTTGTAGTTGGGATCAGGATGGTCACCTTGGGCGATCGCCTTTGCCTTCCACTTGCCCAGGGTCGGACCCGGCACCCCCAATTCCTGTCCCAGCTGATGTTGCGATTTACCCGAGGTCAGTAGTAGCCGAAGCGCTTCAGCCTTGAACTCCGCCGGGTACCGTTTAGTTCGTTTGTCGCTCATATCGTTTACCTTTATTTCAGGTTCACGACATGTCCACTGAATCGGGGGAACCTCACAACCCGGTTTTCGAGGACGAGGACGAGGACGAGGACGAGGACAAGGACGAGGACGACGGCGCGCGCAGCCCAATCCATCAATCCATCAATCCAGTAATCCACTGATCCATTGACCACGCCCGGCTCGTCAAACGGGTCCGGACGCGATAGACTGTGGCGTGCAGTTGCCTGCAAGCAAACACGTGACCGCGGTCCAGGGTTTCCTGCGGCGGCATTGGCAGCAGCTCTTGCGCATCCGCGAGCGGCTGCGCTTTAGCGAGGAGGCGTTCCACCTGATCCTGGCCGGCGGCGTCGGCGTGATCGGCGGCCTTGTCAACCTCGCCTACACCTGGGCCATGGAAGGTGTGAAGGAATTGTTCCTCCATAGCACCGGCGATCCGGCGCAAATCGCCGAATCCATGGTCCCGTGGAAACGCGTGATCGTGCCGGCCGTGGGAGGGCTTTTCGCGGGATTGATCCTGCATTTCGGCCTGAGGCTGGTGCGTCAGCATCGGTCGACCAACATGCTCGAAGTGGTGGTGGCCGGGGACGGCCGGATGTCGTTTCGCGCCGGGTTCGTCAAGTTCCTGTCGTCGCTGGTGACGATCGGGAGCGGCGGATCGATCGGGCGCGAGGGTGGCATTGTGCAGCTTTCGGCGACGCTGGCGTCGACATGGGGCCAGCTGGTGCACTGGCCGCCTTACCGGCTGCGGCTGCTTGTCGCGTGCGGGGCGGCATCGGGCATCGCCGCGGCCTATAATGCGCCGATCGCGGGCGCGGTCTTCGCGGCGATCATCGTGCTGGGAAATTTTTCCATGACGCTCTTCGCGCCTCTGGTGTTTTCATCGGTCGTAGCGACGATGGTGACGCGCAGTTTTTTTGGGATTAAATCGTGGTATTCGCCGCCGCCGTTTGAGTTCACGAGCATGGGGCAGTTGCCGTGGTTCGTGCTGCTGGGGGCCGCGTGCGGGTTGCTCGGGGCGTTTTTTCTGCAGTTGCTGCAGATGAGCGACCACGTATTCCGGCGGGTGCCGGTGCCGAATTACGTGCGGCTGGCGCTGGGCGGGCTCGTGGTGGGGGCGATCGCAATCCAGTTCCCGCAGGTGTGGGGCAACGGTTACGTGGTCACCAACCGGATCCTGAACGATGAATTCATGGGGGAGACCTACCCGCTGCTGTTTCTTGCGGGCGTGTTGCTGGCGAAGTTGCTGGCGACACTGGCGACGGTCGGGTCGGGCGCGGTGGGCGGGGTATTTACGCCGACGCTGTTCCTCGGATCGAGCCTGGGGGCGGCATTCGGGCTGGTGCTGCACGGAGCGCATTGCGGACTGGATCTGCCCGTGGCGACCTTCAGCCTGGTCGGGATGGGCAGCGTGCTGGCGGCGACGACGGGGTCCGCGCTGCTGGCGATGATCATGCTGTTCGAGATTTCGCTGGATTATTCCCTGATGCCGCCGCTGATGCTGGCGTGCGTGGTGTCGACGCTGGTGGCGCGGCGGATACATCCGGACTCGATTTATACCGAGCCGCTGAAGCGGAAGGGGCTGTCGGTGGGGCAGGAGACGACGCGTCCGGGGGCGGCCACGGAGCGGACGGTGGGGGATTTGATGCGGGCGCCGGTGCCGCCGATCCGGGAGACGGTGAATCTGCAGGCGATTGCGGACCGGTTCCTGACGAGTGCGAACAATTTTCTTCCGGTGGTGGGGGATCGGGGGCAATTGACGGGGATGGTGGCGTTGCAGGATTTGAAGGAGCATTTGAATGCGGGTGCGGAGCTGAGGGCGGTGATTGCGTATGACGTGATGCGGCCGCCGCCGGCCTGCGTGACGCCGGGGCAGCGGCTGGTGGAGGTGCTGCCGGTGGTGCTGGCGAGCGAGCAGCGGAATATCCCGGTGGTGAACAGCCTGCAGGAGAACCTGCTGATCGGGGCGCTGACGCGGGCGGAGGTGCTCAGCCTGTTCTCGGAAGCCATCGCGGAGAGCAGCGCATCCGGACGTTAGGATGCCGGCGGAGAGGGGGACCGCGATCTGACGATCGCGGCTACGGGGCCGCCAGGCGAACCGCGAGGAGCGCCAGCAGCGCGGCGAGCAGCCAGATCCAGGCCACGGCGCGGGCGGGCGGAATGCCGCTCCGCACGAGCCGGTGCGAAAGATGGTTGGTGTCGCCGATATAGAACGGCCGGCCCGCGCGGGTGCGGATCCAGACGACGCTGACGAGGTCGGCCAGGGGCACGCCGAGGATGAGGAGCGGGCTGAGGACGGCGAGCGGATGCGGGCGGGTGCGGGTGTAGAAGTGCGGGAGGATGGCGAGCGTGGCGAGGAGGTAGCCCGTCAGGTGGCTTCCGGCATCGCCCAGGAACGCCGTGGCGCGGGGATAGTTGTAAGGCAGGAATCCGGCCAGAGCCCCGCAGGCGACGAAGGCGATGGAGGCGACGAGGTATTGACCGTCGATGGCGGCGATGCAGCCGAAGGCGGCGGCGGCGATCACGCCGAGCCCGGTGCAAAGGCCGTTCATGTTGTCCATGAAATTGAAAGCGTTGATCAGGGTCAGGATCCAGAGGATCGTGACGGCGTAGCTGAAGAGGACGTTGGGGACGAAGAGGGTGATGCGGGCGCCGCCGGCGGCGACGAGGAAGGCCACGAGGCATTGGCCCGCGAATTTTTGCGCCGGCTGCAACTCCCGCTGATCATCGAGGATGCCGACAATGAGGATTCCGATCGCACCGGCGAGAATGGAAGCCAGCTCCAGCGCGCGGCGTTCGAGACCGTGTGTCAACAGCGCCGCCGTGTGTCCGTCCACCCATCCCGCCCGGCCTTGGGACGCGGGCGATTGCAGCCAGAGCAGCAGGGCGGCGGCGAGGATGGGAACGAGAAGTCCGGTGACCACAGCGAGTCCGCCCGCCAGCGGGATCGGTAAGGCGTGGATTTTGCGATGCCCGGGGTCATCCACAACACCTCGGCGGACGCACCAGGTTCGCCAGAAAGGCAACGACGCGGAGGAAACCGCGCATCCGGCGGCCAGCGCGGCGGCGTAATAAACAGGGGAGAAAGTCATTGAACAGCGACTCCTTTTTCGGCCGCGAGCCGGCGGTAAAGGGCGCCCAGTTCACGGATCATCACGTCCAGGTTGAAGTCATTCCGGACGAGTTCGCGCCCGGTGTTTCCGAATTGCTGCCGCAGGGCCGGATCGCCGGCCAGCCGCAGCAATTTGGAGGTGAGCGCTTCCCGATCGCCGGGCGGCACGAGAAATCCTGTCGTGCCGTCCAGGCAGACTTCGGCGGCGCCATCCGCGTTGCAAGCCACGATGGGTTTTGCTGAGGCGAGCGCCTGCGGCAGCGCGCGGGGCAATCCCTCGCGCCGGGACAGGTGGACCAGGATATCCATGGCCCCGATCCAGGCGGGGATATCGGCGGGATCAACGAGGCCGGCGAAGTGGAAGCGGTCCCGGAGTCCCAGGTTGCGGACGCGCTGTTCGAGGCGGGCGCGCCAGGCGCCGTCGCCGACGAAGAGAAATCGCAGGCTGGGACAACGCGCGAGCAGGGCGGGAGCGGCGTCGATGAGATCGTCGTGTCCCTTGAGTTTAAAGAGCCGTGCCACGGTGCCGACCACCAAGTCGGAAGCGGCGAATCCGGCGCGGGAGCGGATGGCCTCGCGGCTGGGCGGGTTGAGAAACGGGGTGACATCGAATCCGCTCAGGACACGCGTGTATTGGCCGGGCCGCCCGATGCCGGCCTGGAGGTATTGGCGGGTCATGGCGTGGGCGACGCTGACAAAGTGGGTGGTGACACGCGCGGCGCGACGTTCGGCGGTGAGAAAGACGCGATTCGCGGCGGCGCCCTGGAACGGGCCGAACGAGGGGCCGTGAATGGTGTGGACAATGATCGGAACACCGGCGCGCGCTGCGGCAAGGCGCCCGAGGAATCCTGCTTTGCCGCTGTGCGTGTGGACCAGGTCCGGGCGTGACTGCCGGAAGCGGCGCGTCAAGCGGCTCCAGGCGAAGACATCCTTCCATGGATGGATGGGTCGGACGAGGGCGGGTTCGATGTCGACGGGGAATCCGGCGCATTTGAGGAGCGGTTCGAGCGAGCCTTCGGGTCCGCGGGAGGGGCCGGAGACGAGTTGGACGTCGAAGCCGTGGACCTGGCGGAGGCCGAGGACGGAGGCGACGGTATTTTCCTGGGCGCCGCCCACGACGAGCCGGGTGATCACGTGGACAACACGCATCCGGCGGGCGGGGTCAGGGGGATTTGGGTTGCAGGCTTTCGAGCCGATCGACGACGGACTTGGCCTCGGCGGTCCCTGGCGGGGCATTGGTCAGGTACAACTCGTAGTTGTGGATGGCGGCGTTGGTGTCCTTCTGGCGCCAGGCGATTTCGCCCAGGCCATAATAGGCGGCGAACGCGTTGGGGGCGTAGCGGAGGACCTCCTCGTAGTCCTGTTTCGCATCCTTGAGATTGTCTATTTGCAGATAGGCAAGCGCGCGGTTGAACCGGGCGGAGTAATTGTTGTTTTCAAGTTCGATGGCCTTGTTGAGATAGGGAATGGCCTTGGCATAGTTGCCGAGTTGAATGTTGAGGAACCCCGCCGCGGACAGCGCGGTCACGTCGTCCGGGGCGAGTTTCAATCCGTTTTCAACTCCCATGAGCGCATTGGTATAGCGACCGAACCGGAACGACATCTGGACCACGATGCCGATCAGGTCTTTGTTTTTTGGATCCTTTTCCATCGCGGCCTGCATGATCTGTTCGGCCTGGTCGGGCTTGTTCTGGCAATAAAGAGCGAACACCTCGGTCTGGAGCAACTCCAGGGGGCGGATGCCGTTGGCTTCGAGCGATTCCGGGTGCTTTCGGATTTCGCGCACCATGGTGATGGCCTTGGCTGGATTCTGCTGGGCGTAGAAGCGGGCGAGCCAGAACTGGGCGGGGATGTAGTCCGGGGCGAGTTCGACGATTCGATGCAATTGCTGGACGGCCTGCCGGAGGTAATTGGCCTTGGTATAGACCAGCGCCTGCTCGTAACAATGACGCGGGTCATCGAACGGCCCGGTCTCGCGGACCGCCTGCTGCCAGTTACGGTATTTTCCCACGGACTCGTCCCCGGACGGCGTGGTATCCATGCCGATGACATTTCCGGCGAGCAGGTTTGTGTTGCACTGGAGATTGTTGATTGCGGCGACATTGTCGGGATTGAAATCGTGGGCGGCGACGAAGTCGGCGTTGGCGTCCTTGAGCTGGCCGTTGCGTTGAAGCTGGACCCCCCAGAAGTTCAAGGCCAGCGAGTAATATTTGCCCAGCGTGACGGCCGTGAAATTCGGCTGGAATGGAATTTTCAACTGCTGCAGGAGCCATTGCTTGATGTTGAACCCCTCGCCGGGATCCGCCTGGATGAAGGAGGTCAGCGGCAGGAGGTCCGGCAGGGTTTCCTTCCAGAACCTGTTGTTGGCTTCGATCACAGCTCCCGGCGTGGGAGGCACCTCGATGGTGTTGGTTGGATACGTCAGGAGGGGCAGATTGAGTCCGTTGGGTTGGGGATAGAAGGCTTCGAAAAAGTAGCCGAAGCTGGGGTGAAGATAAACCAGGGGGCGATTGGTGCTGAGCACGAGGAGTTGGTTGACCATGTCGGCGATGCGGAGTTGCCGGTTGGGCAGGGGAGGCCATTGCGAACCGTAGCGTTGCTGGAGATAGGCCTGGTATTGCGGCACCGACAGGACGGCCGTGTCCACGAATATGTAGCCCTCGGCCCTGCCCTGTTGTGCGAGGTATTGCTGGGCGAGCCACAGCCGGCTCGGCTGGTCGGCGCGGGTAAAGTCGCTGTCGGCGAGCAGGACGGCCTTTTCCGGCAGATTGCTCGTGAGAAGTTTTGCGTAGTGTTTTACGGCCGGTCCGTTCGTGACGAGAATCTGCGGCAGGTTTTTCACCACCAGGCCGGCGGGAACCACCAGGAGCAGGGCCCAGATCCCCACGATCGCCAGGCGGTAGAGGGCGAATTGCCAGCCGGGCGCATAACCCATCCGGTTCAGAATCGGAATGAACACGAGCAGGAAATAACCCGTGAAATAGCCCACGGCGAGCGCACCAAAATAGAAAAGGCACGGATACAGCCCCGGAAGCACCATGCCCTTGACCATGGGGCTGAACATGGGATCGAAGGCGATCCAGATGCAGATGCCAAACAGGGTGAAATGCGCCAGGTGCAGGACGGCGGTGGTGAGCGCGATGCCGAGCTTGCTGGGATCTCCGAAGTAAGAGGCCCAGCGGATGCCGATCAGGAGCAGCGGGAGCACTGAGACCGTTGCCAGCATGAGCAGGAGGTAATTGGGAAAGTATTTCCAGAGGATGTGCAGCAGTTCCTTTTCGCCCTGGAGATTGGCGAGGACCGATTGAAAGAAGCCCAGGCCGGTGTTGGCGCGAAGCGCGGCCAGCGGCAGGACCAGGTAAAACAGCAGGCCGATCAGCCCGCACACCAGGAAGCGCCAGATGAAGCGCAGATGAAATGCCCGCATCCCGTGAATCCAGATGACAGCCCCCACAAACCCCGGCAGAAGACCGACCATCATCCAATCCCCCGTCATGCCCGCCGCATAGACAAACGCAGCGCGGTAGAGCCAGGATTCCCGTTCGTCGAGGCGAAATTCCATCAGGCACCGAACCGCGTACGCCAGCAGCATCAGGTTGAGGCTGTCGCCGGCGATCGAGGTGGCGTTCTCCCAGAACATCAACTGCAGCCCGCACAGGCAGACGGCCAGCACCGGGGCGATCCAGGCGTTTGGAATGGTCAGCAGGCAAAACGGGCTGTGCTCGCGCTGACGCTGCTCATGCGTCCGGTCATGCGGCAGCAGCGCCACCGTCCGCGCCAGCAACCCCAGTGTGATCGAGGAGAACACCGCGGACATCACATTGAGCGCGATCGGAATCATCCCCACCGGCAGCCAGCGCACCGGGTAGGTCAGCAAAAACAACAACGGCGTGAACGGCCCCATCGACCCGTACGGTCCCGTCAACTCCGGCATCCACATCAGCCCGGTGGCCCGCGCCACGTAAGGAAGGCCGCTGAAGGAAATCCAGCGATTCAAGGTCAACAGGTAGACGGCCATGGCAACGGCGGCCACGAGCCAGGGGAGGATGGACCGGACAAAGCGATTCTCGTGTCCGGGGTCCTGATGCGTTGTCATGTGTGGTCTGGAAGCTTGGGATATCGCGGATTGTATTGGCAAGCAGTTAGTTTGGCGGCCGCCGGAGGTCGGCCACGCACTCCAGGTGCTGGGTTTGTGGAAACATGTCCAGCGGGACGACCTGCGCCAGTTCATAGACATGATCCCGGCAGAGAATGTTCAAGTCGCGCGCCATCGTCGCGGGATGGCAGGATATATAGAGAATTTGAGCCGGCCGCTCGCGCCGCAACAGTTCCAGCGCGCCCGCCTGGCATCCCTTGCGCGGCGGATCCAGCACCACCGCGGTCGAATCCATCGGGAACCGCCCGATCAACCCCGGCAACACGTCCTCCACCGGGCCCGCGATGAATTCGCCGTTCGTCCGGCCATGCGCAGCCGCGTTCCGCGCCGCGGACCGGATCGCGTTCCGGTCGTATTCCACCCCGGCAAACCGCTCTACCCCGCCGCCCAGTTCAATTCCAAAAAATCCCACACCGCAATACAAGTCCAGCAGGTAACGCGCGCCGCCCTGCTTCAACCGCCCGCGCACCGTCTCCACCAGCGCCGGCAACAGAAAATAGTTGGTCTGAAAAAAGGAATCGGGCGACACCTCCCAGTTCTCCGGCGGAATCCGCAGCACCACCTTCAGCCCGCCTTTCGGCGGCGGATTGGCCCGGACCTCCGAGATCTGTGCGCTCAAGGCCGGCTCCGCTATCAAACATTCCTCAATGTCTTCCACCAACCCGCCGTCCCACCGGACAAAACCGATGTTCAGCCGCTGCTCCGGCTTGTTCCACTGGCTCCGGATCATGATCCGGTTCCGGTAGCCGTAAGGCTGCGGACACGGCACAACCGGCGCGATCCGCGCGCTGTCGAATCCGCCGATGCGCTGAAACAGGTCGGCAATCTGCTTGTGCTTGACCCGAAGCTGGGCCTCGTAAGCCATGTGCTGATACTGGCACCCGCCGCACGCCGCGAAATAACGGCAGCGCGGCTCCACCCGGTCCGGGCTGGACGCGATCACGCGGACCAGCCGCGCCCTCGCGAAACTCTTCTTTACCTCCGCGATTTCGGCTTCCACCGTCTCCCCCGGCAGCACAAACGGCACAAACACGACGAAGCCCTCCAGGCGCCCGACGCCCTCGCCTCCGAAGGCGACATCGTCAATCGACAGCGTGCACCGCGTTCCAACCGTGAGATTCATCCAAACAGGTTAGCCGCGATGCGTGCGCCGACGCAACACGGGACAATTGCAGGATGCCCTGGAAGGAAAGGTGTCGCGCGAAGTCGGCGACGGCAGCGAAGGGGGCGGGCCGTTTCAGGGTGAGAGCTCCCTGCCTTTGCATCCATCGCGGACTTCGCGCGACACCTTGCTGTATGCGATCTGCGGGCCGAACTTTTGGTTCGTTTTCGGCGAAACCGCGGCTAATCTTTCAGCGCGTGAAACTCCTGTTCATCGGCGACATCGTGGGAAGCCCCGGCCGCAAAGCGGTCCGGGAACTCGTGCCCCGCCTCCGCCAATCCCTCCCGGCCGACCTTGTCATCGCCAACGGGGAAAATTCCGCCGGCGGCTCCGGCATCACCCCGGCCACCGCCGAAGAAATTTTCCAGTCCGGCGTGGATGTCATCACCAGCGGTGATCATCTCTGGGACCAGAAGGAAGTGACCGAATTGCTCAACGGAGAACCGCGGTTCGTTCGCCCGCTCAATTATCCCCCTGGCACCCCGGGCCAGGGCAGTTGCTTCGTCCGCAAACCCGGCCTGCCGCCCGTCGCCGTGGTCAATGTCCAGGGACGCACGTTCATGCCCGACCTCGAAAATCCGTTCCACGCCATCCGCGCCGAAGTCGCCCGGTTGCGCGAACAAACCCACCTCATTTTCGTCGATGTCCATGCCGAGGCCACCTCGGAAAAAATCGCCCTCGCGCGGATGCTGGACGGGCAGGTGAGCGCCGTGGTGGGTACTCACACCCATGTGCAAACCGCTGACGAACAGATTTTCCCGGGGGGAACCGCCTACCTGACCGACGCCGGCTTCAGCGGCCCGCAGGAAAGCGTCCTGGGCCGCGAAATCGAACCCGTCCTGCGCCGGTTCCTCACCAACATGCCGCAGCGATTCGAAGTCGCCCGCGACCGCATCATGCTCCACGGCGCCCTTGTCGAGATCGACCCGGCCACCGGCAAAGCCGTGTCGATCCGGCGCGTGGCGGAATCCCTCTAAACGAGGAGTGCGGAGTGCGGAGTGCGGAACGCGGAATCCTGGCGGCCAATGGTGGGGCGAGACTCCGTCGAGCCCTCAAAAAAACGGATTATTGGATTTTTGGATTCCTGGATAAATGGGAAGACCCGCGCGCGGAAGCCATCCAATAATCCACAAATCCATTCATCCAACTATCCTCACAGCAGGTCAGGGCCCGGCTCTTGCCCCACGGACGAAGGACCGCGAGGATTCCGCACTCCGCATTCCGCACTCCGCACTTAGACCGTGCTGATTGTTTCCAGGGCCCGTTCGATCTGGTGGTTCGGAACCCGGTGGCCCCAGCTGGCGCGGCCGAGCTCGGGCACGAGGACGAATTGAATCGCGCCGGCGGACACCTTTTTGTCCAGTGCCATCGCGCGGAACAGGGCGCTACGCTGCGCGGCGGTCAGTTTGACCGATGTCGGCAGCCCCGCCTGTGTGAACAGGGTGCGGATCCGGACGACCTCGGATTTCGGCAGTCCGGCGAGCCGGGCGGAGAGCTCGGCCGCGGCGACCTGGCCCGGGGAAATGGCTTCGCCATGTAGGTATTTTCCGTATTTTGAAATGGCCTCGAGCGCGTGCCCGATGGTGTGGCCGAAATTCAGAATCGCCCGCCGGCCGCTTTCCGTTTCGTCTTCCCCGACCACGTCCGCCTTGATTTCGCAGCAGCGGGCGACGACGGAAGTGAGGATGGCGGGTTCGCGGCGGAGCAGGCGGGGAAGGTCGCGTTCGAGGCGGGCGAACAATTGCTTATCGTCGATGATACCGTACTTGATCACCTCGGCCAGGCCGGCGCGGTATTCCCGTTCGGGCAGCGTCCGGAAGGTGTCGAGGTCGCAGACCACGAGGCGGGGCTGGTAGAAGGCACCGACGAGATTCTTGCCGGCCCGCAGGTTGACACCGGTTTTGCCGCCGACAGAGCTGTCGACCTGGGCGAGCAGGGTGGTGGGCACCTGGACAAACGGGATGCCGCGCAGGTAGGTGGCCGCGACGAAGCCCGCGAGGTCGCCGACCACGCCGCCGCCAAGTGCCACGACGAACGATTTGCGTTCCAGCCGCAGCGCGGCGAGGCGGTCATAACACTTTTGAACGACAGCCAGGCTCTTGGCGGTTTCGCCCGCGGGCACCGTGAGAATGTCCGTTTTGAATCCCGCCGTCCCGAGCTGCCGCCGCACCTTGTCCGCGTAAAGCGGTCCCACGTTCCGGTCGGTGAGAATCACGCACCGCGAACCAAGCCCCAGCGCGGCGCAATGCGCGCCGAGCCCGGAAAGCAATCCGGGACCGATATGGATCGAGTAGCTGCGGCTGCCCAGCGATACGTTGACAATGCGCACGCGTTGAGGATAAGCCCGGCACAAGGGCTCGCAAGCGGATTTGAGGGATGAAGCACTTGGACAGAATGGACAGAATGGACAGAATGATCAGAATAGTTCCGGTTAAGCCAGAACCGGGCAACCCAGCCCAGTCAGCGTTGCTGTCCAGCGTGCCATGTCGCCGGCGGACGGTGTGTGCGGCGCGAGGGCAGGGGCGGGCAATCCGAGTGTCGCGTACTTGCCGCGGCCGGTGGCGTGGTACGGCAGCAGTTCGATTCCCTTCAGGCCTGGGTGGCGGCGTGACAGTTCCGCCAGCGCCTGGAAATGGTCCGGGGTGTCGTTCACGCCCGGCACCATCGGGCAGCGCAGGAGGATATTCGCTCGGTTCCGCGCAAGCAGTTCCAGGTTACAAAGGATCAATTCATTGTCCACCCCGGTCAGTTCGAGATGACGCTCCCGTCCCGTGGCCTTGTAATCCCACAGGAACAGATCCACCCACGGCAGCAGGGCCAGAAAAATCTCCGGACGATTGAATCCGCACGTGTCGAGGCAGGTGTGGATGCCGGCTTCCCGCGCGAGCCGCAGCAGCGCCAGGCAGAACTCGAATTGCTGCGTCGGCTCACCGCCGGACACCGTCAGCCCCCCGCCCGATTCCATGTAATAAGCGCGGTCTTTGACGGCAGTTTCCAGGACCTCGCCGGCAGTGATCTCGCGTCCGCAGGTTTTGTTCCTGCCGTCAGCGCAGGCGGGTTGGATGTCGGGCGACCACGATTCGGGGTTGTGGCACCAGGCGCAGCGCAGTGGACAGCCTTTGAGGAAGACCGTTGTCCGCACGCCGGGGCCGTCATGAAACGAACCGCGTTGGATGTCGAACACGATGCCGCGCACGGACTCGTTGGATTCGCGCGGGTTCATCCGTGCAGCGTCCGGTTGAGAATTTCGAGTTGAGCGTCGCGGGGCAGATCGACGAAGCGCGCGCTGAATCCGCCGACGCGCACCATGAGCGATCCCCATTTTTCGGGTTCGCGCATCGCTGCGGCGAGGTCGTCCGCGTTGACGACGGTGATCATGGCCTGCGCGCCGCCCTGGCGCCAGTAGGCGCGGAGCACCGATTCCAGCTTGGGCAAATCCTGGCGGAACAGGGACGGTGCCAGCTTGATATTTTGAACCGCGCCGGCATGGAGTTCGGGTGAGAGTTTGACCAGTGAATTCAAGAACGCCGTCAGGCCGTTGCGATCCGCTCCGGGCGCAGGGTTGTTTGCATTCGCCATCGCGCCGCCCGCCTCCCGGCCGTCGGCCGATGCGGCCGTTTTGCGCCCGAGGACCACGTTTGCCCAGTTGTTGATGATGACCACGAGGTACGAGTCGAGCCCCACGGCCTTCGCCGAATCGCGCGCGGCGGCGCACACTTGTTCGTGCACCCGCCGGGCCATGGCATCCGCGCCATCGTCGTCGTTGCCATACTTGGGCGCGTCGGCCAGGCGCTGCCGGAGTTCGGGGGAGTCTTTGAAATTGCGATCGCAGGCGGAAACGACCTCCGCGAGGCTGAACGTTTTTTGGTCGAAGACAACCTCCCGGATCGCCGCGAGGCTGTCGGCTGCGTTGGTGTTGCCGTAGGTTTCCAGAGTGCCGCCGAGATGACGCGCACCGCCGTCGAACAGCGCGCGGCCGCGCTCGAGGCAGTCGTCATACAAAAGGCTGAGGAACAGGAACGGCGCGGTTTTCCCCGCGACGTCGTATTCGATTTTTTCCTGCAGTGCGAGCGCTTCGACGCAGGTTGCCACTTGTGTTTGATAGGCGGTCCAGACCGATTCGAACGACGTCCAGGCGGCGGGATCGCCGGTGGCCGGTCCGGCGATCCTGCCCGCGACCGGATCGAACCCGTTGTGCAGCGCGACTTCGAGGCATTTCAGCAGGTTGATCACGCCGCTTGGCGTGCCGACGCTGCGGTGTTCGAGAACGTATTCGCCGCAACCGAACGGCGTGTAATGCACGGATTCGGATTCGGGCACGTTGAACGACTTCGCAACCGCCGGCACGTTCACATCGTCGTTGTAAAGAATGGGAAACGTGCAGCCTTCTCCAATCGCGGCCAGCGCCGCCTGCATGAGAGCGGGGTTTTGTCCCTCGTAAAAGCGCAGCGACAGTTGCGGTTGGTCCAGGCGGTTCCGCCGCGTCGCCTCGATGGCCAGCCGCGCAAATTCGTCCGACGCAGCTTCGTCGGGCCGCCCGCGCCCCCCGATGATCACCCGGTTGTTGAAACAGTTGTCGTAACCCTTCATCAGCCGCCAGAGCGATTGGATCAGCTCCAGCGCCTGGTTTTCTGTCAACCGGCCGGATTCGAGGTCACGTTGTAGAAACGGGCCGAAATAGACGTCCATCCGACCGTAGTTCCAGGTGCCGGAGACCAGCGCGTACAGCCACATGAGTTGCATCGCCTCGCGCAGGGACGCGGGCGCGCGACGGGTCAGGGCTTCGAGCGTGGCGGCGATTTCCAGCAGGCGGAAGGCGTCTTCGGGATGCGCATCGGCGGCTTGCCTTCGCGCTTGTGCCGCATAATGTCCGCAGCAGCCGCCCAGCAAATCCAGCGCGCCCAGCATCGCCGACCCGAGTCCTCGAACAGCGGGATCGGGCGACGCCCCGAGCTTCGCGTCGACGCGGGCGCGCAGGCCGGGAATCCCATCGCGGACGAGCAGGCCGTAGTCGAGTTGCGTTCCGCCCAGCCGATACAAAGGGAACGCCATGCCGCTGTCCTCCATCCAGGCGTCGGACGGAAGCGTGGCGTTCACCCAGTCGGGGCAGGCGGCCCGGACTTTCGAGGCGGTGTTTTCCGATCGCCAGAACGCGAGCATGTCGTCGACGCGCCGGCGTTGCGATGCCGGCACGGCGGCCGTGGACAGGAGCCTTTCAATTTCGGCTTCGCGGCAGTAATAACCCAGGCCGCCGCACTCGGGTGAAAAGCCGGCGAAAGGATACCGGATCCGGCCGGCGAACAGGTCGTCGGGCTGGACGGGTTGCAACAACGCGGGGAACAGGACGCGCAGGCAAGCCAGTTCGCGCTTTTCGATCGGGGCGGCGCGATTCGCGCGGAAGGCATCGGTGAACGCCAGTTCCAGCGAGAAGAGTTCTTCCGGGTTGACCCCGGGCTCCGCGGCGCGGCGGAGCGCGTCATCCATGCAGAGTTCCGTGAGTGTTTTCATCTAATGCCCTTTTCTCCCGAGGTTGGTGCGCTTTGGCATGAGTTCCGGATAGGCGCGGTTGGGATCGGCATAGACATTGCCGGCGAGATCGCGCCCGTGCGCGAGGTAAAGCTGGTGCCATTGGCGCGCCTGCTCGTTGAGTTTCACGCGGGCGGGAATGTAGCGCATCGTGTAGCCGCAGCGGCGGCGCTGGCTGGTGTTGGGCGGACTTCCATGAATCAACCGCCCGTCATGCAGGCTGCACTGGCCGGGTTCCAGCACGCAGGGGATCGCGCGCCGATCCTCCCGCTGCGATGGCGTGATCTCGGTCGGGAAGACATTCCTGGAGGTGTCGACCGGGTCGTAATCGGAATAGCCGTGCTTCCCGGTGTTGTGCGTGTGCGGGATGACATACATGCACCCGTTTTCGGTCGTGGAAGGATCGATGGCGAGCCAGACGGTGACAACTTCCATCGGGGCCAGCATCGTGCTCCAGTAGGCGGAATCCTCGTGCCACGGCACGCGCCGGCCGTCGCCCTTCGGTTTGCAGATGAAATGGCTGGAGAACAGGGCGATGTCCGGTCCGATCAACGGTTCCACGAGGTCAAGAACCTCCGGGGCGAAAAGCCATTCGAACAATTTCGGATTTGTGAAATGCGGCACATCCATTCCCTCGGGCCGCTCTCCGGCGGGCCACGCCTGCAGCAGTTCCTCGAAATACTCCTGCAAACGACGAAACTTCCCGGCCGGAAAAACCTTTTCGGAGGGCAGCAGGTAACCTTCCGTTTGAAACCGCGCGACCTGGTCCGGGCTCAACCGCGGCCGCCGATCGCTGTATTCCGTGGCATTCATCGCACACAACCTAGCCGGGCGGTTGCGGACTGTCTTGCCGGGGATTGACATTTTCTTATGGTCTATTGATCTTGAGCGGCATGGTGCCGGTGCTGCATTGGAGTCGGATTGCGGGGAGCGACGCGTTTCACGTCGCGCGGGTGACCGTGACGCCGCGGAATCCGACGGCGTTGCACGGGCATGATTTCGCGGAGTTGTTCTGGGTGGAGGAGGGGATCGGGCGGCACCGGTTGGCGCGCGGCTCGGAGCCGCTGGCACGGGGCGATCTTATTTTTGTGAAGCCGACCGACGAGCACGGCCTGTCGGCGCAGGCGCACCTGCGGTTCACGAACGTGGCGTTCCCGATGGACACTTACCGGTGGGCGCGCGACCGGCGTTTCTGCGGCGCGGATCCTTTCTGGCCGGAAGGGGCGCCGCGGGTGTTCCGGCTGGATGCGGGCCAGTTGAACCGGCTGGGGCGGCTGGCCGACGAGTTGTTCGCGGCGCCGCGCCGGGCTCTGTTCATCGAGAGTTTTCTGCTGAACGTGTTTTGCTGCCTGCAGGCGCACGGCGATCCGGGCTTGCCGGAGGATCTTCCGGAATGGCTGCGGCGCGCGTGCGTGGAGATCCTGAAACCGGAGCAGTTCCGGCTAGGCGCCACCGGGTTCAGCCGGCTGGCGGGCCGCAGCCCGGAACACGTCGCGCGGGTGATGCAGCGGATGTTCCGCCGGACGCCGTCGGAATACGTCAACGAAATCCGAATGCAATACGCCAGCCGTCAACTGGCGATGAGCGACGCCAAGATCTGCGACATCGCGCTCGAATGCGGCGTTCAGAACCTGAGCCACTTCTACCAGCTTTTCCGGAAATTCTCCGGCGTATCGCCCGGTCGCTACCGCGCGCAGCAGCACCGCCTGACCGGTGCGGGCGGCGCCAGGCTGGAACGATTCAGTTGAAAAGGCTTTTAACCACGGATGGACACGGATGGACGCGGATACAGAATGGTGAAAGCCAGTTTCCGGGGGTGCTTTCAATTCACCGTTTGGCCTGCGTTTGATTCTCCGAGTGCGGCGGTTTTTTATCCGTGTTCATCCGTGTTCATCCGTGGTTTAAATTGAACCGTAGCGGCTAGGCGCCGGGTGCCGCGGCGGTTCAGGGCGCGATCGGATCGACCTCGAACCTGTCGACGGCGATCGTGCCCGGCCGGCCGGCATAGAATTTAATGTCATTGTCGCCCTCGCGAAGGTGGATCACACCCAGGTCCATCGTTTTCCACTCGGTTGATTTTGGAAACACGATGAGTTTTTCCCAGCTTGTTTCGCCGTGGACGGGATCGACGACCAGCGTTCCGTTGACCATGACTTTGTGAGTTTCGTCGCCGTCGGGTGCGAGGTATCGGATCCGGAGCCGGGCGCTGCAGGGTTTGGCCACCTGGGCCAGGACCGTCGCCGCATTGCCGGGCGCGTCAAAGCCGGTCACATAGCCGGACCCGCTGAACCCGCCGCGGAGGTGTTCCGCGTGCGTCTCCAGCAGGCTGCCTCCGGCCGCAACCCCGTTTTCCGCCTCGAGTTGAATTGTGCAGCGGGACGGGGCCGCCGTGACGCCGAAAGCGATCCCGTTGGTCGTCGGTGTCACCGGCGCAATGGAGCCGTCCGGCCGGTAGTCCATGAAATCGGCCATCAGATTCCGGCATTCGCTCATGCCGCCGGACACCCAGGAGCTGTGGTAAAAGGCGATCCAACGGCCCTTGTATTCGATGATGGATCCGTGGTCCGTGCCGGCAAATCCCGGATAGGAATCGATGTATTCGCCTTTGAACTGGTAGGGGCCGAGCGGTTTGTCGGCCGTGGCGTAGAACATTCGCTCCGGCCATTTGCCATCCACCAGGCCGGGGTAGGACAGGTAGCATTTGCCCTGGTATTTGTGGATCCAAGGTCCTTCGAAGACATACTTCAACTGTTGCGTGAGATTGGTGATGGTGCCGGGAACGACCGATTTCAAATCGTCGGCGAGTTGGGCGCCGGAGCAGCTTCCGCCGGCGCCCCAAACCAGGTAAGGTTTCCCGTCGTCCACGAACAGGGCGGGATCCTGTCCCCACTCGACGCCCTGGATGTAGCCGATGTCGGTGAACGGGCCCTGTGGCAGGGGGCTTGTGGCGAGGCCGGTGCGGAACATGCCCGTCCCTTTTTCCTTCATGCAATACACCAGGTAATACGTGCCCTTCCAGTAAACCGCGTCGATGGCCCAGGCATGGCTGACGGCCCACTTCACATTTTTCACGTGAAGGACCTGTCCGTAGTCGATCCAGTCGACGCCGTTGGTGGTGGAGAACACATGATAATCGGACATGGAATCATGCGTGTTCGCGCCCGGTTCGTCGTGGGATGTGTAAAGCCAGAGCCGGTCGTCGCCGGGCCAGACATGGGCCGAGGGATCGGCGGCGTAGAGGTGCCAGATGAGCGGGTTGCCTGCGCGGCTGTCGGGTGCGCAGGCCAGGAGGGCGAGCGCCGCGAGGACGGATTGGAGTCGTTTGTTTGTCATCAATTGGTTTGGTTTTGAAATGTCGTGGCCGCGCTTTGCGGGTGCGGCTGAACAATGGCAATCGCCAGGCCGGGATCGGATTTGTCCCCGGGCGAAGATGCCTGGAGGCCGATGCTGTCGATAACGGCGCCAGGGATGGTGAGGGTGTTGCCCTGGATTAGAACCCGGCTGGTGATGTCGGTGGATTCGCGGGCCAGGATGTCCTGCGCGAGGACGGTGCTGCCCGTCAGCGGTTGGTTGAATTGGAACTTGAGGCTGGCGTATTTGCCGAACACTCCGATCAGCCGGGGAACAGCGCCGAGATCGAGGCTGATGTCGGCCCGGGGCGTCCGGTAATCACGCTCGCTCGAGCCGGCGCTGGAGGTCCGGCCGAGGGTGGCGATGCTGACGACGCCGTTGGGATTGCGCGAGGCGATGACGAAAGGGGGTTCTTTTCCGTCGAGGCGCACGTCCGGGAGCGGCAGGCCGCGCGCGATCCGGGCCGGGGCGGTGTTGGTCGACCAGGCCCCGGGCTCGGTGTGGACCCAGCCTTCGCCCGCGTGAAAACACCAGGTGTCCTCAAGTTTGTTCGTGTCGACGGTGACCCGGCCATCCACGCGAAACGGGGGTGCGACCCGGTGCCAGAGCACGCCGCGCTCGATTTCATTCAGGCAATTCTTGAGATCGCGCGTGACGGGTGGGAATGCGAAGTCCTGGCGGCCATTCGGCATCGAGCCGTTGAGCGGGTGGCGCATGATTCCGATCGCGCAGCCGAGCGCGGCGCCGATTGTGGCTTCGTCCTCGCAATTGATAATCCCTCCGGCCTGCGGATCGGCGCAAAAGCGGAGGGCGGAGGCGACGCGGTCCAGGGTCGAGGGAATCGAGGTGACGGATTCGACGTCGTAGGTGCGGAAGGTGTCGGCGAACCGGATGCAATCCCAGTTCAGGGCGTGTTCGACCAGGAGCTTCGGCGCGTTGGTGTGAGCCCAGTCTGTCAGTGAGCGCCGCCAGCCGGCGTCGTCCGCGTGCTGGCCCCAGTCGACCTTCCAGTAACCCCATCCCGCGGCGTTCATCCACTGCAGCCGTTCCACGTAGAAATCGTGGTCGTTCACCCCATCCGCGCCTCCCTTGTTGGCGCAGATCCAGCCGCCGACCGCCCGCCAGCCGGCGGCCCGCACCGCGTCGTTAAGGCGCTTCAGCTTCTCAGGCTCGGTTCCCGTCGAGGCGAACGACGGGAACCGGACCGGGCTCAGGATATCCGCCCCGAACACATAATTGGAAAACCCCACATCCCAGGAATCGTCCATCACAAAAAACAGGTCCTGGCGAATGCGCGGGTAGAATCGCGTCCAGCCTTGCAGCGGCCCCCCTCCGAAGAGATTGGTTTCGGTGAGCGTGTTCCTCTGGGCGTCGTTGTTCGTATAACTGGAAACGTAACCCTGGATGTTCCAAGTGCAGAAATAATCCGGCGCCGTTCCAGGCGTCCCGGGAATCAGGCTTGGATTGGCCGATGCCGTTTGCAGCAGGGCCGCCGGCAGCGCGATCCAAATAACGGTCGCGGGGAGGAATCGGCGGGTGGAGCGGCTCATGGTTTTGCCGGAAACGTTTCGCCGGTTTTGAGATTGATCGACCATTCGGCCGGCGCGGGCAGTTTAAGGACGCCCCCGCCGATCTGCATCGGCATCCACAGGTACCGCGAATCGGCCAGGTTTTTCGGATTCCAGATATCGCCCAGGAAAAGAACACTGGTGGACTTTTCCCCGCTCACTTTCAGCAGGAACGAGGATTGCGAACCGTAGGTCTTGGTTTCCGGCGGCGCGATCTGCTTCAACTCGGACCAGGGACCCGCCAGCGATGTCGCCGTGGCATAACGATTGGGATTTGGATCCCAGCCGGTCAGGTCGGATCCGATCGCGTAATACAATCCGTCGTATCGAACGATCGCCCCGCCTTCCAGGTGTGCCGGCACGAGGCAAACTTCGTTATCCACATCGAGGTAATCCCTGGACAGCCGGGCGATGCGGAACCCGAACGGCCTGTCTTCGAAGATGAGGTAAGCCTGCCCGTCGTCGTCGATGAACTGGCCGATGTCGCGGCTTTCATGGTTCAGGGGCCGGAAGGATCTCACGTAGACGTAATCTCCATCCGGCCGGTCGCACTTGAATACGGCGACGCTGGCAAATTTGTAACTGCCGTCGTCAATGTGGGCGTAGAGCACGTATTGTTTGGTGGCGGCATTGTAAAACACTTTTGGCCGCTGCAGCACCCAGCCGGGCCCGAGATGCTCCGGGTCCGACAGGCGGACGACCTGTTTCCGAAATGTCCAGTCCACCAGGTTCTCCGACGAGTAACAGGCAACGCAGCGTTGGTCCTTCGGGTTCTCCGGGCTGTAATCCTCCCCAAACCAGTAATAAGTCCCGCCGACGCGGGTGATGCCCCCGCCGTGCGCCTGGATGTGCCGGCCCCGATTGTCGAGCCACAGGCTGCCCGGCTTGATGCCCTCCGCGCCGGCCTGGCCGGCGGCCAGCACCCACGCCGCCATCAACAGGTTCAGTCGCAATTTCATATCAGTAACCTAGCTGTTACAGGGGTACATCCATCGAAGTCAATCCTGTCGGGCGCCCCGGGCCGCGCGATCCCCGCGGGGCGCAAGAGCGCGAAGGGTTTCCGCGGCGTTGGTGCCGGTCAGGTAGCATGGGTTTTCCAGTTCCTTGCCGAACCGTTCTGCGACCAGAGGCCCGTTCTGCAGGCGGGCATCGCCCCAGTCGGCCCAGTCGAGCGAATATTTTTTCGCGTAATACGCCCAGTCCCAGTTGATGTAACAAAACGCTTTCACGTTCGGATGTTCATCGATGAACCGGAAATACGGCGCAAACCATCCGTTCCAGCTTTCCATGCCTTTCAACGTCGTGACGTAGCGGGGTGTGGATTCCCCGATCATGACCGGTTTGCGATGTTTCAGGGCCTCGTTCATGAACAGTTCCACGACGGCATTGCTGGCGAAACCGTCGGTGCTGAACAAATCGATCGCCCACCAGTCGACGACCTCGTCGCCCGGGTAGAATCTTGCATAATCCTTCGGCAACGCACCGGCTTCGGCGCACCAGACGGTGGCGACGTTGGTGGCGCCGGCCTCGGCGAGGAAGTCGTGCACGCGCCGGAAGACGGCGCGGTAGCTGTCCGGCGTGTAGCCGTTCCAACTGCCGTGGAATTCGTAGCCGATGCGCAGGTAAACCGGCCGGCCCAATTGAACCAGCCGCCGGCTCATGCGCTTGAGGTTGACGTCGTATTTGCCCTTTGCCGCCTCAGCGTCGTAGGGCTTGCCGTGTTCATCGTCGAAACCCAGACCGATCTGTGGGACGGCATACCAGGGAAGTTTGGCGAGCTTTTCGTTCAATTGGTCGAAGAACAGATCCATGTTCGTGTCGTGGGCGTCGACGTAATCCATGAAGATCACCGGGTCCGCGCGCCGTTCCAGCGCTCTTGCATACGCCAGGACATCGTCGGGCTCGACCTGTCCGGCGCCGGTGAGGATGTGTCCGGCCGGTTCCAGTCGCGCTCCGAAATCGACCCGTGGCAGCGGCGCTGCAACGGCGGCGGTGGCGAGTCCGAAGGCGAGCGCGGCGGAGAGGTGCGCTTCGAGGGTCATTTTATGTCATGGAGCCGGAGCGCAGAGGAATCCGAACAGCGCCGCGGCGGGCGCGGTGCATTGCCAGACGGTGAATTCGCTGCTCATGGGCGACCAGCGGTTGTTATTCCAGCATTCGTTGCCCGGCCACGCCCAGGTGGCGCCGCCGGGATAATCCGTCTGCCCGGCATAATTGT
>JAXMHQ010000036.1:0-49203 GCA_046346665.1 Verrucomicrobiota bacterium
TCCCCGTCAGGCGCAGTCCCAACACCTTTTAACCCCTTTAACCCTTTTAACTGTTTACCTATTTCTTCCCCGGCGTCGGGGCGAACATTTTGAAGCTGGCGCCGTCGGCGTTTTCGCTGATCGAATACACCGAGATGCCGAAATACTTCGAGATTTTTTCGTAAGGCGGCAGGAGCGAGAAATCCAGCCAGTCCTTCAGGCCCGCCCCGAACGGCATGGCCGCCGCCGCGCTGGAATCGGTTCCCGCGCTCTTGCGCACCGCATCGATCAGCACACGCACGCTTTCGGACTGGTTCTCAAACCCGAACCAGCCGGTGTTGAATCCACCCACGCGCGCCGCCGCGTCGGACAATCCCGCCGTTTCCCGCAGCGCCTTCTGCGGATTGTCCCCGCTCCGCAGGTATTCCTCGATCATCGCCGGATCGATCGTGATCGCCAGGTAACCGCCGCTTGCCGCGTAGCTCAGTTCCGCCGATTGCGGTTTCGCCGGGTCCTTCCCGGGCACCATCATGCCGGGAATGGCGATTGAATAGATTTTGCGCCCGAGGAATTCCCGTTCTGTCGGGGTGGCCGCGGCGGGATTGATGAGCACCAGCAGGCTCTTGATGGCCGACGACAACTGCTCGGCCTGGGGCGAGCCGATCAGCATCAGCCACGGCGCCGTGCCCAGGTCGGCCAGCGAATCGCCGCGGGGCGCTTTCGAGTACGAAATGAAATCGTCCCCGAGGTTGCCGAAGAAATTCTTGCGGATATCGAACGCGGGATCTTTCTCGCGCGCCTGCGTGTTCGCCGTTTCAAAGATGAAATTCATGCTCGCCACCAGTTGCGGCGAGATGTCGTTCATCACCGATTGCAGCGTCGCCCAGGCTTTCTGCCCGTCGATGCGCGTGCGCTGGAATTTCACCGCGGTGGCCGGGACGAACGCCGGCGGGGCGGAATCCTTGCCGGCGACCGGCGCGATTTTGAACAGGCCGGCGCGGGTGGATTCCGGCATGCCGAGGAACGCCTGCACCAGGCAGCCGTCCGCCGGGTATTGAACCGCAAAGGCGAACGTCTTCAGGCCGCTCACGCCCGTCGCCGGAAGCAGCTTCTCCGGGCTGAACATCTCGAACGGACTCGAGCCGTCGGATTGTTTGTCGGCCGATTTCGCCAGGGCGATGTCGATGAACGCCTTCAGGTTCACCCAGCCGTAGGCGGGCGAATCGCGGAAGAGTTGCAGGCGGCTGGATTCGTAGGACGCCAGTTCGCCGAGGCTCGGCATGGCGCCGCCGGTGAGGTGGACCATGATTTTTTCGATGGCCTTGACGGAATTGCCGGCGATCAGCAGCGAATCAAACTGGCCGATCACGAGGTCGCCACGGCTGGCGGGTTTGGCGGAGGAACTGTCGTCCGGATATTCCCCGTCGGCCTGCGGCAGCAATTTGCCCAGGCTTTTCGGAATGTTGTTGCTCGAAAGCGGAATGATGGAGAATTCCGTGTCCCGGATTTTTTCGATCCGGAGGGTCTTGCCGGCGTCGAGCCATTTCTTGCGCAGATCGGCGAGGTTTTTCTTCAGTTGCGCGCTTTTGTCGCGCGCGTCCATGAGCACCACGACGGCGGGCGCCTGGCCGGTGGCGACCTGCCATCCGTTCTGCGTGACCGCGAATGTGAGCTGCCCCTGCGGCAGGCTGGTGTAATCGTCCAGCTTCGCTCCCAGTTCGCGTTCCAGCGGCGCCACCACCTGCTCCTGCAGTTTGGCCATGAACTTGTCCCGGAACGGCTTCATCGCGGGATCATTCCACGCCTGCGTCTGCGGCGAGGCCGCCGTCAGCGTCCGCAGCTTCGCAAAATCCGGCACGGTGAACATCACCAGCGTGTCATCCGGCAGCAGCTTCTCCGCGGGCGGAATCGGCGCCGCCACGGCGCCGGCTGCCGCGCCCAGCAGCGCCGCGGCAAATACAACCGGCCGGACGCAACGAATCGAACGGAACATCAGCAGGGACAGTTTCATGATGGATAGGATAGGTGGGTTGACGGCGGAAATGGGTTGGGGACGATTTCGCAGCCCGCGTGGGGCGGATTCAGTTCGCCTTGGACTCCTGTCGGGCATGGCTGGGAGGTTCCAGGTAGCGATACGGGTTGCTGGGATTGTCGTTCGAGTAGGCAAAGGCATCGCGGTGATCCAGGAAATACCGGACCATTTCGATCGGGATGGCGAAGCCGAGTCCTTCGCCGAAGGTGATTTTCATGTTGGTGATGCCGACCACTTCGCCGCTGAGGTTGAACAGCGGCCCGCCGCTGTTTCCGGGATTGATCTGCGTCGTGGTTTGAAGGTACAGCGAGCCTTGGAATTCGCGGGTCTTGGTGCTCAGGATGCCTTCCGTCACCGTGCGTTCCAGGCCGAGCGGGCTGCCGATGGCAAACACACGCTCGCCCACCGACAAATCGTCCGACGCCCCCAGCACCACGTAGGTGAACTTCGGCGCGGCCGGGTCTTCGATCTTCAACAGCGCGAGGTCCGCGAACTTGTTGACCGCCACAATCCGGACCTGCTTGTAAGTGCGCGGATCGAGCTGGCCCTGGTGCATCAGGTAAACTTCCACCGAAATCTGCGTCTCACCCTCGATCACGTGGAAATTGGTCAGCAGATAACCTTCCTCGTTGATGATGAAACCCGATCCCAGGCCGCCGGGAGTCCGCACCTGGACCACGGCCACGCCGAGTTGATTCACCAGGTCGCGAACATTGCGTTCCGGGCCGGGCCGGTCGGTCATGGTGTAAAACCCGGACTGCGTCGCGGCGGGTTTGTCGGAAGGCTTGACCACCGGCGACTTGGCCTGGACGGCCGGCTGGCCGACAACGACCTTGACGACCTGGTCGCGCGGGATGGAGAGCACCGTGTAGCCGAGGTCCACCACCACCTGGTCCTTTTTTTCCGCCAGGATGCGGCCGGTGATGGAACTGTTGTCCTTAAGCTGCAGCGTGGCCGTCGCGCCGGCTGCCACGGATGAAGTGGAGGCCGTGGCCGGTCGCGTTGCGCAGGACGTCAGCCCGCAGACCGCCAGCACCAGCAGAAAAGCAGCTCGTATCGGCATGAAAGGACCTTAGCCAAGCAGGGAATCATTTGCAAGCGAACCCACGGATGGTGGATTGAGGATGGAGGATTGTTGGATCAATGGATTTGTGGATTGTTGCAGGACTCCGCGCAATGGTCTTTACATTTATCCAGGAATCCAGAAATCCAATAATCCGTTTTCGAGGGCTCGACGGAGTCTCGCCCCACCATCGGTCCGGAGGGGCGGCGGAACGTGCCCTACACCCGTGAAAATTGCTTTCGCGGGTTGTTTTCGAGGTGTGCGGCGATCTCCGCCAGGAATGGGGCGGCGAATTCGCGGCGCTTTTTCTCACCGACACCGCTGATCCGGGAGAAATCGGTTTCAGACGACGGATACAGCCGCGCCATTTCGCGGAGTGAGACGTCGGAGAAAACGATGTAGGGCGGCACGCCTCGTTCCGCCGCCAGCGCTTTGCGCCGGCTGCGCAGGCGCTCGAACAACGCCTCGTCGCAAACAATTTCCCCCGACCGACCGCGTCGCAAGCCGGGTGTGGCCGAACGCGTGGCGGATTCGGATGGCGCGTTGGACCGCGTCAGTGTGACCGGGGTTCTCTGCCTCAAGACATCGCGGCCGGCGGGCGTCAGGTCGACGACGTGAAACCGGCTGGGGTCCTGCCGCAGGTAACCCATCCGCACCAGTTCGCGCCCGATGGCCGCCCACTCCGAACGGGTATGCTCGGAGCCGATGCCGTAAGTCGACAACTGGTTGTGCCCCCATTTGCGGATTTTCTCCGTGTCGGCCCCGCACAACACTTCCACGACATGCTGGATGCCGGTGCTGAATCCGTTGCGTTCGACGATGCGGTAGACGCACGACAGGAATTTCTGGGCGGCGACGGTGCCGTTCCAGGTCTCGCGGGGTTCCAGGCAGTTGTCGCACGCGCCGCAGCCGGTTTCGCCCGGCGGCGCGGCGTAGTGTTCGCCGAAATAACCCAGCAACTGGGCGCGCCGGCAGCCGGAACACTCGGCGTAGTGAATCATCTGCTCCAGTTGCGCGCGGGCGATTTCCTGTTCCGCCGGGTCGGTTTTTTGCTCGATGAACAGGCTTTGTTTGATGCGATCGCCGGGGCTGAAGAGCAGGAGGCATTCGCCGGGCAAACCGTCGCGCCCGGCCCGGCCGGTTTCCTGGTAATAACTCTCGATGTTTTTCGGCAAATCGTAGTGCAGCACGAATCGCACGTTCGGTTTGTGCACGCCCATTCCGAACGCGATGGTGGCGCACACCACGCGCACCTCGTCCTTCAGAAACGCCTCCTGGCTCCGGGTGCGATCCGCATGTTCCAACCCCGCGTGGTAGGCGGCCGCGGTGACGCCGTCGGCGTTGAGTTTCGAGGCGAGGTTTTCGGCCGATTTGCGGGATTGGACGTAGACGATGCCGCTGTCGTTCGGGCGTTCGCGGATGAATTGCAGGACCTGGTCGTAGGCGCCGTCCTTGGCGACGACGCGGTAGGTGAGGTTCGGCCGGTTGAAACTGGCGATGTAAACCGACGGCGACCGGAGATCGAGCTGGCGGATGATGTCTGCCCGGACGCGGTCCGTGGCGGTGGCGGTGAGGGCCATCAGGGGGACGTCGGGGAAATGCCGGCGCAGCGAGGCGATCTGGCGATATTCGGGACGGAAATCATGGCCCCATTCGCTGATGCAATGCGCCTCGTCGATGGCGAACAGGTTCACCGACCAGCGCTTGAGATCCTCCAGGAAGCCGGACAACAGGAGCCGTTCCGGGGCGACGTAGAGCAGCCGGTATTCGCCCCGGTGCAGCCCCTGGAGACGCGGGCGGGATTCGGAGGAATCGAGCGATGAATTAAGAAACGTGGCCGGGACGCCGGACGCCTGGAGTGCGTCCACCTGGTCTTTCATCAGCGCGATGAGCGGGGACACCACAACGGTGAGGCCGGGCCGGAGCAGGGCGGGGAGCTGGAAGCAGAGGGATTTGCCGCCGCCCGTGGGCAGCACGGCGAGCACGTCCTTGCCGGCGAGAGTGTCCCGGATGATTTCCTCCTGCAAAGGGCGGAACGAGGTGAACCCGAAAGCCCTTTTCAGAACCCTTCCCAACTCACGCACATCGCCGTTCACGGGGCGAATTGTGAGAGGTTACAGGGCCAATTTCAACTCGGAAACCGGCGAGGTGGGGCGAGGTAGGGCGAGACTCTGTCGAGCCCTCGAAAAACGGATTCTTGGATTCTTGGATTGATGGATAAATGGAGGGGACTCCGCGCGGAGTCCCCCAGCAATCCAACAATCCATTTATCCAACAATCCTCACTGGCCCGGTCCAGGCTCGACGGAGTCTCGCCCCCGCCGCGCCATCACCCTTCCACCTTCGACGCGCGCACCTGCTGGGCGCGTTTGCGTTGAACTTCGTCGAGGATCTTTTTGCGGAGCCGGAGATTCTTCGGCGTGGCTTCGACGTATTCGTCGGGGCCGATGTATTCGAGCGCGCGTTCGAGGGACATCTTGAGCGGGGGATTGAGCTGGATGCCTTTGCCGTCGCCCTGCGAGCGCATGTTGGTGAGTTTTTTGGCTTTGCAGGGATTGACCGGGATGTCGTTTTCGCGGGCATTTTCGCCGACGATCATTCCGGCGTAAATGGCGTCGCCGGGTTCGACCATCAGGCGGCCGCGTTCCTGGATCATGTTCAGCGCGTAGGCCATCGCTTCGCCGCTTTCCATGCTGACGAGCGATCCGTTCTTGCGCGCGGCGATTTCGCCGCGGTCGGGGCCGTATTCGTGGAACAGGTGGCTCATGACGCCGAGACCGCGCGTCTGGTTGACCAGGTCGGTTTCGAACCCGATCAAGCCGCGCGTGGGAATGAGGGCTTCGATGCTCACCTCGTTGCCGTGATGGTTCATGTTGACGATGTCGGCTTTGCGGCCGGCCAGGTTTTCCATGACCGATCCCATGGCGTCCTTGGGAATTTCCAGGAACAAGCGTTCGATCGGTTCCATCAGGTTGCCCGCGGCGTCCTTGCGGTAAATGACTTCGGGCCGGGAGACGAGGACTTCGTAGCCTTCGCGGCGCATTTGTTCGACGAGGATGGCGATTTGCATTTCGCCGCGGCCGGAGACGTTGAACACCTTGGGATCGTCAGTCTGGGCGATGCGCAGGGCGACGTTCGTGCGAATTTCCTTCACGAGCCGTTCCCAGATGTGCCGGGCGGTGACGAGCTTGCCGTCGTTGCCTGCGAGCGGGCTGTCGTTCACGGCGAATTGCATCTGGATCGTCGGGGGATCGATCGGGATGTAAGGCAGCGCGCCGCGTTCCTCGGAGTCGCAGAGGGTTTCACCGATGAAAACCTCCTCGAAACCCGTGAGGCCGACGATGTCGCCGGCGTGGGCTTCCTGGACTTCGATGCGCTTCATGCCTTCGAAGTGGAAGATGGCGGTGATCTTGCCCTTGGTGATGCGGCCGTCGCCGTGGCGGCAGATGGCGGGATCGCTGAGCTTGACCTTGCCCTCGTAAATCTTGCCGAACGCGATACGGCCCAGGTAATCGCTGTAATCGAGGTTGGCCACGAGCATCTGGAAACCGTGGCCGGCCTTGGCGCGGGGCGGGGGAATGTATTTCGTGATCGCCTCGAACAACGGCTCCATCGTGCCGCTCACGTGTTCCAGTTCCAGCTTGGCAAACCCAAGCTTCGCGGAACAATAAATGAACGGAAAATCGAGCTGCTCATCCGTGGCGTTGAGCGACATGAAGAGCTCGAACACCTCGTCCAGGACGCGCTTGGGATTGGCGTTGTCGCGGTCGATCTTGTTGATGACGACGATGGGCTTGGCGCCGGCTTCGAGCGCCTTGCGCAGCACAAACCGGGTTTGCGCCTGCGGACCGTCCGCGGCGTCGACGACCAGCAGGACGCCGTCGATCATGTTCATGATGCGCTCCACTTCGCCGCCGAAATCCGCGTGTCCGGGAGTGTCCACGATGTTCACGTGGTAATTCTTGTATTTGAACGCGGCATTCTTCGCCCGGATCGTGATGCCCTTTTCCTTTTCGAGATCCATGGAATCCATCAGGCGTTCCTCCTGGGATTCGTGCTGGTTGGCGCGGAAGGTGCCGGATTGCTTCAACAAACAATCCACCAGCGTCGTTTTTCCATGATCGACGTGCGCGATAATCGCAATGTTCCGAATGTGCTGCATAAAATCTTCGTGAATGTATCAACCCCGTTAAAACCGGGACGCTCAACCTTCAGCCTGTGTGGTAGAGCCGGTTAGTATGCCGTGGAAACAACAAAGGTCAAGCCGGCAAAACGGCTGTAATGGTACGATTTGAATTCGTGTCTTTGAGCGAGCAGACGGTTCGGTAGGGCGCCGCTCCGCGGCGCCGGCCGCGCGGAGCGCAGCCCTACCACGGCAGGCTCCTTCCAAACTGCAAATTAGGACATTACCAAACGGCCAGTAGCGGCGAAACCAGGCCCGGAGGGCCGACGGTTATTAGCCGGGGGAGAAACCGCCAAGCTGAAGAATTCCGCTGCTTGCCGGGTTTTCGCGGCGGCTGTAGTCTCTTCAATACGCATGAAATCCGCTTACGAACTGGCGATGGAACGGCTCAACAAAACCGCCCCCACAGTGGCCCTGTCCGCCGACCAGAAGGCGCAGATCGCCGACCTGGAATCGCGCTACAAGGCGAAGATCGCGGAACGCGAAATCGCGCTGCAGGGCGACATCGACCGGGCGGCGGCGTCGGGCGATGCGGAGAAAGCGGACGAACTGCGGCGCTTGCTGGCCGCCGAGCGCAAATCCATCCAGGCGGAATTGGAGGAGAAAAAAAGCGCGGTCCGGGGGCGCAAGTAGGTCAGCCGATTTGCTTTTGTTGTAGCGCAGGCCGGCCAGCCTGCCGTATCGCCGACCGCCGGTCGGCGCTTTGCCCTCGAACGGCGCAGGCTGGGCAGCCTGCGAAAAAGCAGACCGGGCGGTCTGCGCTACAGTTCCTCAGCCTCGTTCCTGCAGAAGTTGGAAATGGTAAAGCGCCACGGCGACCAGCGAGTGGCGGATGCTGCCGGCGGCGACGAGCCTGGGCAATTCGGCCACGGGCACCAGGCGCGTTTCAATGTCCTCGCCATGATCAAAATCGACCGGGTGCGTCAGCCGGCAATTCTCGATGAGCACCGTGTAACACGTGTTGCTCATGATCGCCGGGTTCGGGAAAATTTTCCCGATGATCCGGGCATTCTCGCCGGTGTAACCGGTTTCCTCACGCAATTCCCGTTCGCCTGTGCGTTCCGGCGAGGCATCCGCCGCGTCCATCATGCCGCCGGGGATTTCCAGTTCCACGGTGTTGGACCCGTGCCGGTATTGTTCCACCATGATGATTTGGCGGTCGGGGGTGAGGGCGATCACGTTGACCCAATCGACCGAATCGATGACGTAGAATTCGTGTTCGCGTCCGGTGCGCGGCGAGATTTTGCGGTCGGCGCGGAGCTGGAACAGGCGGAAATCGCCGATGGGTTTGGAGCCGGTTATTTGCCAGGGTCGGATCATTGGGAATCGGGTGTTTGACCGCGGGAAGGCGAGGCCCAGCCCTGGGCCATGAGCTGGAGCAGGTGGGCGAGTGCCTCGGCGTGGGGGCGGCCTTTTTGTTCCGCGAGCTGGCGGGCGCGGCGATCGAGCTGCGCCGCCATCTCGACGGATTTTTCCGGGGGACAACCGAGCTTCACCAGCACCGCGGCTAGCTCGGCGTGATCCATGGGACCGGGCCCGCTCAAGCCGCGGGCTGAATCTGCACGCTTTCGATCGTCACGCGCTTCTTCGGGCGATCCTGCGCGCCCGTGGGGGCGGTGGCGATTTTCTCGAGCACGTCATCGCCCTTGATGAGCTTGCCGAAGGCCGTGTACTGGCGGTCGAGGAATCGGGGATTGCCGTGGCAGATGAAAAACTGGCTGCCGGCCGAATCCGGGTCGGAGGAACGGGCCATGGACAGCACGCCGCGGTCGTGGTGGCGTTCGTTGAATTCGGCCTTGACGGTGTAACCGGGGCCGCCGGTGCCCCAGTAGGCTTCGCGCGTGGGATCCTTCGTGAGCGGGTCGCCGCCCTGGATCATGAAATCCTTGATCACACGGTGGAAACAGGTCCCGTCATAAAATCCCTTTTTGGCGAGGGTCTTGAAATTTTCGACGGTTTTCGGGGCGACGTCGGGCCAGAACTCGACGGTGATTTCGCCTTCGCTCGTTTTGATAATCGCAGTTTCGCTCATAAATCTAGTTATTTGACCGCGTCGGCGGGAAGGATGCGCACGGAAATCAACTCCACCCGCTTGATGGGCCGGCTGACTTCGCCGCGGCTGTCGGGCTTGACCGGGGTTTGGCCGATGCGCGCCAGGACGTCGTCGCCCTTGATCAGCCGGCCGAACGTGGTGTAGCCGCCGTCCAGTTGCGGCAGGCTGGCCAGGCAGATAAAAAACTGGCTGCCGGCCGTGTCCGGGCTGCCGGAGTTCGCCATGGAAATCACGCCGCGCAGGTGGCGGCGGTTGGGTTGGCGGCTGACCTCGCCGGGCAGCGTGTAACCCGGGCCGCCGCCGCCCCACTGGGATTCCATGTCCGCCTTCTTCGTGTTGGGATCGCCGCCCTGGATCATGAATCCGTCAATGATCCGGTGAAAACAGGTGCCGTCATAAAAACCTTTTCGCGCGAGCGTGATGAAGTTGTCGACGGTTTTGGGCGCGGTATCGGGCCAGAACTCGATCACCATGTCGCCTTCGGACGTGTGCAAGACGGCCAGTTCCTTCACCGGCGCGGCGGCTTTCGGCGCGGGGGCATTGGTGGAATCCGCGGCGAACGACGCCAGGGCGGAGCATAGGGAGAGAATGCAAATGCAAATCCAGTGCTTCATGGACCGGAATTTTCCACGACCCGGACTCAATGTCACGCGAAGAATTGACTCCGGGAGGGCCGGCGTCCTCGCCGGCCCAAATTTCCGTTTGACACGGCGCAGCAAAAGTATCGCGTGCGGAACGGGTCAGAAGGGGACGGCGGGGGCGCCCTCCCTCCCATCGGGTCAGAATCCCGCCACGACCCGATCCCCGTGGTAGGAGATGATTTTGTCCGGATCGCCGCACGGTTCGACGCCGGTGCCGTGGCCGGGCCGGACGATCACGACCTGGAACGTGCGCTCCTGGAGCATGCCGGGGAAGGAACCCTGGCGCGGCTCGATCGTCAGTTCGCGTTTGGCGTCGTTCCACCGAAACGCGAGGGTCGCGTGCACGCCGCGTTCGTAGTCGTAATTGTCGTTCTCATCCTCGTAAAGCGTGAACGAGCCGTCCGCGCCGGGGTAGATCCGCAGCTCGACCGGGTCGGCGGGCTTTTCGTCGGACCATTGCATGACGGGCCCCATGGGGATGATGGAGCCGGCGCGGACGAGCAGGGGCAGGCTGTCGATGGGCGCGGGGGCGTTGAGCGTCTGGCCGCCGGCCTGGGTTTCGCCGGTCCAGAAATCGGTCCAGGCGGTTCCCGCGGGCAGGAGCACGGGCCGGGTTTGGGCGCGCGGTTCGGTTTCCTTTTCGCGGGCGTAGATCGACGGGGTTTTCCAGAACAACTGGGCCCGGAATGCGCCTAACGTGTAATTGGCGGTTTCCACCTTGAGATCGTATTCCCTGCCGGCTTCGAGGTCGACCGGGACCGTCCAGGCTTCGACGGAGACGTAATTGTTCGGGAGCTCCTTGCCGTCGAGGAACACGCGCTTTGGTCCGAAACTCTTGAATTGAAAACGGTGCGGCCCGGTTTCGGTGGGGACCAGCTTGCCTTCCCAGCGCATCGAGAACGCGGGATTCGTGATGTAGGCCGGCCAGCCGGTATACCAGAACAGGTTGATGTCGGGTTCGACGGCCCGGTGCACGGGGTTTTTGAAATCGGAATCGCCGTAATACGCCGCCTCCAGGCCGGGTTTGCGGTCGGGCGTGCGGAAATGGTCGGGCGTGACCAGCACGCTGGGTTCGGGCGGCCGATGTTCCATGTAGGACGTGACGGGGCACACAAGCAGGGCGGGGCCGAACATGAATTCGTCGTCGACCGACAGCACCTTCGGGTCGCCGGGGAAATCCATCGGAAGCCCGCGCATGATCGTGTAGCCGTCGCTCGTGACGCGCCAGGCGAGGGAATAGATGTAGGGCAGCAGGCGGTAGCGGAGCGTGTCGAACTTCACGAGCACGTTCGTGTAATCGCCGAATTCCCAGATCTCGCGGGGCGTTTCGGACCCGTGCGCGCGGAAGATGGGGCTGAACGCGCCGAACTGGAACATGCGGGTGTAGAGTTCCTGGTAGGCGGGATCCTTGCCGCCGTTGGAGAAAACGCCTTCGTAGGCGCCGATCACGAAGGCGCCGATGTCGAACGTCCAATAGGGGATTCCCGACATGCAATGATTGATGCCCGCGGGAATCTGGCGGCGGTAAACGTCCCAGTTCGCCCCGATGTCGCCCGACCACGTCGTGGCCGCGGCGCGCTGCTGTCCGGCGAAGGTGGATCGGGTGAGAATGTAAACGCGTTTGCGGTCCGTCTCGGCGCGTTGATGCAGGTAGACCGATTCGCAATCGAGCAGCGAGTACGGATTGAGATAGCGCGAGAACGAACCGAGGTGATTGTTCTCCGTGCGCTTCATTTCGTATTCCTCGCCTTCCTTGGTGAGCGCGTTGACGATGTCGGGTTCGGTGGAATCCATCCACCAGCCGTCGATGCCTTTGGAGAACAATCCGCGGCTGGCGTATTGCCAGTAGAGATCGTTCGCCGCTGGGTTGTAGACGTCGAAGTAGCGGAACCCGGCCCAGCCCACGGGTGCGTAAAGCCAGCCGCGCCGTTCCATGTCCTTGTAGATTTCGGTGTCCGGCCCGAGCCCGGCCCAGATGGAGATCATCAGGTGGAAATGTTCCTGGTGAAGCTGGTCGATCATGTCCTTCGGTTGGGGGTATTTGGTTTCGTCGAAGAACATGCTGCCCCACTGGCGGTTGTTGCCCCAGTAATTCCAATCCTGGACGAGGTTGTCGATCGGGATCTGTCGTTCGCGATATTCGCGGGCGATGCCGAGCAGTTCGTCGCGATTTTTGTAATGTTCGCGGCTTTGCCAGTAGCCGTAGGCCCAGCGCCCATACATTGGCGCCGCGCCCGTCAGGTCGCGGTAACCGGCGATCACCTGGTCCAGGTTCGTGCCGGCGATGAAGTAATAATCCAGGTTGTTGCCGACCTCCGACCACAGCGACGCCGCGTTCGTGGTGTCGGAGAAAATCGTCTTGGAATAATTGTCCCAATAAATGCCGTATCCGGCGGACGACACCAGGAACGGCGTGACGGCCTCCGTGTTGGCCTGGACGAGCTTGACGGTTTTGCCGCGGTAATTCATGTCGCCCGACTGGTGTTGTCCGAGGCCGTAGATGCCTTCGCCGGGGGTGAGGGTGAAGGATTGGCGGACGCTCCAGGCGTTCGTTTCATTGGGCGCCAGGAACGGGGTGATTTCGGCGCGGCCCTGTTCGCGCAGCAGGTCGCGGCCGTCGGGCGACTGGAACCGGACGGAGGCGTCGAGTTTCGAGATTCGGACCGTGAGATTGGAGGACGCCAGCGTGACTTCCTCGGGCGCATCCTGGTAGCGGAGGTTCAGGTCGGGGAGATTGGTCTGGATGACGACGAGGCTGAGTTTTTCGGGAATGCCGGGCGGGGTCCATTTGAGGATGCGCACGGTGGTCGGCGAATAGAATTCGACCTGGAGCTGCTGGTTGCCGGCGTGGAGCCAGGCGCCGTTGCGGATCTCCTCGGAATGGGCCGCTGAACCGGCCGGTTCGGCTTTCCGGGGTTCGGATTTGCAAGAGGCCAACGCCAGGACGGCGGCGGCGGCCGCGCAGGACGGCAGGATTTTCCGGAATGTGCTCATGTCATTTGCCTTTCATTGGGAGAGCCGATTTCAAAACTTCCAACAGTCCAGCGCCTCGCCGCCGGATTGTCCATCGCAAGAATTGACGACAGCGCGCCTCGCGGCCGCGATCGTCAGATCGGGGGTCCCGCGTCCCCGTAGCCGCGATCGTGAGATCGCGGTCTTCGTCCAAACCTGCATCCGCGATTTTACAATCGCGGCTACGGGAGTCAGGCGCCCAGCTCCACGGCGACCGTGTGGACCTTGTTGTCGGCGAAGACGGGCAGGAGGTTGCCGGTGATTTTCTTTCCGTCGACGACCATGGTCCGGACACCCTTGGACAGGTGCCGCGGGTTTTTGACCGTGATGCGGTAGGTGGCGTTCCGGTAGCGCCGCTCGGCGGTGAACCCGGACCAGGCTTTCGGAATGCAGGGATCGATCCGCAACCCGTCGTAGTCCGTCCGGATGCCGAGGATCCACTGCGTGATGGTGAAATACGTCCAGGCGGCGGTGCCGGTGAGCCAGGAATTCTTGGCTTCGCCGTGCGTCGGGGCGTCCTTGCCCGCGATCATCTGGGCGAAGACGTAGGGTTCGCAGCGGTGGAGGTCGCCGATCTTCTCGCGCGCGGACGGGTTGATTCGGCTGTAGTAATCGAAGGCGCGGTCGCCGTTTCCGACCAGGGTTTCCGAGATGATGATCCAGGGGTTGTTATGGCAGAAAATGCCGGCGTTTTCCTTGTAGCCCGGCGGGTAGGACGAGATTTCGCCCATGTGGATGTAATACTTCGTGAACGCGGGCTGCTGCAGCACGATGCCGTGCCGGGTGGCGAGGTGTTTGTTGACGGAATCCAGCGCGCGTTTCGCCTTGCCGTCCCCGAGGCCGACGCCGGCCATGACGCACATGCCCTGGGATTCGATGAAGATCTTGCCTTCCTTGTTGACCTTCGAGCCGATGGGTTTGCCGAAGTCGTCGTAGGCGCGCACGAACCAGGCGCCGTCCCAGCCGTGTTTGTAAATGGTTTTTTCCATTTTCGCGCCCTCGGCCAGGTAACGCGCGGCTTCCCTGGCGGATCCGCGGTGCGTTGCGATCGCCGCCAGTTCGTTTGACGCCAGGACGAACAGGCCCGCGATGAACACCGATTCGGCCACTTTGCCTTCCTTGTTGGTCGTGGTCTGGAAGGACTGGCCCGGGGTGTCGGAGAAACAGTTCAGGTTGAGGCAATCGTTCCAGTCGGCCCGGCCGATCAGCGGGAGCTTGTGGGGTCCGAGCCGGTCGAGCGTGTACTGGTAGCTGCGGCGCAGGTGTTCGTAGAGCGGCTGCTCGGTGCCCGGCTCGTTCTCGAACGGAACCTTTTCGTCCAGGATCGACCAGTCGCCGGTTTCCTTGATGTAAGCCGCGACGCCGATCGTGAGCCAGTGGGGATCGTCGTTGAACCCGCTGCCGATGTCGTTGTTCCCGCGCTTGGTGAGCGGCTGATATTGATGATAGGCGCCGCCGGACTTGAGCTGGGTAGCGGCGATGTCGAGGATGCGTTCCCGGGCGCGGGCGGGGACCATGTGGACGAAGCCGAGCAGGTCCTGGTTGGAATCGCGGAACCCGAGGCCACGGCCGATGCCGGATTCGTAGAACGACGCCGAGCGCGACATGTTGAACGTGGCCATGCACTGGTAGGCGTTCCAGATGTTCACCATGCGGTTGGAGTGAACGTCGGGCGACTGCACCTGGTAGATGGACAGCGTCTCGCTCCAGTAACGGCGCAGCGCCTCGAACGCGGCGGCGACCTTCCGGCTCTTGAGATACTTCGCGATCACCGGCCGGACGGTCTTCTTGTTGATCACCTGCGAATCCGCCGGGTCGAATTTCTGGTCGACGGGATTTTCATGGTAACCGAGAACGAAGATGACCTCGCGGGTTTCGCCGGGTTTCAGCGTGACCTTGACGTGGTGCGATCCGTGCGGGGCCCAGCCGTGGGCGATGGAATTGAACGAGCGGCCGCGTTCGACGGCGGCCGGGTTGTTCCAGCCGCGGTAAGCGCCCAGGAACGTGTCGCGCTGCGTGTCGAATCCCGCCAGCTTCTCCGAGCAGGCGAAATAGGCGAAATGATTCCGGCGTTCGCGGTATTCGGTCTTGTGATAAATCACGCCGCCGACCACCTCGACCTGGCCGGTGCTGAAATTGCGCTGGAAATTCGTCGCGTCATCCTGCGCGTCCCACAGGCAGAATTCGATGCTGGAGAACAGCGAGAGGCGCACGGGGCGGTTGCGGCGGTTGGTGAGTTCGCAGCGCCAGATTTCGAGCGTCTCGCCGAGCGGCACGAAGTAGGTTGTGGCGGCCTCGATGCCATTGGCCTGGGAGGCGATGCGCGTGTAACCCATGCCGTGGCGGCATTCGTAGCTGTCGAGTTTCGATTGGGTGGGCTGCCACGACGGCGACCAGAACTTGCCGGTTTCGTTGTCGCGCAGGTAGAGGTAGCGGCCGCCGACGTCGAACGGCGCGTTGTTGTAGCGGTAGCGCGTCAGGCGGCGCAGGCGCGCGTCGCGGTAGAACGAGTAGCCGCCCGCGGTGTTGGAGATGATCCCGAAATACGATTCGCAGCCGAGATAATTAATCCACGGCAGCGGGGTGCTCGGGGTGGTGATGACGTATTCCCTGTTTTTGTCGTCGAAATGTCCGTAACGCATGATGTTTTAAAAAAGGAAAATTCAACCGCAAATGGACACGGAGGAGGCATCTAAAACTTGACGCGAATTGACGCTAATTTCGCCAATTCTCTCCGGAAAAATTCGTGAGAATTCGCGTCAATTCGTGTCAAGACCCATCCGTGTTCATCCGTGTTCATCCGTGGTTGAAAGAGTTTTTCAGGCGGTCGCTTCCGCTTTTTCCAGTTTGTCGTACCAGTTGAACTTCATGAAAATCGAGGTGGCCAGCAGCAGGATGAAGATGCCGCCGGCGACCGGCCATTGTTTGAGCACGATGTAGATGGGCAGGGTGACGAGGCAGAGCTGCCAGACGATGCCGACGGCGACGTTGGTGAGGTCCCGGACGGCGTTGCGGTTCGCGACGAAGCCGGGGTTCTCGGCGATCACCTTGGCGCGGATCGGGCCCCAGAAACCCCAGGGGTTCACCGTGCGATAGAATTTCTTCAGCACTTCCTCGTCGTCGGGCGCGCTGAAATAGGTTCCCGCCAGGCAGCCGACCAGCGAGAACACCAGCAGGGCGGGGAAGGTGTAGATCATGTTGAACCCGTGCCCGACGATTTTCTCGCCGATCATGGGGACGATCATGGATCCGCCGACGCCGGCGATCATGCCCCAGAAATAGCCGTAGCCGTTGAAGCGCCACCAATACCATTTGAGCACGTTGGCGGTGACAAACCCGCTGTACAGCGCCCCGACCAGCCACATCATGACCTCGGTGATGCGCGTGGTGAACATGCCGAAGGCGATGCCGATGACGAGGAACACGAGCGAGACGACGCGGCTGAGGAACACCTCGCGTTTGCCGCCGGCGTTCGGGTTGATGAACCGCTTGTAAATGTCGTTGACCACGTAGGCCGGCGCGGCGTTGAGGGTGGCGGCGAAATTCGACATGAACGCCGCCGCGAGCCCCGCCAGCAGGAAGCCGAGCACGCCCGTCGGGATCAATTCATTGCCCAGCACCAGCGGCAGGACTTTTTCGAAATCGGGTTTGTCCATCGCCTTCAGCGCCGGCATCGTGAAGGCAAGCGCCAGGACCGTGATGCCCGCGATCATCATGTAGCGCGGGAACATCAGCACGAGGGTGACAAACCCGTTCATCAGGCCGGCTTCGCGCGGATTGCGCGTCGCCAGGATGCGCTGCATGTCGTAGGTCGGCGCCGGCCCGGCCAGGCTGGCCAGCACGCCCTTGAAAAACATCAGGCCGATGATGATCGAGAAGAAATTGTTGCCGTCCTCCGCCAGCGCCGCGTTGGCCGTGTTCAAAATTCCGTCCCAGTTCAGGTTCAGCGTCCAGCCGAAGAACGGGTTCATCCAGCCGTCCGGGATGTTCTTCGCAATCATGTCCGGCGCGACACGGACCAGCGCGATGGCGCCGATGATGAACGAGGTGAGGGTGAGGATGGTGAACTGGGTGACTTCGGTGATGACGACGCTGACCATGCCGCCCTTGATCGCGTAGAGCGAGGTCGCACCCATCAGGATCAGGGCGTAAATGTTGTCATCGGTGAACAGGCCCGTGGTGGCGCCGGTGAAATGCCAGGGCAGCAGTTGCGCCATGAACTTGCCGATGCCCTTGAACGCATAGGCCAGCAGGCCGATGACGTTGATCAGCGCGAAGCACACGACGCTCAGGTGCGCCAGCGTGCCGCCGCGCCCCGTGCCGAACCGCGTCTGGATCCACTGCGCCCCCGTCAGCACGTTCGAACGCCGCATCCAGGCGCTCATGAACATCATCAGGAAAATCTGGTTGAACGTCGGCCACATCCACGGCAGCCAGATGCTCTTCAACCCATACAGAAACAACGCATACACCAGCCACATCGTGCCGCTGATGTCGAACATGCCCGACGCATCCGAGACACCCAGCAAATACCACGGCAGCGATTTGCCCCCCAGGAAATAACCGTCCATGTCCTTCACCCCGCGCCGGGACACCCACAGGCCGATCAGTACGACCGTCAGGAAATAGACGATAATGATGGAAACATCGATGGCATGGAGCCTCATAAGTTTGAACCGGGCGCTCTGCCGAGGGTCGCCACCGGACACGCGCGGCGATGTGCTTCACGCGGGGGGTGCGCCGCCTGCAGGCGGCCCGTTGCATGGGCGGATCATAGTTTCCTCCATCGACCCGTCAAGGCGGAAGCAGGTTCGCGCGTGTCGCTCAAACTGATGACAAATCCCCGCCGCCCGCGGGCTTGCCTCGCCCCCGGAAACCCGATTGTCTGGAACCATGCAGACCTCCATGCCCACCGGCGGCCCGGGATCCCGCGGCCGGATTTCACCCCGATTCCTCCTGCTCTTTACCGCCCTCTCAGCCGCCCTGCTCCCGGCCGCTTTTGCACAGGACTCCAATAACGTTCCCGCCGTTCCGATCCGGTTGAACACCGTCGGGTTCCTTCCGCATGCGCCCAAACTGGCCTCCATCGCCCAGCCCTGCACCAATTTCACCGTGGTTCGCGTCGCGGATGGCACCCGCGCCTTCGCCGGCACCGTGTCCGGCCCCGCCGTCAACAGCGACACGCGCGAGTCTCTCTACCTCGCCGATTTCTCCGCGCTCACCAACGCCGGCCAGTACCGGCTCGAGATCCCCGGCGTCGGCTCGTCCGCGACGTTCGCCGTCGGCCCCGATGTCTACGCCGCCCCGTTCCAGGCCGCGATGCTGGGCATGTATCTCTGGCGCTGCGGCGAACCGGTGCGCGCCGAATATCACGGACAGATCTTCGCGCACGCCGCCTGCCATACCAACGACGCCTGGCTCGACGCGGTCGGCGGCGGCCATACCAACCTCGACGGCACCGGCGGCTGGCACGACGCCGGGGATTACAACAAGTACGTCGTCAACGCCGGCGTGACCCTCGGCGCCATGGTCAAGGCCTGGGAGGATTTCCAGCCGCAAATCAAAAAACTCCACGTGCCCGTTCCGGAATCCGGCGGACCGCTCCCCGATTTTCTGGCCGAGGTGAAGTACGAAACCGATTGGCTGCTGAAAATGCAGGCGCCGGACGGATCGGTTTACCACAAGATCACCACGAAACGGTTCGGCCCGTTCATTCTGCCGGAGCTGGAAGCCGAGCCGCGCTACTTCACGCCCTGGGGCACCGAGGCGACGGCGGATTTTGTCGCCATGCTCGCGCAGGCGTCCCGCGCGTTCCGGCCTTATGACGCCGCGTATGCCGATCGCTGCCTCCACGCCGCTTCCAACAGCTACGCGTTTCTCCAGGCCCATCCGAACTATCACCGGGCCGACATGACCGGCTTCCGCACGGGCAGCTACGAAGGCCCGTCCACCAATGCCACTCCACACAACCGCCTCTGGGCCGTCGCCGAATTGTGGCAGTCCACCGGTTCGCCCGAATACCTCGCCGACCTCGAAAAGCAAATCCGCGGAGTCGACGCGAAAGTGGACATCGATTTCGACTGGGCTGAGGCGAAAAACCTCGGGCTGCTCACCTACTTGTTCTCCGAGCGACCCGGCCGCGACCCGGCGCTCGTGGCGCAGGTGCGGAAAAACGTCATTGCCGCCGCGGATCACATGGTCGCCGAACGCGATCGCCACGGCTACGGCCGGCCGCTGGGCACAGTTTATTTCTGGGGCTGCAACGGCGGCGTCGCCCGGCAATCCCTCCTCCTGATGGCTGCCGACCGGCTGACCTCAAAAGGCGCTTCGGGGCTTTCGCCGTACCGGACCGCCTGCCTCGATGCCCTTGCGCATTTGCTGGGACGGAATTATTTCGGCCGATCCTACATCACGGGCGTTGGAAACTTTCCTCCCATGCACCCGCACGACCGCCGGTCGGGCGGCGACGCCGTTGAGGAACCCTGGCCGGGTTACTTGGTCGGGGGACCCAACCCGGGCGCGACGGACTGGCAGGACAACCAGGGCAACGCGCGCGTGAACGAGATCGCGATCAACTGGAACGGCGCGCTGATCTACCTGCTCGCCGCCAACCTGGCGGAATAATCTCTCGGGAGGGACGCCGTCCCCGGCGTCCCAAACCAAAACCAATGCCTGCAGATGGGGCCGGCGGGGACGCCGGCCCTCCCTCTGCGACTTACCGGCCGGCTTCGGCCGTTTCCCGCGCGGGTTCGGGCGTTGCGCTGGGCTGATCCCCGAAGGCCGTGTCCAGGATCTCCTGGCGCGGCGGGCGCGTGAAGAGGCTCACCAGCGGCAGCACGAGCACCGGCACGATCATCGCGATCGCCCCGGCGACCGGGATGTGCGGCTTGCCCCAGGCCACGAACAGCCCGGCGGCGATCCCGATGCCTGACAGCATTGCGGCATACGCTCCGGCGCGCGTTGCGCGTTTCCAGAACAGCCCGTAGACGTACGGCGCCAGGAACGCGCCGCTCAGGGCGCCCCAGGCGATCACCATCAGGTTCACGATCACATCCACCTTGCTCACCGCGATGGCGAGCGACAGCGCCACGAAGACCGCGCACAACACCCGCATCAGCGCCATCGTGTGTTTCGGCTTGCGTTCACCCGTGCCCCCGAAAAGATCGATCGCAATCGCCGAACTGCTCACCAGCACCAGCGAGGACAGGCTGGACATCGACGCGGAAAACACCATCAGCAGGATCACCCACACCAGCCACTGGGGCACGTAGGTGGTGATGAACAGCGGCATCAACAGGTCCAGGTTCGGCTTCTTGGTCGCCGCATCCACGATGGGTGCCAGGTCGGTTTTCGGATCGGTGAAAAACAGGTGCGTCAGCGCGCCGCTGTAATAGGCTCCGAACGACATGAACAGCGCGAAGACGGTGGCGATGACCATGGCGCGCCGGACGTCGGCCCGGCTGCGGATGGAATAGAATTTCTGCACCATCTGGGGCAGGGCCCACGGGCCGAAGCTGGTGATCAGCACCAGTGAAAACAGCGTGACCCACCCGGGGAAGGCGGGCCCGGTCGGCGGCGGCGGCGCGCTCAACCCCGGCGCGTAGGCGGGATTCAGCAACGCGGAAAAGCTCCCGAACAACCCGCCCTTCATCCCCGCCAGCAGCAGGACCATGGTCACCACGCCCGCAAATTCCACGATGCCCCGGATGAAATCGCTCACCGCAACCGCGAAATAGCCGCCCATCACCAGGTAAATGCCCGTGACCGCCGCCAGGAAAATCAGCGCCTCGTTGTATTGGAGCCCAAGCGTTTTCTGAAACAGGTAGCTCAGCCCCATGTAGACCGAGGCGGAGTAGGGGACGAGGAAGACGAACACCACAACCGCCGAAAGCCATTGCAACGGCCGGCTGTCGTAGCGCGCCCGCAGGAATTCCGGCATCGTCATCGCGTTCAGCCGCGACGTCATGTCCCGCGTCCGTCCCGCCAGGACTTTCCAGGCCAGCAGCGTCCCGATGAACGTGTTGCCCAGGACAATCCACATCGTGTGAATCCCAAACCCCCAGCCCAGCCGCCCCGCGTAGCCGATGAACAGCACCGCCGAAAAATACGTGGTACCATAGGCAAACGCGCTCATCCACGGCCCCAGGCTGCGCCCGCCCAGGAAGAAATCCCCAACCGTCCGCGTGCGCCGCATGCACCAGTAGCCGATCGCGATCATCACCAGGACATAAAGAACAACGACGCCAACGAGAGGATTCATCATAAGGTCAGGCAGGCCGGGGTTTTCAGCCGCAGTAGAGAGGATAATAAGATTGTTTTCTGGTTCAAGAAGAAATGATGTGTGCAACCTTTGTGTTGCACCTGCAACAAAAAGGTTGTCATGCCCCGGAGCCGAAAATCCCAACTACGGATGAACGCGGATGAACGCGAATAAACGCGGATCGAAACAGCCGCTTGCCTGTTCGCTGCGCCTGGCACCAAAGAGTGAGATCTGCGGGAGTGGCGATGAGGGGGAATGAGGGATGATGACCCATGCAACCTTCGTGTTGCACCTGCAACAAAAAGGTTGTCATCGCGCAGGGCGCGCGCGGCTGGGTTCGCGGCGGGATTGCGGTCGCATTCGGGGGGCAGCCGTGCGATAATTGCTCATGAGACCCATGAAAGCTTTTGAACTGGCTTTGCCGACGAGCGCGGGGACGTTCCGCGCGAGTTATTCCGACCGGGGATTGGCGGCGCTCCGATTTCCGGATCGCGGGACCGCGCCGAATCCGGCTTCTCCGAGAGTTCCGGCCGCGGTCCGATCCTGGCACCGCGACACCGAACGGGCGGTCAAGGCCGTTCTCTCCGGCCGTGATCCGGACGCTTTGCCGCCGCTGGATCTTTCCCGCGGAACCGACTTCCAACGGCAGGTGTGGCGCCGGTTGAAATCGATCCGGTCCGGCCAGACGCGGTCGTACGGGGAAATTGCGCGCGAGCTGGGCAAGCCGGGATCTGCGCGGGCGGTGGGCGGCGCCTGCGGGGCGAACCCGATTCCCGTGCTCATTCCCTGCCACCGCGTCCTGGCGTCGAACGGGAAGCTCGGCGGTTTTTCCGGGGGCCTGGACTGGAAAAAGACGTTGTTGCGACGAGAGGGCGTGACGAAGTCTTGATCGCCCGATCCTGCCCGAAAACCGAGGCCCGAGGACGAGGATGAGGACGAGGACGAACACGACCCGATCCTCACCAATTAGTCCCATTCACGATTCGCATCAGGCGGGGTGAAACATGTTTCCGGGGTCTTGCACGGCCAAATGGCGGATGATAATTTGCACCCGATTTTGCGATCCCGAAAACAAAAAACTCTATGAAACTGAATTCCGCGTTGGTGTGTGTGGCAGGGCTGGTTTTGGCGTTGCCGGCGGTTGCCGGGGAGATCACGGGGACGGTGACCCTGAGCGGGACGCCGCCGGCGGAGAAGCCGATTGCGCCGCTGAAGGATGATCCGACCTGCGGGCCGCTGCACAGCGAGATGCCGACGACGCATTTCTTCGTGGTGGGGCCGAACAAGGAGCTGGCGGACACGATCGTGATGCTGAAGGGGGTGACGGGGAAGTCGACCGGCGCGTCGGCGGCCCCGGTGGTGATTGACCAGAAGGGCTGCACCTACACGCCGCAGATTGTGGCGGTGCAGACGGGGCAGAAGATCGTGGTGAAGAATTCGGACCCGGTGATGCACAACATTCATCCGACGCCGACAGTCTCGGGCAACAAGGAGGAGAACCAGGCGCAGATGGCGGGGGCTCCCGACCTGACGTTCACTTTTGCGGCGCCGGAGAATTTTCTGAAATTCAAGTGCGACGTGCATCCGTGGATGTTTGCCTGGGTGACGGTGGTGGACAGCCCGTATTTCGCGGTGACCGGCAAGGATGGTTCGTTCAAGATTGCGAACGTGCCGGCCGGCAAATACACCGTGACCGCGCTGCATCGCAAGGCGGCCCCGACGGGGGTGGACAAGGAAATCGAGGTCAAGGACGGCGAGCCGGCGAAGGTGGACTTTGTGCTGGAAGCGAAGTAGTCCGGTTAGATTTTCAACCGCTGCGGGCCTGTGTCCGCAGCGGTTTTTGTTTCGACGCGCGTGATGGAATCGCGGGATTGTCAATCGAGCCCCTGGCTGCACCGGTTCGCGGTTTTGACCGCGCTGGCGACGCTGGGATTGATCGGCATTGGCGGGCTGGTGACGAGCCATGAGGCGGGGATGTCGGTCCCGGACTGGCCGACGAGTTACGGTTACAACATGTTTGCGCTGCCGTTCCGGTTCTGGAAGGGCGGGGTTTTTTACGAACACACGCACCGGCTGTGGGCGACGGTGGTGGGGACGATGGTGGTGGTGCTGGTGCGCTGGGCGGGGGGGCGCGGTTCGCGGAAGCCGATGGCGCTGCTGGGTGTCGTGGAGACCCTGGCTGGGGCGGCGCTGCTGCTGGCGCCGGCGGAGTTGCGGAGCACGGGCCATTTTCTGATGGGCATCGGGGGCGTGGTGGTGCTGGCGGCGCTGGTGCCGTTCCGCGGCGAGGCGGTGGACCGCGTGACGGTGCGGCTCTGCTGGGTGGCGTTCGGCCTGGTGCAGGTGCAGGGGTTGCTGGGCGGATTGCGGGTGGTGCTGCTGCGGGACGCGATCGGGATTCTGCACGCGGCGCTGGCGCAGGCCTTTTTCGCGCTGCTTTGCGTGGTGGCGGTGCGGACGGGCGGGCGCTGGCGCGACTGGCTGGCGCAGGGAGCGAGGCCGGCGACGCCGGGTGCGCGCGCCGCAGTGGTGGCGGCGACGGTTTTGATTTTCGGACAATTGATTCTTGGGGCGTCGATGCGGCATCAGCATGCGGGGCTGGCGGTGCCGGACTTCCCGCTGGCTTACGGCCGTCTCTGGCCGGCGGCGGATGCGGGATCGATCGAGCGTTACAATGCGCAGCGGGTGGAGGTGATGGCGGCGAACCCGATCACAGCGTTCCAGGTGGAGCTGCACATGGCGCACCGGGTGGGGGCGGTGGTGATCGTGGGGCTGATTTTCTGGAGTGCGCGGTTGTTGGGGCGCGGGCCGGACATGAGGCTGCGGCGGCTGGGCCGGGCCTGGATGGGGCTGGTGCTGCTGCAGGCGCTGCTGGGGGCGGCGACGGTGTGGTCGAACAAGGCGGCGGACCTGGCGACGGCGCACGTGCTGACGGGCGCACTTTTGCTGGCCATGGGTTTAATCCTGTGTATAATGGTTTCTATCAGCCTGAAAACAGAACGGACAGCGCGCGTTTTGGCGGGCGGCGTGCGGGTTCCGCAAGGGGCGACGTCGGCCGCCGCATGACTGGCATGGACACGAAAGCAACCACAACAACAACCCCGATGGACGGGCTCCTGGAATCGGAGCGCGGCTGGGTTTCCGTGATCGCGGACCTGGTGAAGGCGCGGCTGACGCTGCTGGTGTTGCTGACGACGCTGGTGGGATTTTACCTGGGGACGGCGGGGCGTGTGGACTGGGTTTTACTCACGCATACTATGTTAGGCACGGCGCTGGTGGCGTCGGGGGCGGCGGCGTTGAACCAGTTGCTGGAGCGGGATTACGATGCGCTGATGCGGCGGACGCGGAACCGGCCTTTGCCGTCGGGCCGGATGCAGCCGGCGACGGTGATGTTGTTCGGCGGGGTGTGCGCCTGTGCGGGTCTTTTGGAGCTGGCGCTGGCGGTGAACCTGGCGACGAGCGTGGTCGGGGCGGTGTCGCTGCTGAGTTATCTTTTTATTTACACGCCGCTGAAGCGCGTGACGTGGTTGAACACGGCGGTGGGGGCGGTGCCGGGAGGGTTGCCGCCCTTGATGGGCTGGACAGCGGCGCGCGGGGAATTGAGCGGGGAAGGGTGGGCGTTGTTTGCGATCCTGGCATTCTGGCAATTGCCGCATTTCCTGGCGATTGCGTGGATGTATCGGGACGAGTATGCGAAGGCGGGGTTCAAGATGCTGCCGGTGGTGGATCCGGACGGGCGGCGGACGGGGCGGCAGGCGGTGAGCCACACGCTGGCGCTGCTGCCGGTGAGTTTGTGTCCGTTCCTGTTCCGGCTGAGCGGCCCGATTTACCTGGCGGGGGCGCTGGCGCTGGGATTGTTGTTCCTGGGCTGCGCGATCCAGTTCGCGCGGGATCTGAGCCTGCCGCGGGCGCGGCGGCTGTTTTTCATGTCGATCATCTACCTGCCGCTGCTGCTGATCGCGATGGTATTCGACAAAGTGAAATAGCGGGCGTGCGGGATTAGTGGAATCGCCGTTGACACCCGGGAACGGCTCCAGTTCACTACAAATCCGTTGCTCCTGCCTTAACAATAATTGTAAAGACGGACAAACGCAGTTTTGCACGAGAGATCATGAACATTGAGGCGACCGAAGTTAAGCCGCACGCGGGGTCCCACGGGCACGGCCATGGGCATGGCCACGATGCCGCGGGGCACGGGCATGGGGAGGCGGGTTTTTGGCGGAGCTACGTTTTTTCGACTGATCACAAGGTGGTGGGGATTCAGTATGGCGTGACGGCGCTGGCGTTTTTGCTGTTCGGATTTTTCCTGATGATGCTGATGCGGTGGCAGATTGCGCATCCGGGCCGGCCGGTGCCGCTGGTGGGTCCTTTGCTGGAGGCGGTGCTGGGGCAGGTGGCGTCGCACGGGGTGATGTCGCCGGACCTGTATAATTCGTTCGGGGCGATGCACGGGACGATCATGGTCTTTCTGGCGGTGGTGCCGTTGTTGACGGGTGCGTATGGAAATTACCTGGTGCCGTTGCAGGTGGGGGCGGTGGACATGGCATTTCCGCGGTTGAACATGGCGAGCTACCAGTTTTACCTGGTGGGCGGGATCATCATGTTCGCGAGTTTCTTCATTCCGGGGGGCGCGGCGCAATCGGGCTGGACGTCGTATCCGCCGTTGTCGGAGGTGGTGCCGACGGACGGTCAGACATTCTGGCTGATCGGGATGGTTTTTTTGATTACGTCCTCGCTGTTGGGGTCGGTGAACATCATCACGACGATTGTGCAATTGCGGGCGCCGGGGCTGACGTGGATGCGGCTGCCGTTTTTTGTATGGGCGCAGCTCGTGACGTCGTTCCTGTTGCTGCTGGCGTTTCCGCCGTTGGAATGCGCGGGTGTGATGCAGTTGATGGACAAGGTGACGGGGTCGAGTTTGTTTTTGCCGACGGGCCTGGCGGTGGGTGGGAAGGTGGCGGAGGTGAGCGGGGGCGGGAGTCCGTTATTGTGGCAGCACCTGTTCTGGTTCCTGGCGCACCCGGAGGTGTATGTGTTGATTTTGCCGGCGATGGGGATTGTGGCGGAAGTGATCGCGAACAACACGCGCAAGCCGCTGTGGGGTTACAAGTCGCTGGTGGGCGCGTCCTGGGTGCTGGGATTCATGTCGTTCATCGTGTGGGCGCACCACATGTATATGACGGGCATGGGGGTGAAGATCGCGGCGTTTTTCCAGACGACGACGATGATCATTTCGATTCCGTCGGTGATTATTCTGACGTGCCTGTTGATGTCGTTGTGGGGCGGGTCGATCCGGTTCAACACGCCGATGTTGTTTGCGCTGGCGTTTCTGCCGATGTTCGGGATCGGGGGGTTGACAGGATTGCCGCTGGGATTCAGTGCGAGCGATTTGCATTTGCACGACACGTATTATGTGATCGGGCATTTTCATTACGTGGTGGCGCCGGGGACGATTTTCGCGATTTTTGCGGGGATTTATTTCTGGTACCCGAAGATTACGGGGCGGATGATGAGCGAGTTTTGGGGGCGTGTGCATTTCTGGCTGTCGCTGGTGTTCATGAACTGCATTTTCATGCCGATGTTTGCGCAGGGGCTGGCGGGGATGTTGCGGCGGATGTCGGACGGCGGCGCGAACTACGCGGCGGCGACGATACAGAAGGCGGGCGCGGAGGGTGGGTTGAGCGGGGGGATCATGGAATTGAACCGCTGGATTTTGTGGGCGGCGATCTGCCTGGGGATTTCGCAGGTGCCGTTCATCATCAATCTTTTTTGGAGCATCCGGCACGGGCGGCGGGTGACGTCGGACAATCCGTGGGAGGCGACGACGTTGGAGTGGCAGACGCCGACGCCGCCGCCGCACGGGAATTTTGTGCGGCCGCCGGTGGTGCATCGGGCGCCGTATGACTACAGTCTACCGGGGCAGGCCCGGGATTTTGCTCCGCAGAACGAACCTCAACCCGCGAACCCCTGACCGACATGGAAGTGCCTTTTACAGTTCGACCGCGACCCGACACGGGCATTTACAATGCGAAGCTGGGGATGTGGCTGTTCCTGGCGTCGGAGGTGATGTTATTTGGCGGGTTATTTTCGGCGTATGTGTTGTTGCGGGTGGGGGCGGAGCCGGGGACGTGGCCGCACGGGTTGTTGAACGTGACATTGGGGACGATCAACACGGTGTTGCTGGCGGCATCGGCGATCACGACGCTGCTGGCGTGGGCGGCGTTGAAGGCGAAGGATTTTAGCGGGTTCAAGCTGTATCACGCGTTGACGCTGGTGCTGGCGGTGACGTTTTTGTGCATCAAGGGATATGAATACCGGGACAAGTTTCATCATTACGAGGTGCAGTTGAAGGACGGGCGGATTGCGGACGGGCACCTGGTGAAGAGCACGGCGGAGGAAGTGGTTTTGGACGGGCGCTATGTGCAGGACCGGGAGGAGTTGGCTGATCCGAGGTCGGGGCAGCACGAGGCGGAGGCGGAACTGACGATCCCGCGGTCCCAGATTTTGAAGATGCAGAATTACGGTCCGTGGCACAGCACCTACCTGGCGATTTACTTCACGCTGACGGGGCTGCATGCGCTGCACATCCTTGGGGGTGCGGCGGTGATTGGCTGGCTGTGGGGGCCGGGCAGCAGGATGTGGGAGACGGAGCCGGAGCACTTCACCAACCGGGTGGAGGTGTCGGGGTTGTTCTGGCATTTTGTGGACCTGGTTTGGATTTTTCTGTTCCCGGTGCTTTATTTGACCTGACGACTGATTATGAGTGATTCCGCTCCGCAGACTTTTCGATCCGAGGTGCGCCGTTCGCTGCTGGTGTTTGCGACGGTGGTGTGCGGCACGCTGCTGATGGTGGGGGCGTCGTTTCTGCCGCTGTCGTCGAGGTCGTATAACATCGCGCTGGTGCTGACGGCGGCGGCGGTGAACGCGACGCTGGTGGCGACGTTCCTGATGCATTTGCTGTCGGAGAAGAAGATGGTTTACTCGGTGTTGTTGTTCACCGCGCTTTTCTGCGTCGCGCTGATGGCCTTGACGCTGGGGGCGCACAGCGATGTGCCGCGAGTGATGGCGCATTGAGAATTATGTCACTGAAAGCGTTTCACCTGTTGTTTGTCGGGTCGCTCACCTCGTTATCGTTCGGGTGCGCGGCGTGGAAGTTCACGGAGTTTGCGCGCGAGGGCGGGGCGTCGAATTTCTGGTTTGGATTGGGGGCGGTTGCGGCCGGGATTGCGGTGTTGATTTACGGCCGTTATTTCCTGAAAAAGCTGAAGCACATTCGATATTTATGAGGTTGTTGCGATCCATTTGGATTCGGGGCGGCCTGGCGGTGCTGCTGGCGGGCTGGCAGCGGCCGGCGCTGGGGTGCGCGGCGTGTTACGGGCAGTCCGATTCGCCGATGGCGGCGGGCATGAACTGGGGGATCCTGGTCCTGCTCGGGGTGATTACTTTGGTGCTGGGCGGTGTCACGGCGTTTTTCGTGCTGGTGGCGGCGCGCCCGGCGCAGGGCGGGGAGACGCCGGAAGCGGCGGAGCCCGTTATTGAACCTGAGAAGGAATCATGAGCTTGAATCAATGGCTTGGGCTACCTCCGCTGGCTGCCAACGGCGCGCAGCACGTGGACGCTTTGATTGTTTACGTCCACCTGCTGATGATCGCGTTGTTTGTGGGGTGGCTGGGATATTTTGCGTTCACGCTCTGGCGCTTTCGGCGCGAGCGGAATCCGAAGGCGGACTACCAGGGGGTGCAGACGCACGCGTCGAGCTACATTGAAGTGGCGGTGGCGGGGGTGGAGGCGGCGTTGCTGGTGTTTGTGGCGTTCCCGATCTGGGCGGTGCACAGCCGGGATTTTCCGAAGCCGGAGGATTCGACGCAGATCCAGGTGGTGGCGCAGCAGTTTGCCTGGAATGCGCGTTACCCGGGGCGCGATGTGGCATTCGGGCGCCAGTCCATGGCGCGGGTGGCGTCGGACAATGTGTTTGGTGTGGACCCGGCGGATGCACAAGGGAAGGATGACATCCAGGTGTTGAACGAGATTCATGTGCCGGTGAACAAGCCGGTGTTGATTTATCTGAGTTCGAAGGACGTGATTCATTCGTTCCGGGTGATTGCGATGCGGGTGACGCAGGATGCGATCCCGGGCATGCGGATCCCGGTGCATTTCACGCCGACGGTGGAGGGGCGTTACCAGATCAACTGTGCGCAGCTTTGCGGGAACGGGCATGCGGCGATGACGGGCGGCTACCTGGTGGTGGAGAGCCAGGAGGCGTTTGACAAGTGGGTGAGGTCGAAGAGCCCGGGGCCGGCGGTCAGTTTTGAATAGCGCAGGCTGGGCAGGCTGCGATACGGGTAATGTCCCAATTTGAATTCGTGACTTCGGGCGAGCAGACGGTTTGGTAGGGCGCCGCTCCGCGGCGCCGGCCGCGCGGAGCGCGCCCCTACCACGGCAGGTTCCTCCCAAACTGCAAATTGTGACTTACCGCGCCACTAGCGTCGTTGCTTGCGGGGGCTTCCTTCCTTAAATTTGGCCCGTATGACATCCTCACCCAACCGGCTGACTTTGACGCTGGCCCTTGGATTTTTCCTGGCCAGCCTGTCGCTGGCGGTGGTCTACCTGCTGGTGAGCGCGAGGAAAGAGTTGCGGCCAGCCCCGGAGATGCCCGTGCTGAGCTGGATTGCGGATTTTCAGATGACGAACGAGCTCGGTGGCGAAGTGACGCTGGGGACGCTGAGCAACCGGGTGTGGGTGGCGGATATTTTTTTCACGCGATGCGCGGGGCCCTGCCTGAGGATGTCGCGGCAGATGAAGGAGCTCCAGGACGCGCTGCCGCGATCCAGCCGCGCGCGGCTGGTCTCGATTTCGACCGATCCCCTGTATGACACGCCGCCGGTGCTGGCGCGGTATGCGCAGCGGTTCGATGCCGACACGAACCGTTGGATTTTTTTGACGGGGAGCGAGGCCTCCGCGCGGGGGCTGATCACGGGCAGCTTGAAGCTGAGCAGTATTAAGACCGAGACGGGCGAGAAGATCGAGCCATCGGATCTTTACATCCACGACACGCGCCTGGCGGTGGTGGACAAGTCCGGCCGGTTGCGGGGAGTTTTTGACACCGGTGGCGAGGGGGTGAACTGGGCGGATTCGAAATCGGCGGTGCTTCGGGCGGTGGCCAGATTGGAGCGTGAACCATGAGCGTTTCGGATTTGCCGGCGGTGAACGCCGCGTTCAACGGACTGAGCGCGGTTTTGCTTGGTGTTGGGTACTATTGTATCCGGCGGGGCAAAGTGGCGGGGCACCGGCGGAGCATGATGCTGGCGCTGACCAGTTCGGCTTTATTCCTGGCCGGCTATCTCACTTATCACTTCAGCGTTAAAGGAGTCACTCATTTCAGGGATCCGGCCTGGTTTCGGCCGATTTACCTGGGTTTACTGGCCAGCCACACCCTGCTGGCGGCGGCGATATTGCCATTGATCCTGGTGACGGTGGGTTTTGCGATGCGGGGGCGGTTTGATCGGCACCGTGCCTGGGCGCGCTGGACGTGGCCGCTGTGGATGTATGTATCCGTCACGGGTGTGGTGATTTACGTGATTCTTTATCGCCTGTGCCCCCAGCACAACTGATCTTTAGTTGATTGAATAGGGGTATTCAGCGGGCATAAAAAACCGGGTATGATGCAGTTCAAAAGTGCAAAATGCATGGAAACTGCTATCCTGCAGGCATGTTGTGCGCTGGCATTCTCTCCTTCCGCAGGAGCTTCCTGGTTTGCGGATTTTCCATTCTGAGCTGCGTGGTTTCGTCGTGGTCGCAGGACATGGCGATTTACACCGACTCGCTTCAGAACACTTGGAACAGCGGCTGGAGCTGGAGCACGACGGTGGACAACGGGAGCACCGCGTATGTGCATGGCGGGTCGAAGTCGATTGCGGCGACCATTACCGGCGGGTGGGGGGCGTTGTCGTTTCATCATGATGGGGGCGACATCAACACGGCGAACTACACGGCGTTGAGTTTTTGGATTCATGGCGGAGCGACGGGGGGGCAGTTGTTGCAAGTGTATGGTGAGTTAGGCGGTGCGGGTCAGACGCCGGTGAGTTTGCCGACGCTGACGACGGCGTGGCAGCAGATCACGCTGTCGACGGCGAGCCTGGGGATTTCCAACAAGTCGAACTTTGCGCGTTTTTCCATCCAGGACCGGAGCGGGGCGGCGGGATCGGCATTTTACGTGGACGACATTGTGCTGGTGACGAACGGGACGCCGTCGCCTTCGGTGGCGCTGACCTCGCCGACTTCGGGGGCCAGCTATGTTTCGCCGGCGAACATTTCGTTGGCGGCGACGGTGGTGGCGAACGGGCACACGATCACGAAGGTGCAGTTTTACAATAATACGACGCTGTTGGGCGAGGACGCCTCGGCGCCGTACAGCATGACGTGGTCGAACGTGACATCGGGGAGTTACAGTTTGACGGCGCGGGTGATTTATGATGCGGGGGCGAGCCAGGATTCTTCGGCCGCGGCGGTGACGGTGACGGGGGCGACGGCGGCCAATATTTCGGTGGATGGCCATGGGAACCGGCATGCGATCAGCCCGATGATTTACGGGGTGGCGTTTGCGACGCCGAGCCAGCTTTCGGGTTTGAATTTTACGCTGAATCGGTCGGGCGGCAACAGTGAGACGCGGTACAACTGGCAGTTGAACGCTCACAATCATGCGGCCGACTGGTATTTTGAGAGCATTGACGACGGCAATTCGACGCCCGCCGCGAGCGCAGACCAGTTCGTCCTGGACAGCAAGAGTGGCGGGGCGCAGCCGATGCTGACGATTCCGATGATTGAATGGATGCCGAAGCTGGGCGCGGGCCGGGGCAAGCTGGCCAGTTTCTCGATTGCGAAGTACGGCGCTCAGACCGGGAACGATGCCAGCTGGATGCCGGATGCCGGCAACGGCGTTGCGAGTCCCAGCGGGACGAACATTGTGAATGATCCGAACGACGCCAATTTCCCGACGAACTCGGCGTTTGAGAACGCTTTTGTGAGCCATCTGACCAACCGGTTCGGCGTGTCCACGAACGGCGGCGTGAAATACTACTTCATGGACAACGAGCACAGCATCTGGTTCTCGACCCACCGGGACGTCCACCCCGTCGGACCCACCATGGAGGAGATTCGCGACAAGATGACCACCTATTCCCTGATGGTGAAATCCAACGATCCGAACGCGATCGTGCTGGGGCCGGAGGAATTCGGCTGGTCGGGGTATATTTACAGCGGCTACGACCTGTGGTATGGGGGCAAGTACGGCTGGGGGGGCACGCTTCCGGACCGCGCGGCGCACGGGAACATGGACTACATGCCGTGGCTGCTGAGCCAGCTCTACCAGCGCTCCACCAACGCCAATGTGCGGCTGCTGGATTACTTCACGCTGCACTGCTACCCGCAGGGCAACGGCACGGTCAATGAATACGGCGACGATGTCTCCACCGCGGCGCAGCAACTGCGCAACCGGTCCACGCGCCAGTTCTGGGATACCAGCTACGTCGATCCGAGTTGGATCAACTCCGTCGTCATGCTGATCCCCCGCATGCGCGGCTGGGCGAACACCTATTACCCGGGCACCAAGATTGGCGTCACGGAATACAACTGGGGCGCGGAAGGCCACATCAACGGCGCGACGGCGCAGGCGGATATCCTGGGCATCTTCGGCCGTGAAAACCTGGACCTGGCGACGCGCTGGACGACGCCGAACGCGGGCACGCCCTGTTACAACGCGATGAAACTTTATCGCAATTACGACGGCAGCAAGTCGACCTTCGGCGACACCAGCATTTCCGCGTCGGGGCCGAATCCGGACAATGTCTCGACGTTCGCGGCGATCCGCTCGTCCGACGGGGCGATGACATTGATGGTGGTGAACAAGCAGCTCACCTCCGCGGCCGCGCTCACGGTGAACCTGGCGAACTTCGTTCCCAACGGCACCGCGCAGGTGTGGCAACTGACGTCGGCCAACACCATCAGCCGGCTGTCGGACCTGTCGTTCTCGGGGAACAGTTTTTCCACGACGGTCCCGCTGCAGAGCATCACGCTGTTTGTGCTGCCGGCGGGCAGTGTTCCGCCCGCGCCGGTCCTGAGCGCCGCAGCGATGCCGTCGTCCAGCCAGTTCAATTTCAATCTCACCGGCACCGCGGGCCAGAGCTACATCATCCAGGGCAGTTCGGACCTGGTGAGCTGGCAATCGATTGCCACCAACATGCTGGCGGCCGCGACCACGAACTTCCAGTTCAACGTGTCCGGCGACGCGCAGTATTTCCGGGCGCTGTGGTGGCCTTGATTAGTTTGAGGGTTTAAGAGTTTAAGAGTTTAAGAGTTTAAGAGTTTTGTCACTGCGGCTCCGGATCCATACATCCGGAAATCCAGCCATCCAAGGCAGCCTTCCTGCCTTCATCGGCAGTCTTCATTTCCCGCTGGCCGAATGGCGTGAAATGTGTCATCCTAATGACCTGTATGAAGATGTTGCCTGCCCGTTTCCGGAGGTCTTCCCTTGTTTTCCTCGTTTCCAGTCTGGGAGCGGTGTTGTCGCCGTGTCTCCTGGCGCAGAACATGTCGGTCTATACCGATTCGCTGCAGGGGACCTGGGCGAACTGGAGCTGGGCGACGGTCAATTTTGCGAATGCGAGCCCGGTGCATTCCGGGAGCGCGTCGATCAGCGTGGTGAGTTCGGGTTACCAGGCGCTTTATCTGCACAACAACACGGCGTTCAACTCGAGCCCCTACGCGAGTCTTAGTTTTTGGGTCAATGGCGGCGCAACCGGCGGCCAGCCGTTGAGTGTGCAGGCGACCACCAACGGCACGGCGCTGGGTTCGACATACACGCTGACGGCGCCGACGGGCGCCTGGCAGCAGGTGACCATTCCGCTGTCGAGTTTGGGCGCGGCGAATTTGCCGAGCATGGACGGATTCTGGATCCAGGTGAACTCGGGAACGGCGCAGCCGGCGGTTTACATCGACGACATCCAGTTTGTGACGAACGGGACGACGCCGCCGTCCATCACGCTGACCGCGCCGGTTGCGGGATCGACCTTTGCGGGCCCGACGAACCTTGCGTTGTCGGCGAGTGTGACGGCGAACGGTCACACGATCACGAAAGTGCAGTTTTATAATGGCTCGACGCTGCTGGGCGAGGACGCGACGGCGCCTTACAGCATCACGTGGTCGAACGTGACCGCGGGCAATTACAGCCTGAAGGCCCGGCTGGTGTATGATTCCGGTTCGTCACTGGATTCCTCCGCCAATTCCATCACGGTGACTGGCACCATGTCCGCGGTGATCGCGGTGGATGGTCATATCAACCGGCACGCGATCAGCCCGGGGATTTACGGCACGGCGTTTCCGTCGGGGTCGAGCCAGTTGTCGGATTTGAATTTCACCATGAGCCGGTCGGGCGGCAACGCGGAGACGCGTTACAACTGGCTGATCGACGCGCACAATCGCGGGGGCGACTGGTATTTTGAGAGTATTGCGGACGGGCCGGGGACGCCGAACGCCTCCGACGACAGCTTTGTGAGCCAGGCCAAGGCGGGTTCCGCCGACGCGCTGCTGACAATGCCCATGATTGGCTGGGTGCCCAAGCTCGGATCCGGCCGCGCGCACCTGGCGAGTTTTTCCGTTGCCAAGTACGGCTCGCAACAGAAGGTGGATCCCTACTGGTCGGACGCCGGGAACGGTGTGACCACCGGGGGCGCGAACATTGTGAACGATCCGAACGATGCCAATTTCGCGACCAACTCGAATTTCCAGGTCGGCTGGATCCAGCACCTCATCGCTACGTGGGGTTCTTCGACGAACGGCGGCGTGAAGTATTACCTGATGGATAACGAGCACACCATTTGGTATTCGACGCATCGGGACGTGCACCCGGTGGGCCCGACGATGCAGGAGATCCGGGACAAGATCATCGATTACGCGACGGTGGTGAAGACGAACGATCCGAACGCGCTGGTGTGCGCGCCGGAGGAATGGGGCTGGAGCGGCTATTTCAACAGCGGTTACGACATGCAGAACCCGGGCGGGACGGATCGGGCGAACAACGGCGGCTGGGATTATTGCCCGTGGCTGTTGAACCAGTTGCGCATTCACGACCAGGGGACGGGTGTGCGGCTGCTGGATTATTTCACGCTGCATTGTTATCCGCAGGAAGGAAATGTGGGCAGCGACGCCGTGGACACGACGACGGCGACGTTGCGCAACCAGACCACGCGCGTGTTCTGGGACACCAACTACGTGGATCCGAGCTGGATCAACTCGGTGATCATGCTGATTCCGCGGATGAAGAGCTGGGTGAACGCCTATTATCCCGGAACGAAGATCGGCATCACGGAATACAACTGGGGTGCGGAGGGAAACATCAACGGTGCGACGGCGCAGGCGGACATCCTCGGCATTTTCGGCCGGGAAGGCCTGGACCTGGCGACGCGCTGGACCACGCCGAACACGGGGACGCCGTGTTACAACGCGATGAAGATTTACCGCAACTATGACGGCAGCAAATCGACGTTTGGCGATACCAGTATTTCCGCATCGGGACCGAACCCGGACAATGTCGCGGTCTATGCGGCCACGCGGTCGAGCGACGGGGCGCTGACGCTGATGGTGATCAACAAGCAATTGACCGCATCGGCGGCCCTGACGGTGAACCTGGCCAATGTGCTCCCGGGCAGCGCCGCCCAGGCCTGGCAATTGACATCCGCCAACACCATCACCCGGGTCTCGGACGTTCCGGTTTCCGGAAACAGTTTTTCGACGACCGTGCCGCAGCAGAGCATCACGCTGTTTGTGTTGCCTGCCGGATCGACGCCGCCGCCGCCGGTGCTGAGCGCCGCGGCGATGCCGTCGGACGGGCAATTCACGTTTAATCTCAACGCCACGGCGGGCCAGACCTACATCATCCAGGGCAGCGCGGACCTGCTGAGCTGGCAATCGCTCGCGACCAACACCCTTGCGGGCGCGACGACCAACTTCCAATTCAACGTCTCGGGCGACATGCAGTATTTCCGCGCGCAGTGGTGGCCGTGATCAGTTTAAGAGTTTAAGAGTTTAAGAGTTTAAGAGTGGAAATCGGCCAACTCACGTTGGCGGCTACAGGCGCTTTTCAGAGGTTTAATCCCCGGCTGTCCATACGGAATTGTCCGCGAGTTTCAGTGACGGTCAGGGCACGCATGCCGGGGCGGAGGGAGGTGATGCGGTCCAGTCCGGCAGGCCCGAGGACGAGCAGGGCGGTGGAGAGCGCGTCGGATTCCGTTGCGGAATCCATGGCGACCGCGGCGAGCACGGTGTTTTCGGCTGGGGCGCCGGTGCGCGGGTCCAGGACATGGCCGAAGCGGCGGCCGCCGGCGGAGAAGCTTTTTCCCCAGACAGCCGAGACGGACAGCGCCTGGTTGTTGAGCTTGAGGAGGGCGAGGGGTTTGGCGGGGTCCGCGGGATTTTCGACGGCCACTTTCCAGGCGGGATCATTTTCCGGCCGGCCGAAGGCCACGATGGTGCTGGTGCCGCCGTGGATGAGTGCGTTCTCGACGCCGGCATCGCGGAGGATGTCGCGGGCGCGGCCGACGGCGTAGCCTTTGCCGATCGCGCCGGGATCGAGCATGACGCCGTTGCGGAGGAAGTGAACCGTGCGATCCGCCGGGTTGAGGGAGACGAGCTGCATTCCGACGAGCTGTCGCGCTGCCGCGAGGGCTTCAGGATCGGGCAGGGAACCCGAGGCGCCCATGAATCCCCAGCAGCGGACGAGCGGTGCGATGGTGATGTCGAAGGCGCCGCCGGTTTCGGCGTGGAGCCGGCGGGCATGATCGAGGAAGTCGAACAGCTCGGGCGAGACGCGGACCGGTTCGCGCGCGGCGCGGGCGTTCAGGTGGGCGAGTTCGCTGTCGGGGCGGTAGAGGCTCCAGCGCGATTCGATGGCTTCGATTTCGTCCAGGGCTTCCTCGCCGGCGGCGCGGAGGGCGGCGGGGTTTGGCCCGGCGAGCACCAGCTCGAACCGGGTGGCCATCGCGTTCCGCGCCAGGGTTACGGTCGGCATAACGGGGAGGGACGAGATGGGCGCGTCCCGTAACGTTTATTAATGGGGACTCGCTGTAGCTCGTCCCTCCCGGCTGTGTTTGCGCGTCAGGACTCGGGCAGTGTGCCGTAGGTGATCGGTTTGATCACGCGTCCGTCGCCGGTGGTGATCTGCCGCGTTTTCTCGTCGAAGAGGCAGGCGATCTTCAGGCGGTTGGACATTTCGCCGAGGGACAGGACGGTTTGGACGCGCGTGGCGAGGTCGATGCCACCGTTCGGCTGTTTGCCGGAGCGGATGCAATTGAGCCAGTTCTTTTCGTGGACGGCGATGTCTTCGGTGGGGGTGAGACCGTCGAGGGTTTCGGGGTCGATTTCGTCCGAGAATTCCTTTTCGGGCACGAGCTGGAGGCGTTCGCCGGCGTTGCCGATTTCGAGCGAGGCGTGGTGGCCGTAGAGGACGAAGCCGGGGCTCTTGGCGTTGACGGTGCTGGCGACGACGACGAGGCTGACGCCGCTGGGGAATTCGACGAGCAACTCGGTTTGTTCCGGCACCTGGCGTTCCGGGGTGTCCGGCGTGTTTTTATCCGTGTGCACGTTTTTGGTGCCGATGCAGACGACGCGGCTGGGGAACTCGGGGTTGCCGGTGGCGAGCATGAGCGGGTGGAGGCGGTGGGGGAACAGGTCGCCGAGCAGGCCGGCGCAGTAGGGATAATATTTGCGCCAGCGGAAGAAGAAATCCGCGTTGAACGGCACCCGGTCGTGGACCTTGCCCTGCCAGGTATTCCAGTCCGTGTTGTCGGCTTTGCAATCGGGATCGATGCCGTAATTCCATTCGCCTTTCGGGTTGTTGCGGCAGTAATAGCCCTGTCCCCAGACGAGCGTGCCGATTTTGCCGGCGCGGATCATGTCGGCGGCCTTGTGCCACGCGTCGGCGGAGCAGCCCTGGGAGCCGACCTGGTAGATCTTGCCGGTGCTCTTTGCGGTGTCATGGACCTGGAAGGCTTCCTCGAGGTAGCGGGTCGCGGGTTTTTCGCAATAGACATGTTTCCCGGCCTTCATGGCGTCGATGGAACATTGCCCGTGCCAGATGTCGTGTGTGGCGATGACGACGGCGTCGATGTCCTTTCGATCGAGCATCTTTTTGTAATCCGCGTAGCCCTGGGCGTCGGGGCCGATGGCGGCCTTGCCCTCGTCGACGCGTTTGGACCAGACGTCGCTGACGGCGGCCTGGGCGATGTTGTTTTCCGAGGCGTGGGATTTCATCAACTGGACGTGGGCCATGCCCTGGCCGCCGACGCCGATGTAGCCGACGACGATGCGGTCATTGGCGCCGATGACGCGGCCGGTGGACGGGGCCTGGCTCTGACCGTAGACGGGGGTTTTCAGGACGGAGCCTGCGGCGAGCACGGCCGCGGTGGCGGCGGTTTTCTTGATGAATTCGCGGCGGTTCGGGAGAGCTTCGGAGGAGCGGGTTTGATTGTGTTGCATGGCAATTAAACGAAAAGTTTGCTCTTTATGGACGGAGGGTAGCCCAGGGATATTCAGAATCAACGCCGTTTTCAGGGGGGATCAGTCCTGAGTTTTGAGGACACGGCCGGGTCGGTCCGGCGGCGCCACCAGAAGATGCGCTCCAGCCCGGTGCGGTTCGGATACGATCGCGGCACCCATTCCTCGAGCAATTCGAATGCGGGCGAGAACCGGTCGAGGATTTCCCCGCGCGTGGTCCCGAACGGCGGGCCGTCGGTGTCGGGAATGAGGTAATGCACCGCGAGGAATTGTCCGCCGGGTTTAACCCAGCTACGGGCGGCGCGCACATACAAATCGCGTTCGGCGGGTTGAATGGCGCAGAACAGGGTGTGTTCGAACAGCCAGTCGAAGGCGCGGGGCGGAGGGTCCGAGAGGAAATCGGCTTTTTCGATCGACACCGTCAATCCCGCCGCGGCCGCCCGTTCGCGTGCGAGGCGGAGCGCGCTGGGCGCGATATCGAATCCGCAAGCCTGGAATCCCGCCGCCGCCCAGGTGCAGGCGTCGTGCCCGGTGCCGCAGCCTGGGATGGCGACGGTGCCGCGCGGCAGCTCGGGGTGCGCGGCCAGGAAATCGACGAGGCCGGGCGAGGGCGCGCCTTTTTCCCAGGGCATATCGCCGGACTGATAGCGTGTTTCCCAGAAATGTTCGGACATGAAAAAGCGGCGGTGAAGGGATTAATGCTGGAGCTTGCCGTCCTGGAGGGTGACGACTTTGGGGGCGCGGGCGGCGACGGCGGCGTCGTGGGTGGCGATGACGAGCGTCATGTTTCGCTCCTGGCGGAGGGAGCAGAGCAGGTCGATGATTTCGCCGCCGGAATGCGAGTCGAGGTTTCCGGTGGGTTCATCGGCGAGGACGAGGTCGGGCTGGTTGATGAGGGCGCGGGCGATGGCGACGCGCTGGCGTTCGCCGCCGGAGAGTTCGGTCGGCCGATGTTCGGCGCGCTGGGAGAGGCCGACGCGGTCGAGCAATTCGCGGGCGCGGGGGACGGCGACGCTGGCGGGCATGCGGGCGATGCGGGCGGGCAGGCAGACATTTTCCAGGGCGTCGAGTTCGGGGAGCAGGTGGTAAGCCTGGAAGACGAAGCCGATGCGGGAATTCCGGAGCCGGGCCAGTTCCGAGCCGGGCAATGCGCCCAGGTTTTTTCCCTGGAACCAGACTTCGCCGCGATCGGGTGCGTCGAGTCCGCCGAGCAGGTGGAGCAGGGTGCTTTTGCCCGCGCCGGAGGCGCCGCGGAGCGCGACGAATTCGCCGCGGTGAACCTCGAAATCGAGTTCGTGCAGGACGGTGAGGCGGCGGCGGCCGAGGTCGTAGGACTTGGTGGCGGCGCGGGTGAGCACGAGCGGGTCACTCATAGCGCAGGGCCTCCACGGGGTTGAGCCGGCTGGCGTAGCGGGCGGGGAACGCGGCGGCGGCGAGGCAGATGATCAGGGAACCGCCGCAGATGATGAGGATGTCGCCGGGGATGATGAGGGCGGGGAGGCTGCTGAATCCGTAGATGCTTTGGGGGAACAGCTCCATTCCGGTGAGGCGTCGCATGAGTTCGAGGAATTCGTTGCGGTAACGGATGGCGAGCAGGCCGAGGCTGGTGCCGGCGAGCACGCCGAACACGCTGACGAGGAGGCTTTGGGCCATGAACACCCACATCACCTGGCGATTCGAGGCGCCCAGGGCCTTCATGACGCCGATCTCGCGGGTTTTCATGACGATGAACGTGATGAGCGTGCAGGTGATTCCGAACGCCGCGACGATCACGATGAAAAACAGGATGTAAAGCATGACGTTTTTCTCGACGAGCACGGCGGCGAGCAGCGGGCTCTGGTCGAGCCACGTCAGGACATCGTAGTCGGGCCCGATCTTTTTCTGGAGCGCTGCCCGGGCCGACGTGGCGGCGAAGGGATCGTTCAACGACACCATCAGCCCGTGCACGCTGTTGCCGAGGTCGTAGAGGTCCTGGGCATTCTCGAGGGACATCACGACGTAGGAGGAATTGAAGTCGTAGTAACCCGCGTCGAAGATGCCGCGCACGACGAATTCGTCCGGGAGAACGCCCGCCTGGGCTTCGCGCGTCCGGCTTTCCTTCATTTTCTTGAGTTCGCGCGGGCCGTAGATGCTGACGCGGTCGCCGACTTCGAGGCGCATATTGCGGGCGAAAGCCGTGCCGACGACAATGCCGTGGCCGCTGACGTCGAAATCGCCTTCGACGACGCTGCGGGGGAGGACGCTGACGTTGCTTTCGACGAGGGGATCGATGCCGCGGACGATGGGGGCCTCGGTGTAGGCCTGGCCGGTGGTGGGCTCGGTTTCGAGGTAGACCTTGGCCATGACGAACGGCGCCACGCCTTTGACGCCGGGCGCGCCGGTGATTTGTTTCATGACGCCCTCGTAATTCGTCATGGTCTGGTTGCGCTGGAGAACGGTGAGATGCGCGGTGAAGCCGAAGACGGTTTCGCGCAACTGCCGGTCGAACCCGCTCATGACGCTGATGACAATGATCAGCACCGCCACGCCGAGCGCGACGCCGAGCACGGAGATCAGGGTGATCACCGAGACGAACGTACGTTTGGGCCGGAGATAGCGCAGCGCGAGCAGCAGCTCGAACGGCAGTTCAGACATGCGCGCACACTAAACAGCCGGCAGTCCGGTGTCCACCACGAAGACTTTTTCACCGCGAAGACGCTTTCACCACGAAGACACGAAGGACACGAAGAAAGGCGGAATGTTTTTTAAAAGGGGTTCACACACGGCCCAGGCGGGTTCAACAAGCCTGTCGCTACCGGCAAAACATTTTTCTTCGCGGACTTCGTGTCTTCGTGGTGAACCACCCCCTTCGTGGTTGACTTTGCGGTTTTGACCGATCACTCTTCGGGGCGGAATCACATGACCAACGCCCGGTCTCGACGTATGCACCTGGTGGGCCTGCTTTGCCTGCTGCTGGCGGTCTCTTCGCAAGGGGCGGATTCTCCGACCAACTCCGAGGATTCCGTGCGCGCGCTGCTGCAGATGCAGGAGCAGATTCATGAAGCGCAGCTCGCCATCGAGCGGAATCGCACCCAGGCGGACGAAGCCTCCGCGCGCAATGCCAAGGCCATTTCGGACCGGCTGCAGTTTCTCGAACAATCCCTGTCCGCCCAGCGCTCCGCCGAGCTCGATGCCGTCCAGCGTTCGAGCGAACAGATGCAGCGGTCGAATCGGAACATGCTGATTGCGGTCGGCGCGCTGGCGGTGATCGGCTGCATGGCGGCGCTGCTCACGACGTATTTCCAGTGGCGGACGGTGAACCGCCTGATGACGATTTCCTCCGCGCTGCCGATGATGCGCGGGCTGGGCGGGGTGCCGTCGATGGGCGCGCTCGGCATGGGCGATGAACTGCTTCCCTCGCTTCCGGCCGCCGGGCCGCAGCCGGGCGCGGAACTGCTGGCCGCCATGGAACGGCTGTCCAAGCGCATCCAGGAACTTGAGCGATCCGCCCAGCCGTCCCTGGGTGCGAGCAACATTTTGGATCTGCCGGGCAGCGACGCGGCTGCGGGAACCGGGGGCGCGGCATCGGGCAAGACGCCGGTGACGGCGCTGCTGGCGAAGGGGCAGGTGGCATTGAACGAGGGCAAGCCGGAGGAATCCGTGGTTTGTTTCGACGAAGTGCTCGCCGCGGATCCGCAGAACACCGAGGCGCTGGTCAAGAAGGGCGCGGCGCTGGAACGGCTCCGCCGTCCGCAGGAAGCGCTGGATTGTTATGATCGCGCCCTAGCCGTCGACGGCGGCATGACGATTGCCTGGCTTTACAAGGGCGGCCTTTTCAACCGGCTCGAGCGGTTCAGCGAAGCGCTGGCGTGTTACGAGAAGGCGCTGCACTCGCAGGAGAAGCGGCGGGCGTCGTAGGCTTTTTCTACTTCTGAAGGGGACTGAAGGGACTGAAGGGACTGAAGGGACTGAAGGGACGAAAGGGACCCAAGGGACTTGTCTAATTAAACCGCATTCGGTCGTCTGCCCGCTCGGCGTCCATGCGTTTCCGGATTTGTTCCAGTTCGGCCTTGATCATTTCGCGGCTTTCGGCGTTTCGGGATTCGAGTTCTTTTTCCAGCCGGGCGATTTGTTGTTCGTAGGCGAGCATGCGGTCCTGCATGCGGGTGTGAATGATTTCCAGGCGGTCGGCGAGCTGATCCATTTCGGAGGCGGCGGCCTTCTGGGTTTGGAGGAGTTGCGCGCGCTGGGAGACGAGGCGGCGGACGAATCCGTTGGACAGCACTCCGGCGAGGCGGGGCAGGAGGCCGGCGCGGAGAATTTCCTCGGCGCGCTGGGCGCGTTCCTCGGGTGTGCGGGCCGATTGAATCCAGCGGACGGGATCTTCGCCGAGCACATAGACGGTGGATTCGGAATACACCACGGCGCCGCGGGCGGAGGTGCGGCGGCGTCGAAACTCCCAGATCAACGCGATCAACCCCAGGCAAACCACCCATCCGGCGGCGCAGATGATGAGGATGGTCCGGCCGGAGATCATGGGCCAGCGTTGAACCGGCGCGGGATTTTTTGCGGCGGCGGCAACGGCGGCCGGTGCGGGCGCGGGCGCGGGCAGGCGCAGGATCTGGTCGATGGCGGTTTTGGCGCGGCGATCGATTATGTCGCCGCGGCGCACGATGGTTTGGCCGGGTTCGAGTCGATCCGGGCCGGGATCGGGCCGCGGGTCGCGGAGCATGCGGGTGAGTTCGGCATCGGGGATGCAATTCGCCTGGAGGAAGGAGCCGAGGAAATCGGCCGTGGCGGCGTCGGACGGCGGGAGTGAGGCGCGGAGGTCGGCGCGGGCGCGGGCGAGCGGGCGGAGGTCGGCGCGGGTGAGGACGAGGGGATGCAATTCGGTGCCGGCGGCGGGTTTTTCGGACCGGCGCGCGACGAGGAGGAGCCGGACGGTGGAATTCTGGCTGAGTTCCGATGGCAGCGCGTCGGGATTATAGACGGGTCGTTCCTGGGCTTCGTGGAGGCGGGCGCAGAGCGAGGCGATCCAGGGTTCCTCGCTTTCGCCGAGGGCCCAGCGTTCGGCGAGGTTGGTGTTGGCGAGGAACAGGGCGTTCTGGACCTGGGACAGGAAGACGAGTTGTTGAAACCGGCTGGATGCGAAATCCTGGGGCAGGGCTTTGCGCCGGCCGAAGGTGGATTCGAAGGAGTTGAGGAAATTGGTGTGGGCGGCGTTGACGGCGGCGCGGAAGGCGGCCTCGGATTCCGTGGCGGCGTTGGTGTTGAACCGGAAGCAGACGATGGTGGAATCGAGGTCGCGGGCGGCGGGATTGTCCTGGGGCAGCGTGAGGGCGGCGGGGCTGACGATGGTTTCCTCGGCGACGTCGCCGATGCGGTAATCGGAAAGTTCACGGGCCTGAGGCGTGGCGGGGAGAGCCAGGAAGATGGACAGGGCTGCGAGTGCGGAGAATGCTCGGCGGCGGATCACCATAGGAAGGACTTCTGTTCCCCGAGCAATTCATCGCCTTCCCACAGCGTGACTCGCCACGCGGTGACGGTGCCTGATTTGCGATAGGCATCGCCGGACAGGTTGATTTCGGCCCAATGACTGAACCATCCGCCGGGCTTCAATTTTTCTTCCAGCGTTGTGCGGGTGGGCAGGTCGCCTTTGGCGGTGCCGCGGATTTCGACGCGGAGGAGGAGGGGGCCGTAGATGGCGCCGCTGGTTTTCCACTGGATGGCGAAGCGGGTGCCGGCGCATTCGTCGGGATGCCGGCGCAGGTAAGCCTGGTAGGCGTCGCGATCGAAGAGGCTGGGGGAGAGCGAATGCAGGCCGTTGGTATCGACGAGGAGCGGGAGGACCTTGATGACTTTGCCCGTGCCCGCAGACGCGGGAGCCGCCACGAAGGCGGCGCACAGTGCGAGCAGCCAGAAGATCCGGTTCATGCGGACAGAGATAACCGGGAGGGGAAGGGAAATCCAGTGCGGAATGCGGAATGCGGAATCCTGGCGGGCCCAGCGGGATGCCGACCCTCGCGGCGTCATTCTCAGCCTCGTTCTCGTCCCCGGGCCTTCTGTATGTGGATTGGTGGATTGTTGGATTCTTGGATGAATGCAAAGACCTCCACGCGGAGGTCTTTGCATTCATCAAAAATCCAACAATCCAGCAATCCACATACAGAAGGCCCGAGGACGAGGACGAGGACGAGGACGAGAAGGACGACGGGGATGTAGGCATCCCGCCAGGATTCCGCACTCCGCAATCCGCAATCCGCAATCCGCACCTATTTTGGGGGCGCGTTGGTGAGGGAATCGATGGGTTCGAAGACGGGTTCGCGGCTGCTGGCGGGGAGGAAGGGGAGGAGGAGCACGCGGGGGACGAAATAGAGCGGCTGGCTTTTGGGTTGGCCGAGGGTGCCGGTGATTCGGAACTCGAACAGTTTGCTGACGGGCCAGAGGGCGGCGCTGAGGACGCGGCCGACGACCCAGGTGTTGCGCAGCAGGCTCGCGTCGGCTTTGGCGTCGACGCGGCCCTGGAGGTCGACGGTGCCCAGGTAATGCAGCCGCATCGTGGCGCATTGGATGTCGAAGTTGCTGGTGTAGACGACGCCGTTGGTGATGACGAAATCCGCCGTGCCGGCGCTGGCGCGGCTGTGTCCGAGCCCCGGGATGATTCCGTCGAGCACGGGGGTGAGGATGCCGAACATGGGGATTTCCCAGATCAACCCGTCGCGCAGCACGCAATGGCCGCGTCCCTGTGTCGTGCGCCAGTCGTCCGAGTTGGCGTGGGTGACGTACAACTGGCCGGCCAGCGTCCCTTCCAGCCGGTTGGTTTCGGGCAGCAGGTCGCTCATGAGCGAGTGGAAATCCACCTGGTTCACCGTGGCATCGAACTTGAAATCCGTCCCGTGCTCCGGCCGGAAATCGAAATCGGCGCTGCCCTGGGCGGTGCCGTGGTAGAAATCGGCCAGGACATTGCGCATGTGCAAATCGTCCCCGATCCAATGCACCTGGCCGCTCAGGTGCGGCAGTTTGAATTTCCACCACTCGAACGGACCGCCTTCGATGTCGAAATGCAGGTTGGCGGTATGGGAATCGTGGAGGGGGATGACGCCTTCGACGCGGGCGGAGGGCGGTTGGAGGAAATGGAAGGGTTCCATGGCCTTGGCGGTGAGCGGGCCGATGGCGCGGGTGATCACCTCGGGGTCGGCGGTCCCGATGCCGTTGGTCAGGTAGACATAGCCGGCCGCGAAGTCCACGGTGACGCTGGAGGCGGACAGGGTTTGTTTGCCGCCGGCGCGCTGCAGCCGGGGCTCGAACAGTTTCAGGCAGAGATTGGTGTATTCGACGGACGATTGGAAACCGTCGGCGGTCTGGCCGCGGAAGACGAAGTTCGTGATGCCGACGCGCGCGGAGACGGCGAGGCGGGAGAGGTTGCCCCATTGTCCGCGCACGACGGCTTCGATGGACGGCGGCTGGTTGAACATGAACACGCGGGAGGCTTCCTGCAAATCGGCGGGCAGCAGCGGCCGGACGGCCATGAAATCGAGCGTGCTTCGGAGTCGCGCGTTGTAATCCAGCGTGCGCCGGTCGGTTTGAAGGACGAGGCTGAGCCAGCCTTCGGGGCGGCGGATCACGAGGTCGGGGACCTGCCAGACGCCGTTCGACGCGGAGAAATGGGTGTCGATGCCGACGACATTCACGCCGCGGAGGGTGGTGTTATAAGCATGCGCTTCTCCGCGGCCGGCGAGGGTGCGGAGGATTTGGCCGAACCAATCGGCGTCGGTCTGGGACGGATCCGGAATCTCGAATTGACCTTCCATCGACACGTCCGGCGGTTGGATCCAGGTGGTTTGGCGGAACCAGGTTTGGAGGGCGGGGGGCAGGGCGGGTGTGAGCTTGAGAAGATCGAGGCTGGAATTTCCTTTGAACCGGAGTTTTCCGGTGGCGAGGTCGAGCGCCGCGGCGAGGCCGAGCTGGCCTTTTCCGAGTCCGGCGGTCAGGTTCGTGACCTGGAGCACGGGCGCCAGCCAGCGGCCGCCGCACGTCACCGTGCCGGGCTCGAGTCCGGCGTAACGCAGGTCGAGCGCGGTCAGGGTCCAGTCGGCCTGGTAGGGGGCGCACGCGCGCCAGCCCGGAACGCGGTCGGCGCTGTTCGCGGCGGGCGGGTTGGTGACGGATCCCCAGGTGCAGGCGAGCTGGACGGCGCGGGCTTCGCCGAATTCGGTCCGGACTTTGTCGAAGGCCAGTTCGGCGGTGCCGGAGAGCGGGACGGGGTTGGTGAAGGAATGAATCCATTGCCCGTTGAACCGTGCGTGGCCGGCCTGGGCCTGGCTGGTGGCGATGCCGTCCGTTTCGATTTCCAACCGGGCGGCGGCGACGTTGGTGCTGGCGACGGCGGCGGAGACCTGGAGGTTGAGGAGGACGTTGGAGATGGCGCCCCAGCGGGTTTGGGCGTGATCGGCCTGGAGGCGCAGGTTGGCGTGGGGCCATTCGGTGCGGGTGCCGGGGGCGAGGTGGACGGCCAGTTGACCGCGTTGCAAAGTGCCCCAGGGCGTGTCGGCGTCCGGCGCATTCAGGCTGGCATCGAGCTGAAAACTTTGTAGATCGCGCGCATCGCCCCGGAGATCGGCCGTCAGCAGCGGCGGCGAGCTGAAGTGAATGTCTTCGAGCAGGTCGGCCCAGGTTTCGAGTCGGTCGCGCAGCGCGGTTTGGGGGGTGGCGGGGCCGGGTTGCATGACATGCCAGTCGAGTACGGCCGAGGCGTTGCTGAGGACGCCGGCCAGTTCGAATCGTGCCCCGGCAAATTCGGCGTGGAACTGGTTCAGCTGCCACAAGTCGCCCGGCAGGAAGCGGAGTTCGGTGCGGATATCTTCGACGGCGATTTCGCGTCCGGAACGTTCGGGATTTCCGAGCGGCCAGGAAGCGCGGCCGTGTCGGAGGATGAGGGAATCGACCTGGAGCCGGGCGAGGAGGAGGGCGCGGTAGCTGAGTTGGATTTCGGCTTCACGGACGGTGAATTGGGCGGCGGCGAGGTTGGTGGCGCCGCAGCTTACGTTTTCGGCGACGAGTCCCCGGTCGGGGCGCCATCGGAGGCGTGTGAACTGGAGGTCCAATCCGCGGGCGCGCAGGGCGCCGCGGAGGGGTTCCTTGAGAAACCCGGGCAGGCCGACGCGATTCAGGTAGAGCAGGGCGCCGAGCAGCAGGAGCAGGACGATCCAGAGCCCGATCCGGCAACGCCGGAAGCCAGGTCGACATTTCTGCCAGAAGCTCCTGTGATCAGGCCGGGGCATGCGTCAATGCAGATAGGGCGGGATGATGAGAAAATCCTTGATGAACTGGGCGGGTCCGGGTGGCAGTTCAAAGATCCACGGTTGCCCGTCGAGTTGCACGCGGCCGTAGGGGACGCCGGAAGGATCGAGCGCGCCGAGGTCGAGCCCGAGGGATTTGCCGTCGCGGAGCTGGACGGTGAGGTGGTAGGAGTTGGTGTTGAAGCCGAGCGCCTCGGCGTTTTGATCGCCGCGGTCGACCCAGGCGGCGGCGCCGAGCCGGCCGAGCCGGTAGGCGACCTCCTCCATGGCAAGGTCGTTGATGATGCCCTGCGAACCCGCGGCGAGCGACCAGCGGTTCGTTCCCTGGTGATCGATCCCGCGCGTTTTGCCGTCCATTTGAATGATGAATTTCGCGACATCGGCCGCGTCGAAATTCCAGATCTGCCGGTCGCGCAATTCCCAGGCGCGGGTGGGGAACGCCTCGTAGTCGGCGGGCTTGATGGTGTAAAGGGAAGTTTCGTCGGTGCGCAGGACGAACACGGTGCCTTCGTGGTTGGTGCCGAACTCGAGTTTGACGACGGCGGCGTTGGTGGGGGATTCGGCGCGGTTGGTGACGGCGAACTTGAGGATGATTTCGCTGGAAGGCGGTGCGAGGCCGACGGCGGGGAGGTCGGGCGCGGTGATGACGGCCTTGAAGAACTCGGCGGCCTTCAGGTCGTTCAACTGGTTGACGAGCTGGTTGACGGCGGCGGGGTCGGCGGCGAAGCCGTCGGGGAGCACCTTCCAGGCGTTGCCGGGCTGGCGCTGCACGGTGAAATTTTCCCGGCCTTTGAATTCGATGGAATCGATGGGGCCGGTGATGGGCACCAGGTGGCGGTCGCGGAACACCTCGTAGCCGGCACGCCAGGGCGCGAGTGAATCGCGGTCGACGGTGATGACGGAGCTGAGGTCGTGGCGTCGGGCGTAGACGCGGTTGGTGCCGGAGTTCTTGCCGAAATCGAGGAGGAGGACGGGGTTGGTTCCGTGCGCCAGCGAAAGGCTGAGTTCGGGTGTGAGCAGGCCGTAGCTGTCGAGGTCGGCCTTGGGATCGTCGGTGACGAACTGTCCGGCGTGGAGGGACATGAGTTTCTGGATCGCTTCGTCGACCTTGCCGTTATCGGCGCGGGCTTCGCGTCCGGGCGGCAGGAGGCGCCAGAGT
>JAXMHQ010000037.1:0-46969 GCA_046346665.1 Verrucomicrobiota bacterium
CCAGCGCGTCGGGCGCAGGACCGGGCGCGGCCGGGCGGGCGCGGCGGAGATCGTCCTCGCGGACGGCCGCGGCGAACAGGCGATGCGAGATCAGAGGAAGTGAGTTCATGTCAGGACCTCATGGGTTGGCGTCGGGTGCGGCGGCGCCGCGGCCTGGGCGGCGATCCGCCTGCGCGAGCGTTTCGGTGGCGCCCGGCGGGGTCACGTCGGGCCGGATGTTGAGGTAACTGGCCGCCCGCTCCGCCACCTGCCGGAAGATGGGTCCCGCCACCAGGCCGCCGTAATAGCCTTCGCGGGGTTCGTCCAGCACGATGGAAATGCAAAGCTCGGGCGAGTCTGCCGGGAAAAATCCGATGAACGACGACACGTATTTGCCGTGGACGTAGGCGCCGTTCTCCACTTTCTGGGCGGTGCCGGTTTTTCCGGCAACGGTGTAATGCTCGAGTGCGGCCTTGGCGGCGGTGCCCTCGGGTGTGACGACGGTCTTGAGGGCTTCGACCATCTGTCGGGCGGCGGTATCGGAGATCACCTGTCGGACAGGTTGGGGCGTGTAGCGCGCGACGACGTTGCCGTCGGAATCCTCGAGGTGATCGACGATCATGGGCCGCATCAGTTTGCCGTGGTTGGCGACGGCGGCCATGGCCATGAGCATCTGGAGGCGGGTGACGGCGATGCCCTGGCCCATGGGGATCTGGGCGATGCTGACCTTGCTCCAATTGCGGACGGGGTGGGCGATGCCGCGGACTTCGCCGGGAAGCGGGAGGCCGGTGCGTTCGCCGAAACCGAAGGCGGTGATGTATTCGTAGAGGCGCTCGGGGCCCATCTTGATGCCGATCTTGGCGGCGCCGATGTTGGAGGACTTGGTGATGATGGATTTGACGGAGAGCGAGCCGTAGGGTTCGTGGTCGTGCAGGACGCGGCCGGCGAACGGGAATCGCCCGTGTTCGCAGTCGAACTGGTCGTCGAGGCCGACGACGCGGTCGTTGAGGGCGCCGGAGACGACGACGATTTTGAAGGCGGACCCGGGTTCGACGACGTCGGTGACGATGCGGTCGCGGCGTTCGTCGGGGGTGGCGCGGCCGGGGTTGTTGGGATTGTAGGTCGGCAGGGTGGCCATGGCCAGGATTTCGCCCGTGGCGGGCCGCATCACGACGCCGGAGACGCTGATGGGGCTGTGTTTGTCCATGGCGTCGACGAGGGCGGATTCGAGGAAGCTTTGGATGACGGTGTCGAGGGTGAGGACGACGTTGAGGCCGTTGCGGGCTTCGACGTCCTGTTCGCGGAGGGAGACCAGTTCGCGGCCGCGGTGGTCGGTTTCGGTCTGGCGCCAGCCGCGCACGCCGCTGAGCTTGGAATTGAGGGTGAGTTCGATGCCGTCGCGGCCGACGATGTCGGCGACCGGGATGCCGTCGACCTCGGTTTCCTCGGTTTGTGCGTAGCCGAGGACCTGGGCGGCGAGGGCCTGGTTGGGGTAGACGCGGACCTGGTCGTCGCGGGCGAAGACGGCTTTTTGCCGGAGGTTGCGGTAGAAGGCCTGGTCGGTGCGGGAGAGTTTTCGTTCGTCGACGCCGAAGTTGAGGTTGGTCATGGCGGCGGCGATTCGCTGCCAGGTTTCGACGGGGACGCGGGCCTTGACGCGGGTGAACTGGTTGGTGACGAGTTCGCCGGTGGAGTTGGTGCGGATGCGGGGCGCGAGCGCCTGGAAAAGGTCGCGTTCGTTCATCTGGAGCAGCGGCGCGAGGGTGTGGGCGACCTCGGCGGTGCGGGGTCCGATGAGCGTCGGGTCGGCGCAGATGGTTTTGACGAAGGTGCTGGTGGCCAGGAGATTTCCGCGGCAATCGAGGATGTCGCCGCGGCGGGGTTCGAGCAGGAACCGGCGCTGGGTGTTTTGCTCGGCGCGGGCGCTGAGTTCGTCGTGGCGGAGCACCTGGAGGTCGACGAGGCGGTAGCCCAGTCCGGCGAACGCCGCCATCAGCAGCACCGCCAGCGTCAACAACCGCCGGTATTGAACTCGTTTGGCCATTGGTCAAAGCCGGCCGCCCGTGGCGATCGGTTCCTCTCCGACAGCGACACGGACGGCGGCTTAAAATTCCGCCCCTGCATTCCCGGTGCGAAGCCCCGGAGACCGCCGTCCGCCCGCGGCGATCGGTTCCTCTCCGACAGCGACGCAGGCGGCGGCGAAAATTCTTCTCACTCGGGCACGGTCCCGGGGTGAGTCTGCGACGCGTATTGTCGGGGCGCGTCTTTCCGATCCGAGGCGGGCTCGGGTTCGGCGATGCGCCAGACTTGCGACGGCTGGGGCATGGCGAGGCCCAGGTTCAGCTCGCGGATGCGCGCCTCGAGGAACTGCACGGAGCGCATCGCAGCGAGCTGGTCGCGGAGCTTTTTGTTCTGCTCGTTCAGCTCGCGCAGCCGCGCCTCGCGCTTGCCGATCTGCCGGCCGAGATCGTCGATCTGGCTTTTCTGCCAGACGAAACCGACGCCGGACCCGCCGATCAGGGCGCAGAGGAGCACCGCTTTGACCGCCGGGCCAAACCGGATTGCCGCCGTCTGATGTTTCCTGTTTCGGGCCATGGTTTCCGCAAGGCCTTTCGGCCGTTCACTCAAATCTTTTCCAGCACTCGCAACTGCGCGCTCCGGCTCCGCGGATTCTCCGCCAGCTCGACCGCGCCGGGCAGGATCGCCTTCCGGCTCACCCACCGCGCCTCGGGCACCCGCGGCTGCCGCAATTCCGGCACGTCCACCTCGCCCGGGAACGTGTAATCCCTCGCCCGCTCCCGTCCGAACTCCCGCGTCAGCCGGTCTTCCAGCGAGTGAAACGTGATCACCGCCAGCCGGCCGCCGGGCTTCAACAACCCCAGCGCCCCCGCCAATCCCCGCTCCAGCGAGCCCATCTCGTCGTTCACCGCCAAACGCAGCGCCTGAAAAACCTTCGTCGCGGGGTGGGCCTTGCGCCCGCGGCGCGGGCTCATCCGTTCAATCAAATCCGCCAGGTCCTTCGTGGTCCGGATCGGACGCTGCATCCGCTCTTGCACCACGCCCGCCGCCAGCCGGCGGGATTCGCGCTCGCCCCCGAGTTCCCAAAAAATTCTCGCCAGTTCTTCCGCCGGCGCCCCGTTCACCAGCTCGGCCGCCGCCAGCTCCTGCCGCGTGTCCATCCGCATATCCAGCGGCCCTTCCGCCTGGAAACTGAACCCGCGCTCCGGCGAATCGAGCTGCGGCGAACTCACCCCGAGATCCAACAAAACCCCGTCGCAACTCCCCGCCGGAACCCAGTCCGGCAATTCCGCAAAATTACCGCGCCGGATTTCCCAGCGCCCCGCATACGGCGCCAGCCGCCGCGTCACCGCCTCGATCGCTTCGCCGTCCCGGTCGCACCCGTAAAGCCAGCCGTCCGGCGCGCTCGCCGCCAGGATCGCCTCCGCGTGCCCGCCCCGGCCCAGCGTCCCGTCCGCATACCGCCCGCCCGCCGCCGGCCTCAGCGCTTCCAGCACCTCCGCCATCATCACCGGTTTGTGATCATGGTCGGGCACCGCGTCGCATCCTCCCCCGTCAGGCGGACCGGGATGTCACCAGTTCCTCCTGCGGCCGGACCGCGGGAGCGGGTTCGGGCGCGGGTTGCGTTGCGGTCACCACAATTTCCAGGTCCGCATCGCTCAAATCGTTTCGAACCACCCGCACGTTATCCAGGCGCAGCTCGCCCTGGACCGGCGGACGAATCCCCGGCCGCGCAGCCGGCGGCAGAGGCCGGATCCCCGGCCGCGCCGCGCGCGAGGGTCGCAGTTTCCGAATCAGCGCCACAATCGAACGCGCCAGCCGGGCGTTCCAGGACGGCCGGAGATCACCGCGCGGGGCGACGGTCGGACCCGGCAGCCGCTGGGTTTCCTTCAGCCTGGCCGCTGTGTGTTCGGCGGAGGATAATTCCGCGCGGGCTGGAGTCTCCGCCTCCGGACCGGAGGCCGCCTCGCCCCGGGAGGCGAACGGATTGCGCTCCGAACCAAAATGCGGCAGGCGAGCGCGCATGCGATAACGGCTCTCCGAATCGCTCATTCCCACCAGGCTCTTTCCCGTCGTCAGCAATCGCAAAAGACTCATAGTTTATTCCATCAATTTGAACGCCTCCTGCGCCATCACGGCGTCGGCGGTCCGAACCCGGTCGTATCGCTCCTGATTCCAAATCTCAAATCGATCCAACAACCCCACCAGGATGGCGGTGTCCTGGATGCCGGCGGCCACAGCCATGGTCTCCGGCAGGCAAATCCGGCCCGCCTTGTCGACTGCCGCCTGCACGGATTCACTGCCAATGAACCGCTTCAGAACAACCTTGTTCGGATCGCTGTTCGGCATCGCGTCGATGTCCTTCATCAACCGCGCCATCTCGGCCGGGGGCAACACCCGAACGCACGGTCCTTCCTTGGATTTCGGCCACAAAATCAACGTGAACTCAGTCCCGGTCTCCGCTGGCCGCCACTTGGCCGGGATCTGCACGCGCCGCTTCTCATCCACTCCATGTCGATAGAGCGAATTATAATAAATCGGCGCACTGTTCGGACTCGGGTCCATCGCTTAGTTATTCACAACCATCCAAATTAACCCATTCTCGCCCCACTTCGCTACACTTTTAACCACTTTAACCCATTCCGTGTCAACATTAATTCGGAGCTGTTATTCCGGAGTTATTCACAATTTGTGTCCCGCGACAGTGAACAGAGCTGGGGTGCCCCTCCAAAAGCCCAACTTATTGTGGTGCAGATCTCGACTACACCTATAGGCTGTATTAGCGGTCTGATGGATTGGGTAAGGCCGCGCTCCGTGCGGCCGGCGCCACGGAGTGGCGCCCTACCCAGGAGAGGGCCGGAACCCAACATACCCCGGGCTTGGGATTGGGATGATTGTCAGCCGCACCCTTCCCCCACTATGGTATTCCCGGATGCGCACGGCCGATTTTGACTTCGATTTGCCGCCCGACCGGATTGCCCAGGCGCCGGCGGCGGACCGGGACGGCTCCCGACTGCTGGTGCTGGACCGGTCCCGGGGGTCGATCGAACATCGCGCGTTCCGGCAATTGCCCGGCTACCTGCGCCCGGGCGATGTGCTGGTGCTGAACGATTCGCGGGTGATTCCGGCCCGGCTGCGCGGGGTGAACGGGCGGACGGGCGGCCGTTTCGAGATCCTGCTGCTGGAGGAGGAGTCGCCTAACATATGGTGGACGATGATGCGCCCCGGCCGCCGCGCCCGCCCGGGCACGCGCATCGGGCTCGTGGCCCCGGGCGGCGCGCCGGCGGCTGTCGAGGCCGTGGTGCTGGATTCCAACGACGAGGGCCACCGGCGGGTCGAGTTTACCGGCGTCCGAAATATTTCCGAGGTGCTCGACACACTCGGCGAGCTGCCGCTGCCGCCTTACATCAACAGGGGTGATGGCCTCCACCCGGACGACCAGGAGCGTTACCAGACCGTGTACGCCCGCCCGCCGGGCTCGGTCGCGGCGCCGACCGCCGGACTTCATTTCACCGCCCCCCTGCTCCGGCAGCTTCGCGAATCGGGCATCGAGGTGCAATCCGTCACCTTGCACGTCGGCCTCGGCACGTTCGCGCCGGTGAAATCCGACTCGCTCGAGGACCACCGCATGCACGAGGAGCGTTATGAGATCGGGGCGGACGCGGCCGCCGCGATCAACCGCGCGCGCGGCGAGGGTCGCCGGATTGTGGCGGTGGGGACGACGGTGGTGCGGGTGCTGGAAAGCGCCGCGGCGCCGGAGGGAAGCGTGCCCGCGGGCGCCGGACGCACGAGCATTTTCATCCACCCGCCGCGCAATTTCCGCGTGACGGGGGCGATGCTCACCAATTTTCATTTGCCGAAATCCACTCTGCTGATGCTGGTGAGCGCCTTCGCGGCGCCGGGATCCACCCGCGGGCGCGACCTGGTCCTGGGCGCCTACGCGGAGGCGATCCGGGAGGGATACAGGTTTTTCAGTTACGGCGACGCGATGCTGGTGGTTTAGAGTTGCAGGTTGAGGGTTGCAGGTTGAAGGTTGTAGCCGCGATCGTGAGATCGCGGAATCCGTGAAATCTCAAGGCCAAAAAGCTATTCGCCCCTTCGTTCTCGTCAACGTGGCCATCACGGCGGACGGAAAAATTGCCGCGAACGATGGAGCGCCGCTGCGATTTTCGAGCCGGAGGGATCACGAACATCTGCTGGCGTTACGAGCGACGGCGGACGCGGTGATGTCGGGCGCCCGGACCATCGACCGCGGCCCGGTGACGCTGGGGCCGGGCGGAATGCGCTACCGGCGGCGGCGGTTGAAGCTGGGGCTGGCGGAGTACAACCTGCGCGTCATCGTCAGCGGTTCGGGGTCGGTGGATCCGCAGTCGGAGATTTTCAGGCACCGTCATTCGCCGATCCTGATCCTGACCACGGGGCGGGCGCCGGCCGCGCGGCTGAGGGCGCTGCGGAAGCTGGCCGACGAGGTGAAGGTGTGCGGGGCCCGCGAGGTGGATTTCGGGAGGGCACTGCGCTGGCTGGGCGAGGAGTGGGGCGTAAAGCGGCTGCTGTGCGAGGGCGGCGGCGAATTGAACGACGCGCTGTTCCGTCGCGGCTGGGTGGACGAGTTGCACCTGACGATTTGCCCGTGGATCGTGGGCGGCCGCGGCACGCCGACGTTGTCGGACGGGACGGGCATTTTAACGCTCGCGGCAGCGGCGTCATTCGAGCTGAAATCGTCGCGTCGCGTGGCCGACGAACTGTTTTTGCTGTATTGCAGGCATTCCCGTCCAGAGTAGCAGCCGACGTCAGGAGGCTCCAACTGAAGTGTTTTGGAAGTTGATCTCACATCGGCCGCAACGCCAGGCACGGCACCCGCGCCTGCGCAGTCGGACTTTTCCAAAACACAATCCTTGCCTGAAATAAGCCGATTTGGCACAGTACGGTTCAAGGCGTTTGTCTCAATCGATTAATCACATTTCAGCCAAACCATGAACCGCATTGACCGAGTCCGGGTCAGCAAAAGGGCAAGCCCGAAAGCCCCTACCCTTGCCAGTCGGCAATCGCTCCAAGGGTTCACTGGATACGTCATGAGAAGGTGATTCTGGATTTTGACCTCGCCTCGCTCTATGGAGTTGAAGCCCGTGCGCTAAATCAGGCTGTCAAACGCAATTCCGACCGCTTTCCGGATGATTTCATGTTTCGCCTGACACCGACCGAAGCCGAAGAGATTCGTAATCGGGGATCACAAGCTGTGACACCATCGCCAGTTACTCCGTCGAACTCATCACAAACGGTGATGAGTTCCCGAAAGCACCGGGGACATGCGTATCTTCCCTACGCCTTTACGGAACAGGGTGTCGCAATGTTATCGAGCGTTCTGCGCTCATCGCGTGCGGTCCAAGTCAACATCGCAATCATGCGCACGTTTGTGCAATTGCGCCGGTTGATGGATTCCAATCGCGAGCTGGCGCGGCGAATTGACGTCTTGGAGCAAAAATACGACGACCAATTCCGCGTTGTGTTTGACGCCATCAAGCGTCTGATCGCCGAGGATAGAGTCCGCAAATCCAGGCCGCATCGCGAAATCGGATTTCACGCCATTCGCCAGTGATTCAAAAGACAGACTATTTGTGAACCGCATCTATCAAGGGCGCGTCAGCTTGGCGATTGGCTATTCGCGGCCCGGCGGGCCTTGCGCCAGCCGGGCCGCGAGCCAGAGCCAGTCGGCGAGGCGGTTGAGGTAGATGAGGACTTCCTGGTTGCGGAGCTGGCCGTCGTCGAGCAGGGCGGACACGCGGCGTTCGGCGCGGCGGCAGACGGTCCGGGCGAGATCGAGTGCGGCGGCGCCGGGCGTGGCGCCGGGCGTGGCCCAGCCCTGGATCACCTTGGCGGAGGATTCCATTTCAAACACCTGCTGCTCCAGGCGCCGGCCCATCTCGGGCGTCACCAGCGCGTAGCCGTCCTTCACATACCGTTCCAAATCCTCGGCTGCGACCGCCAGTTCCCCCATGAGCGTGACGAGTTCCTTCTGGATGAACAGCAGGTTTTCGCGCAGGCCCGGGTCGGCCGCGGCCGCGCGCGCGACGCCGAGCGACGCGTTCAATTCGTCCACCACGCCGTAGGCTTCGACGCGCGCGTGGGATTTCAACACGCGCCGGCCGTACATCAACGCCGTGGTGCCCTTGTCGCCGGTCCTGGTCACAATGCTCATGCGCGCAGGGTGAATGCGGGGCGGAATGAGTTCAAGGAGAAGTTCCGGGGAAACTGGAGTGGTGGAGTGATGGAGTTCTAGAGTAATGGAAAATGAACTCGCGACTATTCCCTTCAGCACTCCAGAATTCCAATACTCCATCACTCCAGTTCAATCAAGGGCTCGACGGAGTCTCGCCCCTCCTGCATCAGCCTTTCACGGCTTTCTTGTAGGCGAGGATTCCGTCGACGATGGCTTTGGCCATTTGTTTGCGGTAGGAGGGATCGAAAATTTTCCGGCCTTCGGCGGGATTGGACATGAATCCGCCTTCGATGAGGATGGCGGGCATGGTGGCTTCGCGGAGGACCTGGAAGCGGGCGCGGTGGACGCCGCGATCCTCGACGGGCAGCTGGCGGATGAGGGATCGCTGCATTTGCCAGGCGAGCAGCATGTTTTTTTCGTCGTTGCGGTTCCCCGCGCACCACCGGGTGTCGCCGTCGCCGCCGGCGTTGGTGGAGAAGGCGCCGGCGGGGGTCATGCAATAGACCTCGACGCCGCGCACTTCGTTGTGCTGCGGGGCGGAATTGAAATGCAGGCTGACAAACAAATCCGCGTTGTGTTCGCGGGCGATTTCGGGCCGCAATCCGAGTTTCAACGAGCTGTCGGAACCGCGGGTGAGAACGACGCGGAACCCGAGCTTGTTGAGCTGGTCGCGCACCTCCTGGGCGAGCAGCAGGGTGTATTTTTTCTCGTCCCTGGATCCGACCTGGAATCCGGGATCGCTGCCGCCGTGGCCCGGATCGATGCAGATGGTGCGGATTTTGAGTCCGCCGGGGTTGGAGGGCGGCGAGAGGACGGGGCCGATGGTGTTTTCGAGGTCGGACTGGGTGATAAAGACGCGGTTGTTTTCGATGAGGAGCGGGAAGGCGAGCTTGACGGCGACGCCGTTCAGGATGGCATTTCGGGAATCCTGGCGGGGATCGGTGTTGAACTCGAGGTGGGCGACGCGGTTGCTGAGTTCGAGGGTTTTGTCCGAGTCCCAGTGGTGGATGGTGAATTCGTTGGCGCGCGCCCAGTCGGTGAGGCGGACGTATTGGCTCCCCGTGCGGGAGGAGGAACTGTCGGAACCGCGCGTGGAGGCGGCGGCATCGGACCCCGGCGGCGCCGCCAGGGCGGCGAGCAGCGGCAAAATCCGGACGACACTTCTCATGGAGCGCGCAATCTGCATCCGGGTGCGGATGAACTCAAGCACAATGCCGTTTTGGATTGCCTTGCGCTTATCGTTTTCATAATTTCCGCAAGCAAACATTTCCAGAGCAGCGGCCATTGAATTATGTCGAACACAGCGGAGTTAAAACTGGACGGGAAGACGTTCACGCTTCCCATTGTTGAAGGATCTGAGAAGGAGCGCGGGGTGGATATTTCCACGCTGCGGAACCAGACCGGGCACATCACCCTGGACGACGGCTACGGGAACACGGGGTCGTGCCGGAGCGCGGTGACGTTCATTGACGGCGAGCAGGGCATATTGCGCTATCGCGGCATCCCGATCGAGGAGCTGGCGGAGCGGTCGACGTTCATCGAGGTGGCCTACCTGTTGATCTGGGGCAAGCTTCCGACGAGCTCCGAGCTGCGGCGGTTTTCGAGCCTGCTGACCGAGCACGAGCTGCTGCACGAGGACATGAAGTTCCATTTCGAGGGTTTCCCGCCGAACGCGCACCCGATGGCGATCCTGTCCTCGATGATCAACGCGGTGAGCTGCTTTTACCCGGAGCTCCTGACGTCGGAGGTGGGCAAACATTTCGAGGTGGAAGTGGGCCGGCTGCTGTCGCAGGTGCGCACGATCGCGGCGTTCGCCTACCGGAAATCGCGCGGGCTGCCGATCGTGTATCCGAAGCCGGACTACAAGTACACGGCGAATTTTCTGCACATGATGTTTTCGCTGCCGGGGCTGGATTACGAATTGAAGCCCGAGGCGGTGAAGGCGCTGGACCTGATTTTCCTGCTGCACGCGGACCACGAGCAGAATTGTTCGACGTCGACGGTTCGAATGGTGGCGTCGAGCAAGGCGAACCTGTTTGCGAGCACGGCGGCGGGCGTGTGCGCGCTCTGGGGCCCGCTTCATGGCGGCGCCAACCAGGCGGTGCTGGAGATGCTGGAAGACATCCACCGCTCGGGCGATGACGGGTCGAAATTCATCACCGCGGCGAAGGACAAGGCGAGCGGCAAGAAGCTGATGGGCTTCGGACACCGGGTGTACAAGAATTACGATCCGCGGGCGAAGATCATCAAGAAAGCGTGCGATGAGGTGCTGGAGAAACTGCACGTCAACGACCCGCTGCTGGACATCGCGAAGCGGCTGGAGGAAGCGGCGCTGAAGGAGCCGTATTTCGTCGAGCGCAAGCTGTATCCGAACGTCGATTTCTACAGCGGCATCATCATGCGCGCGCTCAAAATCCCGCTGGAAATGTTCACGGTGATTTTCGCGATCGGGCGCATGCCGGGCTGGATTGCGAATTACAAGGAAGTGATGGAGGAGCCGACGCGGATTTACCGGCCGCGCCAGATTTACACCGGTCCCACGCTGAACCATTACGTTCCGATCAAGGAACGGCAGTAAGCCGCGTTTCCGGCGCGGAGGCGGGGCCGGCGGGCGGCCGCGGGCTGCGTGCCGGGCGGATCCGACATGAACATTCACGAATACCAGGCGCGGCAGTTGCTCGCGCGGAACGGGGTGGCGCTGCCGCCGGGCGACGTGGTGGAAACCGCCGAAGCCGCCGGGAAACTAGCCGCGAAACTGTTCGCCGACGGCGCGCGCGTCGTCGTGGTCAAATCCCAGATCCACTCCGGCGGCCGCGGCAAGGGCACGTTCAAGAGCGGGTTCAAGGGAGGCGTCAAGCTCTGCAAGACCGCCGCCGAAGCCGAGCAGATGGCGGCGGCGATGCTGGGCCAGGTCCTCGTCACGAAGCAGACCGGCGCGGAAGGCAAACTCGTCAGCAAACTGCTGGTGGCGCTTGCGCCGGACATCCGGAAGGAACTTTACCTGGCGGTGCTGCTGGACCGCGCGGCGTCCCGGCCCGTGATCATGGCGAGCACGGAAGGCGGCATGGACATCGAGGAAGTCGCGGCGAAGACGCCGGAAAAGATTTTGAAGGAGTGGGTGGATCCGGCCGTGGGGTTGATGCCCTACCAGGCGCGCAAGATTGCCTCCGCGCTCGGGCTCGGCGGCGAACTGATGGGCCCGGCGGCGAAACTCATCGCGGGCGTTTACCGCGCCTGGTGGGAATGCGACGCCTCGCTGGTCGAGATCAATCCACTGTGCATCGTGGCGGCCCCGGATGGGAAGCCCGGCTTGATGGCGGTGGACGCGAAGGTGGGGCTCGATGACAACGCGCTGTTCCGGCACGCGGACATCGAGGCCATGCGCGACGTGGCGGAGGAATCGCCGCTGGAAACCGAGGCGAGCCGTTACAGCCTGAATTACATCAAGCTCGACGGCAACATCGCCTGCCTGGTCAACGGAGCGGGCCTGGCGATGGCGACGATGGACATCATCCAGCATTACCGCGGCATGCCGGCCAATTTCCTGGACGTGGGCGGCGGCGCCAGCGCGGAACAGGTCACGGCCGCGTTCAAAATCATCCTCAAAGATCCCAACGTGAAAGGGATCCTGGTCAACATTTTCGGCGGGATCATGGATTGCAACGTGATTGCGACCGGCATTGTGGCGGCGGCGCGCGACACCGGGCTGAAGCTGCCGCTCGTGGTCCGGCTCGAAGGCAACAACGTCGCCGCCGGGCGCAAGACGCTCGCGGAATCCGGGCTGCGCCTGATCACGGCGGATTCGATGGCGGACGGCGCGGAGAAGGTCGTGCAGGCGGTCCAGGGCAATTGAGGTGTCCATGATCAAGATCACCGAACTGGCGTTTACCTGTTACCCGGTCACCGACATGGCCCGGGCGCGGGCGTTTTACGAAGGCGTGCTGGGATTGAGCCCCAGCCATACCGTGGGCGAAGCCGGCGGCATGCAATGGACCGAATACAACATCGGCGCCGGCACCCTGTCGCTCGGCTGCGGCGCGCCCGACTGGCACCCGCGCGCGGACGGCTGTTCCGCGGGGCTCGAGGTGGAGGATTTTGAGGCGGCGATTTCGCAGTTGAAATCGAAGGGGGTCCGGTTCCGGATGGAGCCGTTCGCCACGCCGGTGTGCCGCATGGCGCTGGTATCCGACCCCGACGGCAACACGATCTGCATTCACAAACGGAATTCCGGTTAAACGCGCATGTCCATTCTCGTCACTCCACAAACCAAGGTGCTCGTGCAGGGCATCACCGGCGGATTCGGCGCGCGCCACGCGCAATTGTCGATGGCCTACGGCACGCAGATTGTGGCCGGCGTGACGCCGGGCAAGGGCGGTCAGAAATTCGAGGGCAAGGTGCCGATCTTCGACACGGTGGCGGAGGCGGCGCGGGAGACGGGCGCGACGGCTTCGGCGATTTTTGTGCCGCCGGCGTTTGCGGCGGATGCGATTCTCGAGGCGGTGGACGCCGGCCTGGACCTCGCGGTGTGTATCACGGAAGGCATCCCGGTGAACGACATGGTGCGCGTGAAGCGGGCGATGGAAGGGAAGAAAACCCGGTTGATCGGACCGAATTGCCCCGGCCTGGTGACGCCCGGCGAAGGGAAGGATTCACACGGCGGCTGCCGCATCGGCATCGCGCCGGGTTACATTCACAAGAAAGGCCACATCGGGGTGGTGTCGCGCAGCGGCACGCTGACCTATGAAGCCGTGTGGCAGCTCACCTGCCGCGGCGTCGGCCAGTCCACCTGCGTCGGCATCGGCGGCGATCCCGTCAACGGCACGTCGCATCTCGACGTCGTCCGGATGTTCAACGAGGATCCGGACACACATGGAATCATTTTGATCGGTGAAATCGGCGGATCCGCCGAGGAGGAGGCGGCGGAGTGGATCAAGGCGAATTGCAAAAAGCCGGTGGCGGGATTTATTGCGGGGGCGACGGCGCCCCCGGGACGGCGGATGGGCCATGCGGGGGCGATCGTGAGCGGCGGGAAAGGGACGGCGGCGGCGAAGATCGAGGCCTTCCGCAAAGCGGGCATCGGCGTGGCCGCGACGCCGTCGGTCATGGCTGAGACGCTGCTCGCGATGATGTGAGGAGCGCGCAGGTAGGGCCGCGCTCCGCGCGGCCGGCGCCACAAAGTGGCGCCCTGCCAATCCCCGGTTTCTCTGGAAAACGGGTTCCTTTCCGGGCACTCTTCCGGGCAACGGGTCATGAACCTGATTGATTTCATCCTGAACCTCGCGGGTCTGCTGCTGTGGTTCAACTGGCGTTCGGTTTCGATGGACCCGCTTGCGCGGGCGACTCCGGCAACGCTGGTGGGCACGGTCCGCCGGGCACAGCCTTCTCGGATCAAGCGCTGGCATCTGCTGGCGTTTCTTGGCGGATTGATCCTCGTGCGGGCGTTTTTTTACGGCCAGCTCGGGCCGTCGGTGAACTGGACGCCGAAACTGGACCTGTCGCTCGCCGTGCTGGCGTTCCCGCTGAGCCATCGCGGCGGGATGTTTTTTCTGTCCGCCCTGCTCTTCTCGCTGCTCAGCTTTCTCCGGCTTCTGGCGATTGTCTATTTCTGGATGCTGATCCTGGAGGTGATCAACAGCCGCGCGACGAGGCCGGACCCAATTCAAAAACTCATCTCGCAGCAGCTCGGGCGGGTGGCGCGCTGGCCGTCGTCGGCCCAGCTCGTTCTGCCCGTGGGCGCGCTCGCGCTGGCCTGGGTCGCGCTGCACCCGCTGCTGGTCGCCACCGGCGCCGCCAACGTGGTCCGATCCAACCTGCTGTTCGCCGGCCAATCGCTGCTGGTGGGCCTGAGCATTTTTCTGAGCCTGAAATTCCTGCTCCCCGCAATCCTGTTCGCGCATCTCGTCGCGAGTTACGTGTATCTCGGCAACAACCCGCTCTGGGATTTCATCTCAACCACCGCGCGCCACCTGCTGGGCCCGCTGCCGTTGAGGTTCGGAAAGGTGGACCTTTCACCGGTGGTGGGGATTGTGCTGGCGCTGCTGCTGTTGCACGCCCTGCCGGGCTGGCTGGTCTCATGGCTGAGCCGCACGCACCCGGAAATTCTCCCGCAATGACGGGCTTCAGGATTTCGCCTCGGCCTTGGGAAGCTTGAGGGTCACCGTCGTGCCCGCAGCCTGGTCGCTCTGGATCGTGAGCGTCCCGCCGTGCAGCTCGGTCAGCCGCTTGCAAATCGTCAGCCCCAGTCCGAGCCCCTGCTGCTCGTGCATCTTGCGGTCGAACTGCATGTAGGCGCCGATCTGGGCGATCTGGTCGGCCGTCAGGCCGCGGCCCCGGTCGGCGACGGTCAGCGTCAGCGTGTCGGGCGAGTGGTTCGTGAGGGAGACGCGCACCGGCGTTTGGGCGGGCGAGAATTTGAAGGCGTTCTGGACCAGTTCGTCCACGATCTTCTTCAGGTAATCCTCGGAGATCGGGACGCAAACTTTCTCGAGCTCAAGCGAGAGATCGGCCGGGCGCCGGGACGCTTCGGCCTGGTCGCGCGCATGGCGCTCGATCAATCCCGCGGCGTCGTTCGTCTGGCTGCGGAGCAGCGAATGCAGCTTCTGCGGATCGGACCCGAGCAATTCGAGCTGCGCGTAAATCAGGAAATTCTCAATCAGCCGCTCCAGCCGCTTGCCCGAGTCGTAAATCACCTGCCCCATCTCGGCAATCTCGGCCGGCGGCAGCGTCTCGGCATCGGCCACCAGCATTTCGCCGTAGGCCAGGATCCCGTTCAGCGGCGTCCGCAGCTCGTGCGGCAGCATCATGCTGAGATTTTCCCGGAGATCGGCGAGTTTCTTTTCGGCCTCCTGGCGGACAACGTTGACTTTCTTGAGGCGCGCGTCGACCGCGGCGTAAAGGGCTTCGATGGTGAACGGCTTGGGAAGGTAATCGTCGGCGCCGAGTTCCATCCCGTGCCGCATGCCCGCCTGGTCGGCCAGGCCGGTCATGAGAATGAAGGGAATGGAAGCCGTCCCGGGTTCGCCGCGCAGCGAGGAAAGCGTCAGGTAACCGTCCACCTTCTCCATGTTCACATCGCACAGGATCAGGTCGGGAAGTTCCTTGCGGGCCAGCTCGATGCCGACCGCCCCGTTTTCAGCCTCGATGACCTGGAACCCCCGCTGACGCAACGCCAGTTGCATCATCTCCCTCAGCCACTCTTCGTCATCGATTACCAGAATTTTTTTCATCAGGCCTGTCTGATCCAAATCCCCAACCGTCTGTCCCAACAAGTGACAAATAATGAGTCAACGGAACGCGCGACACGAACGCTGCCGACCACAGAAGCAATGCCCGTACCCGTCATTGTCGTCAAAAGCTGCTCTAACTTAATTCAAACCGACTCTTATTCCAAGGGTTTGTGCGGGGTTTTCAGGGGGATTCGTGGCGGGATCCGGCCGGCGGAGGACCGGGGCGGCGCTGGATCCCGGACAGGACATCCGCGGTTTTGATGGAGTGGATGCCATCGGGCGACTGGATCAGGCAGACGTGGCGGTGGGGCGGGCTCCAGATTCTGGCATTGGTTTGTCCCCAAAGCAGGAGGCAGGGAACGCCGAGGGCCGCCGCGAGATGGGAGATGCCGGAATCGTGACCGACGAATCCGGAGCAGGCGGCGAGGCGGCGGGCGAGCCGGGTCAGCGGCCAGTTTCGGGCGGTTGAAACGCGGCCGGGAGGAAGGCCGGCGGCGAGTCTCTCGATCCTGCCGCCTTCGGCTTCGCCCCCGATGAGCAGCAGCCGTTCGTCGGGATTTTTCAGGAGCGATTCCAGGAGGGAACGCCAGCCGGGTTCGGTCCAGTTCTTGGATTCGCTGCCGCTGCCCGGGTGGAGCGCGAGGGCCGGGGGTTCCGGCGAAACGTCTGCGGCGAGGTCCAGCCGGGGATGCGGGTCGGGATCGAAAATGGCGAGGCTTTCCAGCGGCCTGAGAAAAACGCGGCTCGCGTGAACGGATTCGCGGTCATCGGGCCGATGCGGACCGGCGATGAACCGGGCTTGAGTGCACTGGGCCACATTGGATTGAAATATCAAATCGGGGTCGTAAAGGTAGGAAACGATGATGTCGAACTCCGAGAAATAATCCGCGAGGTCGGGCGACAACGAGGTGCCGCGGCCGAAGAACGCGGCCATGGCGCGGGCCTCGATGGGTTGGGCGCGCTGGACGAGGCCGCCGGCGACGGCGAGTTCGATGATATGCGGATATCCGAGCACCTCGATGTGGGCGTCGGGGAATTGGGCGCGCAACGCGGCGAGCACCGGGAGCGTGAGGATAAAGTCACCGATCGCGCCGCCTCTCACGACAAGAATCTTACCACGAGACGCGCTCATTTACAGAAGGGACACGGACTTTTGAACAGGAGGCCGCAGAGGGAGCAGAGAAATTTCAAACGGCTGCGCGAGGAGAAGCCGCCCGTTATTCTGGTCTTCCTCTGCTTCCTCTGCTGCCTCCTGTTCAAAACAGCTTTTCTCCTGTTCTTTCGTTAGAAAGCGAAAACTCCGAGTGCGATGATGGCGAGGGCGAAGGCGAGGCGGATGGCGGAGCCGATGCGGACGCGTTGCTCGGTGGCGACGGCCCAGTTGAGAAAATCGCGGCCGCGCCAGGGTGAGATGGTGAACCACATTCCGACCAGGACGAGCAGGTAGGCCCAGCCCTGGATAATCCAGGTCCAATGCGACTTCGGGAGCATGGGCCGGCCGGAATCGACCATGAGCTGAGCGAGCAACAGGAGAAGAACCGCCAGGCCACGGATGGCCAGGAAATCCTGGACGAAGATGCACGAACCGATGCCGACCGCGGCGAAACCGGGAATGAGGAACGGCTTGAAGGAAACGACCTCGGCACTGACTTCGGCCCCGACGTTGCGGAGGAACCAGACGGTGCCGATGAGCATGAGGGCGACGCCGATGGGGACGGAGCGCGGGAATTTGCGCACCGCGGCCGCGAAGGCGGCCGGCTTCAGCAGGCCATGGATCTGGGGCAAAGCGATGACAGATCCGAGCACCAGGCACAATGTCGAGAGCTTCACGGTCATGGTCTGAAAGGGCCCTGATGGTGCCCGAAACAAAGTGAAAAGCCAGCATTCTTTTGCCGCCGCAACGCAGCCTGACCGGCCTTCACTGCGGGTTTAGTCGAGAATTGCCGGATCGCCGTAGAGCGTGAAGGAACCGGCGCGCTCGATGCGCACATCCAGGAGCTGGCCGTGATGTCGGGAGGATCCGTCGAACACGACGATCTTGTTGCAGCGCGTGCGGCCGCTCATGCGGGCCGAATTGGTCTTGCTGGGGCCTTCCACGAGAATCTGCACCTGCCGTCCGGCGTAGGCGGCGTAGCGGGATCCGGCGATCTCGTTGACAAGGTTGAGCAGGCGCTGATTTCGTTCTTCGCGCACCGCCGCGGGCACCTGGTCGGGCATCGATGCCGCGGGCGTGTCGCGCCGGGGCGAATACTTGAAAATGTATGCCTGGTCGAATCCCACCTCGCGCGCGAGCGACAGGGTGTCCTCGAAATCGGACTCGGTTTCGCCGGGGAACCCGACAATGAAATCGGTGCTGACGCCCATTCCGGGGCGCGCCTGGCGGAGCTTGCGGATGATTTCGAGGAATCGCTCGCGCGTGTAGCCGCGGTGCATCAGGCTCAACACACGGTTGCTCCCGCTCTGAACGGGCAGGTGCGCGCTCTCGCAAAGTTTCGGCAGCCGGGTGTAAGCCTCGACCAGGTCGTCCCCGTAACCTTTCGGGTGCGGCGAAGTGAACCGGATCCGCTCGATGCCGTCGATCTCGTGCACGGCTTCGATGAGCTGGACGAAACCGGACAGGCCGTCGCGCTTCGGAATTTCCCGCTTGCCGAAGCTGGTGACGATCTGGCCGAGCAGGGTGATTTCGCGCACGCCCTGGGAGGCGAGCTCGCGGCATTCGGCGACGATGTCCGGAATCGTTCGGCTGCGCTCTTCACCGCGGGTGAACGGCACGATGCAGAAGGTGCAATGCTGGTTGCAGCCCTGCATGATGCTGACGAAGGCACTGACCGATTTGCGCGACTGGCCGTTGAGCAGGTGTTCGCGAATGGTTGCGGCACTTCCCTGCTCCTCCGCCACGTCCACCACCTTGTCCCGCTTGCCGGCCAGGATTTCATCCAGGTATTCCGCCGCCCGATGAAATTTCTGGGTGCCGAGAACCAGGTCGACGTCCGGGAGCTTGTCGATCAATTCGCGCCCGCGGCTTTGGGCCATGCAACCGAGAAATCCGAGCACGGTGCCGGGACGGTTGCGGCGCATCTCGGCGGCGACATTCACCATCTTGTTGATGGCCTTTTGCTCGGCGAAATCACGCACGCTGCACGTGTTCAGCAGAACCACGTCCGCCGTCGCCTCGGATTTCGCCAGGGTGTAGCCCTTGGCCACGAGCTGCGCGGCGACCGCCTCGCTGTCGCGCTCGTTCATCTGGCATCCGTACGTTTTGATGTAAACACTGGGCATGCTGAATGGATCCCGGCCAAGCTACGCCAGGGCGAGCCGGATGAAAAGGCGGAAGCGGGCGGGATCAGCGGATTGATGATTGGATTGGGCACTCCGCGCGCAATCCAACAATCCATTTATCCAATAATCCAATCCCTTTCAGTCCCACTGAAAGATTCGCAGGATATTTGAATAATCATCCGTCCAAAGCGCGTGCCTGGGCGCGGGTTCGAGGGGGCGCCAGGAAGGATGTTTCAACAGCGCGGAGAGATCCTCCGGCCGGCGGGCCATGGCGACCCAGGTGGACGGATACCGGCCCTCGGGCAGCGCGGTGCCGGCGAGTTGTTCCGGTTCGCAGTTCACCAGCGCGGTGAGATTGAACTCATGGGCCAGGTTTCCCAGCACCGGCCGGAAATCCAGGCTGCGGCTCGAGACGTGAAACAGCATCACCCCGCCCGGCGCCAGCTTGTCCAGGTACAGTTGCATCGCTTCCCGCGTCATCAAATGCAGCGGGGGCGCATCCGAGCCGAACGCGTCGCAAACCAATAACCGGAACTCGCCCGCGGGCGCCTCGCGCAGTCGCAGCCGCGCGTCGCCCACCGCGAAATCAACGACGGCATTCGTGTTCCGCGACAGGAACGTGAAGTAATTCGTGTCGGACGCGAGCGCGATCACGGCCGGGTTGATCTCGTAGAAGGTCCAGCGTTGCCCGGGTTGCGCGTAGCAAATCATGCTGCCGGCGCCAAGGCCGATGGCCCCGATGTGCGTGCCCTGCCCGGCCTCGTGGATCAGCTTCATCGCCTGGCCGCAGGCGCCGGTCGGATGATAATACGCGAGCGGTTCGTCCTGCCGGTCCGGCTGAACAAACTGCATGCCGTGGACCGTGGTCCCGTGATAGAGCCGGCGGATGCGCGCGCCCGGCTCGAGCGCGATGCGCAGAGTGCCGAAGAAGTTGCGTTCCGTGTGAAGGGTGGTTCCGCGGAACGCGGTGTAGGACAGGCTGGCGAGAAAGACGGAGCCCAGGCAGAGGGCGAATTGGAACCGGGCAAGGCCCTTCGACGCGAGGTAACACAGGATGCACGGAACTCCAAAGACAAAGGCTGTCTGGACCTGGAGCGGCAGCCCGAGAACCGGCACAAACCGCACGAGCGACCAGGTCAGAAGCCCGACGACGGCGGCGAGAAGGATCTCGCCCGCGACCCGCGGCCGGCGCGCGCCCGGCAGCAGCCGGCCGGAGGCGGGCAGCAGGCAGGCGAGCACGATGAGGATCGGGTATTCCGCGACGCCGCGAAACAGGAGAGGCGCCGCCAGGGCGTTGAAGATGCCCCCGAGCACGCCGCCGGTGGACAGGCAAAAGTAAAATTCCGTCAGCCGCACCGCCGGCGGCCGGCCCGCCGCCAGGCGTCCGTGCCAGACCAGCGCGGCCACAAAGAAAAACCCGAGATGCACCCCCATCTGCAACCAGGCGAGGTTCTCCGCGTTCGACAAAGTCACAAACAACAGCACGACCGCCCAGGCGGGCAGAATCCTGGCGGCGATCCGCGGGATTCCATCCCCTTTGCGGCTGAACACGATGACGAAGCTGAGCAGGTACAACGCGAGCGGAATCACCCACAACAAAGGCACGCTCGCGATGTCGGTGCTGATGTAGCTGGTGACACCGAGCATGAGTCCCGAGGGAATAAACGCCTGAAAAATCCAGCGGCCGCGCTGCAACCACTGCGCCTCGAATTCCTCCTCCGACTCCTGGGCCGGTTCACAGTCCGGCGCGGCGCCGGGGGGGATGGAATTGCGGTTGGCGGACAGGGCCGTCCAGGCGCACGCGGCCACGAGCACGACCAGCAGCGCGTAACCGGCGGTCCAAAGCCTGCCCTGTTGACGCAGCGGAAAGACGGGCTCGAGAAACGCGGGATACGCGAGCAACCCGACGAGGCTGCCGAGATTGCTGGCGGCATAGAGGAAATAGGGATCGCCCGAAGACTTCTGGCGTGACCGGCTGAACCAGCTTTGCGTCAGCGGGCCGAGGGTGGACAGGGTGAAAAACGGGAGTCCGACCGTCGTGAGAAGCGCCAGCAGCAGCCAGGCAATCGGGTGAATCCGCCAGGGATCGATCGCCCGCGCAGCCGCGGAAAGCGCGACGGGCAGGAACAGGAAATTTGCCGCCAGCAGGATCAACTGGACCCGGACCTGGGTGCGAAGCTGCAGCCGCGTGGCCATCCAGTGGGAATAGGCGTATCCGGCGAGCAGCAGGGCCTGGAAAAATACCATGCAAACATTCCAGACCGTCGGCGTGCCTCCCTGCAGCGGCAGCAGCAGTTTGGCCACCATCGGCTGCACCCAGAAAAGGAGCGCCGCACTGCAAAACAACGCGCAGGCAAAAAGACCCGCCATCACGCTGCGCCTTGTAAACCGGCGGATTGCGCATGTCGAGACAAGACTGGATGGGTGGATTTTTGGATTCCTGGATAAATGGGAAGACTGTCGCGCGGAGCCCTCCAACAATCCATGGATCCATTTATCCAAAAATCCTCGCGGTCCCGGTCAGGGCTCGACGGAGTCTGGCCCCATCGCGCGCCTCAAGCCCACGCCAACTGCGTCGCGGCTGCGTCGCGGCTTGCGATCCGGGGGAAAACTTGCCATGCTGCGGTCCACACAAAAGGCGGAGGCCGGCACGGGCCGGCACGCGCCATTATGCCGCAGGAATTGTTGAAAATTCTGCTGATCGAACATGAACCGGAATTCACCCGGTCGATCGGCGAAATGTTGGGCCAGGCGCGGGAACTGGCGGCCGAGGTCGACACCGCGCCCGAATTCACGTCCGGCCTCACACGCGTGAACCGCGGCGATATCGACGTCGTGCTGGTGGACGTCTCGGTGCCCGACGGCGCCGGGCTGGCGAACATCTCCATGCTGCGCGCCCACGCGCCGCGGCTGCCCATCATCGCGGCCGGCGACGCCGACAACGAAACGGTCGCGGTCGAAGCCGTCCAGGCCGGCGCGCAGGATTACCTCGTCAAAAGCCAGCTCACCCCGGGCTGGCTGGAGCGTTCGATCCGGTATGCGCTTGAGCGCAATCGCATGGACCAGACGCTGCTGGCGGCGGAGGCGAAATACCACAGCATCTTCGATCACCTCGTCGAAGGCATTTTCCAAACCACGCCCGACGGCCGCTACCTGATGGCGAACGCGGCGCTGGCCCGCATCTACGGCTACAGCTCACCCGAGGAATTGATGGGCAGCATCACGGACATCAGCCGTTCGCTCTATGTGCAGGAGGGGCGCCGGGACGAATTCGTCCGGACGATGCAGGAACACGACGTGATCACCGGGTTCGAATCGCAAACCTACCGCAAGGACGGCACGACGATCTGGATTTCGGAGAACTGCCGCGCCGTGCGCGATTCGCAGGGGCGGCTGTTGTATTACGAGGGGACGGTGGAAGACATCACGCTGCGGCGCTTGGCGGAGGAGAATCTCCGCAACTCGGAGGCGCTTTACCATTCGCTGGTGCAGACCATTCCCCAGAATATTTTCCGCAAAGACACCGAGGGCCGGTTCACCTTCGCCAACCAGCAGTTCTGCAAGAGCCTCGGGCTTCCCCTCGAAAAGATCGTCGGAAAAACCGATTTCGATTTCTTCCCGGCGCCGCTCGCCGAGAAATACCGGCAGGACGACCGCAACGTGCTCGAGACCGGGCAGACCTTCGGATCGGTCGAGGAACACAAGGCCCCCAATCAATCGCGCATTTTTGTCCAGGTCATCAAAACCCCGCTGCAGGATTCGAACGGGAAAGTGATCGGGTTGCAGGGAATGTTCTGGGACATCACGCAACAGCGCCTCGCCGAGGAGCGGATCCGCCGGGCAAACTCGCTCCTGGCCCAAAGCCGCCAGTCCCTCCGCGAGCGCAACCTCCAGATGGAGGACGATCTTAAAATGGCCCGGGAAATCCAGCTCACGATGCTGCCCCAGCAGTATCCCTGCTTCCCCAAATCCGCGGCGCCGTCCGAAAGCGCGCTGCAGTTCACCCACCGTTATCTCCCGGCCAGCACGGTCGGAGGCGATTTCTTCACCGTGTCGGCCCTGTCCGAAACCGAGGCCAGCGTGTTCATCTGCGACGTCGCGGGGCACGGGGTTCGGTCGTCGCTGGTGACCGCGATGATCCGGGCGCTGCTGGAGGAATTGAAGCCGTTGGCAGGAGATCCGGGCCAGTTCCTGACAAAGTTGAACCGGGATCTCTACGCGATCCTGAAGCACGCCGGAACGCCGATGTTGACCACGGCGTTTTACTGCGTCGCGGACTGGTCGGGCGGGACGTTGCGTTACACGAACGCCGGGCATCCGCGTCCGCTCCATTTGCGCCGGGGCGCGGGCCGCGTGCAGGCTTTGACCAACATCGGCGGCAAAAGCCAGCCCGCACTCGGCCTGTTCGAGGAAGCCAGCTACCAAACTTCGTCCGTAAGCCTGGCCCCGGGCGACCTCGTCATGCTCTTCACGGACGGATTGTACGAGGTGCAGGGCACCAACAATGAGCTTTACAGCCAGGACATCCTGATGACCGGCGTCGAACGCCGGATCCAACTGCCGGCCGCACGGCTCTTCGACGAGTTGCTCGAGGAGATCCGGAAATTTTCGGACGAGGAAAAATTCGCCGACGATGTCTGCCTCGTGGGGCTGGATGTGGTGAAAATTGGAGGTTAAGTGTTCAATGTTTGACAGGGCTCGACGGAGTCTCGCCCCACACGCCCTCCCCCGAATTAGCAAAAATTCGCATCAATTCCCGTCAAAGCCCCCTTGGTCCGCGACGGGCTTTTTACGGACCTGGAATTTTGAACAATCCAGGGTATGTTTTCGTCAATAAAAGGGTGGTCGCCGGCGCAAAGTATCGCTTTACTGCCCGTGAGTTAGCAGTATGTTGACTCCAGGCCGCGCGGAGCGGCCACCGTGAATGCGCGTGAACAGACACGAGAAGACTAAGTGTCCCACTGCAACAAGCCTTTCGCTGGTTGCCTCCCCCGCTTCTCCTGTCTATTCCCGTGCCCTCCCCATCAACCCTCAACCCCGATAGAAATGGAGATTGCACCCATGGACCTTCATCACCCGATCCTGCGAGAGTTTCCGGAACATCGCGAAATCATCCGCCGCCTCAAGGGAAGCGACGATCACTTCCGGAAAATGTTCGATGAATACCACCGCCTCGACGATTCCATCTACCGCATCGAGGAGGAAATCGACTTCGCAACGGATCAGGAAATCGAGGAACTCAAAATGCGGCGGACAAAACTGAAGGATTACATCTACCACCTGATCCGCCACGCCCCGCCCGCCTGCCCCACCTGCGACGGCACCGGCGTCGCCCGCGCGACCGTGTAGATTTCTGCCAGCTCAATTTCCCCCGGAAAACGTCCGACGGACGTTTCCGGGGATTTTTTTCATCAATGTCGGTGGGGCGAGACTCCGTCGAGCCCTGACACCAAAATTGGAGTGACGGAACGACTCCAACAATCCCAGAATTCGACAATCCGCCCATTCCGCCCTTACGGCCGATGAAGCCAGAAATTCTGTATTCCCCACAACACAGGGCTGCCAACGAGCGGTGAACCGGCGCGGAGATAGATCGGTTTTGACCAGCCGACGAGGCTGCCATTGGCCATGGCGGCTTCGAAAGTGTCGCCATAGTTGGAATCCCACACGCGCACCTGCGCGCAGGTCAGCTGGCCTGCGACCACGTTGGTCATGGTGACGAGATCGGCATCGAACAGACCCGCCCCTTCAGAGGTCACATCGGAATCCCGGAAGGACCGCGGAATTCCCTGGGGCAGCAGCTTGTTCCGGGACGGCCCGGCGTAGAGCTGCGCCCGGTAATCGGAACTGGTCACCGGCGTCCAACTGTTCGGCATATACACCCGCGCCATCGGTCGTCCACCCATCTTCAAACTGAAAAAGATCGTGCCGGGCAGCGGATCCGTCGCGGGCTCGAGGGCGAGATGCACCGTGTTGTCGAGGGTCATCCCCCGGTAGACCTCCTGCGTCAGGTCGTCGACTCGGATGTAATACGTCTGGCCCGCCTTGACTCGCAACAACGCGATGCCAGTGTTGTAATACCAAGGAACACGCAGCCCCGGGACTCCCGCCGAAGAAGCGCAAAGCTTCAGGTGATCCAGACTGGAACCGGTATAAACCTCGATCATGCCACCGTTCGGATACGAAAACACATCCACGGCTGCCTTCAATCGAAACAACCCGGGCTGCGACGGCGTCCACTTCCACCAACAGGTCTGCAGTGCCGGACCTTTCCTGTGCGGCGGCTCGCCCGGCTCCGACGTAGCATGCCCGCTGTGAAATACAAAATTCGTCCGCAGCAAGGTCGCCTGAATCTCCGTCGCCCCAGCGAAATCATCGTTGGCCGGGGAGAGATCGACGGGATCCGGTATTATCCCTCCGATCACAACGACAGGGCTGTTCCAGGTGTTGGTGGAATAATTCGTGCCAAAGACCGGGTTCCAACCCCCGGGCGGATAAAGGGTCGCTGTGCCCGAAAACGTGGTGCCCGCCACCGTGAATTGAATCAACAGGTTCGTCGACACCGCCGAATAATTCGTGGGAATGCTGATGGTCCCGGGGATATACGCCCCCCCGATGGTGGTCGTAACCAGATTGGTGATGCCGGCAAGGCTGGGAATATTGGTTAGGGTCCCGATCGAATAAAAAAGACTCGCGGTAAACGTGCCCCCAATCGCGTTCGTCAAAACTATGGGAATCCCGGACCCATCCATGACATCGGCGTAATTGTCGAAGTTCACCACTCCCTGTGCGAGACAGCGCGGGCTCGGGGCAAAGGCGGCGGAGACCAAAAGGCCGGTGAGGAGAAAACGTTTCATGGAAACTCGGGTTACTGCATTATCAGCTGCAATCCTTGTACGTCCCGCGACTGACAGAACGTCTTATAACCAAATCCGCCCCGGGAATCAACCCAAATCCTTCAAAAAACCAGTTGCCACAAGCCCGCGCTCTGCTATTCTGCGTCTCCCTTTTGGCGGGACTGCCGTGTGGCAATTTCTGCCGGGGGAAACGACCAGAGCGTCCGTGTGGACGCGGCGGAATAGATTCCGCGGTCGTAACAACATCGAAATCAATCCCGTGTTCCGCGGGATGCCCTGGTTGACCGGGGTTTTAACCAAAGGAAAATTGTGATTAGCATTGGAGTTAAGGAATTGCTGGAAGCCGGTGTTCATTTCGGACACCAAACCAAGCGCTGGAATCCGAAGATGAAACCGTTCATCTTCGACGCCCGCAACGGCATCCACATCATCGACCTCAGCAAAACCCTCGGCCGGCTCGAAGCCGCCTGCGACTTCCTCGCCACCACCGTCGGCAAAGGCGGCCGCGTCCTGTTCGTCGGCACCAAGAAACAAGCCCAACAGGCCATCAAGGAAACCGCCAAGGAATGCGGCCAGTATTACGTCACCGAACGCTGGCTCGGCGGTACCCTCACCAATTTCCAAACCATCAAACGCTCCATCGCCCGCCTCAAACAAATCGAGAAAATGGAGGCCGACGGTTCCCTCGCGAATTACGTGAAGCAGGAACAATCCGTCATCCGGCGCGAAGCCGCCCGCCTGATCAAATATTTCGACGGCATCCGAGGCATGGACAAATACCCCGGCGCCATGTTCGTCGTGGACATCAAGCGCGAACACAACGCCGTCGCTGAAGCCCGCCGCCTCAAGATCCCCGTCGTCGCCATCGTCGACACGAACTGCGATCCCGACCTCGTCGATTACCCGATCGCCGGCAACGACGACGCGATCCGCTCGATCCGCGTCATCCTCAGCACCATCGGCCAGACGGTCACACGCGCCCAGGCGGAATACGAAGCCAAGTACGGCCGCCGCCGGTCCGAGGAAACCGAAGCCGCCCCGGTCGAAGCCCCCGCGGCTGAACCGGCGCCCGCGGCCGAAGCGGCCGCGCCCCAGGCCTGATTGATCCAGGCACCGAGGCGGGTCAGGCAGGCGGCATCGCCCCCCTGCCCGCTTTGGGCCGGATTCACAACCGTTTAAATTCAACCCACCTATTTTTTATGGCAGAAATCACTGCGGCAACTGTGGCGAAACTCCGGGAAATGACCGGCGCCGGCATGATGGATTGCAAGAAAGCCCTCACCGAATCCAGCGGCGACCTTGGCGGCGCCGTGGATATCCTGCGCAAAAAAGGCGCGGCCACCGCGTCCACCAAGGGCGCCAAGGAAGCCCGCGAAGGCGCCATCGCCCAATACATCGCCCCCGACGGCCGCCTCGGCGTGCTCGTCGAGGTGAATTCCCAAACCGACTTCGTCGCGCGCAATGACATGTTCAAGGCGTTCGCCGACACAGTCGCCCGCCGCCTCGCCACGGAAGCCAAACCCGACTTCGAAGCCGACCGCGTCAACCTCGTCGCCGCCATCCGCGAAAACATCCAGATCCCCCGCCACGCCCGCATGGAAGTCAGCGGCAACGGCATGATCGCCGGATACATCCACACCGGCGCCAAGGTCGGCGTGCTGGTGGAAGTCGGCGCCGGCAAGGAATCCACCGTCACCAGCGAAGCCTTCAAGCAGCTCGTCCGCGACATCACCCTGCAGATCGCCGCCGGCCATCCCAACGCCGTCTCCCGCGAACAGGTCCCGGCCGAGGTGATCGCGAAGGAACGCGAAATCGCCGCCGCCTCCGACCGCCTCAAAGGCAAACCCGCCCAGGCGCTCGAAAAAATCATCCAGGGCATGCTGGAAAAATTCTTCCAGACCTACTGCCTCGTCGACCAGGGCTTTGTGAAGAAAAATTCCGAAATCAGCGTCAAGGAACACGTCGCCTCCGTCGCCAAGGAACTCGGCGACGAAATCACCATCCGCCGCTTCGTGCGATTCCAGGTCGGCGAAGCCGCCGCCTGATTCATTCGTCTTCCAGAGCGGCCCGCGACTGAGTTGCGGGCCGCTTTTTTTGGGGGCGCCGGGGACGGCGTCCCTCCCGCTCACCTGGGAGGGCCGGCGTCCCCGCCGGCCCAAACTTCACCGCCGCCCCGGCAGCTTCGGCAACTCATCCCGGTTCGCCACATAAGGGTTGTTCAGAAACTCCGAAACATTCGTGTTCGACCCCAAACTCCAACGCCCGTTCCAGCTCATGAAAAACACCGCCTTCGGAAAATTCGTGCGCACCCCGTCCAGGAAACGCAGGTAATCATAGTTTCCTGGCGGATTGCTGGGTCCATGCGGCCCGAATTCCGTAAACCCAAACGGCTTCCCGATCGCCGCCACTTCCGGGTAGCCGCGGATGTGCTCCGGATCGATGTTGTCCGTGTACGCATCCAGCCCCACAAGGTCCACGCAGTCGTCACCCGGATAATAATCCGCCGTCCGAAGCCCGTGATTCGGCGAATACACCCACAGAAGGTTGTTCAGTTTCTTCACCCGCGTGAAATAGTCGAACATCTGCCGCCAAAGCCGGATGAAGGTGGCGGGATCCTTTCCGCCCCACCAGAACCAGCCCCCGTTCATCTCGTGAAACGGCCGCCACAGCACCACCACGCCCGCGTCCTTCAATTGCTGCAATCCCTCCGCCAACTGGTCCAACTCCGCCATCCACCGCGCGTGCACGTCGGAAACCGGGTCGAGCAACTGGCCCAGGTCCACGCCGCCGTCCCGCAACCCGCCCGCCGGAGCGTTGGTCCGCGCCGGATTATACAAATGCGCGCTGATGCTCACCCACCCGCCCTGCCGCCAGTAATCCATCACCGCCCGGTTCGGCGCCTCGATCGTCAATCCGCCCGCCTGAAAATCCGCATAGTCCACACCCAAAATCGCCGGCCATTGGCCCGTCTTCTCGTGAATCTGCGTCATCAGGCGCAACCCGGATCCGCGGCCGAAATTGGCGAACTGCCCGGACAATAACCGGTGCTCCGACCGGCCCTCCAAAGTCTTGAAGAACTGCAACGTTGCCACCGTGTCTGCGTTTGCGCGCGGATCCGCCGTCGGCAACGGCGCGCGGCAACCCGCCGCCAGCACCAGGCAAATCCCAGCAACCAACACTCGTGCTCTCATAATTCTCACTCAACTACACACTATCCCCCTTCCGTCACCGGGCGCAAGAACGGGAAAGGCAGAAGGTCGAATGCAGAATGCAGAAAATAAATGCCGCGCCTCGTGCTTGAATTCTGCATTCTGCCTTTCGCGTTGAACCCCGTCCCGAAATCCGCTACCACCACCCCCATGCATTTCCTCCGCATCGCCTGCCTCCTGGGCTGCCTCTGCCTTTCGCGGCCTGCTCCAGGCCAGGACTTCGCCCGCATCGCCGCGGATTACCGCCCCCGCATCGAATCCAACCTCTTCAATAACATCGCCGGCTTCTGGTACCCCAAAACACTCGACACCACCAACGGCGGCTACTGGATCGACGCCGACATCCAGGGCCGGCTCCAGGGCCCCGGCAACAAAATGATCGTCACCCAGGCCCGCATGGTCTGGCTCTATTCCCGACTCGCACGCTACGGTTACCGCCCAAAGGAAATGCTCCAGGCCGCCGACCTCGGCTACCGGTTCCTGCGCGATAAAATGTGGGACTCCACCAACGGCGGTTTTTATTGGATGGTCGACGCCACGGGCAACCGCGTGATCCGGCCGGGAAAACATATCTACGGCCAGTCGTTCGCCCTGTACGCCTTGTCCGAGTATTCTCTCGCCGGCACCAACACCGAGGCCCTGCAACTGGCCGGCAAACTGTTCGACCTCATCGAATCAAAAGCCCACGACGCGCAGTTCGGCGGCTACATCGAATCGTTTTCCCAAAACTGGACTCCGCAGCTCCCCGGCGAAAAAACCTACATGGGCGACGCTGAATTCAAGCTCATGAACACCCACCTGCACCTGCTCGAATCCGTCACCGCCTTCTACCGGGCCACCCGCCTGCCCCTCGCTCGCGAAAGGCTCCGCGAGCTCATCGACATCGAAAGCAACACCGTCGTTCGCAAGGGACCCGTCGCCTGCACCGACAAATACCGCCGCAACTGGGAACCGGTGCTCACGGGCGACTTCGCCCGCGTTTCCTACGGGCACGATCTCGAAAATATCTGGCTGCTCATCGACGCCTGCAACGCCGCCGGCATTCCGAACACGCTGTTCCTCGACCTCTACCGCGCGTTGTTCCAGTATTCGCTCCAATACGGTTTCGACGAAAAGAACGGCGGGTTTTATTACTACGGCGGATTCAACCAGCCCGCGTCGAACCGGGAGAAGAACTGGTGGGTCCAGGCGGAAGCCTGCGCCAGCGCGCTCTACATGTACCGGCTCACCCGAGACCCGCTCTACCTGCGGGTGTTCCAAAAAACGTACGACTGGATCGACACCCGCCAGGTCGACTGGAAAAACGGCGAATGGTTCGAGACGATCACTCCCGACGGCGCGCCCTATGGCGACAAGGCCCAGATCTGGAAAGCCGGTTACCACAACGGCCGCGCCATGATCGAGTGCCTGGCGGTTCTAAGGAACGAATGAACCACCCTGCCTGATTTTGACAGAATGAACAGAATGTAAAAATCCCATCAAGGAATTCCGTCCATTCTGTTCATTCTGTCAAAACACCCCCTGTTCACCTCGGCATTGAGGGCAACCCCGACGCGGCCCGGATCGGTGCCGTCGCCTTCAGGTATTCCGGGTCCCGCAAACTCCAGCAGCGCGGGTCGTTGAACAGCGCCTGGATCGCCGCGTTCGTGCCGATACGGCCGCCCGCCCAGGACATCCACCACGTCCACAGCGGCTGCCGGTCCAGGATCTCCACCGCCGGCGGCGGCCCCACCTCGGCCAGCGTCACCGGCTTGCCCCGCGCCAACGCCAGCAGGTTCGTGTAATACGACTGCTGAAAATCGTTCCGATACACATCCAGCGCCGCCACATCGAAATAATTCTCGCCCGGATAAAACTCCGCGAACGTGCCCGCGTTGATCCCCGGCCGGTCGACGCTCCACACCCAGACCAGGTTGGTCAGGTGATGGTGGTTGACGAATCGATCGAACAATTGCCGGTAAAGCGCCGAGGTCCCGTTCGTGCCCGGCCGGCCGCCCCACCAGAACCAACGTCCGTTCATTTCATGATAGGGACGCCATAACACCGGCACCCGCGCCTCCTGCAGCTTCTGCAGCCAGCCTGCGATCACGTCCACTTGCGCACACCAGCGGTTGTAAAGATCCGTTCCGGGCGTCAGCAGATCGCGCCATTGCGCATCCGTCAACCGCCCCTGCACGCTCGCCAGCGCGTTCGTGGGCGAAGCGTCCCGCTTCGGATGAAACGTCACCGGCTCGTCCGCTGTCGGCGGCACCGCGTGCCAGCACAGCGCGATCGTCGCCCCCCGCGCATATTGCCGCTTCACCTCCTCCACAATCTCCGGCCGCGCCGCCGCCGCGTCCTGGTCCCCCGGCGCCGCAAACCCGAAATCCTGCCCGAACAACGCCGGTTCCTTCCCGTAAATCTCCGTCACCCGCACCGTGGACGCGTCCTTCGTGTTCGGAAAATTATGCTGCCCCGTGAGGATGTGTTTTCCGGACAAACTCGAAATGAACTCCAGCAGCGCCACCGCCTCCGGCGCCGCCCCCGGCGTCACCGGCGCCACCGCCGGAATATCTGTGGCAGCGAAAAACGTAAATACCAAACCGAGGATGAGTGTTCGCAGATTCATGTGTCGTTTCTGCCCGGCAGCCCGGGAGTTCACCAGTCCAGACGTCGCGGCTCAAGGCAAAATTCGAAGAGGGGTCAGTCCTATAATTGTGAATTTAGGGCCAGAATGGCACAGAATTCACAATTATAGGACTGACCCCTTTTCGCCGGCCGATTGGAGGCGGCGCCGGGCCTCGGGCTCGGAGATTCCGTGAATGCGAATCATTTTGTGCCGCGAGGTTTGCCCGCGCACCAGTTCCAGTTGCGCACGCCCGCAGCCCAGCACCTCCGACAGCAATTCCATCAAGGCGCGGTTCGCAGCGGCGTCCACCGGCGGCGCGGTCACCCGGATGCGCAATTCGTTTCCGAGAGGTTCGCCGATGCCGCTGGATGAAGCCCGCGGCTGGAGTTTCACCGACAGAACCAGGTTTCCGGATTGGGAATGAAGATACGGCATGCGCGAACGTAGAATAAACCGGCGCTGGCAACGCGCGAGCCGGAAATGTAACCTCCGGCCATGCCCAGCCTCGATTCCGCCACCGTGATCGCCTCGCTTGTCTGGGGATCGGTTGGACTGGGCTGCGCCGGTTACGGCCTCAAACAGAAATCCTGGAATGCGTTGTTCGGCGGAGTCGCGCTCGTGGCGGCGTCGTATTTCATCAGCTCGGCGGCGCTGCTCTGGTTGGCCGGCGCGGTGATCGCGGCGGCGATGTGGCTTCTCCGCGGCCGGTTCTGATTCAGCCAAGAACCTGCCGCCGCTGCTCGGCGTCCATCTCGCGCCACGTTCCCGGGGCCAGGGTGCCCAACTGGAAATTCCCGATCCGCACCCGCACCAGCCGCAGCGTGGGATATCCTACCGCCGCGGTCATGCGCCGCACCTGCCGGTTTTTGCCCTCCACCAGCTCCAGCGAAATCCAGCAGGTCGGAACTGTCTTGCGAAATCGCACGGGTGGATTCCTCGGTGGCAGATCCGGTTCCGGTTCCAGCCGCCGGCACCGGCATGGCAGCGTTGTCCGCCCCTGCACCACCAGCCCCGATTCCAGCCGCCGCAGGGCGGCGTCGTCAGGCACCCGCTCCACCTGCGCCCAGTATTCCCGCGCATGGCCGCGCGCCGGATTCAGCAGCCGGTCGTTCAACGCCGCCTCGTCGCTCAACAACAGCAATCCCTCGGAATCCGCATCCAGCCGCCCGATTGGGTAAATGTTCTTTGGAAACCCGAAATCGGCCAGCGTACGGTGCGGGCTGTCCTCGCGTGTGAATTGCGACAGGACCCCGAACGGCTTGTGAAATGCCACCAGCATTGTCCGGACACGGTAAGTGTTGAAGGTTGAAAGTTGAAGGTTGAAAGTTAGAATTCAACCGTGATCCGGAACATTCTCTTCGACTGGTCGGGCACGCTGGTGGACGACCTGCCGGCGGTCTGGAAGGCGACCAACGCCGTCCTGGCGCAGGCGCAGGGCGAGGAGATGTCGCTCGACATGTTCCGCGGCGAATTCTGCCTGCCGTTCTCGCGGTTTTACGAACGGCACGCCCCCGCTGTCGACCTGCCCAGGCTTGAGTCCTGGTACATGGACCATTTCCGGGGAGTCCAGGATTCAGTCCGCGAGCTGCCGCACGCGCGGGAGTTTCTCGAGTTCTGCCGCGCCCGCGGCGTCCGCTGTTTCCTGCTCAGTTCCATCCATGCCGACCATTTCCTCGTGCAATCCGAAGCCATCGGGTTCGCCGGCTGCTTCGAAAAAGCCTATGTGGCCGTCCGCGACAAACGCCACCAGATCCACGACCTGATTGCCGCGCACGGTCTTGACCCGGCGGAGACGCTGTTCATCGGCGACATGCAGCACGACATCGAAACCGCCCGGCACGGCGGCGTGCGGTCGTGCGCCGTGCTCACCGGCTACAACACGCTCAGCCAGCTCCGCGCCGCGGCTCCCGATCTCATCGTGGAACACCTGGGTGAACTGCGCGCCCTGCTTGAACGCTCCGGAATGGACCTGCCCGCGCCCGGCGCGGGAACTCCGGCGGCCCCGATCCCCACGGTCGGCGGCCTCATCTTCGACGACCGGGGCCGTGTGCTCATGCTGCGCACGCACAAATGGTCCGATCTCTGGGGCATTCCCGGCGGCAAGATCAAGTGGGGCGAATCGTCCATCGACGCGCTCCGGCGCGAATTGCTGGAGGAAACCGGCCTCGAGATCGACGACCTCCGGTTCGTGCTCGTCCAGGATTGCATTCATTCGAAAGAATTTTATCGCGACGCGCACTTCATTCTGTTGAATTATACCTGCCGTTGCGCGGGGACACCGAGGGTGGTGTTGAACAGCGAGGCGCGGGAGTTCCGGTGGGTCAGCCTGGCCGAAGCCTGTGAATTGCCCTTGAACCACCCGACGCGCGTCCTGGTGAACGCCGTGATGAAGGCCCGCAGCGCCGCAATGAAAGGAACCGAAACAGATGTCTAGAATCAGCGTGGTGGATTTGGAAGTGTCTTATCACATCGGCATTACCGACGAGGAACGCGCCACGCCGCAGCGGTTGCTGGTGACCATCGACATGGATTTCGATTTCTCCTCCGCGGCCCTGAGCGATCGCCTCGAAAAAACCGTCAATTACCAGGCGCTCGCCGATCGCGTGCTCAAATTCGGGGAAGGCCGCAACTGGCGCCTGCTTGAAAAACTCGTCACCAACCTCGCCGACGCCATCCTCATCGAATTCCGCCCCCTCAGTGTCACCGTCGAAGTGAAGAAATTCCCCATCCCCCAGGCCAAATACGTCTCCGTCACCCTCACCCGCAGCCGGGCGCACGTTTAAAAAGTTTGGGAGTTAAAACAAGTTGAGGAGTTTAAGAGTTAAAGCGATCGCGCGTGTCCGGCGGTTTTCACTCCTGGATTCCTAAACTCTCAAATTCCTAAACTCTCAAACTGTTACGTCGTCCCCGGAAACCCGCTGATATACGTCTCCAACTGCCGGATCGTTGTGCCCTGGGCGGAAATCACCCAGTTCACGAGGTCGCCGATGGAAATCACTCCGAGGATTTTGCCGTTCGACAGAACCGGCAGATGACGCACCCGGTGCTCGGTCATCAGCCGCAATCCTTCCTCGATCGTCTGCTGCGGCGTCACGTGCACCAGGTGATCCGACAGGATCTCCCGCACGCGCGTGTCCTTCGATGACTTGCCTTTCAAAGCCACTTTCCGCGTGTAATCACGCTCCGAAATGATCCCGATCAACTTGTCCTTCTCCGTCACCAGCAACGCCCCCACGTTCTTCTCCGCCATCATCTGGATCGCCTCGAAAACCGTCACGTCGGGCGACACGGACCAGACCGTCGAACCTTTCTGATGCAGGATTTCGTCAATGCTGCCTTGTGGGATCATGGAAAACCTCCGGGTTATGGACCTTGCCGGCATCGTGCCGCCACGCCGGCTTCCCAGCCTCGCGCCGCGCCGCTCGATTGTCTCGGCATCGCCCGTTCATACAGCGTCTCTTCCGTCGAATGACCCGCACACCGTACCACATTCAAGCACTGATGACAGCAACTTTTTTCGTCTCAATTAGCGGGAATGATCCAGGGAGACCCCGACGTTTCCCGCGAATCCAGCCCCGCCGCGCTCAGGTTGTAACCGTGCGCGAAGAATTCCAGGGTCACCGCCCCCGACCTTCGCGTGCACAACACCCGGCACCCCGCCCGACGCAACCGCTCCTCCAGCGCCGTTGTCCCCCGCCGATTCGCCGGGAATTCCGAGTCCGCCACAATCACCAGCTTCGGCCGGATCGCGGCCAGCAATGCGCCGCCCAACGGCTCGCCCCGATCCGGCAACCCCGCCACCACGATGTCCGCCGACAAATCCAGCCCGCTTTCCAGCAGCAATTCCTGCCCTTCAGTTCCCAGGTCCGACGACAGTATCACCCGGCAGTTCCCGCATCGCGCGGCCAGCACGAGAGCGCCGTCATCCGCCATTGCCGTCCGCGAAAACCCCGGCCCCGGGTGCTGCACCTGCCATGGCCCGATGAAATCGCCCCGCCCCACCCTTCGTATCCGGCCCGGAACGGAAGCGGCCCGCTCCTCCGCCGATCGATACACCGCCGATCGAAAGGACGCCCGGCTCATCCACACGCGCTCGATGCAACACGCGTCCGCCAAGGTCTCGAAACCGCCGACCGACCGCGCATCCCCGTGGGTTAACACAAGGTCGCCCAACGAATTCACCCCGTGCGCCCGCAGAAACGGGACGAGAACAAATCGCGCCCCGTTCGCGTTGCCGCAATCCACCAGCCAATCCTGTCCGGGAGTTTCAGAATACACCGCGAATCCCCCGTTCATCGGAAGCACCGTCACCCGCGCCGCGGCCTGGTGGTATTGCCGCCAACCCATCCACGCAAATACAACCAGTCCCAAGACCGCCAGCCGGCATCGTCCCCAGCGCGGCCGAAAAATCCATCCGGAGAAAAACGCCAGGAACACGGCGTAGTAGGCCGCCATTCCCGGCACCCCCGGCGAGGCCGCATAAAAACTCGCCAGCGGCCAGTCCGCAAACCAGCGGCTGGATTCCGCGATGCCACCCATCAGGAACCACCCCGCGTGATTGAACAGGATCGACACCGCCGGCCACCATGCGGCGAAGCAAAGGCTGAGGAGATTGCTCGCCAGCACAAGCGCGCACAGCGGGATGGCAACCATGTTCGCCGGCGTGCTGACGGGCGAAACGACATGGAAATATTCAGCCACCAGCGGGAGCGATCCCAGCCACGCCGCCAGGGACGTGAGACCCAGGTCGACTGTGTGCCGGGTCAACCGTTCGACGCCCGTCCGCCAGGCCGTCCGCGCCGGGTCCGGCTTGAGCGGATCATGCGCCGCCCAGGCGCGGCTCAAGCTGTGGAAAACCCCCATCCCGATCACCATGCAGCAGACCACGACAAACGAGAGCTGGAAGCCCGCCTCGAACAACTGCTGCGGATCCCACAGCAAAATCAAAAACGCGGACAGATACAGCGAGTTGATCAGGTCGCCCGGACGCCGCAGCGCCCAACCGGCCACGATCACCGACAGCATCACCGCCGCCCGGATGGCTGAGGCGGGCCAGCCTGTGACAGCCGTGTAAACCCAGATCACCGGCAGCACTGCCAGGCCGCACAGGAATCGCGGCATCCGGCCCAGCCGCAGCGCGGTTAGAAACAACCCGAACAAGATCGCCATTCTCAGGCCGTCCACGGCGAATATATGGAATGTGGCCGCTTTCACGAACGGCTCGGCCGTTTCCTCCGTCAGCCATTCCCGCTCCCCCAGCGTCAAGGCCCATTCCAGGTGCAGGTTCTCGTCTTCCACCGGCAACCCTTTCGCCAGTGCCCCGCGCGCCCAGTCCCGAAACCGGTCGCCCCACGGCCGCTCCCGCGAAACGGAATCCAGCAACCGCCAGTCCGCCTCCCCGCAGCGCAACTGGTAATACACTTCCCTCCGCGCCAGCCACCCGCGAAAATCAAACAACCCCGGCGCCAGCGGGCCCGGAGGCGGCCCCAACACCCCCGAAACTTCACACCGGCTCCCCGCCACAAATCCCTCCCCCAACAATCCACGGCTTCGAACCAGGACCCGGCCCCGCGCAGGCTGCCAGTGCGCTTCACGCCCGATCTCGTCCAGATCCATCTCCACAATCGTGGCACCCGGCCCCGGTGAATCCCCCTCCACCCGGGTGCGACGCGGCGATCCGCACAACCGGCCGCGCACCTCGACAATTGCCGGCTCTTCGTCAAAGCTCCGCCGGACATCCCATGGCGACACGGCCCCGTGATAAGCCGCCTGGCGCGTCCATCCCGACATGAGAATCGCCGCGGCGAGCAGCACACCCCGGCTTTGAGGCAGAAGACAGGCGGCCACCACCAGGAGAAGGGAAGTGACGAACAGAAGGATCAGCCCTGGTTGCAGCCATTCACCCAGCAGCAACCCGCCCACGTAACACAAGACCACAGGCCCCAGCGGTCGTTTCATGCGCCCGCCCCATCCTGAACCGGTCCGCCCGCTTTGAAAACAACAGAATCAACCCCGCGACTGCGCCGCTTCGCGCCCCCATGCGCCCCGCCAGCAGCCGAGTCCCCACAGGATCAACAAACCCGCCGCGGCCCCGGTCACGTCAATCACCACGTCATGCACCGCCGCAGTCCTGCCGGGCACAAAGATCTGGTGGATTTCGTCGCTTGACGCATAAAGCGCTACGCCGCCCAGCGCCCAGCCTGCCGTGCGCCAGGACCACGGACGCGGATCACGCCGCACGGGCTTCCGCAGCGCGCGCCACAACAGCCACCCCAGCACCGCATACTCCGCCAGGTGCGCCGCCTTGCGAACCCCCATCACCGCCAGGTCCACCACGTCGTCCGAAATCGACGGAAACAGCCAGCGCAACAGCGGCCCGATCAGCCGCGAATGCGCCACCGATTTCCGGTCCGCCGACGCCGAATAAATCAGCGCCATCCAGATCACCACCGGAAACCAGTACTTGAACCAAATTCGGATCCTGGGCATCGCGGATAAAAACCAAATCCCCGGCTGCGGATCAAACTTATTTGCCTTCCGCCCCATTCTCTGGCAAATGAGAAGTCCGCCCCGCGCCCGTTTTTCGAAGCGGACGCGAGGGCGAGCGATGCTGAAACTGGGTGTTAATATTGATCATGTCGCCACGTTGCGGGAAGCGCGCTATCGCGGCCGCGGCTTCGGCGAACCCGACCCCGTCGCGGCCGCCATCGCCTGCGTGCGCGCCGGCGCCCATGGCATCACGGTCCACCTCCGTGAAGACCGCCGCCATATCCAGGACCGCGATGTTTGGAAAATCCGCGAAGTCGTCCGAACCCGCTTGAACCTCGAGATGGCCAACACCCCCGCCATCGTCGACATCGCCCTCCGCCTCAAACCTGAAATCGTCTGCCTTGTCCCCGAGCGCCGACTCGAGGTCACCACGGAAGGCGGGCTCGACGTCGCCGGCGCGGAAAAGGCCCTCGCCGAGACCGTGAAACGGCTCTCGGGAAACGGCATCGAAGTCAGCCTGTTCATCGCGCCCGACCCGGCGCAGATCCGGGCCGCCGCACGCACCGGCGCCGGATTCATCGAACTGCACACCGGCGCCTTCGCCGAAAGCCTCGCGGTCGACAAACCCCGTGACCGCGCCGAACTCGACCGCCTCGCCGCCGGCGCCGCCCTCGCCCGGGAACTGGGCCTCAAGGTCAATGCCGGCCATGGCCTCAATTACGAGAACGTCACACAGCTTTTCGAAATCGCCGGGCTTGTCGAATTGAACATCGGACACAGCATCGTCAGCCGCGCCGTTTTCACCGGCATGGAAACCGCCGTCCGCGACATGCTCCAGTTGCTCAAATCCTATGCCGGCTGACCCCCAATTCGAATGATCCTCGGCGTCGGCATCGACCTCATCGAAGTCGCCCGCATCGAAGCGTCCTTCGCCCGGTTCGGGGAACGATTCGTCAACCGCATCCTGCTGCCGGGCGAGATCGAGTATTGCCTGTCCCACAAACGGCCCGCGCCGTTCCTCGCCGCGCGGTTCGCCGCGAAGGAAGCCATCTCGAAAGCCTTCGGCACCGGCATCGGCGCCCGGCTCGGCTGGCAGGACATGGAAGTGCGCCGCCGCGAATCCGGCGAACCTTACGTCGTCCTCCACGGCAACGGTCTCTCCCTCCTGCAGGAGCGAGGTGCGAACTCCGTCCTGCTCAGCCTCAGCCACACCGACCACCACGCCACCGCCGTGGCGATCCTGCAGCGCGATTGATCGCTTCCTCGTAGCCGCGATCGTGAGATCGCGGAGGGGCTGGCGGAGAAGAACCGCAATCGCACGATTGCGGCTGCGGGAAACTCGCGAAAACGATGGCTTCCGCCGGCAAAAACACCTAAAGTCAGCAAGGTATTTGCCGACAGCACGCTTGGGAATGTCCTCTAACGACTTACCTGTTCTCATTCGGAAAAGGGTCACCGCTTTCAACCTGGCGGGAGCCTTGCTCTTTCTCGGAACGGCCCTGACCACCCCCGGCCTGGACCCGGCGCGGAATCTTTCCCAGTACAACCTGCGGACGTGGACCCGCCAGAACGGGCTGCCCGCCAATGCCGTCCGCGCCATCGCACAATCCCGCGAAGGCTACCTCTGGCTCGGCACACCCGCGGGGCTCGTCCGGTTCGACGGCGTGGATTTCCAAGCCTGCGACATGAGCAAGCTCAGGAGTTCGATCGTCACCAGCCTGGCTCCCGCATCCGGCGGCGGGGTCTGGTTCGGACTCGAAAGCGGATCGTTCGGACGCTGCGAAAAGGCGGAGCCCGCGGCGCTTGGCCGGACCGAATGGGGCGGATCCAACGTGACCGTGCACGCCCTGGCCGAGGGTGCGGACGGCAGCTTGTGGGTAGCCGCCCAGAATCTCGCCTGGCGCCTGCCGCCCGGGCCTGGCTTTGAAGCGCTCCTGAACACTCCGGGCGGAAAGGATTTTTACGATGTCGGCGCCGTGCTGGTGGATTCGCAGGGCCGCTGCTGGATGGGCACCACGAGCCGCGGGCTGTTTTACTGGGAGAACGGTGTCCGCAAGAAATTTCCCGACCCGGTGCTCGACGACCTCACGGTCCGCGCTCTCGCGCAGGATTCGGCGGGCCGGCTGTGGATCGGCACGCACATGGGTGTGTTGTGTTACGATGCGCAGTTCCGCCGCCAGCCGCTCCCGTTCCCCTGGCACGAAACCCGCGCCCTCCTCGCCGACCGCGAAGGCGCGGTCTGGGCCGGCACCAGCGGGGCCGGACTGGTCCGATTCGCCAATGGCAACATCTCCGCCCTCCAGCAAACGAACGGACTCACCGACAACTTCGTCGATTCGCTCGCGGAAGATCTCGAGGGCAACCTCTGGGTCGGCACCCGGAACGGGTTGAACCAGCTCAGCGAAATCAAAATCCCCACGTGCGGCCGCGCGGAAGGATTGCACTCGGACATCCTCACAGCCGTCGCCCCGTCCGCCCGCGGCGGGCTCTGGGTCGCCAGCGGCGACGGGTTCTTTTATTTCGACAACACAAACGCCACCGGGCCCGGGCCCGAGACCGCCCTTCATAACCGTTACCTCAAGAGGGTTCACGAATCCCGCAACGGCGACCTGTATCTCCTCAACGGCGACCGGGACATTGAAGTCGTTTCCGGCGGCAAAGTCGTCGCGCGCTACTCGAACGACGCCTGGCCCACCGCGATGACCGAAGACGCGCAGGGCGTCATCGTCGCCGTCGGCGGCGATTTGTACCGGGTCGGCACGAATTATTTCACCCCGCTGCTGGGTCCGTCCGACGCCAAGCCGCTGCGGTGCTGGATGTATAATATCCTGGCGGCGCGGGATGGATCGATCTGGACCGCGAGTGCCGAGGGCATTTGCCGGCTGAAGGACGGCGGGCTGGAGCAAATCACCGGGCCGGATCCCTTCGGCGGCGCGCGCGCGAACTGCCTGTGCGAGGACGCCGACGGCACCATTTGGGCCGGGCTTGAAACCGGCGTCGCCCGGATCCGAAACGGCGAGGTCCGCGTCATCAGCCGCGAGCACGGACTCCTGGACAACCTCATCTTCGCAATCGTCCCCGACGACTTCGGAAATCTCTGGATGCAGTCCAGCCGCGGGTTTTTCCAGGTCAGCAGCGCCGCCCTGAACCGGCTCGCGGACGGCCACACGGATTACATCGAATGCGCTGCTTACGACGGCCTGGAAGCCGTCAAGACCTACGATCGCAACCAGCAGGAAAATGTCGGCTGCCGCACCGGGGACGGCTGCATCTGGTTCCCCACCGCACAGGGCGTGGTGCGGATCGATCCCGCGCGCATCCCGGTCAATCGCGTCCCGCCGCAGGTGTACGTCCACCGCGCCCGCTCGAACGGCGACTGGTCCGAGGATCCCGATACGCTGCGCGTCCGCCCCGGGCGCGGCGACCTGGAATTTGATTACACCGCCATCAGTTTTGTCGCCCCGCAGAAAATCCGGTTCCGCTACCGGCTGGAGGGGTACGATCGGGACTGGACGGAAGCCGGGGACCGGCGGCAGGCGTTTTACACCAACCTGAAACCGGGCCGGTATGTGTTCCGGGTGATTGCGGCGAATGCGGACGGGATTTGGAACACCGTCGGCGACATCGTGGAAGTGGAATTGCTCCCGCATTATTACCAGACCCTTTGGTTCCGGGCGCTGACCGGCGCGCTGGCTGCGTTCTGTGTTCTCGGCCTTTATGCCTGGCGCATCCGCCACCTGCATTGGAAGCAACAGGCGCTGCTGCAATCCCGCGACCTGCTGGAACGCAAGGTGGCGGAGCGCACCACGGAACTCGCCCACACCAACACGTCGCTGACGCGCGAAATCCAGCAGCGCACCCAGACCCAGGCGGAGCTCGAACGACAGAAAACCGCGCTCGAACGCGAAATCGAGGAACGCAAACGCATGCAGGCCGAGGTGGAGCAAACCCACCAGCAACTGCTCGAAATCTCCCGCCGCGCCGGCCAGGCCGAGGTCGCCTCCGGCGTGCTCCACAACGTCGGCAACGTCCTCAACAGCGTCAACGTCTCCACCGCCGTCGTCGCCGACCGCATCCGCAATCTCCAGGTGCCGAACCTCGTCAAGGCTTCCCAGATCCTGGAACAGCACGAGCACGATCTCGCCCGGTTTCTGACCGAGGATCCCAAGGGTCGCAAACTCCCTGTGTTTTTCCAGCAGCTCGCCCAGTACCTCGAGCAGGAACAGCGGAAAATGCTGGGCGAAATGAAGGAACTCTCCGACAACATCGAGCACATCAAGGAAATTGTCGCGATGCAACAGGCCTACACCCGCGTCTCGGGCACGGAGGAACTGCTGCCGCTCTCCGAAATCGTCGAGAACGCGCTCCGGATGCAGGAAGCCTCCTGCGGCCGCCACGGCGTGGAGGTGGTGCGGGACTTTCAACCCGTCCCCCCCGCCTCCGTCGACCGGCACAAAGCCCTCCAAATCCTGGTCAACGTCCTCCAGAATGCCCGGCAGGCCTGCATCGAAGGCGGCCAGCAACCCCGCCGCATCCACGTCCGCCTCCGCCGCGACGGCCCCGCCCACATCGCCCTCGAAATCCAGGACAACGGCATCGGCATTCCGCCGGAAAACCTGACGCGCATCTTCTCGCACGGGTTCACCACGCGCCCGCACGGGCACGGGTTCGGCCTGCACAGCGCCGCGCTGGCCGCACGGGAAATGGGCGGCACACTCGGTGCCGCCAGCGGCGGACCCGGCATGGGCGCCACGTTTACCCTCACGCTGCCCGTGGCCCCGATCTTCCCTCGATCCCTCGATCCGCTGCCCGCGGGCTCCGCGCCGTCCCGTCGGGAACGCGCGAATTCCTGACGCGCCGGGTTTTCACTTGCGCCGAGTTCCAGGTCTGGACAATGTTAAACGCACTGGCGGGTGTCCATGGGGGATAGCCCGCCTTGAATGGGCCTCATGAGGCGAATGAACATGGGAGTTCTTCGGGGGCGCGCCGGGCTGGGGATCACGGCGGCGCTCGCGGGACTTGCGGCACTTTGGATTTTCCACAACCGGCCGGGGACGACGGCACCTCCAGCCCGCCCTGAATGGTCCTCAAGAAATCCCGCCGACCGGCCCGGCCCGCGCGAGGCCACCGCCTGGAGCCGGCTCGCGGCCCGGCCGGCGTCTGCCAGCAATGTCCCCTCCTCCCTCGCGCTCCTGACCTCGGAATCCGACACCAACCTGGTGGAGGACGACGGTCTCAAAACCGAAACCCAGTTCCGGCCGGAACGCCCCTTCAGCCCGCCCCCGGCCCTGTCGCGAATCCAGGATCTACAAATACTCCGTTAGGCAGCAGAAAGCCCGGCGCCGCGCGCTGCCGCGCAACCGGCCGGGCCTTCCAGCAAAAGCGGCGGATCTAAATGAAGTCGTTGATCAGGTTTTCCAGGAATTCCTGGCGGCCGCTCTGGTTGCCGGCCGGGTTGCCCTGGCGGAGCATGAACGATTCAAGCTCCTTGAAACCGCACTTGCCCGATTCGATTTTCGCGCCGATCCCGGAATCCCAGGAGGCGTAGCGCTCCTTGACGAATTCCGCCAGGCGCCCGTCCTTGCGGATCGCCGCCGCGATCTTGAGTCCGCGCGCGAATGCGTCCATGCCGCCCACATGCGCGTGGAACAGGTCCACCGGCTCGAAGCTTTCCCGCCGGACTTTCGCGTCGAAATTCACCCCGCCCGTCGTGAACCCGCCGTATTTCAGCACCGACAGCATCGTGTAGGTCGTCAGGTAAATGCTCGACGGGAACTGGTCCGTGTCCCATCCGAGCAGTTCGTCGCCGGTGTTGGCGTCGATGGATCCCAGGGCTCCGGCGCCGCCGGCGACCTCGAGTTCGTGCTGCATGGTATGGCCGGCCAGGGTGGCGTGGTTGGTCTCGATATTCAGCTTGAAATGATTCTGCAGGCCGTATTCCCGCAGGAAATTCAGGCAAGCAGCCGCGTCGGAATCGTACTGGTGCTTCGTCGGTTCCTTGGGCTTGGGCTCGATGTAAAACTGGCCTTTGAACCCGATCTGTTTCTTGTAATCGACCGCCATGTGCAGGAACGCGGCGAGGTGGTCGAGCTCGCGTTTCATGTCGGTGTTGAGCAGCGTGGAGTAACCTTCGCGGCCGCCCCAGAACGTGTACCCGGCGCCGCCCAGTTCGTGCGTCACTTCCATCGCCTTCTTCACCTGCGCGGCCGCGTAGGCGAACACCTCGGCGTTGCAGCTCGTCGCCGCGCCGTGCACGAACCTCGGATTGCTGAACAGGTTCGCCGTGCCCCACAGGAGCCGGATGCCCGTCCGCTTCTGCTCCTCCTTCAGCACCTTCACCACGGCGTCCAGGTTGCGGTTGGATTCCCGCAGCGTCCGGCCTTCCGGCGCGACGTCGCGGTCGTGGAACGCGTAAAACGGCGCCCCCAGTTTTTCCATGAACTCAAACGCCACGCGCGCGCGCCGCTGCGCGTTCGCCACCGAGGCGCTGCCGTCGTCCCACGGCCGCACCGCCGTTCCCGGGCCGAACGGATCCGTGCCCATCCCCCGGAAGGTGTGCCAGTAGACCACCGAAAAGCGCAGGTGTTCCCGCATCGACTTGCCCTCGACCTTTTCGTCGGGGTTGTAATGCCGGTAAGCCAGCCGGTTCCGCGTGTCGGGTCCTTCGTATCGGATCGTGGAAATGTTCTTGAAGACGTTTTGCATTGCCGTGAGTTGAAAGCCGCCGTCGCCGGCCGGCCTGGTGTTTATTATTTTTGGTTTCCGGGGATTCCACCTGTTCGAAAAACCCTGGAATCGGGCGCCCGGAAACGGAACTCGAGCCGCGCCGCCGGACAAAAAAACCGGCCGCTGCCGCCGATCGGCAACGGCCGGTGAAGGATGCCAAAAGCAACCCGCCGGATCAACTAGTTCTTGCGGCGGATCCGGCCGGCGAAGGCCGCGGCGCCGAGGCCCAGGAGGGCGATCGACGAGGGTTCGGGGACCACGACGGTCGCGGCGAAGGCGGCGTCACGGATGCCCCCGTTGATGGCGCCGTAATAACCGGCGGTGAACTGGCCCAGGCGATAAAGCTGCCCGCCCGTGAAGGTGGTCGAGCCGCCGCGATACCACTGCGCCGCCGTCGCGGTGCTGGGTTCGATGGCGAAGGCGTAGAGTTCGTTCGAGAGCAGCGAAACCGCGTCGGCACCCGCGAAAGTCAACTGCACCACGCTCTGGGCGCCGCCCGCCCCGCCGCCGTAGGTGAATGAAAGACCGCTGCTGAACAGGTCGGTCTTGGTCGACGGATCGAACGAGGCCGAAGTCGTCGGCGCATAGCCCGTCGCCGAACCGAGGTCGTACAGGAAAATGTTGAAGGCTGCGCCGGCGGATCCGCCCATGGAGAGCTGGACGCTGCTCAGCGTGCCGGCGGTGGTGTTGACAAACGTCTGCGCCAGGCCGCCATGACTGCCGGAACCGCCGGAGCCGTAGTTGCCTTCCGCCGTCGTCGCCGTCGTCGGACTGGCCATCGTCGTGAACGTCGGCGTGCCGAGCCAGCTCGAGCCGAGCCCGTCCGCTTCGGTGACGGACGCTTGCGCGGACGCGCCCAGCGCGAGCGCGGAAAGGAAGGTCAGTGTTTTGAGGGTGCTTTTCATAGGGCTAAACTTCTTTGTGTTGCTAAAACAATTCTGCTGAATGGTGACAATAAATTATCACGCGGCCCACTTTTCCTGGAATGGACGAAACTATGATTTGCATGGAAAATACTCCTGAAACCCGCTACGTAGCTTTACGGCCCGGCCGGCCGGGACACGGACCGGGATTCATAGAATCCTCCATTCCACCCGGCGGATTGGCCTGGAATACTGCTTTGGCCGCATGCAATTTCGCCTGAAAGGTTCCGCTGACCGCAGCGCCCTTGCCCAATGCGCAGGGCTCCTGTTCCTGGCCTGCCTGCCCGCTCTCAGCACCGCCGCCGCACCGCCGCCCTTCATCGGCACCGACGCCGTTCCCGGCGCCTTCCCGCTCGCAGATTCGCCCGGCCCCGCCCCGATCTGGGTCGATCCCTCCGATTCCCCAGGCGTCCACCACGCCGCCCGCAGCCTGCGGTCCGACCTCGAAAGCGTCTGCGGCCGCGCCCCCGTCCTGCTCGACGCCGCTCATCCCTCCGGCAGCAACGTTGTGATCATCGGCACGCTCGGCCGCAGCCCCCTCCTGGACAACTGGGCCGCCGCCGGAAAAATCAACACCAACGAGGTCCAGGGCCGGTGGGAATCCTTTCTCCTCCAGGTCGTGCGCGATCCCGAACCCGGCATCGCTTCAGCCCTGGTCATCGCCGGCAGCGACAAACGCGGGACCATTTACGGGGTCTACGAAGTGTCCGAACAATCGGGCGTCTCACCCTGGTACTGGTGGGCCGATGTGCCCGTTCCGCATCGGGACCGCCTGTTCGCCGGACCCGGCCGCTTCGTCCAGGGCCCGCCGGCCGTTCGTTACCGGGGGATTTTCCTGAATGACGAAGCGCCCTCGCTCACCGGCTGGGTCACCTCGCGCTATGGCAATTACAATCATTCCTTTTACACCAATGTCTTCGAGCTGCTGCTCCGGCTGAGAGCCAACTGCCTGTGGCCCGCGATGTGGAACAACTGCTTCAACCAGGACGACCCGCTGAATCCAAAGCTCGCCGACGAATACGGCATCGTCATGGGCACGTCCCACGTCGAACCCATGATGCGCGCGGACAAGGAATGGAACCGGCTCGGGCACACGGCGGCCGATTGGAATTACGACACGCACGCGGCGGAATTGCGCGCTTTCTGGAAAGACGGCCTGGAAGCCGTGCGCCCGTATGAAAATCTCATCACCATCGCCATGCGCGGAAAAATCGACACGCCCATGTCGGAATCCGCCAACATCGCCCTGCTCGAACGCATCGTCGCCGACCAGCGCGGGCTGATCGCCTCGGTCTGGCAAACCAACCCCGCCGCCGTCCCGCAGGTCTGGGCGCTCTACAAGGAGGTCCAGGAATATTACGAGAAAGGCATGCGCGTGCCGGACGACGTGACGCTGCTGTGGTGCGACGACAACTGGGGCAACCTGCGCCGGCTCCC
>JAXMHQ010000038.1:0-46554 GCA_046346665.1 Verrucomicrobiota bacterium
AACGCCAGCGACGAAACCGCCACGCCGCGGCAGAAGATCTGGAAGTTTAGCCTCGATGGAAAAACCAGCGCGCTCTTCGCGGCGGGTTTGCGCAACACGGAAAAGCTGCGGTTGCGGCCGGGCACGGATGAAGTCTGGGGCTGCGATCACGGCTCGGACAACTGGGGCCAGAGCTTCGGCGAAACCCCCGGGCACCAGCCGTTCACGGACCATCTTCCGGGGGACGAATTCAATTATTACCAGCAAGGTGGATTTTACGGGCACCCGTTCGTTGTCGGGGACGGGCTCCCGCGGCTGGAATTCAGGAGCCGGACGAACTTCATCGAGCTGGCCTCGAAAACCATCGCACCGGCGTGGTTGTTTGGCGCGCACTGGGCGACTTGCGGGTGGAATTTCATGAAGAGCGACGCGCTGGGATTCCGCGGCGACGCCGTGGTCGCGTGCCACGGCTCGTGGAATTCCACGAAGCTCGCCGGCTACAGGATCGAGCGCGTGATCTTCGACCCCGTCACCGGCAAACCGTCCGGCCGTGAGAAACTGGTCGGCTTGCTGGGCGAACAGCCGGATGGCAACAGCCAGGTCCTGGGCCGGCCGGTGGACGTCGCGGAGGCGCCCGATGGCTCGATCTTTTTCAGCGACGATTTTCGCGGGCGCATTTATCGCATTTCGAAGCAGTGATCCGCCGTCGCGCATTCACCCTGATTGAACTGCTGGTGGTCATCGCGATCATCGCGGTTCTGGCGGGTTTGTTATTGCCGGTGTTGAGCCGCGCCAAACAGCGCGCGCAGCGCACCGGCTGCATTTCCAACCTGCGCCAGATCGGGATCGCTCTCACCGCGTACCTGGGCGACACGCAGGGAATGTTTCCGGACCGGCGCGATTTGAAATCCAGCCTGCCGGGCGGCTACCGGCCCTGGTCGAGCTGGCCGCCGTCCGACCCGCGCGGCGGCTGGGCGGCGGTCGTGCTGAGGAATTACGGCGCCCTTCCCGCGGTCTGGTCGTGCGCCCCCGCTCTGATCTCCGCCTGCGGCAACGCGGACCAGTCCCGGCAGTTCATTTCAGCCGAGACCAACGCGCCGGCAAGCCGCTACTGGCTGTGGCGGTTCGATCGAACCAACGACCTGGCGGACGCCACGATGCAGGAGGATTTCTGGGGCAAGAGCGTGGAGCAGGCGGTCGGCGATTTGAAGCGCGCGAGCATCACCGATGCGACGCTCGGCAACATCAGCGGTCCGTCGGACGTGGAACTGGCGGTGGACCCGTATTATCCGCAGACGATCGGAACAGTGGCGCCGGAGCTGAAGGGCCGGACGATCCACGCGGGCGGCCGGAACCGGGTGATGCTGGACGGGCACGCGCAGTTCCTGAAGGATGCGCGCACGCCGATGCCGTAGGCAGTTTGAGAGTTGAGGAGTCGGCGGCGCGAGACTCGGTCGAGCCCTCTCTGAGATTTCAAATCTCTGAAATTTCAAATCTAAAGTCAGGGCTCGACGGAGTCTCGCCTCACCTTGATTGGGAGGCTACTTCCAGCGACAGAGCCAGGCGCGGGCGGGGAGGGCCAAAGACTCGCCGTTCAACGTCGCTTTCGCGGCGGTGTCGTTGAAATTTTCCACCACCCAACTGCCGTCGGTGAACAGGTAGAGGGCGACTTTGGCGGGGGCTCTGAAGGTGCAACCAAAAGGCCGCAGGAGCGGGGTGCGGAGCGTGTCGATCTGGTCCTGGTTCAGCTTGAGCACGGACCGGGGCGCGCCTTTGATGGCCAGGATCTGCACATTCGCGGCGGCGAGGTTCACGCGGTCCTTGAGTTTTTGCGCGAGGCCGTCGGTGATGAGCACCGGTTTGCCGGTGGCGATGTAGGCTGCGAGTTCAGCGGCCAGGTTCGGGTCTGCGGCCGAGCAGACCGAGAAGGCGGCGGCCGGGGCGTTGGTGGGGAACTTGTGGCAGGGCGCCAGCGGCAGGCCGATCATGCCCGCAAAATCAAACAGGCGCGGCTCGTCGCCGGCATCACTGCCGGCCGGACGATAAGCCGCGATGCCGGTCGCGGTCCGGCGGCTGACCTCGCGCGCCACGGCGAGCAGTTCGGGAATGTTCGCGCGCAGCGCCTGGACATCCGCCGGGCCGTTGTCGCCCTGCAGCCCGCCGTAGGCGAACAGCATCGATTCAGGGGCGCCGCCGAGAATCGTCTGGCGCGCCTGTTCGACGTACGTGGCCTGGCTGGTGCCGAGCCAATCGTACCAGCCGCCGCCGCATTTGGATCCGCCGATGCCGCCGAGCCAGCGCATGATGAAATACGCGGCGTAAGGCGGACAAGCGCCCCATTCCTTGTCCTCCGAATCGCGCGTCTCCGTTCCGACCCAGGTGCGGTCGAAATCGGCCGATTGGCGGGTGACATCATAGCCGGATTTCTGGAATTCATCGTACCACTGGGGGAATTTGATGATGATGCGGGCGTTGGGATTCACCTTGCGGGCGGCGTCGAGAATGGCGGCGCGCGAAAGCCGGACCATGAGTTCGCAGCGGTAATCCGGCCAGGAATCGCCGTTCACGGGATACTTTTTACCGAGGACATTCACCGTCTTCGCGAGCCGCGCCTTGTTGCAATCGGGGCACGGACAATCGGTGAACAGGAAATCATCGATCATCATCTCGTCGAACAGCCCGGCGGCGAATTCGAATTCGGACTTGAGTTTCGCCTGGGTGGGAAGGTCGGTGAAGCAACACGCGACATTCCAGCCTGCGGACGCCTTGCCGAGGTGCGTGGGGGTGATGCAGCCGGAAACTTCAAATCCGTTCGTGGCGAACAGGTTTTTCAATTTCAGCAGGACGGCGCGGTCGGGCTGGTAGCCGTCGCGGAACGATTCGATGTAAACGCGGGTGACGCCGGTTTGTTTGCACCAGTCGAGGGCCTTTTGAATTTTCGCGTCGGAATTGAGATTGTCGCGGACGTCCTGGGCGGTGAAGAGGGTGGAGAACCGGTGCACGGCGGCGGAGTTGGTGGCGAGCGGCCAGAGGTCGGGGGGCGGATTCGTGCCGGCGGCGATGGCGGGGGCCGCGACCGTAAGAGCCAGCAGGAGGAGCCGGAACCAGGATTTCGTCGGAAAGCGATTCATGGGTGGAATCCTCATCTTCCAAGGAGGGGTGCGCAATTGTTTTCGATGTCGGCTAATGTGTAAAGAGGCACGCGATCGTGGAATTCAGACGGTAGGGACGCCGCGCTGCGGCGTCCCCGCCCGCGTATCAGCGGGTGGAAAGCGGAACGGCGCCTGGCATGCCCTCTGCCACGTTGCGCCGCTGGACGCGGCGCGGACGGCGCAGCGCGCCGTCCCTACCCGCGATTCAGATCCGTCGGCCCTGGCGGAGGGGGTGCGGTAACGAATCGAGGAGCAGGAGCGCGGCTGTGTCCGCAAGGACCAGCCGCAGCAACGTGAACATTCCACCCCCTCGCGAACCCGCGCACCTTCTCGGCGCGGGCGGGCGTTGCTGCGGCTGATCCCGCTCCGCTGCGCTGCGCGGGATACAGCCGTGCCCCGGTTTGACCCTCGGATGGAATCGCACCCGTGCGGAGGAGGATGGACTGGATCGAATACTTGAGAGCCGCGCACAGGCGGTTTAGAGTGCGGTTCCAGACCATGGATATTGTTAATCTCAACTCCGCCGCGCCGTTCATCACGAAGGACGGATCCGAAATCCGCGAACTGCTGGCGCATCGAAACTCGTCCATCCGCAACCAGAGCTTGGCCGAGGCGCGCGTGCCGGTGGGCGGCTCGACCCAGGAACATTATCATTCGCTGACCGAGGAGATCTATTACATCACCCGCGGCACCGGCCGAATCCGGATCGATGGAGAAGTTCGCGAGGTGAGAATAGGGGACGCGATCGCGATTCGCCCGGGCCAGAAGCACAAGCTTTGGAACACCGGCGCAGAAACGCTGCGGTTGCTCTGCTGCTGCGCGCCCGCTTACGAGCACGCGGACACGACGATCACGGAACCGGGATAAGCCGTCGCCAAGCGGTGGAACTCCGTGGGGGAAAAACGCACAGGCGCGGAGGACGCTGAGATTCGCAACGAACACGGAGCTTTGCCCGGGTCACCGATGGGTGAGCGATTTGGCTGATTCGCTTTGCCACGGCCCTCGAAGGCCGACGGCACGCCGCCCGCAAAGGGCACCGCACAAACCTTCTTCGCCACCATCGCGATCTTCGCGCGCCCAAAACTCCCATCTCGGCTCCAGGATCTCTTCTTCATGAACCCTTAATGTTGCCCCTGTCAGGATGCGCCCTGAACTGGCCGCGGGTCTTTTCGCCGCGGCAGGGCGCGGGCCGAAGAAACTCGGAGCGCGGGCATGGGCTGCTCGATACCGGCATCGCTGCACCGCTCACTCCCAAACCGCGGGCAGAAATGCTTCCCTCGAGTGGGAAAGCGCCCGCGCTTCCGAGCCTCTTCGGCCCGAATGAAAAAACCTGCCGAAAGCAGAAAAACTTTCGGCAGGCGATGACCTCGCCGGCAAACCCGGATCATGCCGTCACCGAGAAGACGCTTTGCCTGCCGCTCGAAGTTGAACTGCCGGTGCTGTCGTAACTGGCGGCATCCGGCGGAGGTGGAGGTGGATTTCCCTGCGTCTGTTCGAGCATCTGCTTCAGGACCTTCTCCAGTTCGGATTGAGTGACGGATCCGTCGCCGTCCGAATCGAGGGCTTTGAAAAGATCCCCCAGGTTCGACGTGTCGGCCCCGTGTTGCGACAGGACCTTGCCCAATTCGTCCTGGCTGATCTTGCCGTCGCCATCGGAATCAGCCGCCTTGAGAAGGCTGGCCGCCATGTCGGCCGCGCCCGGCGGCGGGGGCGGCGGACCCTGCGATTGCATCTTCTCAAACGCCGCCGCGTCCTCAGCGTCGCTGATCACCCCGTCCTGGTCCGTGTCCACCGCGGCAAAGATCTCGTCCACGCCGGGACCCTTCCCATTCTTCGGAATCGCCGCGGCCAGTTCGTCGCGCGTGATCGAACCGTCGCCGTCCTGGTCGATCGTTTTAAAGCGGTTCTGCCGGAGTGCAGCAAAGTCCGGAACTGCCTGGGTGCTGGTGTTGATTGTACTGATGTTCATGTCTGTCCTGTTTCGCCCGGGATGCATGGCACCCCGGTTGACATGGCTGCACAGCGGGTGATGAATCACCCGGCTCACTCCCAGACCCCCTATCGGAGACAGAACCCCGGACTTTAGAGAAAGCTGAAGGAACCTGACTCTGCCAGCGCGCCCGGGCTCCGCGGCCACAAGATGGCATTCAACACGATTAGATTCACTCACCAAAACAACCTTCATCATAACTTAATGTTGGGTTCCTTAGGATTGTGCGCGGTATGGCGGTTTCCCGGCCGGGCGGCTCGTTCAGGGCGCCCGGCCCCGGCCGCCGGCAGAAAGAATGCGTATTGGTTCGCCAGAAGTGCCTGTTTCAAACCCGGGAGATCCCATGTCAAAGAACTCTATCACCCCGCTCGCTTCGCGCTTCGCCGAAGCCGCCGCCGCGCAACGCACCCATTTCAATCGTAAACCGACCCCGGAAAACTCCGCGGCCGGATCGGGGCCGGCATGGCGCGTGAGAAAGTCGCTGCTGCCCGGATTCCTGCGGGCGGCCGCGCTGGGTTTGATGGTTGTGGCCAGCGCGGGAGCGGCGGCGGACGCCGACCGGGTGGAGAACAGCACCTGGCCGTCCCAGGTGATCATCGCCTTCAACGGGTCATCGGCAACCGTCAGCAACGGCGCCTCAAGCGGCGTGACGTACGTGCAAACCGGTGCCGCGCTGGTGATCACCTCCACCGTGGCCGGGGTCGAGTATGTCCTGTCCGGCACCTCCGCCGCCGGCTACGTGTCCATCACGGGCACCAACGCCTGCAAACTCACCCTCAACGGCGTCCACCTTGACTGCACCAACGGCCCCGCCATCAGCATCCTGTCCACCAACCGCTGTTACGTGGTGCTGGCGGAAGGGACGACGAACAGCCTGTCGGATTCGACCACTTACACCCAGAGCGGCAGCGGCACGTTTTACGCCACGGGCGCCCTGGTCATCAGCGGACGCGGCAGCCTGTCAGTCACCGGATTGAAGGGGCACGGCATCTCCACCAAAACCTACCTGCGCATGCTGGGCGGCGACGTGACGGTGCCGGCGGCGGCGAAGGACGGCATCCACACGGTCTCATCCTTCATCATGGACCAGGGCACACTGAACATCGCGGCCGCGAGCGACGGCATCGACGGCGATGTGGGGACTGTGGTGATCAACGGCGGCAGCATCAACATTTACAGCACAACGGACGACGTGAAGGGAATCAAGTGTGACGGCACGATGACGGTTACCGGGGGAGCGATCAACATGACCGTGAACGGCGTTCAATCCAAGGCGCTGAAGAGCACGGGTGAAATGGTCATCAACGGCGGATCGCTGATCTTCAATCTCTCCGGCGGCGTCTATCTGGGCACGGCGGCCAGTTACACCACCAACGGCAGCACCGTCACGACGAACACCTACACCGACCCCTCCTACAGCACCGCGATCAAGTGCGACACAAACCTCACCATCACCGGCGGTTCAATCACGGTCACGCACACCGGCACGGCTGGCAAGGGCATTTCGGCCGACGGCAACATCCTGATCACGGGCGGCACGTTCAACCTGTTCACCAGCGGAGGCGCCTCCAGCATCTACACCAATGACCTGAAGGCGGCGGACATAGCCGCGGCGGATTGCCTCAAGGCCGACGGAACGCTGCAGATCCTTGGCGGCAAGATCTACGCCCTGAGCACGGGAAACGCCGGCGACTGCATTTCCGCCGACGGCGCGGCAGTGATCGGGGTGCTGGGTGTGACGAATTCGCCCGTGTTCAACCTGGCGACGCGCGGCTCGAAGGTGCTGGTGTCCGGCTCGGGTGAAAGCGCGGATTATTCGAATCCAAAAACGTTCTCGGTCGGGGGCGACCTGACGTTCAACGGCGGCGTGTTCACGGCATCGACAAAGAACGACGGGGGCGAGGGGCTGGAAAGCAAGGCCCGTCTGACCATCAACGGCGGCATTTTGGAAATCACCGCCTACGACGACTGCATCAACGCCTCGAGCAACATCACGATCAACGCGGGAACGATCTACTGTTACAGCTCGGGCAACGACGCCATCGATTCCAACGGCACGATGAACATCAACGGCGGGTTGATCATTGCCTCGGGAACCACGGCGCCGGAGGAGGGGTTTGACTGCGACCAGAACACCTTCTCGATCACGGGTGGGATCATGGTGGGGACGGGCGGGGCCACCAGCACGCCGACGGCGGCGAACTGCACCCAGCGATCGGTGCTTTACACCACGAACGGAACGGCGGGGACCATCATCCAGGTGAAATCCTCCGCGGGCAGCAACCTGGTTTACAAAATCCCGCGCACCTACTCGTCCGGCGGCGGAGGCGGGCCGGGCGGCAGCAGCGCGGGCATGGTGCTGCTGTTCAGCAATCCCAGCCTGGCCAACACCACTTATACCATCGTGAGCGGCGTCACCGTCACCGGCGCCACCGAGTTCCACGGCTATTACACCGGCGGCACCGTGACCGGCGGCACCACGAACAAAACCTTCACCATCTCCTCGATGGTCACCACCGTTAAGTAAACAACCAGGAGCCACCATGAACACTGCATTCCCTGTCACCGTCCTGGCCGGGTTCCTCGCGCTGGCGACCCCCGCAAGCGCCACCATCAACGCCGATTTCGCCTCGAATTATTCCGGCGGCTGGACCAACGCATCCAACGGCGGCGCCGGGTTCGGCGCCTGGACCCTCAGCGCCGTCAACGGGTCCGGCCCGGCCACCAACGGCATCTGGAACAGCGCCGAGGCCGGGCTCGAAATGGGCGACGCGTTCGGATACGGCGCCTGGGGCGACGGCTCCAGCATCCGGATCAGCCGCGCATTCAGCCAGGGGTTGACCAACGGAAACGTGTTCGCCTTCGACCTCGGCCTGAACGAGGACCCCGGCACCGGAGGCAACCGGGGCTTCGTCCTGCGCACCGCGGACAACCGGGACATCATCACGGTGAACCAGGGAGCCACCAACCTGGTCACCGTCAACGGCGTCACGGCCCTGACCAACTACGGCACCACCACCATGCACTGGACGATCACCCAGGTCTCGGGCACCCAGATCCGGGTCTACGCCACGGGCCGCAGCGGCTCGGAGGCCATCACGATCCTCGTGACCAACACGGCCACCAGTTACCTGTCCAGCTTCCTGTTCTACGCAACCAACCTCGTGGACGACGCCAACGCGGCGCTGCGCGGCATCTATTTCGACAACCTCGTCCTCAACCAGGCCACGGCCACCACCAATTTCACCTACACCGTGGACAGCAGCCTCACCACCATCACCGGCATTTCCACCAACGTCACCGGCGACGTCGTCATCCCGTCCACGCTCGGCGGTTATGCCGTCGTCGCGATCGACCGGTCGGCGTTCAAGGACAACACCAACATCACCAGCCTCGTGTTCGCGTCCGGCGACACGGTGACGAACATCGGCGTCACGGCGTTCCAGGGCTGCACCCGGCTCACCTTCGTGGCGCTGCCCACGGCCTTGACCTCGATTTCCGACGGACTCTTCAGCGGCTGCGCGAGCCTGGTGTCGGTCACCATTCCCGCAGGCGTTACCAACATCGGCAGCCAGGCGTTCGCGGGCTGCCGTTCCCTGCCCTCCGTCGCCCTGCCGTCCGGGCTCAAAATGCTGGGGGAATCCGCCTTCCTGAACTGCCGCACGCTGGCGGCCATCGATTTTCCGGACAATCCCAAGTCACTCCCGGGCCAGTCCTGCTACGAGTGCCGGGCCCTGGCTTCAGTGGATTTTGCGGCCGGCCTGACCAACATCGGGTATTCCGCCTTCTACGATTGCCTGAGCCTGGCGGCGCTGACGCCTCCGTCAACCCTGGCCACCCTGGGCGCCGACGCCTTCAACAACTGTTCCACATTAACCACCCTGACATTCAACAGCTCATTGAGCTCGATCGGGGCCCGGGCATTTTACGGCTGCTCGAGCCTCGCCACCCTTTTCTTCGACGGCGGCGTGGGAAGCCTCGGGTCGGCGGCGTTCGGGAATGACCCGCTCCTGGAGTCGGTGTGCTTCACCGGCAGCCAGCCGACGGTAACCGACAGTGGAACGGACCTGTTCGCGGCGTCGAGCGTGCCGCTGGTTTACAGCCTGAATACTTCGGGATGGAGCAGCACGTTGGGGGGAGCGACGGTGCTGCCCTGGGTGCCGGTGATGAGCGATGCGACGATGCAATCCGGCGTGTTCAGCTTCACGGTGAGCTGGGCGAACGGCTACCAGGTCCGGGTGCAGACCTGCACCAACCTCGCGGGCGGCGCCTGGTCGGATTGGAGCACCAACGTGGTCAGCGGGGGTTCCTGCACGTTCAGCGATGCGCGAACGAACACCCAGTGTTATTACCGGGCAAGCGGGCTGTAGGGCAGTTTAAGAGTTAAGGAGTTTGGAGTTTAGGAATTGGAAATTGGTCGGCCTGCATTGAACGGACGAGGGGGATTTGGTATGTTTGCCAGGATTGTGAATGTGCAGCACCCCCACAAGGCTTTGATTCAGCTCGCGCTGGGTGCAGCCTTGCTGACGGGGTTCGCGGATTCCCGGGCGGCCAGCTATTATGTGGCCGCCAATGGCAGCGACACCAACAATGGCACCTCCATCGACACCCCGCTGCAAAGCCTCGCGAAAGCCGGCAGCCTTCCACTGAACCCCGGCGACGTCGTCCTGTTCCGGCGAGGCGATGTTTTCCGGGGCCAGTTGAACCTCGCCCGGTCCGGCAGCGCCGGCAACCCCATTGTTCTGGGCGCGTATGGAACGGGAAATCCACCCGTCCTCACCGGCACGGTGCCTGTCAGCAACTGGACCAACATCGGCGGCAACTTCTGGCGCGCGGCCCTCCCCGGCGCCGCCTCCCAGGTCACGGGCCTCTATTCCAACGGCGCCGCCCTGCCCCTGGGCCGCTGGCCCAATCTCTCTGACACGAACGGCGGCTATCTCACCATCGACTCCGCCGCCGGGCAGACCCAGCTTGTCAGCAGCGCGCTTTCGGCTGCGCCGACACCCAATTGGACCGGGGCCGAAGTGGTTTGCCGCACGATGCAGTGGGTTCTTGACCGGGCGACGGTGACGTCGCAGTCGGGGAATTCGCTGAATCTCTTCTTCCTGTACAGCTCCATTTACCCGATTCAGCCGGGCTGGGGATTTTTCGTCCAGAACCACGTCGCGACGCTGGATCAGCCGGGCGAATGGTGTTACGACAATTCCACCCACCAGCTGGCACTGCTCTCGGTTTCGGATCCCAACAGCTTCCTGGTGGAAGCCACACAGGCGGGCACCGTCGTGAACCTGGCATCGCCCGGCGGCATCAGCCAGGTGCTGCTTCAGAACCTGGAAATCACGGGCGGGCTGCACACCGGCCTTTACGCCCACAACGCCACCAACCTGGTGCTCGCCGGACTTCGCATCATCAACGCGGGCGAAAACGGCGTGGTCATCGACGGCTCAGGCGCGGGCGTGACGATCACCAACTGCGTGTTCCAGCACATCAACAACAACGCGATCACCATGACCGGGTATTATCCGGGCTACGCCATTTGCGGCTGCTCGTTCACCGACATCGGCGCGTGCGCGGGTCGCGGGCTGGGCGGGGACAACCAAATGTTCGCGCTCTGGCAATGGTCCGGCAGCGCGCTGCCGGGCGCCAACTCGGTCATTGCAGGCAACGTGGCCGACGGGCTGGGCTACACGGCGTTCTTCTTCAGCCAGAGCAATCTCATCATCGAAACAAACGTCGTTAGCAATTACGCGTTCGTCAAAGATGACGGCGGCGCCATTTACACCTGGAACGACTGGAACCCGCAGCCGTTCACCAACCAGGTCATCCGCAGCAATATTGTCTATAACGCCCTCGGCGCCACCAACGGCGCGGTGAATTATTATCGCGGCGCCAACGGCATTTACATGGACGGCCACGCCTTGAACGCTGTCATCACCGGAAACACGGTCTTTAATTGCACCGGGCACGGCCTGCTGCTGAACAACGATGCCAGCAACATCACCGTCACGGCCAACACGGTGTTCAGCAACGGCAACCAAATCTTTCTCAATCCGCGAAACCACGGAGATACCATCACCGGGAACTATTTCGTCTGCGGCAATGCCGACCAGACCGCGGCGCTGGTCCTCAACGACACCGCCGACCTGGACGGCTACGGACTCATCGACACCAACTGGTATTGCCGCCCCTTCGGCGACCCGCTGTGCCTTGCGTTCAACCAGTCGTGGCAGTCGTCCCTCACGATGTCCCTCCCGGGCTGGCAGTCTTTGTTTGGCAAGGATCTCCATTCCGCTTCGAGCCCGGTCGCCTACCCGCCCTGCCTCACCACCGGCTTGGGGCGAAACCTCGTCGGCAACGCCGCGTTTGGATCCGGTATCGCCGGCTGGACCGTTTACGGCAGCACGAGCAACAACACGGCGGTGTCTTGGGACAACCCGGGCCCGCTCGCCAGCGGCTGTTTGAAAATGAATTTCACAGCCCCATCAGGAAACATTTTCAACACGCTCGATGCCTTCGATTACCAGGACATTTTTCCCGTCACCAACGGATCGGTCTACCTGCTGAGTTTCGATGCCGCGGGGATCACCAACGGTGTTTTGCGCGCCTGCCTCTTTGCCAACAGCGCGCCCTGGCACTACGCAAGCCCGGTGCGCGCGGTGGAACTCGGGACCAACCGCGCGCATTACCGCGTCTTCCTGCCCGTCACCGAAAGCATCCCCGACACGCGCCTCCAATGGCAGTTGTGCGAAGGCACCGACCCGCAGGCCGCCTGGGTGGACAACGTCCAACTCACCCCGGCAACCACCGTGCCCGTCAACCCCGACAACCTGGTCCGGTTCGAATTCAATCCGGGTTCGGCGCCGAAAGCAATTTCGCTCGCCGGCGCGTATGTGGATCCCAGGGGAACGCCGTATTCCGGCAGCCTGGTGCTGCAACCATTCACCTCCGTGGTGCTGTTCAAAACCGACCCGCCCGCGGCGGTCGCGGCAAGCCAAACCGCTCCAGGCATCGTGTCCACCGAATGGAGCGGGCTGCCCGGAGCCGCCTACCGGCTCGAAACCTCAACCGACCTCGTGCATTGGACCGTGCTGGCCTCGCTGCCGGCGGCGGTGGACGGGAGTTTTTCATTCGCGGACACAAATGCATCGGCCGCGGCCGGCTATTATCGCGCGGGGCGCTGAACAAGTCGTGACTTACCCGTCCGCGTAGCGTTTCGCCAGTTCCACGGCGGTTTTGCGAAGCCGCTCGGCCAGCAGCTTCGGACGCACCACCGTGGCGTGCGTGGAGAACCCGAGCGCCCATTTTTCCACTTCCTCGATGTTGTTCAGGCGCAGGCTGACCCGGAGCATGCCGCCGGGCAGCTCCATCAACTCCTGGCTCTCGTGCCAGCGCCGCCCACGCACCTCGTCCGCCGCCCACGCGTCCAGGTCCAGCACCACCTCGTAATCGTCCCCATCCTTGCCGCGAAACAGCGCAAAGCTGTGCCGGAGATATTCGTTCAGATCGAATTTCTTCGGAACGGTGAACCGCCGCGCCTGGAGCCGCGGCTGCTTGAGCCGGCACAGCACAAACGTCCGCATCGCCTCCCGGACCGCGTCGAAGGCGAACAAACACCAGCGCCCGTCCACGTGGGCGAGATGGTACGGATGCACCTGGCGCCGCTGGAACGCGAGCGCGCCGTGGTTGCGATACAGAAACGTCACCGCCCGGCGTTCGCGCACGCCCCGCGACAGGATTTCGAACGCCTCGACATCCGCGTCCCCCGGCGCGAACGGCCGGAAGGAAATCACGCTGTCCAGGCTGCCCATGGAAAACTTCACATTCTCATCCAGCCGCCCGGTGAGCCGCCGGAACGCCGTCTCGAGCAGCCGCTGGAAGGGCGTGCCGCGGTATTGCTCGATCGCCTTGCCCGCCACGAACAGCGCGAACACCTCCGCCTCGCTCATCGGCAGTTCCGGAAACCGCGACACCGGCTTCGTGTAGCGATAGCCGTTGTGCGACACGTCGAACTCGATCGGCAAACTCATCCGGTCCTTCATGAACTCGATGTCGCGCTTCATCGTCCGGCGGCTGACCTCGAATTCCGCGGCGAGCTGGGTGCAATTGGGATGTTCGCCGTTCTGAAGCAGTTGATGAATCCGGTGCATCCGTTCCAGCGCGGCCCGGTTCGCACCCAGTCGTTTCGCCTTGGCCATAATTCAATCTCCGTTTCCCCACGTGATCCCCGGAATCGGCCCCCAAGTCAATTCCTAACAGCAGGGACAGCCATTGTCACCCCGAGCGGTTTAATCTCGTGTCGTTGATGCTGGTGGAAGCCATTTCCCCGGGCACAAACCCGGGCGGAAGCCGGAGGTGGGTAGGGAGCAACCGCGCGAGGGGGCTTGGTTTGGGCCCCCTCGCATCCCTTCCCGAAGGCCGGGGACAGAATTTGTCCCCCCACCGGCCGAAAATCCCAACATGAGTGAACACGAAGGAAAACGCCCGCCCCAGAGTGGTCCGGGAAAGAATCCCCCGGCGGGGCCGCCGGAGTCGCCGCAGACGGTGTCCCTGCTCAAGAACGGCAAGCCCGCCCGGATCCTGCATTGCGACGACGAGCCGGCCTTGCGCGAATCCATCCGGATCATCCTCCGCTGGAGCTTCACGGACTACGACCTCGTCCAGTGCCGCGACACGGACGGCATGCTGCACGAAATCGACTGGAGAACGCCGGACCTGCTGATCACGGATTGCCGCCATCCGCGGCTCGGTTTTCCCGAGACGCTGCCGTTCCTCTATGAGCGCCCGGGCAGGTTCCCCATCCTCGTCGTCTCCGCCGCGCTCTGCTTCAGATCCGTCGTGGATCAATTACTTGCCTTTCCCGGATTCGATGTCGCGCTGTTGAACAAGCCGTTTGACATCGCCTCGTTCCGGAACGGCGTGCTCCGGTTCCTCGGGCCCAACGCGCGGAATACAAACCAACTCGTCTCCCTGGCGCGCCCGGGCCGGACTGCGCGGATCTTGCTGCTGGACGACGACCCGGCGGCGCGGGACCTGGTGCGGACGATGCTGGACCGGTGGTTTTGGAATTATCAATTGATCGAGTGCGCCACGGGCGGCGAGGCCTGGGAGGAAATCAGCCGCCGCCGGCCCGACTTGTGGATCACCGATTACGATCACCCCGGTTTTTCCCTCGAGGAACTGCTTCACCGGTGCTACCGCCGGCCGCTGAGATTTCCAATCCTGGTGTCCTCGCGTTATGTCGCCGTCCATCCCGGCCTGCAGCGCGACCTGCCCGCTTGGCCGTTCGACATCCGGTTGCTGAACAAACCGTTCGCGCTCGAGGACTTGAAATCGCGCGTGATGGAATGCCTGCCGGGGGACGGGTTGGCAGCCTGAAAGTTTAGGAGTTCAGGAGTTTGAGAGTTTTAGAGGTTGGGAATTTGCTTGTGTCGGGCCGGGGCCTTGGCACCTTGGGAGGCATGGTCGAGGTACAGTCTGCCTGTCACTCGATGCGATCGCGGCCCGCTCGAAGTTGTTGCAGCGGGATGCGACCGGGAGGAAGTCCTGCATTCAAACACCCCGTCAACCCGTCACTCTGATGAATTCCATGTGGACCAAACTTCAGGGGCTGCTCGCCGCAGCCGTCGTGGGATCGGTGCTCTCAACCGCCGCCGCAGACCCGGAACCGGCCAAAATGACCGTCCGCACCGCGCCGGACTGGCTGCGCAACGCGGTCATTTACGAGATCTACCCGCGCAACTTCTCCGCGGCGGGCGATTTCAACGGCATCACCGCGCGCCTCGATGATCTCCAGAACCTCGGCGTCGACGTGCTCTGGCTCATGCCCATCCATCCCGTCGGCCAGAAGCTCAGGAAAGGCACGCTCGGCAGCCCGTATTCCATCCGCGATTTCTACGGCATCAATCCCGATTACGGCACCACGAATGATTTTCGCCGGCTGATCCAGGAGGCGCACGCGCGCAAGATGAAAGTGATCCTGGACATCGTGGCCGGCCACACCGCGTGGGACAGCGTGCTGATGGCGCATCCCGAGTATTACCAGACCAATGCGAGCGGCCAGATTGTTCCGCCCAATTCCGAATGGCCGGATGTGGCCGGATTGAATTACGAGAACCCGGAGCTGCGCAATTACATGATCAACATGCTCGCCTGGTGGCTGCAGCAATACAACCTGGACGGATTCCGCTGCGATGTGGCGTACACGGTGCCGGTGGAGTTTTGGAGAACAGCGCGGGAACAACTGGAGAAGGTGAATCCGAACGTGATCATCCTGGCGGAAGCCGGGGCCCGGCCGGCGCTGCTGACGAAGGCGTTCGACATGGACAGCTCCTGGAGTCTTTATTCGTGGCTCGGCCAGGTGATGGCCGGCGAGGCGCCCGCCGTGAAGCTCCGCGAATCCTGGGATCACACCCGCGACCAATTCCCCGATGGCGCGATGCACCTTCGCTACAGCGATATTCACCACCAGCCGCGCGCCGTGGTGCGCTACGGCGTCAACGGCGCCCTCGCCACCCAGGTCTTCATGCTCACCCTCGACGGCGTCCCGCTGTTCTACAACGGCATGGAAGTCGGCGATTCCACCGAATCGGCCGATCCCGCCCTGTTCGAAAAAATGCCCATCTTCTGGACCCCAGGCCAGCGCCCGCCCCTGCGGGACATCTACCGCGACCTGATCCAACTGCGAAAACAACACCCGGCCTTCACCGGGAACGATCTCACCTGGATCGACAACCAGGCGCCGTCGGAAGTGGTGAGTTATACGAGGAAGGACAAGAAGGACGAATACCTCGTTGTGATCAATTTCTCGAGCCGCCACGTGGACACCACGATCGGGCTGCCGGATCCGGAAGGCTTCGAGCCGGTCAAAATCACCGGCATGCCGCCGCTGTTGAACAACACGCTGCCGGACGTCCACCTGCCGGGCTACGGCTGGCAGATCTACCACCGCACGCTGGCCAAGTAATTCTGTCCGTCTGCCACCGGCGCACAGGGCCGCGCTGCGCGGGATACAGCCGCGCTCCGGTTGGACCCCTGGATGGAATCTCATCGCCCTCAAGGCGTGTCTTGAGTTAGGCGGGCGGATTTGCCAAAGTCAGGCATGCGCGCCTCTTCCCGCCCGGATTTACTCACGCGAGACATCCGACTCCCCATCATGCCGGTGCTGGCAGTCATCCTGTGGTTTGATTCCGGTGCTCCTTTGAACAGCGCGGTTTTTGATCCGGCGGGGTCGATGATCACCGGCCGCTACCAGCACGCCGCTGTTTTGATGCAGAATGGCCGGGTGCTGGCGGCGGGCGCCGACAACGCGACTGGCTGGCCCTGCAGTAACGTGGAGTCCTACGACCCCGCCGCCGGGGTTTGGTCGGCAGTCGCGCCCCTGAACCAGGCCCGCGTTTACCACTCCGCCACCGTGCTGCTGAACGGACAGGTTCTGGTTGCCGGTGGATACAATGGCGCCTGGTCCATGTCCGGAGCCGAGTTGTTTCCAGCGAATCCGACCAATTGGACCTGGACCGCCACCGGGGCATTGAACCAGCCCCGGCAGTACCACACGGCCACACTGCTGCAGGACGGCCGGGTTTTGATCGCCGGTGGATACAATAACGTGCTGGGTTATCTCACCACTGCCGAGGTGTACGACCGGGCCGAGGGCACGTGGACTCCCACCGGCCCGATGCACTTTGCGCGCGGCGCGGCCACCGCCAGCCTGCTGCCATCCGGCAAAGTCCTGGTGACAGGCTGGGGCACCGCCGAATTGTTTGATCCCGCGGATTCCTCCTGGACGGTGACCGGCGCCCCAATCGCATCCCGCTCCTATCACACCGCCACGGTGTTGCCCGGCGGAAATGTCCTCGTAGCGGGCGGCACGAGCGCGACTGCGGCATCGGAGATCTACGATCCTGTCTCCGGCGAATGGACGACATCGGGCAATCAAAATGTGCGCCGCCAGGCCCATACCGCCACCCTCCTGCCGAATGGAAAAGTCCTGATCGCCGGAGGCGCCGATTTTGCTGGGAACTTCATTTCCGGGGCAGAACTCTACGATCCCTCCTCCGGCGAATGGTCGTGGACGGGAGCCCTGCTGGACCTCCGAATCTGGCACACGGCAACGCTGCTGGACGAAGGAAAGGTGCTGTTCGCCGGCGGTTCTTCCCTCAGCGGAACCGCCATCGCCAGCACGGAGTTGTTCGATCCCTCCGCCACCGCCCTGCCGCCCGACTTTAACCGACTCTCCTGCACGGGGCTCGACGCATCGGGCATTCACCTGGCCTTCAACGGGCTTTCGCGATGGAATTACGTGCTCGAAATGGCCGGGGATCTTTCGAGTCCCAACTGGCAGCCCGCGGCCACGAACCTGGCCGGCGGGAACGGCCTCGTCGAGTTCACTCGCCCCGTGTCTCCGGGCGCCGACAACTATTGGCGCGTCCGCGCACTGCCCTGAGGAACTCCACCCGGGCAGGACAGGTCGCAACCCAGCGCAAAAGAATCGCAATCCGCCGAAAGCATCGGCCCGGCGCCTTCCCCATGCTCCGGGCATGCATTATCGAGTTTCCCGGCATTGCCGCACAGAGATTGCCGGTTCGCTGCTCCTAACGGTCCTCTTCCTTCTGGAGGCGCAGCCCGCCCTAGCGGAACGGCGTCTGCAGCCAAGTCATATCGGCGAATTCCGCGCCTGGATGCTGGCCAACAAAAAAGCGCCCGCCCCCGCCCCGGCCATCACGGACGAGCAATCCCTCGGCGCGGCGCTCTATTCCGATCCAAACCTCTCGCTGAACCGCAACCAGTCCTGCGCCTCGTGCCATAGCCTCGCGCCGGTGCTGTCCGGCGCGCCGGGATTCGTCGACCCGGATAATGTCACGAACGCCACCGCGGTTTCTAAGGGATCCGTCGAGGGCCGCTTCGGAACGCTCAACGCCCCCAGCGCCGCCTACGCGGCGTTCAGCCCGGCGTTTCACTGGGACGGCGTCGAAGGACTCTACGTCGGCGGCCAGTTCTGGAACGGGCGCGCCGCCAATCTCCAGGCCCAGGCCGCCCAGCCTTTCCTCAATCCTTCGGAGATGGCGCTGCCCAGCAAATGGGCCTTCGTCTCCCGGCTACGCCAAAACCGATCCTACCGCGCCGCGTTCGAGACCATCTACGGAATCAAACTCGAATCCATCCCCGGCCGCGAAGGCGCGCCCGCAAAAGCCAAGGCGCCCGCGGGTGTTCCCAGCGCCTACGACGCCGCCACGAAAGCAATCGCGGAATTCGAAAAAAGCCGCCTGTTCAACCGGTTCACGTCGAAGTTCGATTTTTACCTCGCCGGCACCACGGAGTTGTCCCCGGAGGAAAAGCGGGGTTTGGACCTGTTCAACGGGAAGGCGCGGTGCGCGGCCTGCCACGTCTCCGAACCCACCCTCGCGACCGACGGCACGCCCTTTCCCCCGCTGTTCACGGACTTCACCTACGACAACATCGGCGTGCCGCGCAACACGCGCATCCCCGGCAACCCCGAACCCAACCCGGGCCTGGGCGGCCGGGAGGACATTGCCGCGCGATCGCCCGGCGGATCCGAACTCGGCAAACACAAGGTGATGTCGCTGCGCAACATTGCCATCACCCCGCCCTACGCCCACAACGGCGTGTTCACGTCGCTCGAACAAATCACGCATTTTTACAACACGCGCGATGTGCTGGATCGGCTGGACTCCGAGCAGGACCCCGCGTTCGGCGTCACCGGCTGGCCGGCGCCCGAAGTGCCCGAAACGGTCAACGCGGATGAATTGGGCAACCTCGGTTTGACCGATGAAGAGGAAGCGGCCGTCGTTTTGTTTATGAAGACCCTGACCGATGGTTACCCGGATTGGGGTGCTGATCCCAACGTGCCGCCGGGGACACCGTCGCCTTTCGCCGCCACACCGCTGCCGCCGTTTCCCTGAAAACCTGATTCAAGGCTTCGCCACGCGATAAAACCGGGCCGGGTCATTGGTCGCCTGCAGGTCGGAGTAGATGAAGGATCCGCCCCGCATCGTGCGATTGGTCAGCACGGACCACGATGCCATGGGAACGGAAGGATCGCCGGACCCGAGCAGCCGAAACGCGGCGCCGTGGGGGCCGGTGCAGAACACCTGGACCACGCCGCCGTTGGTCTGCACCCCCTGCACCACTGCCGGCGGGCGCGCGTTGAGTTCGTCCAGCGTCACCGAATCCGGTGAATTGTAAACCTGGCTGACCATCCCCGCCGGCGCGCTCTGGAGGTAGCTGGCGCTCCAGCAGCAAAAATACGAAAACCAAACCCCAAACGTGTGCATGCGCTCCACGTCCGGCACGCCGCCGAATTCGGACAGCGTCAGCAATTTTTTCCCGTCAAATTGCGCCTTCAACGCCGTCCAATTGCCCGACAATGGATCGGTCGTATCCGACGGGTAGGCGTCCACGCCGACAATGTCCACGACGTCATCGCCCGGATACCAGTTGGGATCTTCATTCGTGAGCACCCAGATGAGATTATGAATCTGGTGATAACCGGTGAGCCGGTTGAAGAGCAACCGCCAGAGCGCCTTGAACGGGGCCGGGCCCTTGGCACCCCACCAGAACCAGCCGCCCGACGCCTCGTGCAGCGGCCGCCAGAGCACGGGAATGTTGTTCGACGAAGTCTTCTTTAACTGCACCGCGATCGCGTCAATGTCCCGCAGCAGCAGCGCGTAGTTGACCGAGTTCGTGTCCGCCAGTGCCGCCTGCACATCGAACGTCGTCGCCGCCGTGTAGAATCCGCTCCACCACGGTTCGCTCGCGGTGTTCAGCAGGTTCGTCGGCGCGTTCCAATGCCAGCAAAACCCGAGAACATAGCCGCTGTTGTCCAGCAACATGTAATTCTCCGTCGTGGTGCCCGGGTTCGAACCATACTGAATCCGCGACGGCGAATACTCCATGAAATCCCCCTCCACAATCGCCGGCAACCGCCCGGAAGCGGATTGGACCGCGGACAAATCCGCCGAGTTATGCTGGCCTGTCCAGGTGATTTTGCCGTAATCAGCCACGAGGGCGGCCATCAACATCCGCGCCGCAAACGTCGCCTGCGGATCGCACAACGCGCCGGACAACGCCGCCGGAGGCGGCGGCAGCGTGGCCGGCACCAGCCGGACCGCGTCGATCTCATACCAGTTCCAGTTCCCTCCGATTTGCAGCGTGTTCGAACCCGAGATCACCTGGACCAGGCCGTTGTCGAACGATGAAAAAACATTCGTGGCCGGAAACATCCCCGCGAATCCATGTCCGTTGATCACTCCAGCAAAGCCTTTCTGACCGTTGGGCGTCCGGTAGCGAATGATCATCTCGTACAACCCCGGCGTCCCCGTGAATGTCCAGTTGATCGTGTCGCTCGCGCTCTGCAGACCGGTGACGTATCCCGTCCCGGAATAACCGGCGACGGAGTGCGATACATACGCGTTGCCTGTGAGTGTCGCGTTTTCCGCCTCGAGCAAAATATCGGCGCGCGAACACCGGATCAACCCCGTGAGAACCAGCGTGGTGAGAATGAGAAGTCGCATTGAATCAAAGGCAAAATTAAAGCCTGCAGCCGGACCAATTTACCCGCAGTCCCGCCCCGGCGCATGTCCTCTATAATGGTGACACGCTGTCCCCTCCCCAAGTCGTCATCCGCCGGCCGCTCACCCTGTCGACACCCGATGGCCGGCGCCCGCGGGGCGAGGCCCGGCAAGGCCTGGACCGCCTGGAGACAGGTGGCGCGGGGCTACCTGGGCGCCGCGTCGAGGAGGGTGGTATTGGTCGACTTGACCCTGTAGAAGACGGCAGGCAGGGAGTGCTGGACGGGAATGGCAACCGGCGGCGTGGCGTTGTTTGACCAGGTCTGCCAGGGACCGGCCGCGCCGGCTGCGCTTTCCAGCGTCGCGGCGTTGGTGGGAGTCCAAGATACAATCAGGTAGGACGGCGACGGCGGCGCGACAGCCGGCAGCAGGAGCGGGAACACCGCCGTGGTCCAGTCCATCACCAGGTTCCCAAAGCAATTCGTCACCGCAAACTGGTAATTCGTATTCTCCAAATCCCCGAACTGAAACGTCCAGCAAGGCTGGTTGCTTAACGTCAATTGGGTGGTCCCACTCAGTTTCGACCAGGTCACGGGATCGTACACCTCAACCTTGCAAACCCCGTTCAACCCGTCCCAAAGCTGCGTGATCCAGTAGGTCTTTGTCCGCGTCACCGGGATCGTTCCCGCCTGCGCCGGCCCGCCCGCCTGCGAATGCACGAACACCAGCGCGTTGGAATTGATGATCGACCCGCCCTGGATGTCGAATTCCCACGCGTTCGAATCGGCAAAGTTCAGCAGGTCGGTCGACAGGATGTTGCCGATGGATTGGCCCCTGTAGCCGACGGCCATGGTGTAATAGTAGCCGATGGACACGCGCCAGTGGGGCGCGGCAAAATTGAACTGCGCGCCCTGGTTCCGGGCGTTGAGCCCCTTCCCGAACACGCGGGTGTGGATCGCGTCGTCGTAAACCGTCCCGTTCACGCTCACCGCCGAACGCAGCGGCCACACGCCGTTCGTGCCCGCGTTCGTGAGCACGACGAAATCCGTGACGGCCGCCAGCTCCTGCCAGCAATCCGTGCAGCCCTTCGGATGCCCCCGGTTCAATGTCCAGCGACCGGCACCCGGCACGGCATGCGTGCAGGCATTCAGCAGGTTCGTCGTGATCGGCTGCCCGTTCGTCCCAGCCTCCATGTCCAGGTACAAATCCACCGGCGTCTGCCCGAAGGCAGAAGCAAGCATCGCCAGCCAAATCAAAAAACATCTCATGAACACAGGCCGTTGGATCTGCGGGGAGAATAGCCGCCGCCGCCGCGGACACAAGACGCTTGGCAGCGGTCTTGAATGATTTATTCTGCAAGCGCATCGGAATTGCGAACACAGCAAGCCACAAATGAAATTTGCCAGCTACACCTCGACGCCCGGACTGGAACGCTTCCCGGAGGCGGAACGCCACCGCGTCTACCAGTCCATGTACCGCCAATTGATGGAGCAGGACGCTGAATTTCGCGGGCGCGTCGGCCGCTACAAGGTGTTCATCGTGGTTCTGTCGATCGTCTTTTGCCTGCTGGAAGCGTGGCCAATCCTGATGATCAGCCGCGGCGCGGGTTCATGGCCGGTGGCGGTCGCGATGATCGCCGTCTCCTCTGGCGCCTACGCCGCGTATGTGCTTCTGGCGGCCAGGCAGATTCAGCAATTCCAAAACGACCGGATCGGCAAGGCGCTCCAGGAACATCCTCCCGCCTGAACCCGTTCACTCGTGCCGCAGCGCGGCCAGCGGATCCAGATTCGCCGCGCGTTGGGCCGGCAGCAAACCCGCCAGCATGCCGAGAATCGTCGTGAACCCAATCACCCCCAGCGCCAGCAGCGGGCTTACCGCGAAAAAATCCCCGCGCATCGGCAACTCCCGGTAACGCAGATACCAGGCGATCAGCGGATTCATCAGCGCCCCCGCTCCCCACCCCGCCAATAGTCCCATCAATCCCCCCGCCAGCCCGATGAATCCCGCCTCCACCAGGAACAGGCGCCGGATGTCCCGGTTCGACGCTCCCAGCGACTTCAAAATCCCGATCTCCCGCGTCCGCTCGTAAATGGCCATGACCATTGTGTTGGTGATGCCGATCGACGCCACCACCAGCGCCACCCCGGCGATCAGCCCCAGCAGCAGCGAAATGCTCAGCACAATCCGGTTCGCAATTTCCATGAACATCTGCGGCGATTGCACCTGGAATCCTTCCTTCTGCAACTCCCGCCCCAGGTCCCGCGCCCGCAACACATCCGCCGCCCGGATGTCCGCCGAATCATAACCCTCGCTCTGCAACAGGTTGTTCGTGTTGAACCACCAGCTTTTCATCGCGAGAACGTCGTCCGGCGAAACCCGGATCGTCGACGCCGATTCCAGATACACCCCGCGAATGCGCAGCGGGAACACGTGCGCCTCGCCGCGCGACGTGCGCAATTCGGCGTCGATCGACTTCCCCACCAGCCCGGCCAGCTCGTTCGTGGCGATCCCCAGCGCCAGCGCCGCACCGTCGCTCAGGGCGATGCTCCCGCCGTTGGTCAGCTCAAGCGTGCCAGCCAGCGATTCACCCACATTGGCCAGTGAACCAAAACCCATCTGGTACCGGCTCTCCCCCACCCGCACCGGCTCGGACTTGTCCATCCAGCGCAACTCGACGTTCACCGACCGCGGCAGATTGAGCTGCGGAACCACGCCGGCCACACCCGGCCGCTCCTTCAGCTTCTGAATCATTTCCGGCGTCAGCACCGGACGCGCCGAACCGTTCGTGGCATGCGGCGCAAACGCCATCGGCCCGAACGAAAACCGGCCGCGCGGCAGCACGGTCAGGCGGTTCAGGCCGATCGATTCGAACTGGCGGTTGATCTGGGCCCGGACCCCGGATGCGAGCGACACCAGCAGGACGATCGTGGCCGTCCCCACCAGCACACCCAGCGCGGCCAGGAAAAAGCGGAGCTTGCGCCGGCCGAGATTGGATCCCGCCGTGAACACCAGGTCCCGCAGCGTCATGCCAAACCTCCCGCCTTCAAACGCTCCGCGAATTCCCCGCGCGTCTCCATGCGCCACACCCGCCCGTCGTGCAGGTGAATCACTCGGTCCGCCCGGGCGGCCACCGCCGGATCGTGCGTCACCAGCAGGAGCGTCAGTTGGTCGCGGCGAACCCGGTCGCACAGCATGTCGAGCACGGCGGCGCCGGAACGTGAATCGAGGTTGCCCGTCGGTTCGTCGGCCAGCAGCAGGCCGGGTCCGTTGGCCAGCGCGCGGGCGATGGCCACCCGCTGCCGTTCGCCTCCCGACAACTGTCCCGGCCGGTGCGACGCGCGATGGCCCAGGCCGACCGATTCAAGCAGCGCCAGCGCGCGGACACGGCGTTCGCTCGGCCGGACCTCGGCAAACACCATCGGGGATTCCACGTTTTCCAGCGCCGTCAGCGTCGGCAGCAGGTTGAAACTTTGAAAAATAAAGCCGACCCGTTCGCGCCGATGCCACACCCGCTGGGGCTCCGACGCATTCGCCAGCGAAAGACCGTCCACCCGCACATCACCGCCCGTGGGCCGGTCCAGCGCGCCCACGAGGTTGAGCAGGGTGGATTTTCCGGAGCCGGACGGGCCCATCAGCGCGACGAGCTCGCCGCGCGCGACCGAAAAATCCGCGCCGTCCAGGGCCGCCACGCTGTCCGTCCCGGCCGGATAACGCCGCGAAAGCTGCCGGAGTTCAATCAAAGTTTCCATCCGTCTTCCCGGCTTTCAAATTCACAATTATAGGACTGACCCCTTTGCGTAAGGGGTCAGTCCTATAATTGTGAATTTGCATAGCCGAAGCCCGATCATTCCTCCAAATTCCCGAGGCGGCAACTGCAAAACAGGGTTATGTTCCCCCCCGAACCATCCATCACTATGAACAAGGAACAATTGCAATCGCTCGCCCGGGACCTGCGCAAAACACCGCCACGCAGTCCCCGTGAAAAAATGGGCGGATTCGTCATCGCAGCGCGCATGCTCGACAAGGCCCGCGCCGACCTGCTCGGGATTAACGGCGAATACAACTTCTACCCGTGCGGGCTGGGAGCGTATTTCTGGAAATTCACCGGGCTGGACGCGCAACAATTCAGGGACTACGCCGCCACCGGCGCGACCGACTCGGAAATGGACGCCTGGATCCGGCAAAACGCCTCCGTGCGCGACAAACAGGCCGTCATCCGGTGGAACAATGAAATGATCGGGCTGCGCCTGACCGACCTGCCGGATTCCGTCCAGGAATATTTCGAAACCTACATCCCGAAATTCTGCAAGCCGGCCAGCAAAGTGAAGTTCTTCTTCGACGTCTACGATGTCGAGGAAGGTGTGCTCTGAACAATTGTTGACCACGGATGCAGACGGATGAGCGCGGATAAAGGCCGGACGCGAATTAACGCGAATGTTCGCTAATTGTCCAGACCCGTCGAGCCCGCGACGGAATTCCGCCCCACAATTAGTGAGAATTCGCGTCAATTCGCGTCAAAGTCTGCCCTTCCCTGATCCGTGTTCATCCGTGTCCATCCGTGGTTGAAATTCCTGTAGCGGCGGGAGCACCGCGTCTTTCTCTGCGTCTTTCTCTTGCGCCGCGCGGCTGGATTGGATATGGGAGTCGTGTTTTAGAAATATCCAACCCATCTCAAGTTATGAAAATATCCCGAATTTACCTGGCCTTGGCCCTGCTCCCCGCGATTGGCTCCTTCTCCGCCTCGGCGCTTCCGCTGCCCGCGCCCGTTGGCCCCGTTCAACTTTCTATCAACCTTCAGGACCAGGTGGCTGAATACGAACTCGTCAGCACGTCCACGAACCGCACCTCGACCCAGACGAATATCACGAGCAATTACAAGTCGACCGTGAGCAGCGGCAAGGTGGATGCCGCCGGCATGCTCTACCTGCTGTCCAATTCCTTCAACACCAACTTCCCGCCCGGCGCCAAACTCGTCCTGCGCGGCTCGGGAGCCGACTTCGGATTCTTCGTCGCCGACAGCACCGGCACCAACCTCATCCTCAACACGAGCCCGATCCTGACCATCTCCTCCGACGCCAGCGTTTTCTCGGGATCCGAAAAAGTCACGGAGACCTTCAAGGGCGGCACCACCACCTACTCGGGCAACAACACCGAGTCCTATACCGCCCATTTCACGATCTCCTACAACGACAACACCTTCACCACCGCGGACGGCAAACACTCCATCTTTCAACTGTCCGGCGTCGGCAGCTCGAAGGTCTCCGAAAACATCGGCACCGGCAAAACCTCGGACACGGTCAACATCAACCTCGCCGGCAGCGGCACCTTTCGCGACGAATCCAGCGTGATCCTCCAGGGCTCCCTCAAAGTCACCCTCTCCGGCATCCTGGTCATTCTCTGAAAAAAACGCGCGGCGAACGCTCAAGGGAGATTGGCCTGTCCGATCAACGGACCCTGCTCCGGAGAGCAATCCCGGCCCCGGCTCAAGGATCTCAACGCCGGTACTTGGATGCGAGCTGTTCGTCGCGCACTGTTAACCTCGCCCTTTCCCCGGCTGACAGCAACGGGAACCTATTCACGCGCAATTCACCGGCTGTTCACACCCGGTCCGCACGCCGGCCGAAAGGCGGAATGAACTCCCGGTTCGCGTCCCGCCCAGCTATGTTCAGGGCACGACTCGTGAACCCGCATCCCTCATCCACTCCATGACGACCGCTTGTTTTCTTTCGCGCCTGCTGCTGTGCCTCGCACCCTGCCTTCTCCTCGCCTGCTTCGCGCAACCTGCCGGCGCCCGCGCCGGCGACGATCTCCGGCTGTCCTGGGATTGGTCCGGCGTCATCGGCACCGGCCAGAGCCTCGCCGTCGGCGAAGGCGGCAAACCCGTCCTGTCCACCATCCAGCCCTATAACAATCTCAAGCTCTCCACCGGCAACCTGCCCTGGCCCATCGACCCCACCGACCCGGCCCTCGCCCTGGTGCCGCTCACCGAACCCGACGGCCGCTACTCCACCAATTACCCCAGCTCCTGGCCGATGAATCTCGCCGGCGAAACACCCCACTCCGCCATGGCCAATCAAATCACTGCCATGGCCCGCGCCGCCGGACGCGATTACACCGGGGTTCACAGCGAAGTCGGCGAGAACGGGCAATGCATGATTTACCTGCGCAAAAATCCCGAGAAGAAAGGCGTCAACGGCCGGTCCTACGAAGCGGCCCTCACCGAAACCCGCGCCATCACCCGCCTCGCCCGCGCCGCCGGAAAATCCTACGGCGTCGGCGCCATCATCGTCACCCACGGCGAATGCGACGCCGGCAACGTCCATTATGCACAGGATCTCCACCAGCTCTGGTCCGATTACAATTCCGACCTGCCCGCGATCACCGGGCAGACCCAGGCGCTGCAAATGATCGTCTCCCAGCAGAATTCCATCAACGACCGCTGCCCCTCCACGCTGGCCCAATGGAAGGTCGGCGTCGATCACCCCGAATCCATCGTCTGCTCCGGCCCGAAATACCAGTATCCCTACAGCGACGGCGTCCATCTCAACGCGCAGGGTTACCGCATGCTCGGCGAAAAATACGGCCAGATCTATTTCGAACGCGTCGTGCGCGGCCGGAACTGGCAGCCGCTCCAGCCCGTCTCCGCATCCCGCAAAGGCGCCGTCGTCACCGTCCGCTTCCACGTCCCCACCCCGCCCCTCGCCTGGGATGCCCAGATGGATCCCCCGCACGCCGCAACCCCGGAATGGAAATCCGGCAGGGGATTTGAAATCGTCCGGGCCGACGGATCCAAAGCCGCCATCCAGTCGGCCGCCATTTCCGGGGACACGGTGGTTTTAACCTGCGAATCCGACCCCGGCCGGGGCGCGCGGGTCAGCTACGCCTTGTACGGCGAAAAGGAAAAAATGAAAGCGCCCCACCCCGGCACGGCGCGCTGGGGGTTGCTGCGCGATTCCGATCCGTTCCGGGGCGCGGTCACCGGCGCGGCGCAGCCGAACTATTCCGTCGCCTTCGAACTGCCGCTGGATTGAGCCTTCCCGGCCGGGGCCTTCGGCTTGAACCGCTGCAGGTATTCGTCCTGCAACTGCTGCGCCAGCGTCAGCATCACACCGGTCGACCACGCGAACGTGAGGAGGCCGGCGATGGCGATCATTCCCTCCAGCAGCCGCCAGCGCAGCACCAGGTTGAAATTGCAGCCCAGCGTCGTGTAATCCATCAGCGCCAGGTAATACGCCAGGCTGGCATTGGCGTTCGGCGACGACACCGCGTCTTTCCAGATGAAAAATCCCGCCCAGCTGAACACCTCGAGCAGGTGCACCACGATGATCATCCAGCTGGTCAGGACGATGGACAGCAGTCCGAAAACAAGCGTGTGCTGCTTCTGAAAATGCGCCTTGAACCGCGCCATGGTTCGCAAAATCGTCAGCATCCCAAAGCCGTGAAACGCCAGGGTGACGGCCACAAGCAGGCAGCCCCAGATGATTTCATGAATGCCGGTGACGTAGATCTGATCCAGGTGGTTTTCCATAGAGTTACCAGAGCATGTTGAACTGCATTTGAAAAACAACCGTGCGGTCCGCGACCGGGTTGGCCGCGGGATTCCACAGCACCTGGAGGTCGGGCTGCACCGACACCAGCGGCGTGAGCTGCAGCGCGTAGGTCCCCTCGAATCCGTATTCGTTCGAATGATACGCCGGGCCGAACGCCTTGGACGGCCGCGTCCACACGAACGCCGCCCCCAGAAAATCGTTGCTCAGCTTCGGCACCCAGCCCGCCGCCGCCAGCGGCCCCTGCACCACCAGGCCGGTCGCCGACTGGACCGACGCCCCGTCCGCGGTGATCCAAGTCCCCCCGAATCCAAACCTTCCGAACCAGGCGAACGGCGAATTCGTCCCGAGCTGCTGCTGGCAGTTCAACCCCAGGCCACCCTGCGTGGTCCCTTCCACCGTCGCGACAAACGGCTGCAGCCGGTAGGCGCCCGGCCCGAGCCCCGCGAGGTCCGACGGCGTCCAGCCCGCCTCCAGCAGCCATGCCCAGTTCCTGAACCCCAGGTGATCGAACGGCGAGGACCCCGGCCCCACGTTGAGGGCGCCGGTGCCTAACATGACATAACCCCATTCCGACGGCTGGTACTGGAGGTTCAACCCCAGGTTGTTGAACGGCAGCGGCAGCACGCCGCTGTTCACAAACGCGCTGTTCAAAAACTGGCCCTGGCTGTTGTTCGCATACGCGTTCGCATCCAGGTAATTGCTCTGGTCCACCTCCCCCGCCACCACCACCAGCTTCCCGTCCAGGAACGATTGCTGCCACGCCAGCTCCGAAATCCAGATGCCGTTCGGACCGAACACCGTCGCCTGGGGATTCACCACCGACCCGGCGTTCTCCTGCACCGTCTGCGACCGGCTCGCCACGGACAATCCCTGTTGCACGTTGATTTCCGTGCTGACCCAGCCCGCCCGCCCGGCGTCCGGCACCTGCGTCACCGCCCATTTGCCGACCCATGTCGCCGTGTAATATTGCAGCGCGCTCGCCCCCTGCGCCGCCCCGCTCAGGCTCACCAGCGTGAAACTCTGGTACAACCCATACCTCAGGCCCGCCTCCGAAAGATCGTACTTCGCCGCCTGAACGCCCTTCACCACCGGGTCGTTCGTCATCGCCGCCCCCGGCTGCACCGCCGTGTTCCCGTATTCATCCAGGTTCGCCAGGTACGGCATCAGCACGGGCGGGGTTTCAGGAAACCATTCCCGGCCTGTCCGGGCCTCGCGGAGCCGCCGCCGCTGTTCCGCAGTCTGGGCGGCCCCCCTGGGCGCGGCGGGAATCTGGCGCGCCACACCCCCCGCCCCGGCGGGCGACAGCGGGGACTGGAGCTGGTTGGTGGACACCTCCACGGCGCGGCCGAGCGGGTCGCTGGCCGGGAAGGCGTTGGTGCCCGCTCCCGGCTCGCCGAAGGCTCCCGGCACAATCAGGAGCACCGCAGCCGCCGGCATCCATGGCCGGCCGCGCAACATCCCCGCGATTCCCGCTGGCAGTAAATTCGTGATGCACCCCAGCCTGTCAGATCCCGGGCCCGATGCCAACTGGATTGCCCGTCGACGGCCCCGCCGCCGACCAGAACCGCCCAAGAATCCGCCCCAGCTCGTCCTCGCCCCGCACCACGGCCGGCTCCCACGCCGCCGGCATCAACCGGCGGTAGCGCGCCTCGGCAAACCGCGCGTCGACCAGCAGCACCGCGCCACGGTCGCGCTCCGATCGGATCACGCGGCCCGCCGCCTGCAGCACGCGGTTCATCCCCGGATAAAGTGAGGCGTAACCGAAACCGTCCCCGGTTTTCTCCTCAAAATAATCCCGGATCACATTGCGCTCGGGACTGAGCTGCGGCAGCCCCACCCCGACGATCGCGACGCCGATCAGGCGCTCGCCCACAAGGTCGATGCCTTCCCCGAAGATGCCCCCCAGTACGCCGAATCCGACGACGGTGCCGGGCGTCCCGGATTGAAACCGGGCCAGGAATGCCGCGCGCCCGTCATCCGTCATTCCCGGGCGCTGAATCACAACCTCAGTGCCGGCATGAGGCGGCTGGAACTGCGCAGCAAGGTCGTTCAAATAACGATAGGACGGGAGGTAGACCAGGTAATTCCCGGGCCGCGCCCCGACGAAGGTCTCAATCGCCTTCGCCACGCGCCCCAGCGAGCCCGCCCGCGCCCGGAAATCCGTCCGCAAACCCGCGTGGAGGCACACCGCGAGGTTCTCCGGCGGGAAAGGCGATGCCAGCCGGAGCAGCGGGTCGGAAGTGTCTCCGCCCAGCAACTCGCGGTAATACTCCAGCGGCGTCAAGGTCGCGGAGAAGAACACCGCGGCGGCGGCGCGCCCCGCCGCGTCGCGCAGCAGGCCGGAGGGATCGAGGCAGAACAGGCGGATGACGGCCCCGCCGCGCGCGGCGGCCCCGAGCAGCGTCGCATACCGCGCGTCGTAAAGCCCGGCCGTGCGCTGGAGGTTTTTCAGCCGGAAATACAGCCGCAGCAGGTCCTGCCGGAAATCCGCCGGTTGATTCGCCGCAAGCCAGTCCTCCGCCGTTTCAAGCGCAGCCGCCAGCGGCGCCTCCAGGCCCGGCGGCAGCGCGCGGCGTACACGGGTCCCCGCGACGGCGCCGTCCGGCTGCGCCCCAGCCCGGGTTTCCCGCGGCTCAAAATCAAATTCCCCCGGGTCTGCCGGCGGCGGGCCGGAACCCGCCAGTTCGCGAAGGACGGCGGCGAGGCGGCCCAGGGCCCGCGCACAACGCGAGCGCCCGCCCATCGCCCGCCGCACCGCGTCCAGTTCGCAGGTGTCCAGGTCCGCCGAAAACATCTCGCGCGCCCGGTCCACCAGGTTGTGCGCCTCATCGACCAGGAACCCGGCCCGCAACCCGGTTTCATCGAAATGACGCCGCAGGTAAACCTGGGGGTCGAACACATAATTGTAATCGCAAATGACCGCGTCCACCCATTCGGAGACATCCAGGGACAGGGCGTAGGGGCAGACCTGGTGCGCGCGGCCGACCTGTTCCAGCGCGGGCCGGTGGATTTCCTCGAGGTCCAGCGCCGCGCGCAGGGCGGCGTGGATGCGGTCGTAATAGCCGCGCGCCAGCGGGCAGGCCTGGGGATCGCACGGAACGCCGTCGCGCACGCAGACCCGTTCGCGCGCGCTGAGCGTGACGGCGCGCAACCGGGCGCCGGCGGCGCGCAACCGGGCCGCGGCCTCCTCGGCCAGCCCCTGGCCGACATTGCGGGCGGTGAGATAGTACAGGCGCTCGAGTCGGCCTTCGCCCAGCGCTTTCACGGCCGGGAACAGCACCGACATCGTTTTGCCGATGCCTGTCGGCGCCTCGAGGAAGAGCGAGCGGCCGCGGGACAGCGCCCGGTAGGCGGCGACCGCCAGGTCGCGCTGGCCGGCGCGGTAGACCGGGAAAGGGAACGGCAGCCGGCGCAGCGACTCATCGCGCGCGCGGCACCAGGCGTGCCGTTCCCGGATCCATGCCCAGTAAACCGCCACGGCCGCCTCGAAAAACGCGTCCAGCTCGCCGCGGGTCCGGGTTTCGCGGATTTCCAGGACTCGCCCGTTGTCGAGGTGGATGTAGGCCAGTTGCAGGGTGAGGGATTGCAGGCCGTGTTCACGGGCATGGAGGCAGCCATAACAGCGGACCTGCGCCCAGTGGAGCGGATCGGGTTCGCCGTCCCACGCGCCCTGCACCGTCTTGATTTCCTCCACCACAACGCCGCCGGCTTCCTCGAACACGCCGTCGAGCCGGCCCTGCACCCGCAGCACAAATCCATCCCCCGGCTCCTCGTGCGCCACGCGGACTTCCTTGCGGTAACCTGCGGGGCGCGATCGCTGCCGCGCCAGGTGCGCCCGGGTCCCCTGCGGCCCGCGGTCGGCGCGCACAAAATCCCGCCCGGCTGACAGGTCCCCGCGGCGCAAGACAAACTCCACCAGGTCGCGCACGCGAACGCGGTAGACGGTTGGATCCGGCGGATTCACCGGGGCAGTGTCGGGGCGGCGGGCGGGCCGGGCAATTCGGAACTGGCCTCACCCGGGATCAGCGCGGCGGCCAGATGCGGAATTCGCCCCCGCAATGCAGCAGCGCCATCATGTAGAGCAACCCCTCGTAATATCGCTCGAGTCCGTCCGGCACGGGCGTATTCCAGAGCGCTTCCACAAAAGCGCGGGCGCGGGGCTGGGTCGCCGCAAGGCTGGCCACCGCGTTCACCGCCACCAGGCCCTGCGCGTGCCGAACCTCCAGCACCCGGCCGTCCAGCGTAAATTGACAGCCGTACGCGTCCATGCCTTGCGCTTCAAAAAACGCCTGCAACCGGTCGCTCAGCTCCCGCTCGCGCGGATCGCGACCCCACCACGACCAGTCCACCGACCAGTTGCCCGCCGTTCGAAATGCGTCGTAACGGAAATTCTTCGACCCGGCATTCCAGCCGTTGGTCACGAACGTGCCGTCGAAGTTGGCGTAATCGGGTGTGAGCCCCGTTTTCGGATCGGCGACCCGCTGGAAATAATCGCGGCTCACCTGCGCCGCTTCGAGCCAGAATTCCCGGTCCGCCGGCGGCCCCCATCGCGCCCACAATTCGTAGTATGCCGGCAGGTGATAGGACGGGTCCGTGAACTGGGGGCGCTCCGAGCTGGGCGAGAATACGATCATTTTGTGGCCCGGATGAAACAGCGGGCCGGCGGTGACCTGGGTCGTCCGATTGGTGCCGCGCCAGGTGCCGGTCACAGGGCCGGTGATTTGCGCCCGGTGCCGCATGTCCGTCAGCAGGCGGTCGGCTTCGGATTTGTAATCGTAGATGCCGCGTCCGTTGCCCCAGCGATTCGCGGCGAAATAGAGGGCCATGACGTAATACGACTCGCCGTCGGGCGCAACGAACTGGCTCATCACCTGACCGTTCGTTCGCGCCTGCCAGGAGAAAAACCCGAATGAAGGATGCGCCGGGTCGGCGTGGTAAAGATAAGTCTTCGACCAGTTCCACAGCGCGTCGAATTCGGCTTTCCGGTCCAGTTCGACGGAGATGATCATGCCGTAGGACAGACCTTCGGTGCGAACGTCGTTGTGTTTGATGTCGGTGATGTAAGCGAGAGGCCCGTTGGAATTGGACCCGGCGGTGTAGTAGATCGCCTGGTTGGTCGGATTTCCGTGAAAGAGTTGCTGGAACGCCCCGTCGATTTTTGCGCGCACGGCCGCCGGCGATTGGCCTGCCTCCACAAAGAGATTCGGGTAACGCCCCGTCGCATAAGCGCCGGTCCCGTTGTCGACCGCGGCCCCGGCGGCTCCGGAGGGATTCAGTGAGGTGCCGGTAAGAATCGCGCCCAGGCACAAGGCCCGGGTCCAGTTTTGTGTTCGGTGAAAGGTGAGCATGATGTGATGGGCAAGGTCATGTTAGCGCGATCCCGGCCCCGTGAAAAGCAACGGGTTGAAAGCGCTGGCCGTTTCAGGTGACCCTTGGGACTGCGGCGCCCGCCGAATACGCGCCTTCGGAATGCAGCAACCTTCGTGTCGTACGTACGACAAAAAGGTTGCAGGGGTCTGCGTGTCCGTAGTTTTCCTGTCATGTTGAAGGGCGTAAACCGGGTTGTGTGCGTGGCGGGGTACAGGGTAGAGTGGACGCTGGCCCTTGTTAGCCGGGGGCTGAATTCCGGTGCGATTGCGGCAGGGAAAGGCAGAAGAGGGACCCACCCGCGTCGCCCGGGCCGGTTCTTATTTGTATATGACTGCATTTGCCTCACTCCGCATGCGCCTGTGTTTCCCGATCCTGCTTCTTTCCGCCGCGCTTCCCGCCGCCGCGTACACCGACCTGCCGATTTACAGCGACAGCTTGACGAACAACTGGGATGACTGGAGCTGGAGCTGCACGCGAAATTTCAACAACACCACGCCCGTCCACAACGGGAGCCGGTCGATCAGCGTGGCGATGACGGGCGGCTGGGCGGCGTTGTCGCTGCATCATGCCGACCTCAACACGGGCGGCTACACCAACCTGAGCTTCTGGATCCACGGCGGCAACTCGGGCGGCCAGCAGCTGCGCGTCTACGCAGAGACGTCCGCCGGCTCGCAGCCGGGGATCGATCTGCCCGCGCTGGCGGCGAACACCTGGCAGCGGATCGACCTGTCGCTCGCCGCGTTGAATGTCGCGAACGTTGCCAATCTCAACCGCTTTTCCCTGCAGGACCGGTCCGGCAGCGCGCCGCCGACGTTTTATGTCGATGACATTGTCCTGAGCGGGGGCGCCACGCCTCCGACCGCCAGCGTGATCCCGGCGCCGGGATCCACGAACCGGAACCTGATCGCGATCGAGGTGGATTTCAGCGAGGACGTGTTGGGGGTGGATGCCTCGGACCTGCTGATCAACGGCAGCCCGGCGGCGTCGGTGACGCAATATGCGCCCTGGCAATATGTGTTCGAATTTCCGGAGCCGGCGCCGGGCACAGTGCAGGTCGCCTGGGCGGCCGGTCACGGCATCAGCGATGTCAACAGCAACGCCTTCCCGGGCGGGAGCTGGTCCTACAAGCTCGATCCCGCTGCGCAAACCGCCCTTCCGCAAATCTCCGAGTTCATGGCGGACAACACCAAAACGCTGCGCGACGAGGACGGCGCGTATTCCGACTGGATCGAAATTTACAATCCGTCCGACTACGACATGGACCTGTCGAGGTGGTGTCTGTCGGACAACGCGACGAACACGACCGAGTGGCGGTTCCCGAGTGTGACGCTGCAGGCGCACAGTTGCCTCGTCGTGTTCGCGTCGGGCAAGGACCGCACCAACGCCACGGCCGAGTTGCACACGAATTTCAAACTGTCCGCCACCGGCGAATACCTGGCGCTGTCGGATCCGGCCGGGAACCCGGTGTCGGAATTCACGCCGGTGTTTCCGGCGCAATTGCCCGATGTCTCGTTCGGTCGCGACCGTGTGGCGCCGGATTCGGTCGGCTTCAACAGTGTTCCCACGCCGGGCGATCCGAACACGCCGGCGGGCTGGGGCGCGGCGCCGCCGGTGCAGTTTTCGAAGGCGGGCGGAAGCTTTATAAATCCGTTCAGCCTGCAGCTCACCACGACGACCAACAACGCGGTGATCCGTTACACGCTCGACGGCACCCTGCCGACTTCGGCGTCCGCCGCCTACTCGAGCCCGATCGCCGTGTCGGGTTCCGCGCAGGTCCGCGCCCGGGCCTTTGTCGCAGGGCTGCTCCCGGGCCCGATTCACAGCGAGAGCTATCTCCAGGTGAACCCCAATGGGCTGAACCCGACCTCCAACCTGCCCGCGATCGTCATTTACAATTACGCCGGCGGCAGCGTCCCGGTGAACACCCGGCAACTCGTCAACCTCGCCATTTTCGAACCCACCAACGGCATTGTCTCTCTCACCAACCCCGCCAACCTCAGCATCCGCGCCGGCATCCACATCCGCGGCTCGAGCACGCTCTATTTGCCCAAGCAAAGTTACTCGGTCGAGTTCTGGAATGACTTCGGGGATGACCAGGATTATTCCCCTCTGGGGTTGCCCCCGGAATCCGACTGGGTCCTGTATGCCCCCAACAATTTCGAGCCTGCCCTGATTCACAACCCGCTCGCCTACCGCCTGAGCAATGAAATCGGCCGCTACGCCTCGCGCACCCGCTTCGTCGAAGTCTACATCAACACCACCGGCGGCGCCGTCTCGTCCGCCAATTACAACGGCATCTACGTCCTCGAGGAGAAAATCAAGTGGGGCGACAACCGGGTCGACATCACCAAGGTCCGTGAGACCGACAACAACCCGACCAATGTCACCGGCGGTTACATCCTGAAGGTCGACCGGCTCGGCACGGGTGAGACCGGGTTCTATGCCGCGGGCCAGAGCATCGTGTATGTCGATCCCTCGGAACCCGACCTCAACACGCCGCAGCGCGCGCCGCAAAAGCAGTATCTGCAAACCTACCTGGACGCGTTCGGCAACGCCCTGAACGGGTCGTCCTACCAGGATCCCACCAACGGCTTCCGCGCCTACGTCGACACGCCGTCGTGGATCGACCATCACATTCTCAACGTCACGACGTTCAACGTTGACGCGCTGCGGTTGAGCGCGTTTTTCTATAAGGATCGCGGCGGAAAATTGTGTTTCGGACCGGTCTGGGATTTCGACCGCACGCAGGGATCGACGGACGGCCGGGATTTCAACCCGAAGACCTGGCGTTCTCCGACGCCGGATTACGGCACGGACTTTTTCAATTACACCTGGTGGGGACGCATGTTCACCGACATCGATTTCTGGCAGCAATGGATCGATCGTTACCAGGATTTGCGGACCAGCGTTCTATCGACGAACAATATTTTTGCCGATATTGATTCGCTGGCGGCGCAGGTTCGGCAGGAACAGCCGCGCGAGGCGGCCCGGTGGCCGTCGCTGACCACGCCGCGTTCCGGGTCGTGGAGCGCGTCGGGCTACACCTGGACGTTCCCTGGCACGTACCAGGGCGAAATTGATTTCATGAAAAACTGGTACGCGCAGCGGCTGTATTTCATGGACACGAACTTCGTCGCGCGCCCGGTGTTCAACCAGTCCGGCGGCGCGATCAGCCCCGGGTTCCAGTTCACCATGTCGGGCCCGGCGGGTGCCACGCTGTATTACACGACGAACGGCACTGACCCGCGCCTTCCCGGCGGCGCGCTGTCCGGCTCCGCGCTCGTTTACAGCGCGCCCGTGGTCCTGAACACCAACACCGTGATCTGCGCCCGCGCTTATATCGGAGCGCACCGCAATCTCACAGGCGCCAACAACCCGCCGCTCTCCAGCCCGTGGTCCGGCCTCACCAGCGCCAGCTTCCTCGCCGTGACCGTCCCGGTCATCACGCTCGCCCCAACCAGTCTCGAAGCCTACGTCGGCCAAACCCCGTCCTTCACCGTCCAGGCCATCGGCAGCCCGGCGCCGGTTTATCAATGGCAATTCTATGGCACGGATCTCCCCGGCCAGACCAGCACCCAACTGGTCCTGTCCGCCATCCAGGCCTCGCAGTCCGGCCCCTACTCCATCATCGTCAGCAATTCCGCCGGCGTGACCAATGCCGCCTTCACGGTCGCCGTCACCACCAAGCCCCTCCTCGCCGTCACAGAAGCCATGTCCAGCGAAGCCACCGACGGCACGGGCTCCGCTCTCGATCACCAGGACTGGTGGGAACTCAGCAACCTCGACACGTTCCCCGTCCATCTCCGGGGCTACCGCTTCGACGACAACTCCGGCTCGCTCGCCTACGCAGTGACCCTGACCAACGACGTCGTTCTCGCCCCCGGCGAATCCATCGTGCTGGTTGAAAACATGTCCGCCTCCGCGTTCCGCACCTGGTGGGGCCCGCAGTTTATCCCCGCCAGCGTCCAGATCCTCACCTACTCCGGGAGCGGCCTCAGCCTCGGCTCCAGCAGCGACGCCATTCACGTGTGGAACGCCGCCGCCACGAGCGACGCCGACCAGGTCGCCAGCGCCACGTTCGGTGCGGCCACCAAAGGAGTTTCATTCGGATACAACCCCGCCACCCAAACCTTCGGTGGACTCAGCGCCAACGGCGTGAACGGCGCTTTCATCGCCGCGGTCAACGGCGACATCGGGTCGCCCGGCACCCTCAGCGGCACGACGCGGTTCGGCTCGGTGATCGTCGATTCCAACGGAGCCACGATGAGTCTCACGACCCAGGCCGGGGCGAACTACCGCGTGGATTACACGACCGACCTTGCCAATGGACCGTGGTTGACCCTGACCAACATTGTCGCTTGCCCCAACCCGTTGATCGTTGTCGACCCAGAGGGCGGCACGGGTCCGGGACGATTCTACCGCGCGGTGATCGTGCCCTGATTCCACGAGGCAGAAGGAGCAAAGCCGGTGGGCGAGACTCCGCCGAGCCCTCGAAACGGATTGATGGATTTTTGGATTTTTTGGATAAATGGTGGGACTGCCGCGCGGAGTCCTCCAGCAATCCACCATCCATTTATCCAACAATCCTCACGGTTCCAGCCAGGGCTCGACGGAGTCTCGCCCCACCGATAGAGCGTCCGCAGATTGCGCAGATTTCACAGATAATCTGTGTTAATCTGCGAAATCTGCGGAGGACTCTAAGACTCCGCCGCCAGGGCGCGGCCGGCGAGCCAGCCGGTGGTCCAGGCGGATTGAAAATTAAAACCGCCGGTCACGCCGTCGATGTCGAGCAATTCGCCGCCGAAATAAAGCCCGGGACACAGCCGGCTCTCCATCGTTTTGAAATCCACCTCGCCCAACCGCACCCCGCCGCAGGTGACAAATTCGTCCTGGTTCAAACTGCGCCCGTCAACCTGCAGTTCCATCCGGGTCAATCGTTCCACGAGCCCATGCTGATCGGATCGGGACAGCCCGGCCCAGCGAAGCTCGGGCGAAATGCCGGACGCGAACAGCAGCCCCTTCCACAGGCGCCCCGGCAACCCGGCCGGGGGCGAATTGGAAATCTTCCGCGCCGCCTGCCGCGATCGCAAGTTCGCGAGGTCCGATTCGAGGGCCGCGCGGGCGAGCCGGGGCAGCCAGTTGATCCGGAGTGCGAATCGGTAATTTCGTTCGTGCAAAATCCGCGCGCCCCACGCCGAGAGCCGCAGCACGGACGGCCCGCTGAATCCCTGGTGCGTGACCAGGATCGGTCCGCGCTCCTTCAACTTCGTTCCAGGCACCGCGCATTCCACATCCGGCACGCTGATCCCCGCGAGTTCCCTCAGCCAGGGAACCGCGACGTGAAATGTGAACAGCGAGGGCACGGGCGGTTCGAGGTGGTGCCCGAGCGATTCCGCCACGCGGCCGAGCGCGGCGGACCGGCAGCCGCCCGTCGCGAGCATGAGTTTCCGGCAGGAGGCGGATTCGCCGCGGCCCAGGACCAGATCGAATCCGCCCTCGCTCCGGCGGACTGCGGATTCGACGGCGCAATTCGGGACCCATTCGACGCCGGCGCGGCGGGCGGATTCCATGAGGCAATCGACGATGCTGGCGGAGGAATCGCTGGCGGGAAACACGCGTCCGTCGGACTCGATCTTGAGCTTCACGCCGCGCTGCTCGAACCACGCCATGGTGTCCCGCGGCTGGAATTGCCGGAACGGTCCGCGCAATGCGGCGGCGCCGCGCGGATAAAAACCGCACAACACCTCCACGTCGAAGCAAGCGTGGGTGACGTTGCAGCGTCCGCCGCCGGAGATCCGGACCTTGGAGAGGAACTGCGGACTTTTTTCGAGGATGCGGATACGGCAGCCGGGCGAGAGTTCGGCGGCCGTGATGGCCGCAAAAAAACCGGCGGCGCCGCCGCCCGCGATCACCACCTGTCTCTCGCCCGTCGAGCTCAAGCGACTTTGACTTTGATCTTCCTGTCCTTGATCCGCGTGCGGTTCAGCTTGGCGAGAATGGCCGCTTCATGCTCCGCTGCGACATCGAAAAAGAGATGCCGCTCCCGGATATCCACCGTCCCCACCACGCCGGCCGGCAGCCCGGTCTCCCCGTGAACGGTGTTTACCACGTCGTTAGGCACAATGCCCGCCTCTTTGCCGATGTTCATGTAAAGCCGGACCTGGCCGGCAGGCGTCGGCCGGCTGTGCTTCGGCGAATGCGGCCGCGGCGCGGCGTGCGTCGGTTCCGGTCGCGGCTCGGGTGGCGCGGGATGCGGCGGCCGGCCGGGTTGCTCCGGGCGCACCGCGGGCGCGGGGGCGTGCGGCGTGGGAACGGGCCGGGGCGGCCGCGGCTCCCAGGTCTTTCGCGGCGGACCCGACGGGCGTTCGCGATCGCGGCGCTCGAACCGGTGGCCGCGTTCGCGAGGATGTTCCGACGGCCGGTCCGCATCGCGCCGTTCCGGCGGACGCGCCGTGGCGGCGGGCGCCGAGCCCGGCCCCTCGGCTTGCAGCCGGTGCAGCAGCGCCGAGGCGATGTCGGTCGAGGAAAAACCCTCTTCCAGGAGGCGTTCGATGAGGTGATCCTGGCGTTTGTATTCGCCGCTTTGCAGGGTGGCCCGGAGCTGGTTGAGCACCACCCCGGCGCGGGCTTCCTCGACTTCACCCGCCGTCGGCGGCTTGCCCCGGATCATCCGGACCCGCGTGAAGCGCTCGATCTGCTGGATCTGGTAAACCTCCCGCCCGCTCGCGAAGGAGATCGCCCGGCCCGCCCGGCCCGCCCGGCCCGTGCGCCCGATCCGGTGAAGGTAATCCTCCACGTCATACGGCAGGTCGTAATTGAAAATCACCTGGATGTTGTCCACGTCGATCCCCCGCGCCGCGACGTCGGTCGCCACCAGGAATTCCAGCCCGGATTTCCGGAACTTGTTCATCACCCGGTCCCGCATCATCTGCGTCATGTCGCCGTGCAGCCGGTCGGCGGAATAACCCTGCGCGTTCAAATGATCCACCAGGTCGTCCACCATCCGCTTGGTGTTGCAGAAAATGATTCCCAGCCGGAGATCGTGCAGGTCGATCAGGCGCGTGAGCAGCTCGATTTTGAATCGGCGATCGACCTCGTAATACACCTGCTCGACGGTCGGGACGGTCAGTTCCTTCTGCTCGATCCGCACCTGTTGCGCGTCCCGGGAATATTTCTCGATCAACTGCTGGATCGGCCGGGGGATGGTGGCGGAGAAAAAGACGGTCTGCCGCCCGGCGGGCGTGGCCTGGAGGATGAGTTCGATGTCGTCGCGGAAACCCATGTTCAACATCACGTCGACCTCGTCGAGAATCACCATCCTCACCGAGTCGAGCCTGAGCGTGCCGCGCCGCATGTGATCCATCACGCGGCCGGGAGTTCCGATGACGATCTGCGCCCCGTTGCGGAGTCCTTCGAACTGGCGTTCGTAGGATTGGCCTCCGTAGATCGGCAGCGCGCGGATGCCGCGCTTGAAAAACGCGAGCTTGTGGATTTCCTCCGACACCTGGACCGCGAGTTCGCGCGTGGGGCAAAGGATCAGCACCTGCACCGCGCGCAATTGCGGGTCGGTCTTTTCGATCGCCGGAGCCGCGAACGCGGCGGTTTTGCCGGAGCCGGTGTGCGACTGGCCGACGACATCGCGCCCTGCGAGGAGGACGGGGATGGCTTCGGCCTGGATGGGGGAGGCTTGCTCGAATCCGAGCTTGTCGATGGCCTTCAGCAATTCCGGCGAAAGGCCCAGTTCAGAGAATAACCTGGTGGTCACAAGCCCCCAGTATAGACAACCGGGGACCGTTTACGAGTGAAAGAGTTTGGGAGTTTAGGAGTTTAAGAGTTGGCCTGGGCTCAGCCGGGGCGGACGCGCCAGTGGAGCATGGGCTTGAAAGCGCTGCGGTAAGCCCACGCCAGGTAGAGCTCACACACGGCCACGATGCCGGCGATCACCATGCCGGACGGCGCGAGAAACACATGGAACGTGACGATCCCGACAATGATCGGCGCGATCAGCGCCAGCGCCAGCGGGACAAACAGGTTCAACACCAGCAACACCCCCACCAGCAGTTGCGTCCCCATCACGAGCGGCATCATGTAACCGGTGTTCATCAGCGCCGTGGCGAAATCCATCGCCCGAGCCGGCATCGCCTCCTTCGGCTGCGGGATGAAATGCAAAAAGCCGTTCAACCCGAACACGACAAACATCAGCCCCATCAGGAGCCGCACGATCATGCACAATTTGGATCCTTTTCCCGCTTTCGTTTCCATAACAGGTTGTTTCGTTGTTTAATCTTAAACTCCCAAACTCTTATACTCCTAAACTCTCAAACTGGCCTGGCCTGCACAATCACCATCCAGCCCACTCCAAACCGGTCCTCCACCATGCCGAATCGGGGCGAGAAAAAAGTCTTCGACAGCGGCATCTCCACTTTCCCGCCCTCGGACAGCGCGCCGAAAATCCGGTCGGCCTCGGCCTCGTCCGCCGCGGTCACCGACAGCGCGAACCCGCCGAACTCCGGTTTGCCGCCGCAGCGGCCGTCGGACGCCATCACGTTGCTGCCGGCAATCTGCAGGGTGGCATGCATGATCTTGTCGCCGGCGCCCGGAGGCATCGTCGAAGTGTCGGGAGATTCCTTGAATCGCATCATGAACAGGAGCTCCGCCCCCAGCGCGCGCCGGTAAAATTCAATCGCTTCCTCGCACCGGCCGTCGAAGAACAGGTAAGGTTGGATGTTGGTCATAGGTTCTCTCGCCCGCATTTGTTTTCGCCGCTCAGCCTCCCGCCATCGCCCCGATGATCAGGAACGGTTCGGTCCCGTCCACCACCGCCTCCGGCAACACCGTCTCCGGCGGCGCGAAGGACAGGTCCTCTTTGCACGCGAAAAATCTCACGAACGGCCGGCGCTTGAGCGAATCATGGTCCCGGATCGCGCCGCGCAGCATCGGGAATTTTTCCTCGATGGACTGCAGCAGCGAGCCGAGCGTGGCCGGCCGGTCCGGGTCGACCTGAACTTCTCCCGGCACGCATGCCAGCACGCGCAGGGGATAGGGCAGCAACACCCGGATCATGGCAGCACCTGCGCCTCGACCGACAGGACCGCCGGCAAGTCGCGCACGATCGGCGCCCACGTGTCCCGGGCATCCGCGGAGCCGTACACCTGGCCGCCGGTGGTTCCAAAATAAACCCCGCAGGGCTGCAGCGAATCCACCGACATCGCCTCCCGCAGCACGTTCACGTAACAATCCTGCTGCGGCAGCCCTTTCGTCAGCGCTTCCCAGTCGTTTCCGCCCGTGCGGCTCCGGTAAACCCGCAGCTTGCCCTCCGGCGGATAATGCTCGGCATCGCTCTTGATCGGCACCACGTAAACCGTCGCCGGCTCGTGCGCGTGCACGTCGATCGGAAATCCAAAGTCCGACGGCAGATTCCCGCTCACCTCGCTCCAGGAATCGCCCGCGTTGTCCGTCCGCATCACGTCCCAGTGCTTTTGCATGTAAAGCACCTCCGGCCGGGACGGGTGCAGCGCTATCCGGTGAACACAATGGCCCACCTCCGCGTCGGGATCCGGCAGTTCATAGAGCGATTTCAACCCGCGATTGATCGGGCGCCAGGTTGCGCCGCTGTCGTCGGTCCGGAAGGCCCCGGCCGCCGAGATCGCCACATACATCCGGCCCGCATTCCGCGGGTCCTGCAAAATCGTGTGCACCGCCATCCCGCCCGCGCCCGGCTGCCACAGGTTGCCCTTCACCTTGCGCAAACCCGGGAGCTCCTTCCACGCCCGCCCCCCATCCGTCGTCCGAAACAACGCCGCATCCTCCGCCCCCGCGTAAACCGTGTCGGGATCCGACAACGAAGGTTCCAGGTGCCAGATCCTCTTGAACTCCCACGGATGCTGCGAGCCGTCATACCACTTGTGCGTCCCCACCTCGCCCTCGTAAACGAACTTGTTGCTCTCACCCCGCGGCATCCCGTCCGGCGACGCCTCCGGCCCGCCCCCCGGCGTCCCCCAGGTTTTACCCCCGTCCTCGGATCGCTGAATGATCTGCCCGAACCACCCGCTCGTCTGCGACGCGTAAATCCGGTCCGGATCGACGGGCGACCCCTTCATGTGAAACACCTCCCAGCCCGCAAACAACGGGCCGGTCACCGTCCAGTTCCTCCGGGCCCCGTCGGAATTCAAAATAAAGCCGCCCTTCCGAGTGCCCACCAGTAATCGTACAGCGCTCATAAATCGTTCAGCCAACGCCCGCGCAGAAAAGTGAAAACCCACCACTACCACACCTCCGATTCATCATCAAACTTAAATATGCTGAACATTAAGACTCCACATGACGGTGGTTGCGATTGCAACTGCGACAGGGCTCAACGGGAGGGACGGCGTCCTCGCCGTCCCAAACATCCGTTTGGCGCGGCATCCCAAAGTCGATCCGAGCGGAACAGTCTGGTTTGGGACGGCGAGGACGCCGTCCCTCCCGAGGTTGAAATCGCCATCGGAACCCTTCATGCTCCACTCATGCGTCGCGCCTATTTCCTCTTCGCTCTTTCCGCAATCCTCGCCGGGGATCTCTCCGCCGCGGAACCGTCCCTGCCGTTCGTCAGCCCGATCTTTGGAGATCGCATGGTTCTCCAGCGGGGCAAGCCCAATACGATCTGGGGCTGGGCCCGGCCCGGAGAGAAAGTCACCGTCGAAATCGCCGGGCGCAGCGAATCCGCCGTCGCCGGCGCCGACGGCCGCTGGGAGGCGCGGATCCGTCCGCCCGCGCCGGGCGGACCGTACACGGTGAGCGTCGATGGATCGCAGCACGTGAAATTGCATGAAGTGCTGGTGGGGGACGTCTGGCTGTGCGGCGGCCAGTCCAACATGCAGCTTCCGCTGTCGCGCACTCGCAATGCCGCGGACCAGATCAAGGCCGCCGAACATCCGGAGATCCGGTTTTTCATCGTTCACGACCGGGCCGCCTACGCCCCGGCGGCAGTGCCGCAGGGTTCGTGGCGCATTTGTTCGCCGCAAACCGTCACCGAGGAAGGCGGGCTTTCGGCCGTCGCCTATTTCTTCGCGCGCCGGCTGCAGGAGGAGATCCATGTGCCGATCGGGCTTGTCCAGGATTGCCTGGGCGGCACGCCGGCGGAGACGTGGACGAGTGCGGGGGCGTTGAAGCCGCTGAAGGATTTCGACGCGGCGCTGGCGGAGGTGGACCGGATCAAGGCGCGGGGCGGGCCGCAGTACGGCAATTACATCATGCACTGGTTCGACGAATACGACGCGGGGATTGGGAGCAACAACTGGGCGGCGGCGACCCTGGACGATTCGGGCTGGAAGGACGTGACGATCCCCGGCGGGTTCGCGGAGCTGGGCGTGCCGTCGGATCCGAGCGTCTGCTGGTTCCGCAGGGAAATCGTTCTGCCCAACCCGTTGCCGCCCGGGCCGGCGCGCATCCGGCTGGGCGTTGTGGAGAAGATGGACACCACTTACATCAACGGCCAGTGGGTTGGCGCGAGTTCGTGGGTTGAAAATCCCCGCAACTATTTCATCCGCGACGGCGTGCTCAAGCCCGGCACGAACGTGGTCGCGATCCGGGTGTTCAAGCTGAAGCCGGACGGCGGGTTTCAATCGAAGCCGGAATCTTTGCAGATCCTGTTAGGCGACGGCACGCAGATACCGCTGGCGGGTTCCTGGAAGGGGCGATTGAGCGTCGACGCCCGCCCGCCGCACCCGTTGCCGATGGGATTTGAGAATTACCCCATCATGCCGTCGGTGCTTTACCAGGGCATGCTGCGGCCGGTGGCACCGCTCGCGATCACGGGTTTTCTGTGGTACCAGGGCGAGGCGAACAGCGAGCGCGCCTGGCAATACCGCGCGCTGCTGCCGGCGATGATCCAGGACTGGCGGCAGTTGTTCGGACAAGGCGACCTGCCGTTCTACATCGTCAGCCTGCCCGCTTTCATGCATCACCAGGACCAGCCCTCGGAATCGTCGTGGGCCGAACTCCGCGATGCCCAGGCGCACGCGGCGCGCGCCGTGCCCCACGCCGCCCTGGCCGTCGCCATCGACACCGGCGACCCGGACGACATTCATCCGAAAGACAAGCAACCCGTGGGCGAACGGCTCGCGCTGTGCGCGCTGGGGGAACATTACGGGAAAAAGGTGGTGTTCCAGGGACCTACCTTCAAATCAGCCGAGCGGGTTGGGAACAGTTTGAAACTGCACTTCGACCACACCGACGGCGGCCTGGTGTCGAAGGGCGGCGACCCGGTTGAATTCGCAGTCGCGGGATCGGATCGGAAATGGCACTGGGCGGAGGCGCGGATCGAGGGCGACAGCGTGGTGGTGTCGTCCACCGACGTGCCGGAGCCGGTCGCGGCGCGGTATGCCTGGCAATCGTTCCCGAAGGCGACGCTTTACAACGGCAACGGCCTGCCGGCCGTACCATTCCGCACCGACGACTGGCCTCTCACCACCGCGAAGCGGTGATGCGCTGGGTGGGACGGCGCCTGCCCACCGTAGCTGTGCGAAGGCGGGTCCCCGCCGTCCCAGGCATTTGTGGGCCGACTACTGCGGCGCGTTTGCGGACACAAAGATCTTCTGACCGACTCGTAAATGCGCGCCCTATGGACGCGAAAATGGCCCTGAAAATTGCGCCATAAGCCCAAATTCGCCTGCTTTTTCTGCGGATCCTTTTGCCTGACATTGCCTTGCTCTGGTCAGACAGGCCCGACCGATTGAGCTTCCAAGGACTCCAGAACCTGTCATACATTGTGAATCGAGGAGCATTTGGAAGAATGAGCCGGAAAAAAGATCTTCACCAGGAGCTGGCGGAATTGAGGCGCCGGGTTGCGGGGGCGCTCAGGCAGGCACGCAAGAATGGCATGAAGGCCGATGAACTCCTCGCCAGTGCGATCTCACACAAGGGCAAGACCCGCGCCCCGCGACAAGCCATCGCCAGGATCCGCACCCCGCAACCGCGTCAGCACCGGGTCTAGAGCGGTTCAAGAA
>JAXMHQ010000039.1:0-42724 GCA_046346665.1 Verrucomicrobiota bacterium
GCGGCGGGCAACGCCTCGCTCTCGCTGTTCAACCTCGTGATCGCGAACGGGCTGGCGGCGGGAACGAACGGGACCCCGGGATTCGACGGCGGCACGGGCCAGGGCGGCGGGATCTGGATGAACGGCGGGAAATTGGTTTTGTCCGGGTGCCGGTTTTTCAACAATCGCGCCGCGGGTGGAACCGGCGGTGAGTATCAGAGTCCAATCTATCGCGCGGGGCAGGGTGGAACTGGCCAGGGGGGAGCAATCGATTTAGCGGGCGGCTTGTTATCCGTGACGAATTGCATCTTTTGGAACAATTCCGCCTCGGGCGGCGCCGGAGGCGGTTCGGATACGGCCCCCCCGGCCCAGGCGGGCGACGGCGGTATCGGCCTGGGTGGCGCCATTCACGCCACTAACGTCAGTCTCGCCGTCGTGAACTGCGAATTTCAAACCAACCAGGCGCAGGGTGGAATTCCCGGCACCATTGCGGGCAATTCCGCCGCTGCAGGTGCGGGATTCGGCGGGGCGTTGCAGGAAGGCGGCGGCGATTCGCTTGTCATCGGTTCTCTTTTTGCCTCGAACAATGCCGTTTCTCCGAGGCCGACCGGCATCCATTTCGGCGCTTCGAACCCGGGGGCCGGGGGGGCGATTTTTCACATGAGCGGCCTGATTTCGATTGATTCTTCATCCTTTGTTTCGAATGCCGCCACCGGCGGAAACGCGGTCCGGTATTCAACCGCGGGACCGGGCCAGGGCGGGGCATTCTGCAGTGCGGACCGCGCGGTCATTACCGGCAGCACCTTCCTCGCGAACACGGCTCGCGCGGGAACAGGCAGCGACGGCTCGCAGGTGCAGGAGGGCCAGGGCGGCGCGGTATTCAACAGCGGCTCTCTGCAGATCAGCCAGTGCTATTTCAGCTTGAACAGCGCGACGGGCGGCTCCGCCTATCATGGGGCCCTCGATGGTGGCCAGGGCGCCGCGGGAAAAGGCGGTGCCATTTACAGCACCAGCCAACTGGGCGTGAGTTCCTCGACTTTCGAGGGGAATACCACCTGGGGTGTCCCCGGCGGGAATGCGAATCCAGCCAGCGGCTACCATGCGTCGCCCTCCTTCGGCGGCGCCCTGTATCTGCTGGGCTCAGGTGGCGTCACCAATTCCACGTTCCTCGGCAACGCGGCCCACGGCGGCGATGCCTCTTACGACGAATACGACGGGGCTGACGCTTTTGGAGGCGCGGTGGCAAACGCAGGCACGCTGTTCCTCGAGAACAGCACGATCGCCTCCAATAGCGCGGTCGGGGGCGCCCATGGGACTTACGGCGGTTGGGGCACCTCCACGAACGGGACCGGCTACGGCGGCGGCATCTTCTCCACCAACGGCACTTGTAGCCTCATCAACACCGTCCTGGCATCCAACCAACCGCTGAATGCATCCGCCGCGATCACGGACCTGGGCCACAATCTTTCATCGGATTCCACCCCGGCGCTCAGCAGCCCCGGCAGCCTGAACAACACCGATCCAAAACTCGCGCCACTGGCCGACAACGGCGGCGCGACGCCGACCCTGGCCTTGCTGGCCGGCAGCCCGGCTATTGATGCCGCCGATGATTCCATCTTCCCCCCAACCGATCAACGCGGCCTGCTCCGGCCTGTCGGATCGCGCGCCGATATTGGCGCCTTCGAATACGCCGAAGTGCTGCCGGGCTGTTCCGTAACGGTCGATGTTACCAACATCAACTGCGATGCCGCCGCCCAGGCGCAGGCGGTGCATGTCATCGCCAATTACTATTGCGATTGGACTTTGGCCAGTGCCGTTGATTGGATTACGCCTTCCCAAACGAACGGGTCCGGGTACACCCAATTGACGCTGTCCGTAGCGACCAATGCGAGCCTTGTTCCCCGCGATGGCGTTGTCAGTATGGCCGGCATTCCTGTGACAGTCCACCAGGCCGCCGCATCCTGCAGCTACGCGCTTTCATTGACCAACGCCAGCTTCCCGGTCGAGGGCGGCACCGGCAGCGTGCAGGTCGCCGCACTGCCGGGTTGCGACTGGAACGCCTCTCCCGGCGCTTCCTGGTTGCACATCACCGACGGCACCAACGGCAGCGGGAACGGCTCGGTGAGTTACACGGTGGACGCCAACCCGGACGTGCTCATCCGCAGCGCCGCCTTGAGCGTCGGAGGACAGACTCTCCAGATTCAACAAGCCACCCTGCCTGCCTGCGTCTATTCCGTCAGCAGCACCAACCTGGATTGTGATGCCAGCGCTCAATCCCTGCAATTAACCCTGAGCACCTCCTCCCATTGCGGCTGGTTTGCCGACAGTAGCCCCACCGCGATCTGGATCACCCCGGTTCAAAGGTCCGGGACTGGATCCGCGCAAATCACGCTGATCATCGAGACCAACGCCAGCATCCAACCTCGCCAGGGCGTGGTCCTGGTGGGCGGACAATCCGTGACAGTGAACCAGGCCGGGGCGGCCTGTACCTACCGGCTTTCCTCAACCAACGAAGTTTTCGATGCTGAAGGGGGCCACGCAGTCATCGAGGTCACAGCCCTGTCCGGCTGCAGCTGGAACTTCGTCAGCAGCTTCGATTGGATCACCTGTTCGCTGCCCGGCCCCGGCGCCGGATCCTTGCAGGTCGGGCTTTACGTATCCGCCAACCCCGGCGCACAGGCGCGCCAGGGCACCGTTTTTCTGGCCGGCCAGGCCGTGACCGTGACCCAGGCCGGATTGGGATGTTCGTATACTCTTTCCTCGACCAACGCCGGCTTTTTGCCCGCTGGCGGCATCGGCAGCTTCCAGGTCGCCGCGCTGCCCGACTGCGACTGGACCGCCTCGAGCGAAAACCCGTGGCTGCACTTCACCAGCAGCACCAACGGCAGCGGGAACGGGACGATCAATTACAGCGTGGACCCCTTTTCGGGTCTCAACGCGCGCGTTGGAACCGTCAGCCTCGCCGGCCAAACCGTTTGGGTGCGGCAATCGGGAACCGACACCACCCCTCCCGTGCTCACCGTTTTGTCGCCAGCCCGGAACGTTCAAGTATCCAGCCCGACCCTCCTCATTTCCGGGACGGCCAGTGACCGTGTCGGTGAACTGGATTATATAGAATACTCCATGGATGGCGGCGCCAGTTACGACGGGAGGATCGAGGGCACACCCGCATGGTCCCTCCTTGTAACCAACCTGAGCCCCGGCACCACATTCATTCGGGTGCGAGCCATAGATCGGAACGGCAACGTCTCCGCCGCACCCACAATCGTTGTCGTTCGCACGCCCGCGACCGATCCGGCCGCGCTCTTGGCGGGCCGTTATGACGGGCTTTTTTATGACACCAACGGCATGGATGCCTCCAGTGCCGGCTTCTTCAGCGCCACGGTCAACACGCTCGGAAAAATGTCCGGCAAATTGATTTCACAAGGCAAAACCTATCCACTCAAAGGTGTGATCCCGACGAACGGCACTTGGTCCGCCTCGATCTTCCGGGGTGCCCGATCCCCGATTCAACTGGCGTTGCAATTTGATGTAGCCAGCCGGGATCGCGTGACGGGCCAGGTCACCGACTGCAACTGGACTTCAGAACTGGTGGCAAATCGAAATCCCTATTCGTCCCTCACCAACCCGGCTTTCCAGGCGGGCAATTACACGCTGGTCATCCCCGAGGGGTCCGGTGGCAACAGCTACGGCGCCTTCCAGGTCGACTCGGCCGGCCGCGTGAAGTTCAAAGGAAAAACCGGGCACGGAACGGCGATTTCCCAAAACACCACCTTGTCCGGCCAGGGCCAGTGGCCTTTCTACGCCTCGCTTCAATCGGGCAGGGAACTGTTGATTGGCTGGCTCACCGTCTCCAATCGGACCGCGGTCAACGGCACGGTGGATTGGATCCAGCTGCCGATTCCAAGATCCGCCTGGTATCCCGACGGGTTTACCAATCAATCCCAGGCCCTGGGCTCCGGATACGCCTACACGCCAGGCGTAACTCTGCTCGACTTCAATTACGGGACGGCCACGCTGGAGAATTACCTCACCGTGCCTGGCCTGCGGTTTGCATCGGACAATCAACTCACCGACTCGAACCGGTTCCACCTGTCGATCACCAGGGGCACGGGGCTTTTCAGGGGCAGCGCCTACGATCCCGCCACGCGCCGCACGCTTCCTTTCGACGGGGCCATTCTTCAGAACCAGGTGATCGGGCTTGGACGATTTACCGGCACGAATGGGAATGGGAACTTCAGTTTGTCGAAATTCGACAACACGATAACCTCGAGCGGAGACGGGAGCGTCAGAATAATACTTCCGCCTGTGGAAATAAATCTTCGAGTGAATCCGTGATTTTCAGCGGGTGACCATGAGGCGTTGAACAAAAACGGTAACCATTGGTAGGGACGCCGCGCTGCGGCGTCCGCGCTCGGCGCAGCGAGCCGACCTTAGCCGCCAACCCTACCTTGCATGCCTCAACACATTCGCCGCGTCCAACGCGACGTCTTCAAAACGTCGCTTGATCCTTTGCCGGAGCGGGTTAGACTCCTTCCATGAACCCGCTGAACCCGCGCCGCGACGGATTGCGCGGGCTTCGCGAGGGTTTCTCCCATGATTGATTCCATTTCTTTCACACTGAACGATCAACCGCTCGAGTTAAAAGTCGACGGCGACCGCACCCTGCTTTGGGTTTTGCGCGCCGACCTGGGATTGACCGGGACCAAATACGGCTGCGGCGAAGGCCATTGCGGCTGCTGCACCGTCCTGGTCGACGGATCCGCCACACGCGCCTGCCTGCACAAAGTCCGCGAGGTCGCCGGCAAAAAGGTCCAAACCATCGAAGGCCTCGAACATGACGGAAAACTGCACCCGGTCCAAAAAGCGTTCATGGAACACGACGCCCTCCAGTGCGGATTCTGCATCCCCGGCCAGGTCATGAACGCCGTGGCACTGCTTTCCAAAACGCCGCTGCCGACCCGGGAGCAAATCGCGCGCGGCATGGAAAATAACTTCTGCCGTTGCGGCGCCCACACCCGCATCCTCGACGCCATCCAGTCCGCCGCCGCCGAAATGAAAGGGGGCAAGCGATGAACGCCAACGATTTTCTCGCCTGCAATTTCAAGGACATCCGCGATCCGGGCGATCTGTTCCCGCAAACCCGGCGCGAATTCATCAAGCGCTTCGCCGGCGGCATTTTCATCTTCATCGCGCTCGGCGACGTCGCGGGCGCGCAGGAGGAGGGCGGACGACCCTGGCGCCGGCCGGGGTTGCCGGCGGATTTCAACGCGTTCCTGCGCATCGCCGAGGACGGCCGGATCACGTGTTACACCGGCAAGATCGAGATGGGCCAGGGCCCCATCACCTCGCTGCCCCAGATGCTCGCCGAGGAACTGAATGCGCCGCTCGACGCGGTGGAGATTGTCATGGGCGACACGGAACTGTGTCCGTGGGACATGGGAACTTTCGGGTCCATGACCACCCGCTTTTTCGGTCCGGCCCTCCTCGCCGCCGCCGCCGAGGCGCGAACCGTCCTGGTCGAACTCGCCGCCGAAAAACTCCAGGTCCCCGCCGGCCGGCTCACCGCCCGGGACGGAATCATCTTCGATTCGCAGCACCCGGAAACGAAAGTCACCTACGGCGAACTCGCCCATGGAAAGACCATCGAACGCCATGTCTCCGCCAAGCCCGCTCTGAAATCCCCAGCGCAATACACCGTCATCGGAAAATCCCTGCTGCACCGTGACGGCCGCGACAAGGTCACCGGAAAGGGCCGCTATGCCGGCGACATTCGGCTGCCCGGCATGCTCTGCGCCAGGATCCTGCGCCCGCCCGCGCACGGCGCGAAGTTCAAACACGCCGACACGGCCGCGGCCGCGAAAATTCCCGGCGTCCAGGTGATCCAGGAAGGCGACCTGGTGGCGGTTCTCCACGAGCTGCCCGATATCGCCGAACTGGCGCTGGGCAAAATCCAGGCCGAATTCGACGTCCCGGATTCGAAGGTGAACGACCGGACCATTTTCGATCACCTCCTGCAGGTCGCCCCGCCCGCCAGCGTGATTGCAAAAGGCGGCGACCTCGAAGAGGGGAACAAACGATCGGCAAAAACTTTTGACACAACGTACCTCAACAGTTACGTCGCCCATTCCGCCATGGAAACGCACGCCGCCGTCGCCCATGTCGAGGACGGCAAGGCCACCGTCTGGGCGTCGACTCAAAACCCGTTCGGCGCCCAGGGCGACATCGCCCGCGCCATCGGGTTGGATCCGAAAAACGTCCGCGTGATCGCACCGTACGTCGGGGGCGGCTTCGGCGGAAAGACGTTCAACCTCCAGGCCATCGAGGCGGCGCGGTTGTCCAAACTCAGCGGCAAGCCCGTCCAGGTCATGTGGACCCGCGAAGAGGAATTTTTCTACGACAACTTCCGGCCGGCGGCGATCGTCAAGATCCGGTCCGGCGTCGATGCGGCCGGCGCGATGACGTTTTGGGATTTTGAGGAGTACTACGCGGGCGACCGGGGCGCGGCGCAGTTTTATTCCGTGCCCAACCACCGCACCGCCGCGCACGGGGGCGGCTGGCAGGGAACGCCGGGATCGCACCCGTTCCCCACCGGCGCCTGGCGCGCTCCCGGCAACAACACCAACACCTTCGCGCGCGAATCGCACATCGACGTCATGGCCGCCGCGGCAGGGATCGACCCGGTGGAGTTCCGGCTGAAGAACCTTTCCGACGCGCGGATGAGCCGCGTGTTGAAGGCGGCGGCGGAGGCGTTCGGCTGGAAACCGGGCGCGGCTCCCAGCCGTCGCGGGCTGGGCGTGGCGTGCGGGACCGATGCCGGATCGGTGGTCGCCGCGATCGGCGAAGTCGAGGTGGATCCGAAGACCGGCAAGGTGCGCGTGAAACGCGTCGTCTGCGCCCAGGAAATGGGGCTCGTCATCAATCCCGAAGGCGCCCGCATCCAGATGGAAGGCTGCATCACCATGGGCCTCGGCTACGCCCTGGCCGAGGAAGTGCATTTCGAAGGCGGCCGGGTGTTGGACACCAATTTCGACACGTACGAAATTCCGCGATTCTCGTGGGTGCCGGAGATGAAAACGGTGATCCTGGATGCGCCCGACACTCCGCCGCAGGGCGGGGGCGAGCCGGCGATCATTTTGATGGGGGCGCTGGTGGCCAACGCGGTTTACGACGCCACGGGCGCGCGGCTGCTGCAGTTGCCAATGACGCCCGACCGGGTTAAAGCCGCGCTCGCAAAGGCCGGCTGAATCGTTGAGAATCCCACCTATGAAATCCAAAGTGTCCGTGGCGATCCTGGCGGCCGCACTCCTGGCCGGCAGCGGCGCGAACGCGGCGATTTACTTCACCAGCCTGGTCAGTTTCAACGGCACCAACGGCGCCAACCCCAGCGGTCGCCTGCTGCAGGCGGCCGATGGGAATTTCTACGGCACCGCCCCGTTCGGCGGCGCCTCAAACAATGGAACGATCTTCCGGCTCTCGCCGGACACCCTCGCCTGGACGAACCTGTATGACTTCGGCGGAGGCGTCGACGGCTCCGCGCCCTCGGCCGGCCTGGCGCAGGGCGCGGACGGGTGGTTGTACGGGAGCGCCTACAGCGGCGGACCCAGCAACGCAGGGACGCTCTTCCGTTTCCACCGCCGGTGCCTTACAGGTGTTAAACACATTCTCCGTCACCAATGGCGCCAACCCGGAGAGCCTGATGATCCAGACCGCCGGCGGCCATTTCTGGGGCAGCACGGAATACGGCGGGGCGATCCCCGGCGCCAACCAGGGCGGGAACGGGTTTGGCGTGCTGTTCAACCTGGAGACCAACGGGGCGTTGGTGGATCGATTCGATTTCGGCAAGACGAACGGGTCGAGTCCGAACGAATTGTTGCTTGGCCAGGATGGCAATTACTACGGGACCACCACCTGGGGCGGGAACACGAGTTTTTACGTGTACGGCTTCGGCACCATTTTCAAGCTCACGCCGGACGGCGCGCTCTCGACGCTCTACACGTTCAGCGGGTTTGCCGACGGCGGTTTTCTATACGGCGGTTTGGCCCAGGCGGCGGACGGCTACCTGTACGGCTCCACGTTCAGCGGCGGAGCCTACGGGTACGGCACGCTGTTTCGAATCAGCACCAACGGCCAGTTCAGCACGATTTACAATTTCACCGGCGGCAGCGACGGCGCGAACCCCGCGGCGACGCTGCTGGTCGGGCCCGACGGCAACCTTTACGGCACCACTTACAACGGCGGTTATGGCTACGGTTCGGTTTTCCAATTCACTCCGTCCGGCAACGGCAGCACGCTCGTGTTGTTCACCGGCATGACCGGCGGATTTCCCGGATCGCGCTCCCAGACGCCGCTGGTTCTCGGCTCCGACGGCAACCTCTACGGCGCCACGGTCTACGGCGGCCCGTCAAACCAGGGAACCCTCTTCCGCGTCAGCACGCCGTTCCCGCCGGCCTGGCAGTCCATCACCCAGACCAACGGCATCGTCACCCTTTCCTGGAACGCCATCCTCACCCAGACTTACCAGGTGCAATACATCAACGATCTCGCTCCGTCAGGCTGGTCCGTCCTGGGCGGAAACATCCTGGCCACAAATGCCAACATGAGTGTTCCGGATGCCATGGGATCGAACACGCGCAGGTTCTATCGGCTCGGAATTCTCCCCTGATCCCCAGGTAGGAGACGACGTAAGGAGTCTCTGACAATGACCCTTGAATCCGGGCTTGTTGGCCCGTCCCCGGCGAATTCGACGCAGTCCGCGCAGAAGTCTATTCCAGCCACCCAGCGCGGGCCGCGGCCGGCCAACCGGCGCTCAGGACGCGCATCTTGCCGTTCTCGCGGAGCACCACTTCACTCTGTCCCGTTGCCGCGTTGGTTGCCGCCGCCGAACTGCTCACATAACAAAGCTCGCGGGGAAAACGCCACGACGGCAGACTCTTCAGGTCGCGCCCGGTTTCGCCCTGGACCTGTTCCACTTCGCCGCTCGCGAGCGTGAGCACCGCAATCTCCCCTTTGCCACCGGCAAACACCACCCGCTTTTGGTCGGGGCTGACTTCGAAATAACCGAGGCCCGCCGGAAGATTTTCCCGTGCGCCGACCGGCACCACCGCGGTGAGCGTCGATTGCTTTGCCGGATCGAATGAGAACAACTGCTGCCGCTGAGGCATCTCCTTCGTCGTGGCCGGCAACCGCCATTCCTCCGAAGCGAACAGGATCCGGCCGTCGCGCAAGGATCGGACCCTTGCGTTTTCATTGAATACGAGCCCGACCAGTTCCTCCCCGCGGCCACCCGGATTCAGCGCGCCTGCTTCGTCGACCACCTGTTGACGGGTCAGCGTCGCGAGCGACAGCACGTCGTCATTTGGAGTGTTGGTATTGACCAGCGCGATGAACAGCACCGAACGCCCGTCGGCGGACCAGTCCGGATAAAGGCTCGCATAATCTGACAATGGCCGGGCCGGCCGGCCGCCCCGCGCCGTCGCCACCATCAGGCAGGCCGCTTCATCCGAGGCCGATACGGTGTAGGCCAGCCAGCGGTCGTCGGGCGACAACCGGAGGTCCGCGATGAAGCCAAGCTCTGTCGCAAGCGTCGGACCGAGGGCCAGGTCGTTTGTTCCCGCCTCCGCCAGCATCACCGTTCCCACCGTCACTTCGAGGTTCGTCGTGGCGTCGGAGGCCGGCAGGCCGGCGACTATCGCCGCGCCTGCCGCGTCGCTGTCCCGCAGGAACAGCAGCGCGGCCTTCAGCCGGCTCTTGTCCCGCTCGCCGGCAAGGACCGCCGCCGGCTTCTCCGATCCGAAGCGGGCGCGCAGCGCGACGGCATATTCGCGCAGTGCCGTGATTTTGCCCGGCTCAAGCGCCCGGGAAATACCGGCCCAGTTCGTGCAAGGCTCGGCCGTTGCCAGGAGCAGCTGCCTGGAATCCCCAAACCACGCCGCCACCGAAACCGGTTTCGCCAGCAACAACGGCGACAGGCGCCCGTCGCCGTCGCAGAGCCTCAATCCTTCCTGCGTCAGAACGGCGGCGCGCCGGCCGTCGGGCGACCAGACCACGCGTTGTTCGGTGAAACAGCCGGAGACAGCCAGCAGCAGGAGGGCGAACCAGCCGTTGCGGCGCGCCCCGCCGAAGCGAAATACAGATTGCGGTTTCATGAGTTGGAATTCAATCGGGGTTTGCGGACAGGAGAAATCCAGGAGACGGGCGCGGCGCCGGAGTGGGCGGGTTTCGACGCGGCATCGGCGAGCCGGGACACGGACCAGAACCCGGCCGGTTGAGCGGCGGCGGGGGGCGGCGCCAGCGCCGCGCTCTGTGTTCGCGTTCCCGACGGGCGCAGAATCCAGAGACCGAACCCCAGCGCGATCACAGCGGCCAGCGGGAGCGGCAGCCAGCTCCAGCGATATCGATCCGGCGCCGGACGCGCGTGCTCCGCGGTGAACCCGGGCGGAGGCGCGGGAATCGGATCAACCGGCGGCAACACCCCGCGTGCCAGGGCAAGGGTGTCGTTCATCTCCACCTCGAGCGCCGCGTGTTCAGGATGATCCCGCAGATAGGCTGCCAGCAGCGCCTCCACTTCCGGGGGCAAAACGCCGAGAGCGCGGTCTTCCAGTAATTGTTCAAGAAGCTTGTGATTCATGCGGATTCCCTTTCCATGGATTGCGGCCGGGATGGATTCAGCGCCTGGCGAAGCTGGAGCACCGCGTGGTGCAGCCGGGATCGAATCGTGCCGACGGGCACATCCAGCGCTTCCGCGATTTCCTCGTACGACAGTTCGTGTTGCAGGCGCAACTCCAGCGCTTCGCGAAATCCCGGTTTCAGGCGGCCGATGGCTTCGCGCATGGACTCAAGCCGCGGATCCACCGCCGCGGGTTGATCGGGCAAATCGGCCGGCAACGGCGCATTCTCCCGGCGGGATCGGCCGGCGCGCGAGGCCTTGTTTCGGGCGATGCCAAAGAGATAGGCGCGCGGGGATGAAGCGGCATGCAGCCGGTCGGGATGCCGGAGAACCACGGCGAAGGTTTCCTGCAACGCGTCCTCCGCTCCCGCCGTGTCCCCGAGCCGCCGCACCAGGTAGCCCAGCAACTGCGGCGCCGTCTCACGGTAGAGATTTTCAATCCAATCGATGGACGAGATGTTCATGCCCGCCGGCGCCGGTCTGCGCCTTTGCACTTATACCTGCCTGACGACAATCGAAAAGTTCAAACGAACTCCAAGTTTCGCTTTACAGCTCAAAAATGGCCCTGAATATGGGCTGCAAGGCCTAAAAGCAGCTCTTTAAACCTCGTAACCAAGTTGCCTGAAGCTAATTACCGCGGTCCGACCGCGCTGGTCGTGCCGGTACAACAAAAGGGGCGGCTTTGCGGGCCGCCCCGGTGGTGTGTAAAAGAGGGGACTTAATTGCGCGGGGTGAGCTTCTTTTCGATGCGCGACAGATCGAGGGTCACATACTTCGGCAGGCCGTTTTCCATCGGCACCTTCACTTCGCCCTCGATCAGCGGCTGGGCGTATTCCACGAATTTCTCGTTCGGCAGGAAGCCGTCTTCGCTGATCCATTCGCGCGGAATGAAATGCTCGACATTAGCGATGTCTTCCAGCGGCTGCAGGCCGGTCGACCACTTGATCGATCCGTTCGTGCCGTTGCGGATGATTTTCACCATCAGCCCGCTTTGGCCGGAGACCGCCGCCTTGACGGCGGCGACGCCGCAGGCGTGGGCGTTGTGCGAATCCGTGGCGCTGGCGAAATGTTCCGCCGCGCGCTGGGCGTAGCCGAGCAGCACGGTGCGGGTCTTCGTGTTCAACTTGCCCTGCACATATTCCTTCAGCTTCTCCGACGCGCCCGCCAGCACAGGATGTCCAAAAGCGTCCAGCCGGGTCTTGTCCGCCCCGATTTCCTCGCCCTGCTTGTTCTTGATGCCTTCACCGACGACCACGACGCAATATTTGTGCGCCGCGACCGTCTCCTTGATTTTCGCCATGACATCGTCGATGTCGTATTGAATTTCAGGGAGCAGGATGATGTGGGGCGGGTTGGCGCCAAGCCCCCGCTTCGCCAGCACCGTGCCGGCGGCAATCCACCCCGCGGAACGGCCCATCACTTCAACAATGCAGCAGGAGCCGTCATCCGTCGCCATGCTGCCGACATCGATGCCGACTTCCATGACAGTCGCGGCGGCGTACTTGATCACCGAACCGTAACCCGGGCAGCTGTCCGTGTGCGGCAGGTCGTTGTCGATCGTCTTCGGCACACCGATGACGCGCATGTCCCAGCCGCGTTTCACCGCTTCGAGATGGATCTTGTGCGACGTGTCTTGCGAATCGTTGCCGCCGATATAAAAGAAGTAGCGGATATTGTGGGCCTGGAAGACTTCGAACAGGCGGTCCATGTCCTTGGCGGCCTTTTCGGGTTTCTTCTTGAAATCGATTTTGTAACGGCAGGTGCCCAGCGCGGCCGCGGGGGTGTGCCGGAGACCTTCGATGCTCTTGGCGCGCTCCTCGTTGATGTCCACAAGGTCCTCGTTGAGGATGCCGTAGATGCCGTTGAGTCCGCCGTAGATTTCCTCGATGCAATCGTGCTTGCCGGCTTCCTGCAGGACGCCGCAAAGGCTTGAGTTGATGACGGCGGTGGGGCCGCCCGACTGACCGACCAGTAAATTTCCAACCAGATCTGACATAAGTTATTCGTTCCAATCTTCAGGCGGCTGTTTAAGAGGCCCTGTCCGGGTGTGCGGGCCGGAACGCCCTGAAATCGGAGCGAAACCATGCCAATCAGAGGCCCTGATGTCAAAGGGGAATTGCAGAAGATTTTGGTTTCTCCCACCCGGTTTCTGCGGCATGGTGGAGGCATGGCAAAACGACGAGAAGCGCGCGAACGCGCCGTCCAGTTTTTGTTCCAGCACGACCTGAACCCGCCGGAGAACCTGGACGAGGCGCTGGCGCAGTTCTGGGAATCCCAGCAGGCCGCGGCCATCGCCGGCGAAAAAGGCTCCGCCACCTGGGGCGAATCCGTGCCGCTCCCGCCCCCCACGGCGGACGAAGCGGCCATGCGGCTCTTCGCCGAACCCCTCATCCGGGGCGTCATCGAGCACCGCGCCCAAATCGACGAGGAGATCAAAAAAGTCGCCAAAAACTGGGACCTGCACCGGATCGCCGCCGTCGACCGCAATATCCTGCGCCTCGCGATTTACGAAATGCTCCACCGCGAGGATATCCCCCCCGTCGTCAGCATCAACGAGGCGGTGGATATCGCCAAGAAATTCTCAACCCAGGACAGCGGCAAGTTCGTCAACGGAATCCTGGACAAAGTCAAAGGCGAACTCCTGCGCCCCGCCCGAATTGTGAAGTAAATGATGAAGGAAGAATGCAGAATGCAGAATGGAGGTGGGGCGAGACTCCGTCGAGCCGTCGCAAATGCCCGGAGTGCTGGAGCGCCGGAGTGCTGGAGTCTTGAAAGCGACAATGTTCGCGCTCCGCGGTCGCATTCAGCACTCCAGCACTCCGATACTCCACCACCCCGCCGGCCTGAACAGGGCTCGACGGAGTCTCGCCCCACCGGATTGGATTCCGCACTCCTCATTCCGCATTCCGCACTCCGCTGATGTTTGCCGACCTCCATTTGCACTCGAATTTTTCCGACGGCACGTATTCGCCGGAGGAGGTCGCGGCGGAAGCCCGGAAGCAGAAGCTTTCGGCCATCGCCCTGACGGATCACGACACGGTGGAAGGCTGCCCGCGCGCGGCGGAAGCCTGCAGGCAGGCCGCGATTGAATTTGTCGCGGGGACGGAACTCACGGCCGAGCATGCCGGCAACGAGGTGCATATCCTGGGTTACTTCCTCGACCTCGAAAACCAGCGGTTGCTGTCGGAAATCGCCCGGTTCCAGGCCGTGCGCCAGCAGCGCATCCACGGGATGGTGGAGCGCTTGAACGCCCTGAGCATCCCGCTCCGCGTCGAATCGGTTTTCGAACTGGCGAATTGCCGGTCGCCCGGCCGCCCCCACGTGGCGCGCGCACTCGTCAAGGAAGGCTTGTGCGGGTCGCTCGATGAAGCGTTCGAACGGTATCTCAAGAAGAACCGGCCCGCCTGGGTGCCCAAAGCCAAAATGTCCGCCGAAGGCGCGATGGAACTCATCCACCAGGCCGGCGGGCTCGCCGTGGTGGCCCACCCGGGTTTGAACCGCAACGACGCCGCCATCCCCGAGCTGGTCGAAGCCGGGCTCGACGGCATCGAGTGTTTCCACACCAAGCACACCCCGTCCATGAGCCAGCATTACCTCGCCATCGCACAGCGATTCCAGTTGCTCGTCACGGGCGGATCCGACTGCCACGGACTGAGCAAAGGGCGCCCGCTGATCGGCACCGTGCGATTTGACTACGCCCATTTCGAGCGGCTCAAATCCGCCGCCGGCCGCCACGTCCGTTAGCATTGCCTCCGATTTCCATGGGTCTCTTCGCCAAATTCAAAGCCGGTCTCCAAAAGACCCACAGCAAACTCACGCATGAAATCCAGCGCATCCTCACGCGCTCGCCCAAACTGGATGCGTCGTCCCTCGAGGATCTTGAGGCGGCCCTGATCGCGGCGGACCTGGGCATGGCGACCACCACCGATATCGTGGACGCCGTCCGGCGCGGGTTTGAATCGCAAGGCAAAGCCGGCCACGACCTTTTCACCATCGCGAGCCAGGTCGTGGAGAGCCGGTTGTCGTCCGACCGCGCCGCGCTTCAAAGCGCTTCCCGCGGCCCGACGGTGGTTTCCATCGTGGGAGTCAACGGCACGGGCAAAACAACAACGGCGGCCAAGCTCGCGCACCGGTTGCGGGCCGAGCGCCGGACGGTGCTGCTGGCGGCGTGCGACACGTTCCGGGCGGCGGCGATCGAACAATTGAAACTGTGGGGCGGCCGGCTCGGAGTGGAGGTCGTGGCGGGCGCGTACGGGGCGGACCCCGCGGCAGTGGCGCACGACGCGGTGGCGGCGGCGCAGGCGCGCGGGGCGGATTACCTGATCGTCGACACGGCGGGGCGTTTGCACACGAAACACAATTTGATGCAGGAATTGCAGAAGCTGCACCGGATCCTGAACCGCCAGTTGCCCGGTGCGCCGCACGAGGTGTTGTTGGTGCTGGACGCGACCACCGGCATGAACGCCCTGAACCAGGCGCGCGAATTTCACAAGATTGCTCCCTTGACCGGGTTGGTTGTCACCAAGCTCGACGGCACCAGCAAGGGCGGCATGGTGGTGTCCATCCAGCGCGAACTCGGCCTGCCGATCAAGTTCATCGGCCTGGGGGAACAACCGGACGATTTGCAGCCGTTCGACGCAAAGCAGTTCGCAGCGGCGCTGTTCGAGGAATAATTCATGTCCGCCTCCCACCACCTGCGATTGGCCCTGCGCCTCGCGCAGCGCGGCCGCGGCACGGTGTCGCCCAATCCCATGGTCGGGGCCGTCCTCGTCAAGGGCCGCCGGATCATCGGGCAAGGCTGGCACCGGCGCGCGGGCGGGCCCCACGCCGAAATCGAGGCGCTCCAGGACGCCCGGCGCAATGGCTTCGATCCGCGCGGCGCCACACTCTTCGTCACACTCGAACCCTGCTCCTCCCACGGCCGCACTCCCCCCTGCACCGACGCCATCGCCGCCGCCGGCATCCGGCGCGTCGTCATCGGCACCCGCGATCCCAACCCGAAACACGCCGGGCGCGCCTGGCGGCTGTTGCGGCGCCGCGGGATCCGCGTGGAATCGGCCGACGCCACCCTCGCCCGCGACTGCGCCGGGTTGAACGAGGTGTTCAACCATTGGATTGTCAGGCGAACACCCCACGTGACGGTCAAATCGGCGATGACACTCGACGGCAAAATCGCCACCGCCTCCGGCGAATCCCGCTGGATCACCGGCCCCGCCGCGCGCGCCGCCGGAATGCGGCTGCGGCGAGGAATGGACGCCATCCTCGTGGGGGTGAACACAATCCTCGCGGACGATCCATCCCTGACCTTCCGGGGCAGAGGCCGGCGCGCGGCTCCTCTGAGGCGGATTGTCCTGGATTCAATGGCGCGCACGCCGCTGGCGGCCAGGGTGGTTTCCGATGAACATGCGGCGGACACGACGATCGTGGTGAGCCACCGGGCGCCGCGACGCCGCGTGCAGGCACTGGCCGGGCGGGTGAAGGTGCTGGTATCGCCCGCTCCCCGAATTGCATCGGCTGCGTCCGGCCGCGGCATCGATCTGCGCTGGCTGTTGCGGAGACTCGGCCGTGACGACGTGACGAGCCTTCTGGTGGAAGGCGGCGGCGAAGTGAACGCCTCCTTCCTGCTCCAGCGCCTGGCCCAGCGTGTGGTTTTTTTCTACGCCCCCAAAGTGCTCGGAGGCCGCGACGCGCGCAAAGCCGTCGCCGGCGAAGGCGCCGCCACCCTGGCCGAAGCGCTGCAACTCCGCGACGTTCGCTGGCGCCGCCTCGGGCAGGATTGGCAGATGACCGCGGCGCCCGCTCCGGCAGTTTAAGAGTTTGGGAGTTTGGCAGTTTGAGAGTTAAAAATTGCGCCGGAATTCGCGATGCGCGGTTCTGTACTCTTTAACTCACTAACTCCTAAACTCTCAAACTCTCAAACCTTTTATCGCCCTGTTTTCCTTGCCAGCGCGCGCCTTCGGGCGGCACCATTCCCTCATGTTTACCGGCATCGTGGAAGAATCGGGGATCGTGGAAAAAATCCGGCCGACGGCCAAGTCGATCGAGTTGACCGTGCGGGCGGGGGTTTGTGGGCGCGGCTTGAAGGTTGGGGACAGCCTGGCTGTGAACGGCTGTTGCCTCACGGCGGTTCGAGTGTCGGCGCGGGGAAAATCGCGCCTCGTTCAATTTGATTTGCTCCAGGAAACCTGGCGCCGGACAAACCTGCAGTTCGCGCGCCCGGGATCCCGCGTGAACCTCGAGCGGCCGTTGCGGGCGAGCGGCGAGCTGGGCGGACATTTTGTCACCGGCCACATCGACGGCGTCGGCCGCATCACCCGCTGGGAACGATCGGGGCAGGATCACGTCCTCGACATCGCCGCTCCCCGGGATGTCATGCGTTATATGGTGCACAAGGGGTCGGTGGCGGTGGACGGGATCAGCCTGACGGTGGCGGGTGTGCGCCGGGGCGGGTTCCGGATCTGGATCATTCCGCACACCTATGAAGTGACGGCGTTGCGGGAGCGGAAGCGCGGCGACGCGGTAAATCTCGAGGCGGATCTCCTGGGCAAATACGTGGAGAAGTTTATTTCTTCGAGGGGTTGAACTGCGCGTTCGAGTCGGCAGCGTCCGACAGCGGCCTGATCTCCCGGACCATGCCGGCCGAGATCCGGGCCGGGTTGCCCTTGGCATCCTTGTAGTTGAAATAATTCCCGTCTTGTTTGGGTTTCGACGTGGTGACGACCTGGGAGCCGTTGCTCATGGTGATGATGTAATGCCGGGCGCAGCCGGTGACCGCCAGCAACCCGGCGAGGAGAATGATTCGGGATAGTTTCATGGGAATGACTTTCCAGCCGGAGCTCCGGCCTTTCTCGTTCCACGGTTCCATCCCAATGCCACAACCGCCCGCGGAATTCAAGCCTGGTGAACCAGTCCCTTCCGTCCGCCGCTAATCTCCGACGAAGCCTGCAGACTTTATGTCGTACGTACGACACAAAGGTTGCAGTGGCTGCAGCGCAGGTTTTGCCTCGACACTTGCTGGGCTTCCGGTTACAAGCGTGGCAACAGGCAAGGAACATTATGATTACTCCCAGTCAACCCGGGGAGCCCGTGATCCGATGGTTCGAGGTCGATGCCAAGAATTTTGGATCGATCGGGTATTCGACGGCGACCCGCAAGTTATTCATCAAGTTCAACGATTCCGCGACGTTGTGTTTTGAGAAGGTGCCGGGGTTCCGGTTTGAGGGGCTGAAGGCGGCCGCGCGGAAGGACGCCTACTACGAGACCTACATCAAGGAGCGGTTCCTGATGAAGAAAGTGGGATGATCCAAGGGTGTTCCTGGCCGTGACGGGCTTGTTTTTTGAAATTTGAGCCCTAAACTATAGGTGAATGAAGAACGACGTCGTTCCGGTTCAGATCCGGGGGATCCTTCCCGCCAACAGCGGTTGCGCGCTGTTCGTCGGCAATGACGAAAAAGTTTTCGTCATCAACGTGGAGCCGCAGATGGGCGCCATCATCAGCATGTTCCTCCGCGAAACCCCCAAGGAACGCCCGCTCACCCACGATCTCATTCAAAATATCTTCAAGGGCTTCAGCATCTCCGTCGAACGCATCGTCATCACCGAGCTGAAAAACTCCACCTACTTCGCCCGGCTCATCCTCCAGCAACAAAACGAGCTGGCCCGGAAGATCGTGGAAATCGACGCGCGCCCGAGCGATTGCCTCGCCCTGGCCACCGCGCAGAAACGCCCCATCTACGTTTCCGCCCCGCTATTCGAGCAGGTCGAGGACATGAGCGAAGTGCTGGATCGCATCAACGAAACCGGCGGGGAGGCGGGCGAAATCAGCGGCGACCCGGAATAGGGCCCGCGCGGCATGGCGGATTCCTCCAAATCGGCTGCCCCGTTGCTCCTGGTCTTCGGCGAAGACGAGTTCGCGGTCAGACAACGCGCGCGCCAGGTCTACCAGCAGTGGACCGCCGAGATCGGCGGCCAGGACCACGAAATCCTTGATGCCGCCGTTTCCAACAGCGGCGAGGCCCTCGGCATTCTTTCCCGGCTCCGCGAAGCTCTCCAAACCCTGCCATTCTTCGGCGGCGGAAAAGTCGTCTGGCTCCAGAATTGTTCGTTCCTCGGCGAAGACCGGACCGCCTCCGCCCAGGCCGTCACCGAGGCGCTCGCCGAACTGGCCGCCGACCTCAAATCGTTTTCCTGGGACCAAACCCGCCTCCTTATCAGCGCGGGGAAGGTTGACAAACGGAAGGTTCTTTACAAAGCGATCGACAAGATCGGCGCCGTCGAACAGTTCGCGGGGTGGTCGGTGGACGACCGCGACTGGGCCGCGCAGGCGGAGCAATGGGCCGACAAGGCCATTCGCGCCCGACGCAAGGAAATCGGAGACGACGCGCTCGCCGAGCTCGTCAGCCGGGTGGGACCGAACTCCCGCCAGTTGGAAAATGAGGTCGAGAAACTCTGCCTGTTCATCGGCGGCCGGACGCGGATCGAGTCGTCCGATATCGCCGAAATCTGCACCCGCAACAAAAACGCCCGCGCCTTTGCACTCGGGGATGCCCTGGGCGACCGCGACCTTCCGCGGCTCCTGGCCCGGCTCGACGAGGAGCTGTGGGCCATGCAGTTCGATTCCCAGAAATCGGAGATCGGCCTTCTCTACGGCCTCATCTCCAAGGTCCGGGCCCTGTTGCTCCTGAAGGAAATGTTGCGGGAAGGCTGGGTGAAGCCCGATTCGGACTATACCCGGTTCAAATCGCAACTGGATCGCGTGCCGGCCGACCGTTTGCCGGCCGACCGCCGGTTCAATCCGCTGACGCTCAATCCGTACGTGCTTTACAAAGCCCTGCCGCAGGTGAAAAAGTATGGCCAGTCCGAGTTGGTGCGCGCGATGGACCTGCTGCTGGAATGCAACCGGCGGCTGGTCTCCAGCGGCCTCGAGGAATCCCTGGTGCTGCAACAGGCGCTGATCCGCATCGCCGCACCGGCGGAACCCGCGGCCGGGCCGGGCCGCGCCGCCGCACGGGCTGCCGAATAAGAATCAGATGAGCGCTTCGCCGGGAAAAATGTTCGTGTCGGTTGGCGGCGGTTACGCGTGCGTCAAAATCACAGGGCGCGCCAACTGCAATTCCAGCATCGATTTCAAAACGCTCCTGAACGAACTGATGCAACAGGGCTGCACCCGGTTCATCCTGGATCTTTCGGAATGCCTCCTGATGGACAGCACCTTTCTGGGCGTGCTGGCCGGGTTCGGCCTGCGCAGCGGCCCGGGCAACCCCATCGAACTCTGCGCTCCCAACGCCCGCATCCTGGAGTTGCTCGAAAATCTCGGCGTCATCCACCTGTTCAAAGTCGTCCAGGAACCCGCCGCTTGCGACGCCGCCTCCACCCGCGAACATCCCGTCACCGTGCCGGGCAAGGAGGAAGTCACCGAAACGTGCCTGGAAGCCCACAATATTCTCATGGGCATCGACCCCTCCAACGTCGCCCGGTTCAAGGACGTCACCCGCTTCCTCGCTGAGGATCTCAAAAAGCTCAAAGGCCGCTGAGAGGGCCCCTGGTCTTCACTTTTTCCGCTTCGGCGGCGCGTGGATGCATTCGCCCTCCACCGCGTGCGCGGCTTCCATCCAGGCCTCGCTGAACGTCGGGTGCGCATGGATGGTGTGACCCAGTTCGCCCACGGTCAGTTCCGCCCGGATCGCCGTGGCCGCTTCGGCAATCAGCTCCGTCGCGTGCGCCCCGACCGCCGCGGCTCCGAGCAACTGCCCGGTGGCGGCATCGGCAATCCATTTCACAAACCCGTTCGGCTCGCCGCTCGCCAGCGCTTTGCCCAGCGCGCCGAACCGGAACCTGCCGGTCTTTACCGCCAGTTGCCGCCGCTTCGCATCCTCTTCACACAATCCCACCGTCCCGATTTCCGGGGATGTGAACAGCACGTTCGGAACGAGCGTCTCCTGGCGCCGGGGTTTGTCCGTCACGGCGTTTTCCGCGGCCGCGATCCCCTGCGCCGTGGCATTGTGCGCCAGTTGAGTTTTGCCCGTCACATCGCCGATCGCATAAATCCCCGCCACCGCCGTCTGGCCAAATTCATCCGTCTCCAAATACCCGCGCTCATTCGTCTTGAGCCCGGCGTTCTCAAGACGCAAGCCCTCCGTCACCGGCTTCCGGCCGATCGCGCAAAGCAACAAATCCGCCTGCAGCAGCTCGCCATTCACGCGGCCCGAAACGCCCGAGCCATCCGCGCTCACGGATTCCAATGCATGCCCGGTGAGAATCCGCATCTGGAGCTGTTTCTCCATGTGCCCGCGCACTTCGCGACGCACGTCCGCATCCAGCGGAAGCAAAATGTCCTCCAGCAATTCCACCAGCGTGACTTGCGATCCCAGCGCGGCCGCCATGCAGGCCAGTTCGCACCCGATAAACCCCCCGCCAAGAACCAGCAATCGCCCGGGCAATTCGGTTCGATCCAAAAACGCGCGGCTTTCCACCACGCGCTCGTGCCGTGGCAGAAATCCCGGTACCGATGACGTGGACCCCGTCGCCAGCACAATGCGCCGGGCCTCGATGCGGCGTCCTTCGCCCAGGTCGAGCGTGTGCCGGTCGTGGAACGACGCCGTGCCGGTAAAGCTCTTCACGCCGTTGGCGGACAGCAATTGGGCAATGCCGGACTGGAGTTTTCCCACCACGCCGTTCTTGTGCGCCACCAGTGCGGCGTAATCGAGCGTGGCGTTTTCCACCCGGATTCCGAACGTGCCGGCGTGGCGGATTTTGTGAAGCAGATCCGCTCCCGCAATCAGGGTCTTGGTCGGAATGCAGCCCCAGTTCAGGCACGTGCCGCCCAGCCGCTCTTTCTCCACGAGCGCCACCGACGCGCCCAGTTGCGCGGCGCGGATGGCCGCCGGATACCCGCCCGGGCCCGCCCCGATTACCGCGAGATCAAATGATTCCATAGTTCCACGCTCTCCAGTTTTTTCCGAATTCCATTCACAAACCGGGCCGCCATCGCGCCGTCCACCATCCGGTGATCGGCCGACAATGTCATTTTGAGGATCGACCGCACGACGACCTGGCCTTCGCGCACGACCGGGCGCTGCCGTTCGCTGGCGACCGCCAGGATGGCCGCTTCGCCCGGATTAATAATCGCCGTGAAATTCTCCACGTCCAGCATTCCCATGTTCGAAATGGTGAATGTGCCGCCGGTCATCTCGTCCGGCGCCAGCTTTCCGTCGCGCGCTCTTTGAACCAGCTCCCGCGAGCTGCGATGCAGCTCCTCCAGGCTGAGCCGGTCCGCGTTTCGAATCACCGGGACCACCAGGCCTTGCTCCAGCGAAACCGCAAGCCCCAGGTGCACGCGGCTGCTCCACCGCACCGATTTTCCGTCCGTGGAGCTGTTCACGTCGGGAAATTCCTTCAGCGTCAGCACCGCTGCCCGCGCAATAAAATCGGTCAACGTAAACGCCCCGCCGCGCTGCTTCAATTCGGCGCGCAACGCCGAGAGCTCCGTCACATCCGCCTCGACCGTGACGTAAAAATGCGGCGCCGTGACGACGCTCTGAGTCAGCCGCTGCGCAATCACCTGCCGCATCCGGCTCAACGGCCGCGGCTTTTCCGACGCCGCCCGGCGCACGTCTTCCACCGCGATCCGGCCGTCTTCGCCTGTGGCTTCAATGGACAGCACGTCCAGTTTTTCGTGTCGCGCGAGCTCCAGCGCGGCGGGAGAAATTCGGAGCTTGTCGTAGCCCTTCGATTCCAGCCACGCCCGCACGTCTCGTTCCACGATCCGCCCGCCCGGTCCTGTGCCGGGAATGGACTGCGGCCGGATGCCGGCTTCCGACGCGAGCTTTGCCGCGCGCGGGCTGATGCGGAAAACGTCCGGCGCAGGCGCGGCGGTCACGGGCGCCGGTTCGGCCCTCGCGGGGGCGGGCGCTGAAGGAGTTGGCGGCGGAGCCGCCGGGGCGGAAATCGGTTTCGCGGTAGGGGCGGCTGCCGGGACGTCAGGGATTGGTTCGCCGGGCTGGCCCAGGAAGCCCACGACACTTTGAACCGGAACCGCGTGGCCCGGTTGAACCAGGATTTTCAACAGGGTGCCCGACGCGAAACTCTCCACCTCCATCACCGATTTGTCGGTCTCGACGGTGAACAGGATGTCGCCCGGCTGGACGACGTCGCCCTCGCGTTTGCGCCATTCGACGATCGAGCTGTCCTCGGTCATCTGGCCGAACTTCGGCATCTGGATGGGAGTTGGCATTGCTAGAAAAGTTCCTCAGCCGCGGCGACGATGTCGCTCACGTTCGGCAAGAACGCGGCTTCGAGAATGTGCGATTGCGGCGCGATGCCGTTGCGCGCACCCACGCGCTTCACCGGCGCATCCAGGTAATCGAAGGCCCGCTCCTGGAGCGTCGAGGCGATTTCCGCCGTGTAACTGCCGATGTGCACCGCCTGGCTGGCGACAACGCAGCGGCCGGTTTTTTGAACTGATCGCAACAGCGTGTCGAGATCGAGCGGCACCAGGCTGCGCACATCGATGACTTCCGCCTGGATGCCGCGTTTCTCCTGGAGTTCCGCCGCCGCCTTCAAACAATCATGCACCACCGGTCCCCACGCGATCAGCGTCAGGTCGCTTCCCGCCCGCCGGATCTCCGCGGCGCCCAGCGGCACCAGGTGCTCGCCTTCCGGCACCGGCCCCTTCATCCCGTAAAGCGCCTGCGATTCCACGAACATCACCGGGTTGTTGTTCCGGATCGCCGATTTCAAAAGCCCCTTCGCATCGGCCGGGGTTGCGGGATAGACGACATACAAACCCGGGATGTGGCAGAACATCGATTCGAGCGTCTGCGAATGCTGGCCGCCGTAGCCCTTGCCCGCGCCCGCCGAACAACGGATCACCAGCGGCACCTCCGTCTGCCCGCCGCTCATGTAATGCCACTTCGCCGCCTGGTTGCTGATCTGGTCGGACGACATCAGCGCGAAATCGAAATACATCAGCTCCACCACCGGCCGCAGCCCGTTCATCGCCGCGCCGCACGCAGTGCCGCAAATGCAGGCCTCGCTGATCGGCGTGTTGAACACGCGCTCGCGCCCGAACGCCTCCAGCAATCCCTTCGTCACCTTGAACGCCCCGCCGTAATCCGCCACGTCTTCCCCGTAAAAAACAACGCGCCGGTCCCGCAGCATTTCCTCCAGGATCGCTTCCTTCAATGCGTCCTTGTAAGTCAATTCGCCGTTCACCCGCTTGATCTCGGGCAGCGGCCCGATCGGCTGCACCCGCGCGAATTCCGCCGGCACCGTGTCGCAGCGCGTGTCCGTGTACATGAACGTCAACACCTCCGACGCCTTCGGGTCCGCCGCGGCCACCGCGCGCACCGCGGCGCGCGCGTTCCGGTCGACCACCCGCTTCTCCACCCGCGCCAGCCCCGCGGCGTCCAGCACTCCCGCTGCCAGCAGCTCCTTTTTGTAACTCTCGATCGGGTCCAGGGCTTTCCAGGCGGATTCCTCCTCGCGGGTGCGGTATTCGTTGCGGGGATCGCTGAGCGAATGTCCCCAGTAACGGTAGCAATCCACGTCCAGGAATACCGGCCCGCGGCCTTCGCGGCACAGCGCAGCCGCGCGCAGAACGGCGTCGCGCACCGCCAGCACGTTCATCCCGTTCACGATTTCGGCGTGCAGATTGTTGTTCGCAAACCCCGCCGCGCGCCGCGCCAGCCGGTCCACGCCCATCACCTCGTCGTCGCTCCGGTGCGTCATGCCGTAATGATTGTTGCAGACGAGGAAAACCGCCGGCAGCCCGTACGGGTGCGGGCCGGCCAGGTGATTGGTGAACTGGGCTTGCGAGGCAAAGTTCAACGATTCCAGCACCACGCCGTTCGCGTAGGCGCCGTCGCCGGCGAAACAACAGACGATATTGCCGCGGCGGAGATAACGGTTCGCCAGCGCCGCGCCGGTGGCGATGGGAACGCCGCCGCCGACGATCGCGTTCGCGCCGAGGTGGCCTACGGTGAAATCCGCAATGTGCATCGAGCCGCCCCGGCCGCGGCAGTAACCGTCGTCCTTGCCGAACAGTTCGCACAAGGTTCGGTAGACGTGCTCCTCCATCGCCGCCTCAAGCAATTCGTCGTGGTTCGACGCGGCGCAACCCGGCACGCGCCGGCGCAGTTGTTCATCGGTCATGCGCCGCAGGGCCACCGTTCCCTTCGCCAGGCTCTCGCCGTGTCCGCGGTGCGTGCTGGTGATGTTGTCCGCCAGCAACAGCGCCGCGCAAGCGCCCGCCGCGGTGCCTTCCTGGCCCACCGACACGTGGGTCGGACCACGGTAGTTGTAACCCCGAATCGGTTCGTAGGCGCCCGACCGCAGTTTCACGATCATTTCCTCGAGCTCGCGGATCACCAGCATGTCCTCGAGCAGCGCGACGGCTTCGGCGGAGGTTAGGGAGCCGGATTTCAGTTCGCCTGCCAGGGTGCCGCGGTAGCGATAGGCCGGGATCCGGCCGCAATCGATTTCAAACGGTTCGAATTTCGGCCGTGAATCGCTCAGGTAAGTGGGGGATGCATTCATGAATTAAAAGGAGTCGATCAGGCGCGCAGCAGTTTGACGCCTCGCCTCGCCAGTTCACGCGCGAAGGTGCGGTCGAGGTTTTTATCGGAAATGAGCGCCTCGATTTTTTCCCAGCCGCCGGCGCCCGCGAACGAGACTTTGCCCGCCTTGCTGCTGTCGGCCAGCAGGAACACCCGTTGCGCGCGGTCCAGGATGAGCTGCTTGGTGAACGCCTCGCCCGGATCCGTGGTGGTGAGCCCCTCGGCGAGCGCCATGCCCATGGTGCCGAGGAACGCCTTGTCGAGGTGCAGTTCCGACAGCAGCAGCCGGGTGAGGGGACCGACCAGCGCCTGGCTGAGCCGGCGCAGTTCGCCGCCCACAAGAATCAGCCGCGGCCCGCGCCCGGCCAGTTCCTGCGCCGCCTGCATCGAGTTCGTCACCACCGTCAGGTTGGTGCGATCCCGCAACAGCCGCGCCAGTTCCAGCACCGTGCTGCCGCCGTCCAGGTAAATCGTGTCTTCGGGATCGATCAACTGCAGCGCCAGCTCCGCGATCCGCCGCTTTTCGCGCACCGCCACGGATGTCTTGTCCGCAAACAACGGCTCCTCCAGCCGGCTCTCCACGCTCACCGCCCCGCCGTGCACGCGCCGGATCGATCCCGACCGCTCGAGCTGGTCCAGGTCGCGCCGCATCGTGGCGGCCGACACCGACAGCTCCCGGCACAAGTCGTCCAGCCGGATCACCCCGCGCTCGCGGATCAGCGCCCGCAGCCGGTCCCACCGCCGCGGCGCCAGGTCTTTGGAATCCGTTTTGGACATGATTGATTATGATCGATTATTACAGAATTATGATTGTTATCAATCGAAATCTTGCAGTGTTCCAGGAAAGCCGTCCCTTCGCAAAAACTGGTGCAACAAAATGCCTCTAAATGAGTTGTGGAAGATTGTGTGTTTCTCATGTGCAAGTTCCGTGTTGCACCTGCAACATAAACCTTGCAGAGGTGTTCCGGCAGCGAGGTCGGTTCGCTTCGCGGGGTTGTGCTTTATCGCCACCGGGCAGGGCCCGTAGTGGGTGCAGACCTGCAAGGGGTTTTGCTTTCCGTGATCGCGGTGGTTGTGCGGCTGTGGTCGCCGATCCTAACAGTGCTGCCGCCGGGCTTCGCCCGCTGGGTTTTCGCTTGCCAATCCAGTGCGGGTGGAACAGGGTGCGTTGCATGAGCGGACGGAGCCTCTCCCAATCCAACCCGATTTGCTGAATCCCGTTTATGAAATCCAACTGGCTTTGGTTCGTTGTTGCCGGTCTCGCGTCCGTGGCCTCGCCCGCGGCGTCGCGAGGTGAGGATGTTTACTGGAGCGTCCCGCTGTCGCGGCTGACGTTGACGGAAGGGGTGCTGCCGGAGTCGAACGGCTGGCCGTCGATGCCGCGCTGGAGTTTCTGGCCGGTGATGCGGCCCTATGCGGTGCTGAACGGGGCGGGGGAGATTTACATGACGTCGCCGACCGACGAGGCGATTTCGGGCGGGCGCGAGGGGGCGGCCCTCGTCGCGGGGCGGGTGCCGGCGGGCGGGGAGGTGACGGGCCGGTTGTATGTGCCGCAGACGAATTTCGACGGCATGGTGGCGTTGCGGTTCAAGCTCACGCCGGCCGATCTGCAAAGCACGGCGGAATCGAGGTCGAATTTCTTTTTCGTGAAGGAACGTTATTATCGGACGCTTCAGACGCGGGGCATACCCGGGACGGCATGGTTCCGGCACGAGGCGCTGGAGGCGGCGGCCGGGCTGGGCAGCACGAACAGCCGCGGTTGGCCTGGCGGCCGGTTTTCGCGGTGGTGGCGTGAGGGTTCGCTGGAAGACAGTTACTCCCTGTTCTCGGGCGGGCGGGCCCTGAGCGAGAACCTCCAACTCGACCGCGCGCTGGGAGAATCGGCCGCGCAGGAGGCGACGATCGATCTGACCAATCTCACGGGGATCACGGTGGCGGAAATGGATTGGAAAGCGCTGAACAGCAATTCGGCGCCCGCGCTGGATTACCTGTCCCGCTACCTTCCGGCCGATCAGCACGCGGTGTTTTTTCCGTCGTTTCCGGCGATGATCCGCATGCTGGATGAAGCCGAGTCGAACGGCACGCCGGTGCTGGAGTTGTACGAGCCGCGGTCGGAGGATGCGGGGTCGCGGGATCGTTACCAGCGGCAACTGTGTCTTGGGCTGAACGACCTGTCGCGGGCGTTTGGGCCGAAGGTGATCCGAAGCGTTGCGTTCACGGGATCGGATCCGTACTTGCGGGTGGGCACGGATGTGGCGGTGTTGTTCGAGGCGGTGAATGCGGACGCGTTGAAGACCTACATTGCCGCGCGGCAGAAGGCGGCAGGCACGGCTCCCGGCGCGCGTGAGGTGACGGGAACGGCGGCGGGAATTTCCTACAGCGGCGTGGTGACGCCGGACCGGTCGGTGTCGTCATGCTGGCGGTCCTCTTTCCTCGAACGTGGTGATCGTGGCGAATTCTCCGGCCGGCCTGGAGCGGTTGCTGCGGGTCGCCGGGGGCAAAGAGGCGGCGTTGTCGAGCCAGGAGGATTACCGGTATTTCCGAGGCAAATACCCGCTGGGCGACACGAATGAAACCGCCTTCGTGGTGCTGTCGGATCCGACGATCCGGCGCTGGTGCGGTCCGCGGTGGCGGATTCTGGATGCGCGGCGGACGCGGGCGGCGGCGGTGCTGGCGGACCTGGAGGCGCAACATCTCGACGCATTGGTGGCGGGAAAGGCGGCGGTGGGAAACCTGGCCGTGCCGTTCCGGCTTCCGGACGCAGGGCAGTTCCAATTGACGCCTGGCGGGGTTGTGTCGTCCGTGTATGGTTCGCTGGAGTTCATGACGCCGATTGTGGAGCTGCCGCTGGAGAAGGTGACGGCGTCGGAGCGGACGTTGTATGAACAATGGCGGGACAATTACCAGCGCAACTGGCGGCAGGTGTTTGATCCGATTGCGATCCGGTTTGAGCTGGCGTCGGACCGGGTGCGGGCGGATCTGACGGTGATCCCGTTGATCCTGGCGAGCGATTACGGCCGGATTCTTGGGTTTACCACGGGGGCGTCGATCGCACCCGGGGCCGGCGATCCGCACACCAATGCGCTGTTGCAACTCGTGTTCGCGGTCAATTCGCAATCGCAGCCCGTGCAGGACGCGGGCAATTTCCTGGGCACGATGGCGCCGGGCCTGAAAGCGAACGCGTTTGCCTGGCTTGGTCAATCGGTGTCCATCTACTTCGACCAGGACCCGCTGTGGGAGCAGTTGCAGTCGGCGACGAACGCGGGTGAGTTCGTGGAATCGCATTTTCACGAATTGCCGCTGGCGCTGCGATTCGAGGTGAAAAATCCGCTGGCCTTGGCGGGTTTCCTGGCGGCGGTGCGGGCTTTTGTGGATCAATCGGCGCCGGGTTTAACCAGTTGGCAAACGCTGGACGAGAACGGGCAGGCGTATGTGAAGGTTTCGGCGCAGAACCCGGATCCGGGCGGGGGCGGGCCGAAGGAGTATGCGTTGTATTATGCGGCGACGCCGAAGGCGCTGGTGATCACGCTGAAGGAATCGATGTTGAAACAGGCGCTGGGGCGGCAGGCGGCCGCGGTTTCGGCGGGAGTGCCGCCGTGGCTGGGCAGGAGTGTTTGCGCGGTGGCGGAGCGGCGCTTTTTCCAGGCGCTGGAAGCCCTGCTGCACGACGATTACCAGCGGCAGCTCCAGGTGCTCGCCTGGAACAACATTCCCATCCTGAATGAGTGGAAGCGGCGGTATCCCGACAAGGACCCGCTCGCGGTGGAGGAGCGGTTCTGGGGCACGCGGCTGCTGTGTCCGGGCGGCGGAAAATACGTCTGGAACGACCAATGGCAGACGATGGAATCCACCGTGTTCGGGCATCCGGGCCAGCCGCGGGCGGGGACGACTCCGGCGCTGTTGAACGTGGACTCGGTCCGGCTGGGGGTGACGTTCGAGAACCAGGGATTGTCGGCGAGCGGCGTTCTGTCGCGGCAGCCGGCGAAATAGCGGGTCACTTCGCGGAGCAGAGGGATTTGAGCCGGGAACGGAAGCTGGCGACGATTTCTGCGAGCCAGGCGTTGGCGAAGCGTTTGCGCACGGTGAGCGCGTAGAAGGATTCGGTCAATCCGGGCACGCGTTCCATGAACCCGATGTGGCGCGATTGGAGTTCGCGTTCGACGACGATTTTGGAGACTAGCGCGAGGCCTTCGCCGCTGAGGGCGAGCAATCGGAGCAGGGCCATGTCGTCGACCTCGGCGTGGACGAACGGCTCGATGCCGGCCTCGGCGAGGATGAGGTCGAAGGCCGCGCGGACGTTGCTTTGGCGGCTGGGCAGGAACAGGGGCACGCCGTCGAGAAATTTCGGAAACCGGCCCGGGGCCAGTTTCAATCGCTTTCCACCCACCAAAAACACGGGCACTTCGCCGAGCAGATGATTGAACACCTCGGCATTTTGATCGGAGCGCATCGGGATGTTTGAGAGCACCAGGTCGACCTGGTGTTCCAGCAGTTGCCGGATCAATTCGTTGAGCGCGCCGGCGGCGACGACGACCCGGGTCCGGGTGTCGGCGAGGATGGGGGCGACGAAATCGAACTGGAGATTTTTCGAGAGCGGCCCGACGGCGCCGATGCGGAGCACGCGCTGGCGCGTTTCACCGGACTGCCGGAAGCGGGTGATGAGCTCGTGGCCGGCGGTGAAGATCGTGTCGGCGTGTTCCAGCGCGATGCGGCCGGCGTCGGTCAGTTCGAGCCGTTTTCCCCGCCGCTTGAACAATTCCTGCCCGAGCCAGTCCTCCAGTTCCGACAGTTGTTCGCTGAGCGTGGATTGCGAAATCCCGAGTTTTTCCGCCGCGCGCGTCACACCCCGGTGCCGGGCGATCATCCAGAAATGACGCAGGTGATGGTAATTGAGCCACTGCGGATGTTCCGACGCGGAATTCATACTATCGGTATAACCGATCAAAAGAAATGGAACAATCTATTTAGTCGAATCGGTTCTACCGGTTAGGCTTGGCGTCATGAAACGGCCGGCTCCGACCGAACCTGCCATCCCGCGCGAGGCGTGCGGGAATCGCCCCGTTGTTTGCTGATTCTTATGCCACTCGATTTTGTTCACGCGCTGTCGACAAACCTTCTTTCACCCGCGGTGTTGTTCTTCGTGCTTGGCGCGGTTGCGGCGCTGGTGCGGAGCGATCTGAAGTTCCCGGAGGCGCTGTATGTGGGGCTGACGCTGTATCTGCTGACGGCGTTGGGATTCAAGGGCGGCGTGGCGATTCATGAGGCGGGGATCGGCAGTGTGATTCTGCCAGCGGCGGCGGCGATGATGCTGGGCGGGTTGATCCCGCTGTGGACCTATCCGCTGCTGCGGTTTGGCGGACGGTTGCGCCCGGTGGATGCGGCGGCGGTCGCGGCGCATTACGGGTCGGTGAGCGCGGTGACGTTCATCACGGCGACGAATTATCTCAAGGGGATCGGCCAGTCGTACGAGAGCTACGCGACGGCCTTTCTGGCGGTGATGGAGTCGCCGGCGATCGTGGTCGGGGTGTTGCTGGGAAAGATGTCGATGGGAGGCGGGGGCGCGGCGTTCGCCGGTTCGATCCGGGGTGTGTTCCGGGAGGCGCTATTTGGCCGGAGTGTGTTCCTGCTGGTGGGGGCGTTGCTGGTGGGGATGGCGTGCGGGAAGGCGGGCATGGAAAAGGTGGAGGCGTTTTTCGTCACCCCGTTCCAGGGCGTGCTCGCGCTGTTCCTGCTGGAGATGGGGTTTGTGGCCGGGCAGAGATTTGGCGAATTGAGGAAGGTCGGCGTTTTCCTGCTGGCGTTCGGGGTGTTGATGCCGCTGCTCCACGGCTGCCTGGGAGTGATGCTCGGAAAATATGCCGGCTTGAGCCTGGGGGGCACGACCCTGATGGGGGTGCTGGCGGGGAGCGCGAGTTACATCGCGGCGCCGGCCGCGATGCGGTTGTCGCTGCCCGAAGCGAACCCGGCGCTTTACCTCACGCCGTCGCTGGCGGTCACATTTCCGTTCAACATCACCGTTGGCATACCGGTCAATTACGCGCTGGCCAGGTATGTCCTGGGCTGTTGAGACGGTGAACGCGCATTTTACGAAACACGCAATGCACTGAGCATGCACGAAACCTGCGATCAGAAATTCATTGCCGGAGCCCCGACGGCGCATGTGCCCGTCCGGTTGGGGATCATCGGGGGCGGACAACTCGCGCGGATGACGGCGATTGCAGCGCTGACGCTGGGGGTGGAGGTGGTGGTGCTGGAGAGCAACCCGCACAGCCCGGCGGCGCGATTGTCGCCCGGCTGCGTGGTTGGGGACTGGGCGGACCCGGCGACCCTGATGAATTTTGCGGGTCAATGCGACGTGATCACGCTGGAGAACGAGTTTGTGGATGCCGCGGCCTTGGAAGCGCTGGAGCGGGCCGGCCACGCCGTTTTTCCGGGCTCGAGCTGTGTTGCGGTCGTGCAGGACAAGCTGACCCAAAAATCGATGCTGCAGAGCGCCGGGCTGGGGGTCGTTGAGCATCGACCGGCTGGATCGCCGGAGGAGATTGCGGCGGCCGGCGCGGAGCTGGGCTGGCCGATGGTGCTGAAGACGCGGCGCAACGGGTACGACGGCAAGGGAAACGTGACGTTGCGATCCGGGGCCGATGTGGCGGACGGCTGGCGCAGGCTGGGCGGGGGTGCGAATCCGCTGATGGTGGAGGCCTGGTTTCCGTTCGTAAAGGAGTTGGCGGTGATTGTCACGCGCGGGCGCGACGGCGGGGCGGCGGTATACCCGGTCGTGGAGACGATCCAGCGCGAACATGTCTGCCGCGTCGTGAAGGCGCCGGCGGCGATTTGCAGTGACCTCGCGAAGCGGGCCGCGGCACTCGCTCGACGCGCGGTTGAAGTCGTCGGCGGGGTCGGGAGTTTCGGCGTGGAATTGTTTTTGTCGGCCGGCGGCGAGCTGGTCATCAACGAACTCGCCCCGCGCGTGCACAATTCGGGTCATTACACCATTGAAGCCTGTCATTGTTCACAATTTGAAAATCATGTGCGCGCCGTTCTTGGCTGGCCGCTGGGCGATCCCCGCATGGTGGCGCCCGCGGCGGTGATGGTGAATCTGCTCGGCGCGAAAAAGGGCGCGGGCACACCAAACGGCCTGGAAACCGCGCTGCGGCTGTCCGGGGCGCGGCTGCATCTGTACGCCAAGGTGATGAGCGGGCCGGGGCGCAAGATGGGACATGTCACGGCGCTGAGGGAATCCGTTGAGGAAGCGCTGGCGGTGGCCGAGCGGGCCGCGCGTGAAATTTATTTTGGATAATCGTTATGAAAAAAGAGAACGTGCCGCTGGTTGGAATCATCATGGGCAGCGACTCGGACTGGCCGGTGATGGAGGCGGCTTACCGGGTTTGCTGCGAATTCAACATTGCCTGTGAAGTGCGGGTGGTCTCGGCGCACCGGAGGCCGGACGAAATGGCGCGTTACGCGCGGTCGGCGCATCGGCGGGGATTGCGGGTGATCATTGCCGGCGCGGGTGGTGCGGCTCATTTGCCGGGAATGGTTGCCAGCCACACGCCGCTGCCAGTCATTGGGGTGCCGGTTGAGAGCAAGAGTTTGAAGGGCTTGGATTCGCTGTTGTCGATTGTGCAAATGCCGGCCGGGATCCCGGTGGCGACGGTGGCGATTGGCGGGGCGAGGAACGCCGGGCTGTTGGCCGCGGCGATTCTGGGATCGGGCGACGAGGCGATTCGCGGCAAGGTTGCATCGTTCAAAAGGCGGTTGGCGCTGCAATCGCGCGAGGCGGACCGTCAATTGCAGGGCAAGCTGCTCGCCACGCCGCCTGGCACGGCATCCGGTAAGTGAGGTGAGATCGGCCACCGCCATCACGATGCAGGGGAGTAAAATTCACAATTATAGGACTGACCCCTTCGCGAAAGGGGTCAGTCCTATAATTGTGAATTTGGCGGGTTATTCGTAGATTTCGTAAACGGTATTGGCGATTGCGAATTGGACGTTCTGGCCGAGGGCGAGCCAGGGGGCGGCCTGGGGTTCGCGCCGGGCGAGGGTGAAGTATTCGGGCGAACCGAACTGGACGCGGATGCGCTGGGAATTTTTGAGCTGCGCGATGGAGCCGTCGATCCATTGGTTGGAATTCTGGAAGAAATTCCTGCCCTGGACGAAGCGGTTTTGCTGGGAAGGCCGGGCGGGTTGGGGTTCGGCGCCGAGTGCGGACGGGGCCGGGGGAGCGCCGGCCATGGTGAAACCTTGGCTGGCTTCGGTGAGGCTGTCCTGCAGTGCGACGGCGGGTGCCGCGGCGGATTTCAGGGCGAAACCGGATCGCGCGCCGGCGAGTGCCTGGTTGCCGGTGCGCTCGTCTTTGAAGGAATTCCAGTTGGCGGAGGCGGCCTCGTTGAGGCGGCGGTCTGAATTGAGCAGCGGCAGCGATTGGCGCGCGAGGGGCATGGCTTTTTCGTCTTCGGCGATCAGGTAGGCGGTGTAAGGGGTGACGATGCCGTACTGGCGGGCGAGGCGGGTGACTTCGTCGCGGAGTTCGGTGTTTTCGCCGTGCAACCGGATGTCATCGAGCAGGTAGCCGATGCGGCGTGTGGCCCAGAGGCGCGGGAGGAAGGCGGCATTGTCGGGTTCGGAATCGGAGAAGCGGACTTTTCGGGTGAACGACTTATGTTCGCCGTTGACGCTGCCTTCGATCTCGAGCGTGGCGTCGCCGCGGCCGGTGTAGCGGCCGACGACGAGGAGTTGTTCGCCCCGGAACAGGTCGGGGAGCGGGGCGGGGTAGAGGCTTTCCACGTGGACGCCGCCGCGGATGGCGAGGGAGGGGTTGGCGAGGACGGGTTGGTTGATCTTGGCGAAGAAGCTTGAAACCTTCACTTCGAGATCTTCCTCGGGCAGCACGTATTGGCAGGAGCCGCGGGTGGTTTCCGCGATTCGATCGAGCAGGTGGGTGTTGACGTCGGTCCCGATCCCGAAGCAGAAGACGCGGGCGCGGTTTTTATTGGAATCGCCGGCGTGGGTGACGATGCCGTCTTCATTGCGCAGTCCGACGGTGGGCTGGCCGTCGGTGAGAAACACGATTGCCAGCGGGCGATTGGTGTCGGATTTGGTGGCGCGCGCGGAAAGGGCCCGCTGGAGGGCGTCGTCGATGGCGGTGCCGCCGGTGGGGTTCAGGCGTTTGACATATTCCAGTGCCCGGGCGCGGTTGTCGCGGCTGGCGTCCACCACGCCGTCGAACAGCGCGTTCACATCGGTGGAGAAACGGATGATTTCGAACCGGTCGTGTTCGTTGAGATTTTCGATGCAGAACTGGAGTGCGCGTTTGGCCTGGTCGAGTTTGTGGCCGCTCATGGAGCCGGAGGTGTCGATCACGAACACGATATCCTTGGGCAGCACCTGTTCATCGCGCAAATCGTCGCCGGGCGACGCGAGCAGGAGGAAATAGCCGTCCTCGCCGGGCGGCCGTGTAGTGAGCAGGTGGAGGCCGAGGTCGCGTTTTTCCGGCGCGAAATAGAGGGTGAAATCCGTGTCGGGCCGCGCGTCGGAGACCTCGTAGCTGGCGGTGGCGTGGCGCGGGCCATCTCGTTTGATGTCGATAGTGTGGGTGGGGGAATAGATGGAGTGGATGGGATCCTGGGAAATGAGATCGACCTGGATGCGGACGTTGTGGATGGGGGCGGCGGAGAATTTTTCGGTGTTCAGCGGGTAAGTGTAGCCGACGAGGCCGTTGTCGGCGGTGAGCACCTGGGAATAGGAGAGCGAGATGCGTTTGGTGCCGTGGCCTTCGATGGGGTAGACGCGGACTTTGAAGACGTCGCGTCCGGCGTATTCGAGCAGGGCGGGGTCTTTGGCTTTGCGGACGATTTCCTCGAAGATGGCGCGGGCCTTGTCGGCTGGGAGCAGTTCGGCTTCGACGGGGTGTCCGCCGATTTCCATGGTGAAATGGTCGATGCTGGCGCCTTTAGGGATGGGGAAGATGTAGGTGCCTTCGAGGGTTTCGGGGTTGGGGTTGCGGAATTCCTGGTCGACGGTGGTGGTGGCGAGGGGGCCATCGATTCGGACTTTCACGTGGTGATAGGCAATTTCGAGCGGGGCGAAGGTGCGGACGGGTGGCGGCCATTGTTCGGGTCTGGGCGGGATGGGATGCCAGTGGCCGGGGTCGACGATGATCAACCCGTCGGCGAATGCTGGAGAAACCGCTGCAAAGAGCGCCAGGAGAAGGGCAGAAATCCATTTCATGCCCGGTGAGACGGAAGGCGGGGCGGAATGCTCCGCGAAAAAAGGCAGAAGTTAGAAAGCAGAATGCAGAAAATCAAAAGGCACGTCGCTACACCGCCGGGTTTTCTGCATTCTACATTCTGCCTTTTGGCAGACTGGGGACTCGCATAGCTCGTCCCTCCCGGTGGTTTAGTCCGGGTATCCCGTGGGGTGTTTTTTGTGCCAGGCCCAGGCGGTGGCGATGATGTCTTCGAGCTTCGCGAATTTTGGTTTCCAGCCGAGTTCCCGGATGGCTTTGTCGGCGGCGGCAACGAGGCGAGGGGGATCGCCGGGGCGGCGCGGTTTTTCGACCGTCGGGATTTTTTTGCCGGTGACTTTCTCGCACATTTCGATCACCTGCCGGACCGAGTAGCCGTCGCCGTTGCCGAGGTTATAGAATCCCTGTTTGCCGGGTTGGAGGCCGAGCATGTGGGCCTGGGCGAGGTCTTTGATGTGAATGTAATCGCGGATGCAGGTGCCGTCGGGCGTGGGGTAATCGGTGCCGTAGATTTCGCAATGGGTTTTCTGGCCGAGGGCGACCTGGAGGACGTTGGGGATGAGATGGGTTTCGATGCGGTGATGTTCACCGAACTGTTCACTGGCGCCGGCGGCGTTGAAGTATCGGAACGCGATGAATTCGAGCTTGTAGATTTGTTGGTACCAGAGCAGGGCTTTTTCGAACATCAACTTGGATTCGCCGTAGGGATTGATGGGGCGCTGCGGGAGATCCTCGGTCATGGGGACGCGGTCGGGCGGGCCGTAAGTGGCGCAGGTGGAGCTGAAGACGAATTTCTTCACGCCGCATTCGACGGCGGCATCGGCGAATTTCAGGGCGTTGACGAAGTTGTTGTGGAAATATTTTTTGGGATTCGTCATGGATTCGCCGACCAGGGCGCTGGCGGCGAAGTGCATGATGGCATCTGGCTTTGCGGAGCGGACGGAATCGAGAATATGGCCGTCCTGTTCGGGTTTGCCGGAGATGAAGGTGGCGCGTGGGTCGACGGCGGAGCGGTGGCCTTCGGTGAGGTTATCGTAGACGGTGGCCTGGTGGCCGGCGTTGAGGAGTTCCTCCGTGCAGATGGACCCGATATAACCGGCGCCTCCGGTGACGAAAACGTGCATCCCGTATGACTAGAGGCGGCGGAGCGAAATTTCAAATAAAAACAGCAGGCGAAACGCAGAGGCGCGGAGAACGCGGAGAGCGGCGGGGAAAAGTGTCCGTGTAATCTGCGGATTTCCGGTTTTTTTCCGTGTGTACCTTGGCGTTCTCGGCGCCTCTGCGTTTAACGGGTCCGCAATCTTACGATTGCGGCTACGGGGAAGGGAAACCGCAATCTTAAGATTGCGGCTGTCTAGTTATCGAAGTTGAACTCGATGCGGGTGCGGGTTTTGGCCTGGGGATTTTCGATTTGCATTTCCTCGAGGCGCCACTGCCCGTTGACCTTTTTGAAATCCTTGGGATCGAATTCCTTGAGGAGCTTGTTGTTGGAATCGTAGGCTTCGGCGTGGACGATGCCGCTGGTTTCGTCGTCGATCCAGGAGAGCACGCGGGCGTAGGCGCCGGCGGCGGGCTGGGGGTTGGTGCTTTCGAGGACGTGGCAGGCGCGGCTGCGGGAGATTTCGTTGCGCAGGAGGCGCTGGTCGGGCCAGTGGAAGAATTCGAGCCCGAGGTCGACGAGCCAGAAATCGGATCCGGCGAAGGGGATCATGAGTTCGTTGCCGGCCTGGGTGCGGATGACGGCGTCGTTGCCGATGGTGTAGGCGGTATGGCCGCCGGGTTCGTGGGTGATGACGAGTGATTCGCGGGCGCCGTTGGTGGGACCGACGGTGTAGATGCTCATCCAGTTGGTCGGGGTGGCGACGGTGTCGACCTGGATGGGGGTTTCGGTCCAGTTGCGTTTGGCGTCGCGGATCTTCAGGACGCCGTTGTTGGTGAAGCTGTCGGCCGGGCGCTGGGAGAGAATGGAAACGACCAATTCGCGGCCTTTGGCGGCGGCTTCGGCGGGGTCGAGGGGTTTGGGTTTGGCCGGGCGATCGACGGAGGCGCCGAGGAGCAGGGCTGCGCCCAGGAGCAGCAGGGGCAGCCGGGGGTTCATTTGGACTGCAGGCTCAGGGGGAGAAGCTCGGCGATATGGCGGACGAAATGGACTTTGAGCTTCTTGCGGACTTCATCGGGGACCTCCTGCCAGTCGGTGCGGTTCTGGTCGGGCAAAATAATTTCCCGGATGCCGAAGCGGGCGGCGGCGAGGACTTTTTCCTTGATGCCGCCGACGCGGAGGACGCGGCCGCGGAGGCTGATTTCGCCGGTCATGGCGACCTCGGCGCGCACGCGGCGGCGGGTGAGCATGGAAGCGAGCGCGACGAGCAGGGTGACGCCGGCGCTGGGTCCGTCCTTGGGCGTGGCGCCCGCGGGGACGTGAATGTGGATGTCGAACTTGCTGAAATCGGAAAGGTCGATGCCGAGGGTTGTGGACTGGCTGCGGAGATAGCTGAGGGCGGTTTGGGCGCTTTCCTTCATGACTTCGCCGAGGGAGCCGGTGAGGAGGAGTCCGCCTTTGCCGGCCATGCGGGTGGCTTCGATGAACATGACTTCGCCGCCGACGGGGGTCCAGGCGAGGCCGGTGGCGATGCCGGTTTCCTTGATGGCTTCGGCGGATTCGGAGACGAACCGGGCGGAGCCGAGGTAATCCTTCAGGAGTTCGGGTTTGACGACGACGGGTTTGGCGATGTGGCCGTTGCTGACGATTTTGCGGGTGGCCTTGCGGGTGAGCGCGGCGATTTCGCGTTCCAACTGGCGGACGCCCGCTTCGCGGGTGTAATCCTGGATGACGCGGCGGATGGTGGTGTCGGGAATTTTGAGTTCGCGTTTTGCGAGGCCGTGTTCCTCGAGTTGGCGGGGGACGAGGTAGCGCCGGGCGATCTGGAGTTTTTCCGATTCCGTGTAGCTGGGGAGTTCGATGACTTCGAGGCGGTCGCGGAGGGCGGGGTGGATGGGTTCGAGCCAATTGGCGGTCGTGAGGAACAGGACGCGCGAGAGGTCGAACGGCAGGTCCAGATAATAATCGGTGAACGTGCTGTTCTGGGCGGGGTCGAGGACTTCGAGCAGTGCGGCGGCGGGGTCGCCGCGGAAATCGGCACCGACCTTGTCGAGTTCGTCGAGGAGGATGACGGGGTTGCGGCTTTCGACGCGTTTGAGGGTTTGGATGATGCGTCCGGGGAGGGCGCCGACGTAGGTGCGGCGGTGTCCGCGAATTTCTGCTTCATCGCGCATGCCGCCGAGGGCGATGCGGGCGAATTTGCGGCCGAGGGCTTCGGCGACGCTGCGGCCGAGGGAGGTTTTGCCGACGCCGGGGGGGCCGACGAGGCAGAGGATGGGGCCCTTGATTTGTTTGCGGCGTTTGATGACGGCGAGAAATTCGATCAGGCGATCCTTGACCTTGGTGAGGCCGAAGTGTTGTTCGTTGAGGATGCGTTCGGCTTCCTTGAGATCGATTTTGTCCTCGGTCTCCTTTTCCCATGGCAGGTTGAGAATCCAGTCGAGGTAATGCCGGGTGACGGCGTATTCGGCGGCGGCAGTGGGGATTTGCTGGAGGCGATCGACTTCCTGAAGCGCGGTTTTGCGGGCCTCGGCGGGCATGGGGGTGCCCTCGATGCGGTCCTGGAGGCTGCGGATTTCGCCGAGGTTGGTGTCGACCTCGCCGAGTTCGCGTTGGATGGCGCGGAGTTGTTCGCGGAGGAAGAAATCGCGCTGGGTTTTGGAAATGGAGCTGGCGACCTCGGTCTGGATTTTTGAGCTGAGGGTGAGGACTTCGTGTTCGCGGCCGAGCAGCGGGAGCAGGAAGGTGAGGCGATCCTTGACGGAGGTGGTTTCGAGGAGTTTCTGGCGTTCCTCGAGGCTGAGGTTGAGATTGACGGCGACGAGGTCGGCGAAGTGGCCGGGGTCCTCGGTATTGAGTGCGGCGATTTTGACCTGTTCGGACAGGGCGGGGGAGAGCTTGATGATTTCCTGGAACTGGCCCTGCGCGTTGCGCATCATGGCGGTGAGTTCCACGGAATCCTCCTTGTTATCCTTCATCAGCTCGAACTTGGCGCTGAGGTAGGGTTCGGTGGTGGTGTATTCCTTGATGCGGATGCGCCAGAGTCCTTCGACGAGCACGCGGACGGTGTTGTCGGGGAACTTGAGCATTTTGAGGAGGCGCGCGGCGCAGCCGACTTCGTGGATTTCCTCCGGGGTGGGATTTTCGGCTTCGGGTTTGCGCTGGAGGGCGACGCCGAGCAGGCGTTCGCCGCCGGCGACGTCGTCGATGAGCTTGATGCTTCCGGGTGTCTCGACAAGGAGCGGCGCGACCATTCCGGGGAAGATGACGATATCGGACAGGCCGAGGATGGCGAGTTCCTGGGGGAGCGAATGCGCGGAGACCCGTGCGGGCGCTTCCGGGTTTCCGGCAGCGCCGAGAATGCTGATAAATTCCGTGTCGGGCGAGGTCATCGTCGCATCAGTCATATTGGATGCCGCCTGCCGGAAAAGAATTCAGAGAAGGAGAGGTTCAATCTCCTTCGGTGATTTGCAGCTTGGTGCTTTTGGCCTGCGATTGCGTCAGCGGCACGTCGATGCGCAGGAATCCGTTCAGGTAGGCGGCCTTGGCCTGGCTCAGGTCGTAACCGGGAGGCAGTTCAAGGACGCTTTCGAACGGACCGTAATTGATTTCCATCACCAGAAAACTGCATTTCGGCGCGCGGCAACCGTCCGGCCGGGTGCCACTGATCCGCAGGCGGTTTCCCTCCACTGTGATTTCGAGGTTATCGCTGCGCATTCCGGCCAGTTCCACTTTGATCACAAGGCCGTTGTCCGTGGAATACACATCGGTGTTCGGAACCCAATGCGCCTTGGCGGATCCCTGTCCGCCTGACGAGCGGGTTACAAAATGCACGGACGAACTGACTTTGCACATGGCCATTCCAGCGAAAAAAATTATCCGAGGCACTTTGCCGAGGCAAGCGCCGTTATTTCATTTTGACGATCATTTGCGGCGTCTCACCCTTGCGCGTGTGCAACACCACCGACATTTTCGGCCCGGCATGACCGGCCGAACACCCGCAGGGTGTGTCCCGGTGAAAATCAAACTTTCGCCGGCGCATTTTCCCCCAAACCAGCAGCAAGGCTGCCCCCCCGACAATCGCAAGCGAAACCAACTGCTGCCAATCCATGGTCGCAAGATAACCCCAAAAGTCAGGGGTGCAACAAATGATTTAATGCTGCCGAAGCACCTTATTTTGAACGAGCTCAGGCAAAATACGGAAGAGGGAACATATTGTTTAGGAGTTTAAGAGTTTGTGAGATTAGGAGTTCTGGATTCTGACTTTCCCTGGTGCGGTTGGGGTTCTAGTCTCATCGCATGGCTGCGCCTCTGTTTGTTCATTCCCACCGGGTGGCTTACTCGGAATGCACGGTTGGCAATCACATTTATTACTCGCGGTATCTCGACCTGCTCGAAGCCGCGCGCGGGGAATTTTTCCGGCATTTGGGCTGTCCGTTGCTGGATTGGCAGGCGCAGGGCGTCGTTTTCCCCGTGATCGAATGCCGGCTTCGCTACAAGGCGCCGGCGCGATACGACGATGTCCTGAGCATCGAGGTGAGGCCCGTTTTCGCCGAAAAGATCCGCCTCAATTTCGGTTCCCGGATTTTGAACCAGTCCGGCGCGCTGATCCTGGAGGCGGAGACGCATCATGTTTGCACGGATTTGCAGGACAAGCCGCGCCGGTTGCCGCCCGAGCTGCTCGTGAAACTGGCGCCATGGCTTTGACGCGAATTTCCGCTAATTTTTCCCGAACAATTCGTGAGAATTCGCGCAATTCGCGTCAAAACCGCCTCCCGAAATTCCTCTCATGATGAGTCCGCCTGATTTGCGTGGTTAGGTGGCGACAAAGAATGGGTGGAAAATGGCAGAATTGGATGTGGCGGAGGATTACCCGTCCTGATAATGTTTCCGAAATGCGGGCGGCGGTCCTGGAACCCGTCGACGCAGTTTCCCGGAACGGCGTTCAATCGTATAGCCCGGTGGCGTGACTGCCGGCTTCGCTTTATCTGGAAAGGCAACGGACAACAATTATGACACAAATCGCACAACTCCTCGGCGACAAGGCCGAATACTTCCTTGGTTTCAAGAATCCGAAAATCGCTCGGGAACGGCTGCACATCCCCGGTCCTGACTTTGTGGATCGGATTTTTGCGCCGTCCGACCGCAACAACCGGGTGCTGGGCAATCTGCAGCGCCTGTTCAATTCCGGCCGCCTGGCGGGGTCGGGTTATCTGAGCATTCTGCCGGTGGACCAGGGCATCGAGCACGCCGGCGGCGCGAGCTTCGCGAAAAACCCCGATTATTTCGATCCGGAAAACATCGTCAAACTGGCCCTGGAAGGCGGTTGCAATGCCGTGGCTTCGACCTACGGGGTTCTGGGCATGACGGCGCGCAAATACGCGCACAAAATTCCGTTCATGGTGAAGTTCAATCACAACGAACTGCTCACCTACCCGAACAAGGCCGACCAGATCATGTATGGCACGATCAAGGAAGCGGCGGACATGGGCTGCGCGGCGGTGGGTGCGACGATCTATTTCGGCTCACCCGAGAGCACGCGGCAGATTGTTGAAGTCGCCAACATGTTTTACCAGGCGCATGAGCTGGGCATGGCCACGGTCCTGTGGTGCTATCTCCGCAACAACGCCTTCAAGGTCAAGGGCGCGGATGGCAAATCGGTCGATTACCATTCCTCCGCCGACCTCACCGGCCAGGCGAATCACCTCGGCGTCACCATCGAAGCCGACATCATCAAGCAGAAGCTGCCGGAGAACAACGGCGGGTTCGAAGCGCTGAACATGGGCGGCTCGAGCTACGGCAAGTTCGACAAACGAATCTACACCGACCTGTGCAGCGATCACCCGATCGACCTGTGCCGTTACCAGGTGGCGAATTGTTACATGGGCCGGGCCGGCCTGATCAACTCGGGCGGCGAATCCAAGGGCAAGGGCGACCTCGAACAGGCCGTCATGACTGCGGTCGTGAACAAGCGCGCCGGCGGCATGGGCCTGATCTCGGGCCGCAAGGCGTTCCAACGCCCGCTCAAGGAAGGCATCGGCCTCCTCAACGCGATCCAGGACGTCTACCTGAGCAAGGAAGTCACGGTCGCATAACCGCCGATCTCACCACAGGCCGCGCCTTTTCCGGCGCGGCCTGTTTTTTCTACGGGAGGGACGGCGGCCTCGCCGGACCCCGCT
>JAXMHQ010000004.1:0-167323 GCA_046346665.1 Verrucomicrobiota bacterium
CGGCACCATCGTCTCCTACGACCTCAATTACCGTCCGTCCCTTTGGAAAAGCATCGGCGGACAAAAGCGCGCGCAGGAAGTGAACCGTGAGATTGCGCGGCACGTGGACGTGATGATCGGCAACGAGGAGGATTTCACGGCGTGCCTCGGGTTCGAGGTGGAGGGGGCGGACGAGCACCTGAGCCGGATCGACGTCTCGGCATTTCAGGCCATGATCGCGCGGGCGGTGAAGGCGTATCCGAACTTCAAGGCCACGGCCACGACCCTGCGCGCGGTGAAATCGGCCACGCGCAACGACTGGGGCGCCATCTGCTGGAGCGGCGGCCAATTTTACGAGGCGCCCAACCGGCCCGACCTGGAGATCCTGGACCGTGTCGGTGGCGGGGACAGCTTTGCCAGCGGGCTGGTTTACGGATTCCTGACGTTCAATGATCCGCAGAAGGCGGTGGAATACGGCGCGGCTCACGGCGCGCTGGCGATGACGACGCCGGGCGACACGTCCATGGCGTCGCTCAAGGAAGTGGAAGCGCTCGTGAAAGGCGGCAGCGCAAGGGTTCAACGCTGAAAAGCTGTCGATAGTCGAGCGTCGAGGGTCGAGGGCCAAGAAAGGCAGAAGGAAGAATGTAGAATGCAGAAAAACGGGGCACTGCCGGGCTGGGCGAGACTTTGTCGAGTCCTCGAAAGGCCGGATTGATGGATTTTTGGATAAATGGTGGAACTTCCGCGCGGAGCCATCCAACAATCCACAAATCCATTGATCCAATTATCCTCACAGCCCCAGTCAGGGCTCGACGGAGTCTCGCCCCACCTGCGTTTTCTGCCCGTTTTTTGCATTCTACATTCTGCCTTCTGCCTTTCCCCTCGGCAGCGCAAAGCACAGGGCGGCGCTCACAAGGATGGCGCACGCCAGGACTGTGAACGGGACCGCGGTGCCGTGGGTTTCCTGCTTAAGCCAGCCGAACGCGGCGTTGCCCGCCCAGCCCCCCACATTGCCGACCGCGTTCACCAGCCCCATCGCCGCCGCCGCCGCCCGGCGCGGCAGCAGTTCCGTCGGAATCGCAAAAAACGGCGCCAGGCCGGCGAACGGACCCTGGATCGCGAAACAAAGGAAGGCGTACGACAGCCAGAACGAATGGCGCGCCGCGATCACGCTGCCGAGGAGACAGACGCCAGTCACGGAGTAAACCAGCGCCACGTGCATGCGCCGTTCGCCGGTGCGATCCGAATGGCGCGAGATCAACACCATGACCACGGCCGTGACGAGGTAAGGCACGGCGTAGAGCAGCCCGGTCTGGACCGAGGTGAATGGATGGTCCGGCGATTTCAGGGCTTCGCTCAGGAACGTGTTGCAGCCGTAGGAACAGGCGTTCATGAGAAAGCAGATCGGCATCATGACGAGCACGGCGGGGCGGGCGAGGGATTTCCAGATCGACGATTGCGAGGGCGGTTCGAGTTCGGCGGCTTCGCGGGCCAGGGTTGTTTCCAGGTGTTCGCGTTCCGCGGTGGAAATCCACGCGGCATCGCGCGGGTGATCCCGGATGAGGAACCACCAGACGGGCAGCCAGAGAAAGGGCAGGGCGCCTTCGAGCATGAGCGCCGAGCGCCAGCCCCAGGTTCCGAGCAGCAGGCCCGTGATCGGGGCGGCCCCGGCCACCGCCAGCGGCTGGCAGAGATTCCAGTAGGCGTTTGCCCGCGCGCGTTCGCGCCTTGGAAACCAGCTTGCCAGCAATACCAGCGTTGCCGGGTAAACAGCGCTTTCCGCCAGGCCCAGCAGGAATCGCATCGTCCGAAACTGCCCCGCGGTCTGGACCAGCCCGCAGCCCACCGCCGCCACGCCCCAGGCGACGAGGCATAAACTCACCACCTTGCGCGCGCTCCAGCGGCTGGCCAGGTAGCCACCGGGAACCTGCAACAGCAGGTAACCCCAGAAGAAAATACCAATCGCATTGCCCCGCATCGCGTCGTCCATCCCGAGATCCGACATCGCAGTCGAGTGAGCCGGGTCGAACGCCAGCGCCACATTGGTGCGATCCACGTAAGAGATCGTGTACATCACCAGCGCCACGGGAATGATCCGCCACCAGCGGTCGCGGGGTGTTGAATCGACGGCGGATGACTGGAGCGGGGCTGATGTCATGCGGCGGGCAAATCAGAACCGAAAGCCGCCTTGAGCACAAGAGGAATGGATGAGGGTGTCGCGGGGTGTCGAGAGTCGAGGGTCGGGGGCCTGACCTGCGGGCTGGTGCTGCGCTCCTCTGTTTCGCACTTCACATGGGTGGCGGAGTGTTCGGGTGGCGTCGTCAGACCGAAGGTCAGGCTCTCGACCCTCGACCCTGGACCCTCGACATTTTTAGGGTGCGCTTGCGCAATCCCGCGGGCCGGTGGATGGTGCCGCGAGCCTCGTTACCGGAAGAGCGCGGTTCTTTTTTTGAACGTCTGGATGCCTGGACGTTCAAAGCACTGAACATCGACACAGAGTTTTATTGAATGAAAATGACCGAATTGAGCAGCAGGAGCAGCAGGAATCGAAGCGGCGGGCGCCTGACATTTTATTTGATGGCGGGGCTGATGGCATTGGCGGAAGGGCGGTCCTGGGGGGCGGGCGCGGTTCCCGACTTCAAGACGGACAACAGCCCAATCAACCGGGAGGGGCACCCGGCGAGCAGCTATGCGCCTATCATTAAGAAGGCATCTCCCAGCGTGGTGAACATTTATTCGTCCCGCACGGTCCGCATGCCCCGCATGCGCAACCCTTTCGGCGGCGGCGGCGGCGACCCGTTTTTCCGGCGGTTTTTCGGTCAGCCCGACGACGGCCAGGATCCCTCCGGCCCGGATAATCGACAGGCCCCGACCCGCAAGGAACAAAGCCTGGGGTCCGGCGTGATTGTGTCACCCGACGGCTACATCCTGACCGCCAACCACGTGGTGGACGGGGCGGATGACGTGAAGGTGGGATTGACCGACGAGGGGAAGAAATTCACCGCGAAGGTGATTGGCACGGACAGGGCGACGGACGTGGCGGTGCTGAAGATTGAAGGCAAGGATCTGCCGGCGATCACGATCACGGACAGCGACAAGCTCGAGGTGGGCGACGTGGTGATCGCGATCGGAAATCCGTTCGGCGTGGGCCAGACGGTGACGATGGGCATTGTCAGTGCTGTCGGCCGCCAGGCGGTCGGGATCAATCAATACGAAAACTTCATCCAGACCGACGCGGCCATCAACCCGGGCAATTCCGGCGGCGCGTTGATCGACACCGCGGGCCGCCTGGTGGGCATCAACACGGCCATTTTCTCCCGCAGCGGCGGCAATGAGGGCATCGGTTTCGTCGTTCCCGTCAATCTTGCGAAGAGCGTGATGGAACGGCTGATCAAGTATGGCAAGGTGACCCGGGGTTATCTCGGAGTCCGGCTGCAGCCGGACATCACGCCGGAATTGGCGGAGGAATTCAAGTTGCCGGACACCAGCGGCGCAATGGTCACCGAAGTGACGCCGGATTCCCCCGGCGCCAAGGCCGGGTTGCAGAGTGGCGATGTGATTCGCGAACTGAACGGCAAAAAGGTCACCGACATGCGCCAGTTGCGGCTTACAGTCTCGCAAACCGCGCCGGGCACCAAGGTGGAACTGAAGATTCTGCGCGGCGAAGAAGGCAAGAAGCCCGCGGAGAAGACGGTCACGGTGACGCTGGGCACGCTCCCGGACAATCTCGCCGGCGGACCCGGCCGGATGGGACCGGACGAGGACAACAGCAGCGACATGGACGCGCTGGACGGAGTGGAAGTATCGGACCTTGACGCGCCGACGCGCCAGCAGATGAAGATCCCGGAAAATGTGCGCGGGGCGCTGGTGACGAGCGTGGATCCGAATTCGAATTCAGCGGATGCCGATGTGCGCCGCGGCGATGTGATCCTGGAAATCAATCATCACGCCGTGCGCAACGCGGATGACGCGGTGGAACTCAGCAAGCAGGCGAAGGGCGCGCGGGTGCTGCTGCGGGTCTGGCGCAACGGCGGCAGTTTCTTCATCACGGTGGACAATACGAAAAAGAAATAGAGTTCTGGGTTAATCGGAGTTGGAGGGGTCCGCCGGAGCCGGCGGGCCCCTTTTTTTCGGGGGATCGCCATCCGATGTAGCCGCGATCGTGAGATCGCGGAGGTTTTGCGCAAGGCGGGGGACCGCAATCTGACGATTGCGGCTACGGGGGTCAGCCGTTGAATTCCTCGACCTGGCCGAAGTTGAGCTGGCTGAGGTAGCCGAGCATTAGGTCCAGTTTGGGGAGGAGCAGGGCGAAAGTATTCCGGGTTTCGCCGCCGATGAATCCGAAGCTTGCCTGAACGGCGCCGTGCAGGATCCGGGTGTCATCGCCGAGATTGCGTTTGAGTTCGGCGAGAAGCTGGGCGCGATTTCCGGGCGGCGGATTTTTGAGCGGGGCGGCGCCAAAACCGAGCAGGAAAAGCGAGCCCCCGAGGTTTTGGACGAGGGCGCCCTGTTTCACGGCGAGCTCGGCAATTTTGCCCGCCCGGGCGGAGAGCTGGATGGGAGTTTCGGCCCGCACATAAACGAGCAGGAACTCCACCGGCCCGGTTTTCAGCGATTGACCGGCGAAGTGTTCCTCCAGCAGGACTTCGAGGCCTTCATCGGGCGCGGAGCTGCCGCCCGCCTTGCCAGCGGTGCGCTTGCGCAATTGAAACAGGGAACTCAGCATGAATTTCGGGCCGCTTCCGAGGCGGTCAGCTTCGTTGAACAGCGACGTCGAAACAAGGTGAAAAACTCCGCTCGGAATGCTGCCGGGCGGGCGGAGGCGGGCGCTGTCGCAGTTTGGATCGGAAATGCAGATACATGGAACCTTCCACCACGGTCAGGACCAGGAAAAGCAGCGCCGCACCGCCGACGAGGGCCAGGAGCAGGCGGCTTTTCAGGAGGCCTCGGCCCAGGTTCGCCAGGCCTGCGGGGAATCCGTGCCGCATCCAGAAGGCGGATTCCGCATCCGACACCCGGCGCCAAGCGTCGCTCCGCCGTGACAGAAGCCAGTAGAGCACGCTGTAAAACGCCCCTGCCGAAAGCGAGATCCAAAACCAGCGGAGCAGCGATTGCAGTTGTGCTTCCATCCATAATCACATTGCACGGTCGAGAGTCGAGAGTCGAGACCACTCTGGGTGCGGAATGCTGAGTGCGGAATCCTGGCGGCGGTTTTTGTCCCTGTTTGTAGGAGCCGACGCAAGGAGGCTCACGCTTTCCGTTTCTCCTGATAAGTTAGAGCCTCCTTACGTCGGCTCCTACAATTGGACGTAAAAGCGGGCCGCCAGGATTCCGCACTCCGCATTCCGCATTCCGCATTGGAACGGCTCTCGACTTTTATTGGGCGGCTGGCACGATGCGGCGCGTCGAATGAAAATCATCACCGACGAATCCTGCGCGGGTTATTCGCAATCGGGTCATCCGGAAAAACCGGTGCGGATCACCCGCACGATCGCGCGGCTGCGGGCGCAGACCGAGCTGGCGGTGGACTGGGCGGCGCCGGCCCCGGCCTCGGACGCGGCATTGCTCCGGGCGCATTCGGCGTCGCACCTCGAGCGGGTGGCGAAGCAAACGGAGCCGTTCGACGAGGACACGCCGGCGTATCCGGGGATTGCGGGGCACGCGCGGTTGTCGGCGGGTGCGGCGATCGGCGCGATGCGGGCGGCGCGGGCGGGCGAGCGGGTGTTCAGCCTGATGCGGCCGCCGGGGCATCATGCCTGCCGGGATAAAGTGATGGGATTTTGTTTTTTCAACAACATGGCGGTGGCGGCGTTCGAGGCGCTGGCGGCCGGGGTGCGGCGCGTGGCGATTTACGATTTCGATGTTCACCACGGGAACGGCACGGAGGACATTGTGCTGCATCATCCGGGCGTGGCGTTTTATTCGGTGCACCAGCATCCCTGTTATCCGGACACGGGCGGGGGGAACGTGGGGGACAATTGTTTTAATTTCCCGGTGGCGCCGCATGCGCCGCGGACGGTTTACCTGCAGGCGCTGCGGCGGGCGCTGGATCAACTGGAGCGATTCGGCCCGGAACTGGTGGGGGTATCGGCGGGGTTCGACGCTTTCGAGCGGGATCCGTTGGCGCAGGGAACTTTGAAGGAGGAGGATTTTTACACGCTGGGCACGTGGTTCCGGGAACTGAAGGTGCCGGTGTTCAGTTTGCTGGAAGGCGGTTACAGCAGGGATTTGCCGAGGTTGATTCTGGCCTACCTGCGCGGGCTTGAGGGGCTGGCGGCTTGAGTGCGGGAACCGCGGTTATTCGGGGAACCGCGATTTGACAATCGCGGCTACGGGGAGAAGGGGACTTAGCGCCGGGGTTTGCGGGTTTTGACGCTGAGCTGGACGGAGGGGCGGTGGGAACGGGAGATAAGGCGACGATGAGTTTTGCGAAGGCGGCGGCGGATGCGGGCATGGGGGGTGAATCGCGAGCCCAGCGCCAGGAGGAGCACCAGGCCGCAGAAGGCCGCCATCCACCAGATCACGGATCCGGATTGCATGGAGTTTTGTTACAATGGACGGGGGCGCGTGTCCATGGAGAAACGCTGTAGCCTGCGGCCTGTAGCCGCAATCGTGAGATTCCGGTCCCCCGGCAAGCCGAAGCCTCCGCGATTTTACAATCGCGGCTACGGGGGGTCAGTGGCCGATGGAGCGGAGGAGTTCCTCGGCGTCGGCGCGGAGGCGCGGATCGGCGGTGGAGAGCAGGAGCGGGCGGAGGGTCTGGCGGGCGGCGGTGGGGTTGCGAGCGCGGATCTGGGCCTGGGCGAGCGAGATGAGATAGCCGCTGTTGTCGGGTTCCAGTTGGATGGCGAGGGCGAGTTGTTTCTGGGCTTCGGCGAGGTCTTCTGCCTGCACGGTTTCAAAAAATCCGAGGAGCTGGTGAGCCGGTCCGAAGCTGGGCATGAGGGCGATGGATTTCCGGAGGTGCGATCGAATTTCCGTTTCAGCGGCGCCGGTGATGGGAGCGTAGCGATCCTGGTTGTCCGCGGTGAGCCGGTATTTTTCGCGGGCATAGACGTAGTGGGCGAGGAATCCGTCGGCGCCGTGCTGGAAGGCGTCCTTGAGCAGGCGGACGGCTTCGGCGTGCCGGCCTTTTTGGGCGGCGAGCAGGCCGAGGGATTCGATGGGCAATGCGTTGGTCGGATCGATTTTCTGCGCGTAAAGAAACCAGCTCTCGGCGGCGTCGGTGCGGTCGATGCGCATGAGTTCGTCGCCGAGGCGGCAGCAGGTTTCGGCTGGGGGCATGTAGCGGGCGGTCATGCCGGATCCGGTGAGCGGGGTCATGGGGAGGGCCCATTGGAGCGGGAGGAACTGGCCGCGTTCGAGGTAGCGGCGCATATCGGCTTCGACGGCGGGCAGGGTGGTCCGGAGCGCGTTGGTGAAGGCCTGGACGGGGGGCTGACCGTCCTGGAGCAATTTGGTGAATTGTCCGAACCGGGTTTGATAACTCACGCTGCCGCCCGCGGTCAGCAGGTGGGTGAGCAGCCAGGATTCGGCGTAGAAGATGCCTTGCCGCTCTTTTTCGTTGTATTCGGGGGATTCGCGGGTGACGGCGAACAGTTGGGACAGCGGCATGAGGGGGCGGCGGGCGAGGTAGCGGAGGTAAGGTTCGAGGGGTTTTCCGATTCGAACGGTGTAGCCGGTGGTTTCGAAGGTGGAATACAATTCCGCGATGCCTTCGTTGAGCCAGAGCGGCCAGATGCGTGCGTTCTGGCGGAACAGGAGGTGGGCGTATTCGTGGAAGATGACCTCGAGACCGGTGAAGGCGGAGTTGGTTCCCTGCAGTGAGAGCACGATGAGATTTTCATCGGAATCGCGCCGGAAAAATCCGGAGAGATTTGCGGGCTGCCCGTTGTAGAGCGGCAGGAAGGGGCGCAGGGCGGATTCGTCGGGGAAAACGAGAACGACGATGGGCGGGGAGGCGACGGCCTGGGCGCCGGCGAGGAGGCTGTAGGCCTGGCAGAATTGTTCAAGCTGAGCGGTGAGCCGATAGATCTCGGGCGGGGACGCGCAACTGAACACGTTGAAATGCGCGGTGCGGGTGGCGAACCACTGTCGCTGGAGGACGGCCGATCCGGGGGGCTGTGCGGCTGCGGGGGACTCGAGAATCGGAAGCAGCAAAAAAAGACACAAGGACGGAAGAAATAGAAATCGCGGCACCGCTTGGTACCGGTCAGGCGGCGCCGCGGAGCGGCGCCCTAACGTACGAATGACGCGCAGGGATGACGGAAATCTCATGGCAGCAACCGCGCCAGTTGAACGGCGGCTTCGTCGAGCCACTCCGATCCCGGCAATCCATAAGGCCGGAACAATTCCGTGTAACCCTCGCGGTCATTGTGCATCAGGGCGCGATGCAATCCCAGCGTGCCGGCGTCGGGTGCATCGATGAGGCTTGCGGAATCGCTTGCGCTCATTTGGAACAGGACGCGGGATTCGAATTCGCTCAGGGTGCGCCGGCCGATGGCGCGGTTGACGTTGTTGTAGGTATCGCAGGTGAGCACGACGTGGAGGCCGCGAGCGGGGCCTTCGGTGATGAGCCGCACGAGGGATTCGGCTGGGGACGGTCCGTCGCCGCTGCTGGAGATTCCGAAGTCGTCGTCCTGGCGCAATTTTTTGAAGTTTTGCGCCCCGTTGACGAGCACGTAGATGTCGCTGTCCGGGACGGGGTCGGAAAGTGTGGCGGCGAGTTCCGCGAGGCGTGCGCCGAGGTCGCCGGCCTTGAGGAGTTCGACCGGGTGGCGGAGAGAAGCGGCGATGCGGTCGAGGAATGCGCGCTGGGGTGAGCCGGGCGGGGAGCTGTCGGCGAGGATGAAGCGCGCGGTGCTGCGGGCGTATTGGGCGGCGAGGCTGGCGAGGGCGATGCCGAGGAGGGTGGCGGTGCGTTCCTCGCTTTGTCCGACGACGAGGAGGTTGGAGGCGCTTTGGCGGCGGAACGCGACTTCGGTGGGGCCCTTGATGGAATTGGGTGCGCCGAGCCAGATGCGGGGTGGATCGGCGGGTTTGAGGGCCGGGGCGTGGAGCAGTGAGCGGAGCGGGGCGTTGTCGCGAATGTCGGCGGGGGCGTTTCCTTCGAAGACAAACGGTCCGGGCGGAGGAGCGGGTTGTGCGTCGGCGTCGGCGCGGACTTGTTGCAGGTATTGTTCGCGTTCCTGTTCCGGGAGCCAGACGGCCTGGAACGGGCTGTTGCCTTCGATGGATCCGGAAGTGTCGTTGTAGATGCCCTCGCCGGGACGCGTGAGGAGGCGGGGCGCCGGGTTATCCTGGTCCATGATCAGGTAGGCGTCGGCTTCGTTGCATTGGAGCGCGATGCGGACGACCATTTGGCCGATGGTGGCTCGGGCGAGGGTGTAGGCGCCGCCGAGGGTTTGGGAGCCGAGGACGACGTGGATGCCGAAGGCGCGGCCCTGGCGGACGATGCGGTCGAGGAGCACGGCGGCGCCCTGGGAGACGCGGTCTTCCTCGGTGAAAAATTCCTGGAACTCGTCGATGATGAGGAGCGACCGCGGCATGGGTTCCGCGGGGTTGGCGCGCCGGAAAGCGGCGAGGTCCTGGGCGCCGGCCTGTCGGAACAGGTCGCCGCGGCGTCGCAATTCGGCGTCGACGCGTTCGAGCACGCTAAGCCCGAATTCGCGGTCGCTTTCGATCGCGACGACGCGGGCGTGGGGAAGGCGGTGGACGGCGTAAGGTTTGAATTCGACGCCCTTTTTGAAATCGACGAGGTAGAACTCGACCTGGTCGGGTCCGCACCAGAGGGCGAGGTTGTTGATGAGGACGTGGAACAGGGTGGATTTTCCGGAACCGGTTTTGCCGGCGACGAGCACGTGCTGGCGGGTGCCGCGGCCGAGGGCGAGGTATTGAAGCTTGGTGGCGCCCGAGCGGCCGATCGGCACGCGAAGTTCCTCGGCGGTATTGAGCGACCAGACATCCTCCGGGCGGGGTGCGACCTGGGAGAACGGGACTTCGACGCGGTTGGTGTTGCGGCCGCCTTCGCCGACGCGGTGCAGAAAATCCGTCGCGCGGTCCGGTTCGGGCGGCGGATCGAGCGCCAGGGTGACGGTGTCGGGCTGGGTGCCGGCGACTTTGAATCCGGCGCCGGCATGAACGAGGCGGACGCAGTTTTTGCGTAGTTCGTCGAGGACGACTCCTGGCGGGAGGGGTTGGCGGAGATCCCAGTGGATGAGGGTGAACACGCCGCAGCGGGCGCCGCTGCTGGCGATGTTGATGAGGCGGCGCGCGGCGGTGTCGCTGAAGTTCGCCGGGAAATCCGCGATGACGAGGAAGTGATATTTCTCCGCGATACTGCCGGCCTGGGCGTTGTATTCCGCGATGGTGGCGTATTCGTTGCGGAGGTACATCTGGATGACTTTTTCCATGTGCTCGTTCAGGTCGCCGAGTTTTTCCTCGAGCTGCCCGGTCTGGGTCCAGATGCGGCTGTTGATATGGCTTTCCTCGTAATCCGCCAGGTGCATGAGCCCGGCGAAATTCTGTCCGAGCGACACCGGGTCGAAGATGGTGAAGCTGAGTTTGCCGGGCGGAGTGGTGGAGAGCAGTCGGAAGATGATGTTGTTGATGGACTGGATGGCTTCGGGGCCGCCGCGCTGGTTTGTTTCGAAGAGGATGGAGCCGTCGGAGGGAAAGATGAGAGTGGCGGGGAATCGGCGGAGGCTGTTGCCCGGGAGAGCGAGGCCTGGGTCCTGGGGGACATCCTCGGAGAGCAGGGCGAAATCGGTTTCGAACCAGCCGAACCGGGCGGCGTTCTGGAATTGATCGGGCGGATTCCAGGAATCCCACGAGGGGTCATTCCAGTCGGGGAACGTGGCGCCGGCGGTTTCGGAGGCCAGCAGGGGGGCGAGCAGGGCGCCCGTGCGGTCGCGCCATTCGGATCGGAGTGTGTCACGCGCCTTGGCTTCCTCGGACTGGATGGCGGCCAATCGCTGCCGGTGGGCGGCGGTCATGTCGCTCTCTTCTTTTCGGGCGCGGTCGGCGAGGGTGGATTGGCGGGCGGTATCGCGCTGGATGCGTTGCTCGAGCTTTTTGCGGTGAAGCGACTCGTGCCGGGCTGTCGCGCGGACCGCCTGCTCGTCAATTTCGCGCGGCCGTTCGTCGCGGAGGGCGATGGCGCCGCGAACGGACTGGCGCCAGTTCTGGTTCAACTGGCGGACGGAGGCATCGAACTCAGTGCGGGCCTGGTCGCGGTCGGTGTCGAGCCGGCGCGCGGCCGCCTCCACGGCGAGGTCGAGTCCCGATCGGGCGCGGGCGAGGTCGTCGGCCAGCGCGCGGGCCGCCGGGCGGGCGCGGCGAACGGCCTGCCAGCGGAGCCCGGCCAGGGTAGCGACAATGACACCGGCGCCCGCGAGCCATTGTTGTTGTCTTGGCGGCCCCGCGGACCAGGCGGCAGCCGCGGCAGCCACGGCGAGCAGGACCAGGAACCACAGCGGTAGAAAGCTTCCGATTTGAACCAGTGCCTGTGCCCGGAGCTGGCGCGCCTTGGAAAGAACCGCGTCGGGTATTCCCTGGATTTGGTCCAGCACGGCCGGGGGGTCGCCTGACGGAGCAGGGATCCCATCGGGGCCCTGCTGGTTGAGCGAGCGGCGGAGTCGGCCGAAGCCGAAAAGGGCCTGGTCGGCGCCGGTGGCGGCTTCCGCGATTGCGGTTTCGAGTGCGGCGGCGCGGGCCTGCAATTCGTCGTGGCGCGCGGCGGCTTCGGTGAGGGCGGCGTCGCGGCGCGATTCGGCTTGCTGTGTTCCGTCGAGGGCCTTGTTTTTGAACTGGGTTTCCTGGTTGCGGATGGCGTCGAGGGCGCGGTTGCGGCTTTGGAGGTGGGCCTGGCCGATGCGGCGTTTGCGTTGCTGATAATGTTCCTCGAGCTGTTTGGCCTCGGCCTGGGAGAGCAATTCGGCGTTATCGCGCGCGGCGGCGGCACGGGTGGCGTGGGCCTCGGACGCGGCGCGGAACTGGCGCAATTCGGTATCGGTGCGGGTTTTGAAAGCCGATGTAAGGTCGCGGTCGCGCCGGGCGAATTCACGGAGGGTTTCCCGCAATCCATTGATCGCGGCGAGGGTGTCCTTGACTCCGAGGTGATTACTCACAGTCCTCCTTGATTTTCTGCAGCAACGTGTCGAGTTTGTCCATTACCGTCACTGCCTTGTCCACGCGGACGGTGAGATCCTGGAGGAAACGGCGTTCGAACTCCAGGGCTTTTTCGTCCTTCCAATCCTCGCGTGTCTGGAGCCAGAAGGACCAGAGCTGCCGGGTGACGGCGGAGATGCGGCTCTTGCTGCTGTTGAGGCTCATGAAGGTTGGGAGGTGGGCGGCGGCGGGGGCGGGCGGCGCGGGGCGGCGGTATCGGCGTAGGCCTGGAGGGATTCGAGGACCTGGTCGAGGAACCGGAGCGCGTCGCCCATTTCGACCATCAGGAAGGAGTGGAGGTTCGCGACCTCCTTGGCGAGGGGCTGCGTGCGGTTTTCGAGTTCGCGCGACCATCGTTTTGTGGCGGCGAGTTTCTCCTCGGCCTGGCGCAATTCGCGGCGCAGGTGTTGGACGTTCATTTCCTGCGCGGCCGAGGCGTGCTGGAGTTTGGACATTTTGGCGCTGAGCAATTCGGACGCCGCCTGTTCGAGTTCGCGCCCGAGCCGGCGGATTTCCCTCTGCCAATGGAGCCGCTGGGTGTTCTCGAGCCAGGACCGGAGCTGGACGAGTTCGGTGTCGACTTCCTCGGCGGTGGGGCGGGCCTTGGCGAGGTACACGACGAGGGCGGCCCGGAAGTCGGCGATGGACTGGATGGCGGAGACCTGGGCGCGTTCGGCCATGAGTCGTCAGTGCTGGTTGAGATATTCCTCGATGCGCTGGGCTTTGCGCAGGAGGTAGGGGGTGTGCTGGCGGGACAGCTCGACGAATTTCTTGAGCGCCTTCATGGTCAGCTTGAATTCCTCGGAAAACTTTTCGTGCTCCTGGTCCTGCCAGGTGTCACCCAGGGCGGTGAACCTGGATTGGAGGAGAATGAGCCGGTTTTCGAGGTCGGAATTGAACCGCTGCAGTTCCTCGGCAAAACGCCGAACCTTCTCGGGATCCATGATTGCCTGGGCCATTGTGTTCCTTTCGGTAAATCAACACCCCCCACCATACCCAATCCCGGCAGAAACTCCAAATGAGAACGTGGGAATTGAGGGCGGATCCGCGATCTCACGATCGCGGCTACTGCGCGAGGGCTCGACGGAGTCTCGCCCCACCGACTCGGAGGGGGTCAGAGCGGGGTGAAGGTGAGGAGATAGAGATCGTTGGCGCGCAGGTCCCAGTTCAGCCGGAGCGTGCGGTCGGGGCCGACGGTGACAAGCGATTCGGCAAACGGCGTGCCGGGGTTGGCGGCGCGGATGTAATCGACCTGGCTGCGGGTGAGCTGTGCGGGCAACCCGAGGTCGAGGTAGGTGGCGTAGGGATCGTCGGAGCGGTAACCGGTCCGGTGCCAGGCGACGCCGTAGCGGCCCGGGGGCACGTTGCGCAGTTCGAACTGGACGACGGCGTTGGTGCGCGACGGCAGGTCCCACCTGTAAAACACCTGGTTGTTCGTCCGGCCCTGGTTGAGCCGCGTGAAATCCCAGATCAACGCCTGGATTCCGCCGTGGTTGTCGCGGCAGATCCACGAATTGTCGTCGGCGCACTGGAGTTCGGTCGGGCCGAGCCGGTTCATGTATTGATAGGCGCGGAACGACGGCTTCAGGATGTCCTGGTAATTGATCAATCCAAACCCGCCATGAAACGGCGTCCAGCGGGGGGCGGATTCCTCGAAGATGTCGGTGAAGGTCCAGTAGGACATGGACTGGGCGGCGGTGCCGGCGTGGCGGCAGCGGTCGACGATGAAGCTTGCGCTGCAGTAGCTGTCATGCAGCGGGTCACTGGGCGTGTAGGACGAGCTCCACTCGGTGAAATGCAGTTCGAGGTTGGGGAGCGGCGACGATTGGATCTGGTCCCGGACCTGGCGGATTTCGCCGTAAATTGATTTAGGGTTAGGCGAAAAGAGGGTTCCGGTGACGCCGAACTCGTCGAGGAAACCCTGGTCGACGGCGTAGGAGTGGGTGGTGATGAAGTCGACGGGCACGCGGTTGCTGGCGCAGTAATTGATGAAATCGGGCACCCAGGCGCAGCCCGCGGTGGCGGGGCCGCCGACGCGGTAGGCGGGGGAGACGCCCTTGATGGCGCGGGCGGTCACGTTGTAGAGCTTGAAATAATCGGCCTGGGTCCCGTTGAAAAAGCCGGAGAGGTTGGGCTCGTTCCAGACCTCGAAATACCAGGATTTGACTTCATCGACGCCGTAGCGTTCCTGGACATGCAGGACGAAGGCGCGGATGAACTGTTCCCATTTGGAGAAATCCTTGGGCAATTCGACGTTGCCGCGCCACCAGAAGATGGTTTTGTTGCCCGACGCGAGCGCCTGCGGCATGAAGCCGAGTTCGACGAAGGGTTTCATGCCGATGCGCTGCAGGAAATCGTAAAGCTCGTCGATATATTGCCAGTTGTATTCCGGCCGGCCGTTTTTGTCCTCGCGGTAGACGCCCATGTCGTCGGTGAACAGGCCGTGCATGCGGATGTATTCGAATCCGCATTCGCGCCGGGTGAAGGCGAGCTGGCGCTGCCAGTCGGCCCGGAGCCCTTCATTGGCCCGGCCGGCGCCGACGCAGGCCTTGAACATTGTGTTCAGCGGGCCGGCCGGCTTGTCGAGATCCGCGATCACCTGCCGGGTAGGCGGCGTCGAGCTGGTTTGGGCGGCGACAGGCAGTGCGAGAGCGGCGGTGGAGAGGAAGGCCGTGAGCAAGGAAAGTTTCGTCAGACTCATGCGGTCCCGAATATGTCAGGCGCGGCGGCGCGACGCGAGCGCGGAATGAATCGTGAAAACAGGGGATGGACGCGGCGTTACGGTTCGACGGAGTCTCGCCCCGACTTGGCGGGGGGGAGGAGTTGGTCGACGATTCGGACGCGGCTGGCGAGCGGGAGCGGGTGGGTGGCGGAAGCTTTTCGGATTGCGTCGGTCATGCGGCCGCGGAGGACGTCGGCGTCGTCGCCTGCGAGGTGCAATCCGAGCTGTGGGCAGAAGATCCAGGGTTTGCCGCCGGAAAGGCCTTCGATCCAGGTGGCCGCGATGGCGCCGGTTTCGTTGGGCCGGACGTACGGCTGTTCGAGCATGCGTTGGACGGCGGGGAGCAACTGGTCCCAGGGGGTGGGTTTGAGGAAACAATCGTTCGCGCCGGCCTGGAAAGCCTGGGCCATGAGAAGGCGGTCCATGGAAACGCTGAGAACGATGACGGGGAGCTGGCCGGGGCTGAACCGGCGCCGGAGCTGCTGGACCAGGTCGAGTGAATTGCCGTCCGGCAGCGACACATCGGCGAGGACCAGATCGAATCCCGTTTCGTTCAGCAGATGTCCGGCTTCGGCGAGGCTGGCCGCGATGGACACCCGTCCGAGCGGCGCGAGGTGCTTTTTCATGAGCAACTGCGACGCGGGACTGTCTTCGATGTAGAGCAGTTTCTTCAATTTGGAACGGGTTAAAACAGTTAAAAAAGTTAAACCGTTAAAATGTCAAAGCACGCGAACCGGGCGTTTGCCGTTTAACCATTCAAGCCTTTAACCCGCGCACGCTAGACATACAATGCTTCGCGGAGTTCGCGGGCCATGAGGCTGACGTAATGGTAGCGCCTTTCGGGATCCTGTTCGAGGCATTTGAGCACAACTTTTTCGAGGGCCTCGGGCAGTTCGGGGTGGTGGGCGCGCGGGGGGACGAAACCGGAGCGGTCGAGCTGGCGGCTGAGGATTTCAGCCGGGGTATCGCCGGGAAACGGCTTTTGTTGGGTGAGCAATTCGTAGGCGGCGACGCCGAAGGAGAAGATGTCGACGCGATGAGTGATCGGTTCGCCGAGCAATTGTTCCGGGGCCATGTAGGACGGTGTGCCCGGGTTTTTCTTGAGTTTGAGGGGCTTTTCGCGGATGGGCTGGGCGAGGTCGAAATCGATGAGCCGGACGCCGCCGTTGCGGGTGATGAGGACGTTCTCCGGTTTGAAATCGAGGTGCATGTAGCCGTTCTCGTGCATGTGTTCGAGTCCGGTGGCCATGTCGATGAGGATCTGGGCGACATTTTCGGCGAGGACGGGGTCGCTGTGGGCCTGCATTTCGCGGAGGTTGGAAGCCTCGAGGTATTCCATCAGGAGATAAGGCTGGCCCTTGATTTTGCCGTGTTCGACGTAGCCGATGATGTTCTCGTGGTCGGCGAGGCGGGCGAGGATGTCGCAGCCGCGGAAGAAGCGTCGTTTGGCGAAGAAGCTGTAGCGGTAGCGGGCGTGCATGCGGCGGAGGGCGTAGTGTTTGCCGTTGGAATCCATGGCGACCCAGATGTCGGCCATGCCGCCGCTGTTGATGAGTTCCTGGAGAGAAAACCGTCCGAACGGGCCGGGGACCCGTTCCTCGCCGCCTGGTTCAGCATTCTGCACGGGCACGTTTTATCATGCCGGGTTGTCGTCGGCTACTGCTTTATGAATTTCAGGGCCTGGAGGCGGGGGGCGGGGGCAGGGAGCGGAGCATTTTCAGCGCCTCGGCATTTGCGGGATCCAGCTTGAGCACGTAGCGGAGCTGGGGGCCGGCGGACTCGGGATGCGGGCCGCGGGCGAGCAGCCAGGCGAGGTGCAACCGGGCCGGGATCAGTGAGGGGTTCAGCTCGAGGGCGTGCCGGAGCCAGAGGACCGCGTCGTCGGGGCGGCCGGCCTTGACGAGGGCGGCGGCCCACCGGTCGGCGGCAAGGGGGTCATTGGGGTCGGCCTGGATCGCGGCCTGCCATTCCTGGAGGGCCTCGGAAGAGCGGCCGGTGCGTTCGAGCAGGAGGGCGAGGTTGTAATGCGCATGCAGGCTGCCGGGGGCGGCGGCAAGGGCGCGGCGAAGGTACTGCTCCGCTCCGGTGAAATCGCCGGCGTCCATGTGAATAACGCCCAATTCACGCAAGGCAACGCCGTTGCCCGGATCCAGTTCCAGCACGCGCTGGTAGATCGGGGCGGCCGGTTCGGGCTGGTCGGAGGGCAGGGATTCGACGCGGGGCACGAGGGCGAGGAGGGCGCCGGGGGAATTCCAGTAGAGTTTGACCAGTTCGGCGTTGTAGGCGGCGGCGGATTTCTGCAATTCCCGCATCCGGACGTAGCGGGTGTCGGAAGGCAGGAGGTTGATGGCTTCGCCGAGTTGTCCCCGGAAAGCGAGGCAGCGGGCCCGGGCGCGAAGGTCCAGCTCCTCGCGCAGCGAAATCGAATCGGGAGACGCCTCGGCGCCGGAGAGGAAGGGCCAGACATCCTCGAGCGGGGCGACCAGTTCGGCGACATCCATCGGCGGGCCGTCGGTGTAGGCGGTATGGTACTGGGTGAGCGGGAGGTCGTCGGTGTTCACGGGGCCGTTTCCTGTCCAGGCGCGGAGGGTTTCCTCTCCGCAGACGAACGCGTCGAGGAAGCCGGCGACCGTGTCGAGGCCGTAGGGCGAGGTCTTGCCGGACGGATTCAGTGGCGAGACGGCCGCGCAACTGGGGAACGCGGATCGTGAGGGGTTCCGGCGTGGCGACGAGCAGGGCGTAGGGAGTCAGCACGCCTTGCTCGGAGAACCCCAGCGTCGTCCAGAGGCTGGTGTGGGGGAAGGCGGACTGAAAGGTGCGGAGGATGATTTGAAATTCGGCGGAGCGCAGGTCGTGGAACGGGACCCATTGCACGAAGATGCCGTCCGGGGTGAGATGATCCCGGACGACTTCGAAAAATTCGCGCGTGTAGAGCACCCAGCTGTCGGCCGATTTCGGGTGGCTGGAATCGGAGATGATGACCGGCCAGCGGCGTTTCGACATGAGGATGTAATTGCGTCCGTCGTCGATGACGAGCCGGACCTTGGGATTGTTGAGGAGGTCGTGGTTTTCGGCGGCGAACTCGCGGGCGGCGTCGGCGACGCTGGATTCGATATCGACGACGGTGAGGGACTGGACTTCGGGGATTTGGGTGGCGGCGCCGCTGGCGATGCCGCCGCCGAGGCAGACCATGAGCACGTCGTGCGGGTTGGGGTGGAGCATGGGGCCGAGGTCCCCGATCATTTTGAAGCAGAGCAGGTCGCCGTAGAGGAGGGGGACTTCACAGATTCCGTTGACGTAGAGGGAGCGGCAGCTGTTGATCCGGTCGCGGGTGATGGTGGCGGTGCCGGTGCGGCCTTCCTTGCAGAACGTGATGTCGTTATGCCGGGCGAGATTGAAGCTGGTGGCGAGGAAGACGCTGCGTTCGAGGTTCGGGGGTGCGAGCAGCGGCAGACAGGCGGCGGCGAGGGCGGCGGCAGCAGCGGGAACGCGGGCGCGGGCACGGAGCAGCAGGGCGGCGCCGGAAAGCAGGGTGGCGGCGGCAAGCAGCAGGAGGCTGCCGCGAATGCCGAGAGCGGGGATGAGAAAGAAGATCGGGGCGACGGCGCCGAGCGCGGTCCCGGCGGTGTTGGCACCGAGCAATCCGCCGAATCGCCGCCCGGGTTGGAGCTGTCCGGCGGCGCGGAGCTGTCCGAGCACCGGGAAGGCGAGGCCCATGAGGAAGGCGGGCGGCAGGATGGTCAGGCAGGCCATGCCGGCGAGATCGAGCGGGCGGGGCGGTCCGGCTGAAAAGATCCGGGCGCCGGCGGCGAAGGCGGCGGCGAGAAAAAATCCTGACAACGATTGGATGTAACCGAGTGAGCGGGCGGCGCGGGGCGGGCGGGTGGGGATCCAGCGGGAGGCCCAGGAACCGGCGCCGATCCCGGCGAGGCAGACGCAGAGCACGGTGGGGAAGACGTAGGGCGTGTAATTGAGCAGGCCGAGGTGCCGGAGCCAGAGCACTTCGGCGGCGAGGGCGGTGAATCCGTTGAGAAAGGAGATTCCGAGCAGGGCGGATGCGGGGAGAACGGGGGGCGGGGATTCCGGGCCGGCCGGGGTTGCGGGGGTGGCGGCCGGCGCGGGCGGCTGGAGTTTGTTGAGGAGAAAGGCGGCCACGGCGACGAGGGCGCAGCAGCCGGCGGCGAGCAGGTTGGTTTCATGCAAGCCGAGAGTTTCAATGAGACGAAAACCTGCGGCGAGGCAGCCGGCGGCGGCGCCAAGGGTGTTCCAGCCGTAGAGAATCCCGATGTGTTTTCCGATGAAGCTGGTGTCGGCGGCGAGGGCGCGGACGAGGAGCGGCATGGTGGCGCCCATGAAGAAGCAGGGGGCTACGAGGAGGGCGAAGGCGAGGAGGAACCGGGTGGCGGTGCAGATGGCGGCGGAATCGGGCGCGAGCAGGCGGATATCCGGGGCGGCGTCGCGGAGTCCGCCGAGCAGGAGGGGGATGGCGAGGGCCCAGCAGGCGGTGACGGCCTGGGCGATGGCGTAGGCGGAGAGGGGGCGGGACACGCGGTCGGCGAGGCGGCCTCCGAAGATGCCGCCGAGGCCGAGCCCTGCCATATAGGCGCAAAGAACGGTGCTGATGGCGTAGGAACTGTTGCCGAAAACCGTGACGAACTGCCGGCTCCAGAGCACCTCGAACACGAGCGAGGCGAACCCGGACACGCAGCAGCAGAGGCCGAGGTCGAGCCGGAGGCGGGCGGACGTGGCCGGCGTGTTGACGGGGGGCAATCGCATGCGTCAGTGATTGTGGGGGATGCTGAGGGTGCTGTGGCCGATGAATTCGCGCACCAACGCATCGCCGGGAATGAGGTCGTGGGCGGTGAGTTGTTCGATCGTGAGGCCGCCGAGGCCGCCGAGCAGGGAGCGGACGCGTTCGAGCCGGATGCGGGCGTCGAGGAATCCGGGATAATTGTCCAGCGCCGAGAGTGGCGGCAGAAGGTTGCCGGGCCCGGCGAGAAAAGGGTGGAGAGCCGGAAGATCGAAGGGAAAGGCGCCGTTGATGACATGGTCGGCGAGGCCGGAAAGCGGGAGGATGCTGAACAATTCGCCGGTGCGGACGTAATGCCAGTGGAGCAGAGTGCGCAGCGGGCTGTGGTTCCGGTGCCGGCTGTCGCGGAGCATCCGGCGGAGGAGGCGGATATCGGACGATTGAACGGGGCGGCCGGTGGCGCCGTCGCCTTCGAGAAGCGCGGGCCGGGCGTCGACGACCAGGCGGAATTGCGCGTCAGACGGGATTCCCTCCGTCATGGGGGGATACAGTCCGTGCAGGCAGTCGAGCAGAAGGATTTGGCCTTGATCGAGCCGCACCGAACGCGAGCCGGTGCGGCGGCCTTCGATGAAGTTGTAGACGGGCGCTTCGACAGGCCGGCCTTCGAGCAGTTCGCGGAGATGGCGGTTGAGCAACTGGATGTCCAGCGCCTCGGGCGTTTCGTAGTTCCGATCGTTGATCCAATCGGTCGGGTGCTCGACGAGTGGCCAGAAATAGTCGTCGAGGTTCAACATGAGGAACCGGAGGCCGTCGCGTTCGAGGCGGCGGGTGATTTTGACCGTGGTGGTGGTTTTGCCGGACGAACTGGGTCCGCAAATCCAGATCATGCGCAGGCCGCCCCCGCGGTGCCGCTCCAGGATTCCCCGCGCGGCGTCGTCCAGCGACGCTTCGTAATTCGCGATGGATTCTTCGATGACGGGACGGAGCTTGCCGGAGCGGACGAGGTCGCCGAGGGCGGCAGCGGTGTGGCAGCCGCGGCGGCGGTTGCGGTCGAGTTCCTGTTGGAGCCACGCGGCTGGGGGACGGCCGTTCCCGGCGAACGCGCCCGCGGGCACGGCGCCTTCGCGCAGCCAGTGCCGCGACCAGCGGTAACATTCGTAGGCGTCTGCCGTGTTTTGAAATCCGTGGCTGCGCAGGACGTGCAGGACGGCGTCCTGGATGCGCTCGATGGTCGGGGGAAAATTGGCGATGAAATGCTGCGGATTGGAATTCAGGCAGACGACCACGGCGTCCGAAAGGAATCCCGCGAGATCGGTGGGTTGTGGCCAGGCGTCGAAGAGCCGGCCGTTGATGTCGGGGAGAAGGTCCTGCTGGAAGCCGCCGATGGAATCCGCGGCGCGCTGGATGGCGCGTTGGATGAGCGATTGATCGAACCGGACGAGGGCCCGGTTGCGTTTCTGGACTTTAACGATTCGGTTCTGGACTGGCATGCGGCGGCAGAGGCTGGGATGGATTGTAGGGGAGTTGACGGGTAGCGGCGATTGGAAAATGGGGGAGGACGGGATTGCGGGGGACCGCAAGCTGACGATTGCGGCTACGGGGGGGATTTCGACCGAACGTTTTGGGGTGGTGGGTTGTCCATTGAACACGGCGAAGTGGAACTTGCGCGCGGTTCGGGGCGCAGGCAACACTACGCGGCGGTGTTGATGAGACGAAATTGGCACATGGCAATTGGCGCCGGGCCGGGGCCTCGAGGGGCCCGGCTGGCGCTGGCGTTGTTTGCCGGGCTGCTCCTAGGGGCGGGCCTGGCGGGGGCGGCGAGTTTCACGGCGACGCTCGATCGAGACACGGTGCCGCTGGGCGAGGGGGTGACGTTGACGTTGCGTTTTGACGGAGGGCGGCCCGACTCGGTGCCGCAGCTGCCGATGATTCCGAACGTTGAGATTTCCGCCGGCAACTTTCTGCAAAGCGTCAACGTGATCAACGATCAGTCGTCGATTTCGGTGTCGCAAAGCTACCTGTTGCGTCCGAACCAGGTCGGGGAATACACGATCCCGGCGTTGAAAGCGGTGGTGGAAGGCCGGACGCTGAGCAGTTTGCCGTTGAAATTCAAGGCGGTGGCGTCGGATTTGCGGGCGGACCAGGCGTCGGGCGATCAACTGGCCTTTTTGCGGTTGCTGGTGCCGAAGAAGGAGCTTTACCTGGGTGAAGTGACGACGGTGCAGTTGCAGTTGTTTGTGCGGGACACGGTGGCGAACGCGGGCCGATTGTTCCAGGGATTTGCGTCGCAGGGCGCGGGGTTGATCAAGACGGAGGGGTTCAACACTTTGAAAACGGCGAACGGCCAGCCGCAGCAGGTGCAGGTGGGCAACAGCACTTATTTCGTGGAGGCGGTTGCGGCGGAGTTGATGCCGGTGAAAGCGGGGGCGTTGAGCATCGAGGCGATCCAGGCGCGGATTGTGATGCAGGTGCTGGCCCCGAACCAGCAGCGGCGCGAATTCATCGATCCGCTGGGTGTGTTCAACCAATACCAGGAGAAGAGCCTGATGCTGTCGACGCCGGCGGAGACGCTGCAGGTGCTGCCGCTGCCGCCGGGGGCGCCGGCGGGGTTCAACGGGGCGGTGGGCAGTTACAAACTGGAAGTGTCCGCGGGTCCGACGAACCTGGCAGTGGGGGACCCGATCACGACGCGGGTGCGCCTTTCGGGGAGCGGCGCGCTGGACAGCCTGCAATTTCCCGAGCAGGCGGGCTGGAAGGAGTTTAAAAGTTACCCGCCGACGGCGAAGACGGAGACGCAGGATCCGCTGGGCGTGCAGGGATCGAGGAGTTTCGAACTGGTGCTGGTGCCGCAATCGACGACGATCCGCGACCTGCCGCCGGTGGAATTTACGTATTTCGATGTGGAAAAGAAGACGTATGAGACGCTGAAGAGCGATCCGATACCGCTGACGGTGGGGCCGAGTTCCGGCCCGATGATTTCCGTGGCGGCAGGCGGCAGGGCGGGCGCGGCGGACAACGCGTCCGGTCCCGAGCTGGTGCCGATCCGGCAGCGGCTGGGAAATGAAGGGAGCGGCGGGACGGTGTGGATCCGGCAGCCGGCATTTCTGGCGGTGCAGGCGGTGCCGCTGGTGGCGTTTTTTGGAGCGGTGCTGTGGCGGCGGAGGAGCGATGAGTATGCGCGGAACCCGGAATTGCGCCGGCGCAAGCACGCGGCGCAGGCGGTCAGCGCGGGGCTGGCGGAACTGCGCCGATGCGCGGCGGCGAATCGATCCGGCGACTTTTTCGCGGCGCTGTTCCGCGTGTTGCAGGAGCAACTCGGGGCGAGTTTGGGCATGCCGGCGGGGGCGATCACCGAGGCGGTGATTGAGGACAAACTTCGGCCGGGCGGATTCGATCCGGCCTCGATCGAGCGGCTGCACCGGTTATTTCAGGCGTGCAACCAGGCGCGGTATGCGCCCGTGCAGAGTGCGGCGGAGTTGGACGCGTTGATTCCGGATGCGGAGGAAACGGTGCGCCGGTTACAGAAATGGAAAAGTTGAAATTGAAATCATGGATTGCGGCGTGCGCGGCGTGGATGATGTCCGCGGCCGTGTGTTTCGCGGCGGCGGAGGGTGTCGAGGCGCGGTTCGACGCCGCGAACCGGCTTTACGAACAGGGGCAATATGTGGCGGCGGCGGCGGCGTATGAACAGATCGCGTCGCAGGGGCGTGCGGCGCCGTCGGTGCTGTTCAACGAGGGCAACGCGTGGTTCAAAGCCGGCCAGCCGGGCCGCGCGATTGCGGCGTACCGGATGGCGGGGCGGATGAGTCCGCGCGATCCGGATGTGCAGACGAATTTGCGGTATGTGCGGTCGCAGGTGCAGGGTCCGCGGCTGGCGGTTACGCGGCCGGAGGAATGGCTGGGGCGCCTGACGCTGAATGAATGGGCGGGGCTTGCGGCGGCGGCGTTCTGGGCGTGGATGGGCTTGCTGGTTGCGGGGCAATGGCGGCCGGGGCTGGTCGTGGCGTTGCGATGGGCCACTTACGCGTGGTTCGGGGCATTCCTCGCGACGGCGTCCTGCCTGGCGTTCGATTACCGGTTCCTGTCGGCTGAGAGCGCGGTGGTGATCCGGCCCGACGTCGAGGTTCGACAGGGGCCGTTGCCCGAAGCGCAGGCGGCCTTTCGGCTGCAGGACGGGGCCGAGGTGCGGGTGTTGGATCACAAGGACGGCTGGGCGCAGGTGACGGTGGGGGATCGCCGGACCGGCTGGGTAAAAAGCGAAGAACTTCTGAATATTCTGGCGGTCCGCTAAGTCCAATTCGCCATGCTTTCTTCATCGAATTGCCGGCCGATGGCTATTGCGCTGTCGGGATTGTGCATGGCTCTCACCGCGTCCGCCTCGCAAACCTACCCTCTGACCGAGTTAGGCGTTTCCGCGACGCAGGATTGGGGATCGCTCGGGCTGAACAAGTCGGTCGACGGACATTCGCTGTCGATCGGTGGAAAGCCCTTTGCGACCGGGCTGGGCACGCATGCGAACAGCGAAATCGAAATCGACCTGGGCGGGACCGGGGAATGGTTCGAGGCAATGGCAGGTGTGGACGATGAGAAAAACGGCCGCGGCACGGTGGTGTTCAAGGTGACGGATGGCGACCGGGTCCTTTGGGAGAGCGGGCTGCGGCGGGGCGGCCAGCCGGCGGTGCCGGTACGCGTGGATTTGCGCGGTGTGAAGAAGTTGGTGTTGATCGTGGACGACGGCGGGGACGGGTTGGATTCGGACCATGCGGACTGGGCGGAGGCGCGGATCGTGATGGCGTCGGGCAAGCCGGTGCCGGCGCAGGCGCCGGTGGAGCCGGTGGTGATCCTGACGCCGAAACCGGCTCCGCAGCCGCGGATCAACGGCGCGATGCGATTCGGCGTCCGGCCGGGCGCGCCGCTGCTCTACACGATTGCCGCGTCCGGGGAGCGGCCGATGACCTTTGAGGCGGCGGGATTGCCGGCGGGTGCGGCGCTGGATCCGGCGACCGGGCGGATCACGGGGGTGGTGACGAATGCGGGGGAATATTCGGTTGTGCTGCGCGCGGTGAACGCGCGGGGGAAAGCCGAGCGCACGCTGAAGATTGTGTGCGGCCCGGTGATCGGGCTGACGCCGGCGATGGGTTGGAACAGTTGGAATTGTTTTGCCGGCGCGGTGACAGCGGAGCGGGTTCGGGCGGCGGCGGACGCAATGGTGTCGAGCGGGTTGATTCAGCACGGTTGGAATTACATCAACATCGATGATTTCTGGCAGGTGCACCGGGATTCGAAGGATCCGACGCTGCAGGGGCCGGGGCGGGACGCGCAGGGCTGGATCCTGCCGAACCCGCGGTTTCCGGACATGAAGGGGCTGGCGGATTATGTGCATGCCAAGGGGTTGCGGGCGGGGTTGTATTCGTCGCCGGGGCCCTGGACATGCGGCGGTTGCGTGGGGAGCTGGCAGCACGAGGAACAGGATGCGAAGAGTTACGGCGACTGGGGATTTGATTATCTGAAATACGACTGGTGCAGCTATGGCAATGTTATTTCGGGCAACTGGAACAATTATACCCGGGAAGCGCTGCAGAAGCCGTATCGGGTGATGCGCGCGGCGCTGGACAAGGTGCCGCGGGATATTTTGTTCAGCTTTTGCCAGTATGGGGCGGGCGACGTGTGGGAATGGGGCGCGGAGACGGGGGGCAATTCGTGGCGGACGACCGGGGACATCGTGGACACCTGGGGCAGCATGTCGACGATCGGCTTCGGGCAGTCGGGGCATGAGAAGTATGCCGGGCCGGGCCATTTCAATGACCCGGACATGCTGGTGGTGGGCAAGGTCGGGTGGGGCCCGCAACTGCATCCGACTCGCCTGACAGCGAATGAGCAGTACACGCACATCAGTTTGTGGTGTTTGCTGGCGGCGCCGCTGTTGATCGGGTGCGACATGACGCAGATGGACGATTTTACGTTGAGCCTGTTGACGAACGACGAGGTGCTGGACGTGAACCAGGATTCGCTGGGGCGGCAGGCGGGGCGGGTGACGGTGAGCGGTCGGACGGAAGTGTGGGCGAAGGAACTCGAGGACGGCTCTCGGGCCGTGGGGTTGTTCAATCGGGGCCCGGCGGAGACAGTGGTGAAGGTGCGGTGGTCGGATCTTGGATTGAAGGGGCCGCAGCGGGTGCGGGATTTGTGGAGGCAGAAGGATGTGGGGACGTTTGACGAGGCGTTCAGCGCGTCGGTTCCGCGGCACGGGGTGGTGCTGGTGAAGGTGAATGGGAAGTAGGAAGGCGGAAGTCCAGGAAGCCGCGATTGTGAAATCGCGGATGGGAGCGGGTTTTTGCCTGGGGACCGCAATCTGACGATTGCGGCTACGGCGCGGACGGCGGGACGCCGTCCCTACCAAGGGGACCGCGATCTCACGATCGCGGCTACGAGGGGCGTTAAAATCAATTAATTTGAGGAAAAAGTTCCGGAGATGGGGTATGGTGGGATGGGGATATTGTTTTCAGGGAAGGAGTTATTCAATAGTGAAGCCGGGCCGGAGTGGAATGGAAGTTGAGGTGTTTTATGTCGGAGGGGATTGCGAGAAAGTTGCGGATATTGGTTGTGGACGACGAGGAAGTGGTGCGGAATTGTCTGGCGCTGCTGTTGTCGTTAGACGGCCACCGGGTGGAGCTTGCGCCGGGAGCGAGGGAGGGGTTGGCGATGTTCGAGCCGGGGAAAGTACGATCTTGTGTTCACGGATTACGTGATGCCGGGGATGGGCGGCACGGAACTGGTGGAAGAGATCCACAAACGTTGTCCGTCGCAACCGGTGATCATGGTGACGGCGCAGGCGACGGAATTGAGGCGTCAGAACGCGGTGCCGAAAGGGGTGGATTGCCTGGTGGACAAGCCCTTTGGGCTGGAGGATGTGAGGGGGGCGGTGAGGGGGGTGATGCCGGAGCGGTCGCTGGCGGCGTAGATCAGTGCGGAATGGAAGAATGCGGAGTGCGGAATCCTGGCGGCCACTTTGACGCGCGGAATGCGCGCCATGCCGCGAGGATTCCGCACTCCGCACTCCGAATTCCGCATTTTCCATTACATTTCGGCGACGATTTCGTTTTCGGCTTTGAGGCGGGTGACGGGGACGAGGCTGCCTTCGAGCGGTTCGCCGTTGAGCGTGAGTTTGCGGATGCCTTTCTGGGAACCGGCGGGGTTGAGAACGCGGATATGGAGTTTCCGGTTGCGGAAGGTTCGGTCCATGGTGAATTCCTTCCAATCGGAGGGGATGCAGGGATCGATGCGGAGTCCGTCGAGTTCGGGCCGGATGCCGAGGAGCCAGTGGGTGGCGCTGTAGTAGCTCCAGGAGGCGGTGCCGGAGAGCCACGGGACGCGGGCGGCGCCCTGGTTAACGTTGAATTGGGAGTAGGTGGTCTGGCAATGGACGTAAGGTTCCACCTGGCGGAGTTCGGCGCGGTCGTTGTAGGCGGACGGCATGAAGGAGCGGTAATATTCCCAGGCCTGGTTGCCGTTGCCGTGGAGGCATTCGGCCATGACGGCCCAGCCCTGGGTGTGATTGAAGATGCCGGCGTTTTCCTTGATGCCGGCGTTGAACAGGGTGGCCTTCATGATCTCCGGGTTGGCCTTGATGAATGGCGGGGCGCACAGCATCAGGCCGTAAGGCGTCGCCAGCTTCTCCTTCATCGTGCGCAGGGCCGTCTGTGCCTGCCCGGGCGTGGCGGCGCCGCTGAGGATCGCCCACACCTGCGTGTTCATGTAAACCTGGCCTTCGGGGAAATTCTTCGTGCCGTAAATCGTGCCGTCCTGGCCGATCGCCCAGATGAACCATTCCCCGTCCCAGCAAACCTTCTGAATGAGCGCGTCCAGCCTGGCGAGTTCCGACCGGGCCCACGCGGCTTCGGCGGGAATTCCCAGCCGGTCGGCAACGCCGGCGTAGACGTCGAGTCCCATTCGCAACTGGAACGCGACGAACACGCTTTCGCCGTGGTAACCGAGCCGGATGCAGTCGTTCCAGTCGGCCGAGAGTCCGCAGGGCAGGCCGTTGCGGCCGGTGCGTTCCAGGTTGAACTCGAGTGCGCGGCGGAGATGTCCGAGGACCGTGGCCTCGCCCTTGTCGGCGTAGGGCAGGGTTTTCCGGTAGAAATCGAGGTCGCCGGTTTCGGCGACGTAGGCGGGAACGGCGTTGAAGAACCAGAGGCAATCGTCGCTGCGGTATTCGTCCTCGGGGGGCGGGGCTTCGTGACCGGGGCGGTGGGAGAACGGCTTGATGACGGGGATGGCGCCGCCGTTGGCGAGCTGGCCGGTGAGCATGAGTTCGAGCCGGCCGCGGACGCCCTCCTTGAGGAGCGGGATGGCGCCTAACATGTCCTGGACGGTGTCTCGGAACCCGAGCCCGTCGCGTTCGCCGTTGTAGACGAGGGAGGCGGCGCGCGACCAGGAGTAGGTGATCAGGGCATTGTAGGCGTTCCAGACGTTGACCATGTGGTCGAGGTTTTCGTCGGGGGTGCGGACGCTGAGATTGGACAGGGGTGCGTGCCAGGCGGCCTTGAGTTTCTGGAGTTCGCTTTCGCAGCGGGCGGGGTTGCCGAATTCGGCGACGGTTTTTTTGCCGTGGGACGCGACGGTGCCGAGCCCGAGCAGGACGATCAATTCGCGTGTTTCGCCCGGGGCGAGGGGGAGGTCGGCCTGGAGGCCGCCGCAGACGTTGTCGCCTTCGGCGAGAAAATTGGAGCAGCGCCCGGCGGCGACGACGGCGGGGGCGGCGTAGCCTCCGTAAGAGCCGAGGAATTTTTCGCGGACGGTTTCGTACCCGGCGAGCGGGGCGCCGGCGAGGGCCATCCAGGTGCGGTTGCAGCCCGTGAGGTCGCCGTTGAAATCGTAATTCGGATTGCACGTGACGCCGAGGATGCCGTCCTCGAGGGTGGCGCGGGTGATGAACTGGGAATACTGGAGGTTGACGAGGTCCTGGTAGGTGGACCAGAGGTTGGCGAATTCGCAGTAAGTGAACACGGACAATTCGCGTTTGCGGTCGGAGCGGTTGGTGACGCGGAGGCGCCAGTATTCGAACGTCTGGCCGAGCGCGACGAAGTAGGTGGCCTCGGTGTGGATGCCGGAGTAATCGGCCTCGATGGCGGTGTAGGCGGTGCCGTGGCGGCAGACGCTGCGGTAGCGGTCGAGCGGCTTGCCGACGGGCTGCCAGGAAGCGCTCCAGAAATCGCCGTCCTGGCGGTCGCGCAGGTAGAAATATCGGCCGGGCTGTTCGAGCGGGATGGAGTTGAAGCGCATGCGCAGGAACCTTCCGGTGGCGGCGCTTTTATAGAAGCTATAGCCGCCGGCGTGGTTCGTGATGATGGCGCCGTATTCGGTGCTGCCGAGGTAATTGCTCCAGGGGCGGGGGGTATCCGGCTGGGTGATCACGTATTCCCGGGAGGCGTCGTCGAAGTGGCCGTATTTCATAATTGCGGTCCAGAAGTTGGCGGAAGCGCGGGGCAAAAGCAATGCGCAGGAAGACGGAAAAGCGGTTGAATTGCCAAGCCGGAACAATTCAGTTGAAAAGGCTTTTAGCCACGGATGAACACGGATGGACACGGATAAAAAGCTGCCGCATTGGTTCGGCTGTTTGAACCTTTAACGGCATCGAGCGCGACGAAAAGGGCTGTCGAAAATAAGGCTCGCACGGATTCGGGGCTTGTGGTTAATTTTGCCGCAGGTCGGTGGAAAGGGTGCCGGGCGCGCCAATCGATGTCGTTGCATTTTTTTGGATGCACGGCGAAACAGCGGTTCGGCTAAGGTGGCGGAGTTGATTCGAGTTGTTGGTGGTGAGCCGCGCGGCGAGACCTTATGTCATGGACTGATGTTTTGAATTCGGCGGAATGGAACCGGGCCGGGGGGGTGTTTCTCGCTGCGTACGTTTTGGGCTGCCTGACGGCTGGGTATTATCTCGTTCGATTCCTGGCGGACGCGGACATTCGCGAGCTGGGGAGCGGGAGTGTGGGGGCGCGGAACGTGGGGCGGGTGCTGGGGAAGACGGGATTTTTCCTGACGGTTTTGTGTGATTTCAGCAAGGGCGCGCTGGCGGTGTGGGGGGCGCGGCATTTTTTGGGTGAGGAGCGGCTGGCGGCGATTGCGATGGCGGGAGTGGTGGTGGGTCACATCTGGCCGGTTCAACTTCGATTTCACGGCGGCAAGGGGATGGCGACGTCGCTGGGGGCGCTGCTGGTATTGGATCCTCATTTGGCGGGTGTTTTTGTGATCCTGATGCTGCCGTTGCTGGTGGTGCTGCGTCGTGTGGCATTGTCGGCGGTGGTGGCGCTGGGGCTGGTGCCGCTGGCGGGATTTTTCCTGGACCATTCGCCCGCGCGGCTGCTGGGCATTTCCGTGGCGGCCATCGCGGTATTGATCGGCCATCGCAAGAATGTATTGGATGAATTGATCCAGCCGGGCGCGTCGCGGCCGCTGGAAGCTGAACCTGATCGATCGAAATTATGAGCACGCGGCAACCGCTGGTATTCAAGTGCGCCTCGGAGGACTGGGAGTTCGAGGCGATTCACCGGCTGAACTACAAGACGTTCGTCGAGGAAATCCCGCAGCACCAGTCCTCGCCCACGCAGCGGCTCGTGGACAAGTTCCATTCGCAGAACACCTACCTGATCGCGCTGGCGGGACGGAAGCTGGTCGGCATGCTGGCGGTGCGCGGCGACCGTCCGTTTTCGCTCGACCAGAAGCTGGAGAACCTGGATTCGTTCCTGCCGCCCGGGCGCACGATTTGCGAGATCCGGCTGCTGGCAGTGGAGCGGAAATTTCGCGGGGCGCAGGTGTTGCAGGGCATTCTCGCGCTGCTGTGGCAGCATGGGGTGGAACGCGGTTACGACCTGGCGATCATTTCCGGTACGACGCGGCAGTTCCGGCTTTACCAGCATCTCGGCTTCGTGCCGTTCGGGCCCGTGGTCGGGTCCGGCGACGCGCAATTCCAGCCGATGTTCATCACGCTGGAGACTTTTGAAACCACGGCCCGGGAATTCCTGCGCTCCTCCCCGGCCCGGTCTTTTCAACCGAGCGCGGTGAATTTCCTCCCCGGCCCGGTGGCGATCCGGCGTGAGGTCCGCCGCGCTTTCGAGCAGGCGCCCGAATCGCATCGGGGCGACGCGTTCATGAAGGATTTCGCCGCCGTGCGACAGATTTTGTGCGGGCTGACGAAAGCGGGGCGGGTGGAGTTGATGATGGGATCGGGGACGCTGGCCAACGACGTGATCGGCGCGCAGATTTCGCTGGAAGGCGCGCGCGGCCTCGTCCTGAGCAACGGCGAATTCGGCAGCCGGCTCATCGACCAGGCCCGGCGGTTCCGGCTGGACTTCGAGCCGGTGGAATTCGAGTGGGGCCAGGCGCTGGACCTGAAGGCGGCTCGGAAGGCGATGGAACTGCACTCGCCGAAATGGGTCTGGTGCACGCACTGCGAGACCTCGACGAGCGTGCTCAATGATATCGAGTCGTTGAAAGCGTTGTGCGCGGAGTTCAACGCGAAGCTTTGCCTGGACTGCATCAGCTCCCTCGGCACGCTGCCGTTGGACCTGACCGGCGTCTACATGGCGTCGGGTTCCAGCGGCAAGGGGCTTCGATCCTACCCCGGCGTGTCGATGGTGTTTCACCATCAGCCGGTCGCGCCGATGCCCGAACATTTGCCGCGCTACCTGGACCTCGGTTATTACGCCGAGCAACAGGGTGTGCCGTTCACATTTTCGTCCAACCTGCTGCACGCGCTGCACGCGGCGATCAAGCATGTCGACTGGGACCGGCGCTTTTCGGGCCTGGTCGAGCTGTCGGGCTTCCTGCGCCAGGAGCTGTCGGGAATGGGATTCGAACTGGTCGGCGCCGGCGCGGTCGCGTCGCCCGCCGTCGTCACCATCGCGCTGCCGCCTGACATGAAATCGGCTGCCGTTGGCGATTCGCTCCAGGAATCCGGCTACCTGGTGAGCTGCAACAGCGCCTACCTGCGGGGCAAGAACTGGATCCAGGTCTGCCTGATGGGCGAGTGCACGAGCGAGAAGGTGGTGTCGCTGCTGAACGCCATGAAGCGGATCTGCGTGCGCAGAACCTCCAAGGTAAGCGTTTGACATCCCGGGAGGGGCGCGTCCCCGCGTCCCCATCTGAACGGGTTGCGCCCGAGTCCGGTTTGGATTTTCAGGAAAGGCGGAGGTTTGGGCCGGCGAGGACGCCGTCCCTCCCGATTGGATTTGACGTTCCCGCCCTGCGCGGACTTAATTCTCCCATGCGAGCATGGATCCTCCTGTTGATTCTCACCGCCGCAGTTTTTGTCCAGGGATGCGCGACCGGGAAGTCCGGCGGGTCTGATGCCTCGGCCGCCGGCAAGAGTTCGGCGGGTGCGACGGCGCCGGTGGTGACGCCGGATTTCAGCCTGGTGGGCCGGGTGACGTGGGTGAACAAGGATTTGCAATTTGTTGTGATCACCTTTCCGCTGGGACAGATGCCGCCGTTGGATCGGCGGATGGCCGTTTACCGCGGCAAGCTGAAGGTGGGCGAGGTGCGGATCACGGGTCCGCAGGGCGACGATAATATTGTGGGGGACATCACCGCGGGCGAGGCGGGGATGGGGGACACGATCCGCTGATCAGTTTTCCGAGGCCGGCCGGGATTCCTCCTCGATCGGCTGTTCGGCGAGCGGCGTGACGGTGCGCGGGAGGGCCTGCTTCTGGTAAGGCGAATGCAGGTTGAAATAAATGCCGCACAACGGCCGCGGATCGTCGTTCTGGCTGAGAATCACCGTGACATGCTTGTCGAGCGCGATGCCGTGCCGCAATTGGGGTCCGCGGCTTTCGTACGCGCGAATCGCTTTCGTCATCAGCGAGATGAGCGAAGCGGCGAACTCCTCCGGGCTCTTGTCTATGCAGATGACGTAATGTTCATACGCCTTCAATGCCTCGGCAATTTCCCGCTGGAACGTGTCTACAGTCACGTCTCCAAGATAAGTCGGACGGCGGAAATGTGAAGCGAAAAAGTCACCGCAACGTTGCAAATTCAGACGGCACTCTTTAAGTCTGCGGGCGCTTTTTGCCGTTTGCCGAACAATATTGTGCCAAGCCGGATCAGGGTGGATCCTTCCTCGATGGCGATTTCGAAGTCGTCGGACATTCCCATGCTGAGGGTGGGCAGGGGTGCGCCGAGGGATTGTTCGCAGCGTTCCTTGAGTTCCCGCAGTTTTTGGAAGTGCGGGCGGGACTGTTCGGGGTTGGGCGACCAGGGGGGCACGGCCATAAGACCGTGGATTTCGAGCCGGCGCAGGTTGTTCAGGGCGGGAAGGTCGGCCAGGACCGAGGCGGGCGGGTAGCCGAACTTGCTGGATTCACCGGCGATGTTGACTTCGAGCAGGATCGGGAGGGTGCGGGCGGCGGATTCGGCGCGTTTCTGGAGTTCCTGGGCCAGGTTGAGGCTGTCGACGCTCTGGATCATTTCGCAGAATTGAACGGCGTCGCGGGCTTTGTTGGATTGGAGATGGCCGATCATGTGCCATCGGAGGCGTCCGGGGCAGAGGGGGATTTTGGCTTTGAGTTCCTGGACCTTGCTTTCACCGAAGATGCCGAAACCGAGCGCGGCGGCACGCGTGATGACTTCGGGCGGATGGCCCTTGGTGACCGGGAGCAGCAGGACGGAATCGGGGCTGCGCCCGGCGCGGTCGCAGGCCCGGGCGATGCGTTCCCGGACGGTGGCGAAATTCTGTTCGAGATCCATTGAGGCGAAGATAGCGTGGAAGGATTTGGCAGGACAGGGGAAATGTCGCGGCGACGATGGGATGGGGACCGCGATCTCGCGATCGCGGCTACGGAGGGAGGCCTTGGAATACGAAGTTGCGGTGGGAGTCGTGTCGGCTATATTGGCGCGCGATGCGAGCACCCCGTCTGAACGAATGAGCGCTGTATTCAACGTCATCTACCTGGTTGCGGCCGTCCTGCTGTTGTTCGGCGCGGCGGTGTTTGTGCATGAACTGGGTCATTACCTGGTGGCGCGGTTGTGCGGCATGAAGGTGCTGGAATTCGCCATCGGATTCGGCCCGCGCGTCTGGAGCCGGACGGTGAACGGCATCGAATATTCCTGGCGCTGGATCCCGGCCGGCGGATTCGTGAAGCTGCCGCAAATGGTCACTTCCGACGCCCTGGAAGGCAAGTCGGACGAACCCGTGCCGCCCGCGTCGCCCCTGGCCAAGATCCTGGTGGCCGTCGCCGGCCCGTTCATGAACATCGTTTTCGCCTTCGTCCTGGCGATCGTGATTTATTACGTCGGCCTGCCCGTCGCGGTGAATCCGCCGATCGTCGGCCATGTGAGTGAGAAATCGGCCGAATACGAGCGCGGCCTGCGTGAGGGCGACGTGGTGGTGATGGTCGACGGAAAAATGGTGAAGTCGTGGCAGGACGTGCAGTTGTATGCGGCGCTGGCGCTGACGAACCAGGTGCAGGTTGTGACTGAGCGAAGCCAGGAACGGTTCACCAACACCCTTGCCGCCGCGTTGAACGACGCCGTCGGACTCAAGATGCTCAATCTGGATCCGCGCGATCACCCGATCGTGGCGCAGGTGCAGAAGGACATGCCGGCGGAAAAGGCGGGGTTGAAGGAGAACGACCGGTTCATTTCCTTCGCCGGCGTTCCGATCGTGGGCCAGCAGCAGTTGGTCGACCTGATCCGCCAGCGCGGCGGCGAGCCGACGCCGATTGTGATTCAGCGGGGCCATGACACTTTGGAATTAACCGTCACGCCGGTGATCACGGGAACGGCGAAAAGCTCGGGCAGGATCGGGGTGATGCTGACTTCGGACACCAAGGTGATTTATCGACTGATGAAACCCGGTCCGAAGCCGCTGGACCTGATCGGCGACGTCGTTGAAAAAACATTTCAGACCTTCAGCGCGTTGTGGCATCACAAGCAGACGGGCGTGGGGGCCAAGGACCTGGTGGGCCCGGTGGGCATTCTCACCATGCTGGCGGGCTGGGTGAACACCGATTACCGGCTCGCGCTCAGCTTTCTCGTCCTGCTCAACGTCAATCTCGCCGTGCTCAACCTGCTGCCGGTCCCTGTCCTCGACGGCGGCCATATCCTGCTGGCGTGCATCGAAAAAATCCGGCGCCGTCCGCTCAACCCGAAATTGATCGAATACGCCACCACCGTGTTCGCGCTGCTGCTGATTTCCTTCATGCTCTATGTGACCTTCTTTGACGTCCGCCGTCTGCCGCTGCTGAAATCGATGTTTGGCAAGGACGTGCAGATCGAGCAGGCGGACGAGCCCGCGCCCGTGCCGGGCGGGCCTGCGAAATGACCATGCAATACTGCGATTCCCCCTATCTTTACCGCCGCCGCCAGGCCCGCGAAATCACCATCGGCGATCCCGCCGCCGGCGGCGTCGTCATGGGCGGCAGCCACCCGGTCGTCATGCAGTCGATGCTGACGTGCGACACGATGGACACGGCGGAATGCGTCAAGCAAACGCTCGACCTCGTGGCCGTCGGCTGCCAGATCGTGCGCATCACCGCGCCGACGGTGAAGGACGCGGCGAACCTGAAGGAGATTGTTGCCGAACTGCGCAAGCGCGGCTGCCTGGTGCCGATCGTGGCCGATATCCATTTCAAACCCGAAGCCGCCCTCGAAGCCGTCAAATGGGTCGAGGTCATCCGGGTGAATCCGGGCAATTACGCCGACTCAAAGAAATTCGCGACGAAGGAATACACCGACGAGCAATACCAGGCCGAGCTGCGGCGCATCGAGGAAAAGTTCGCGCCGCTGGTGATCGAGTGCAAACGGCTGGGCCGGGCGATGCGCATCGGCACCAACCACGGCTCGCTCAGCGACCGGATCATGAATCGTTACGGCGATTCGCCGGTGGGCATGGTCGAAAGCGCACTGGAGTTCGCGCGCATCTGCCGCAAGCACGAGTTCCACAATTTCAAATTCTCGATGAAGTCGTCCAACCCCAAGGTGATGATCGAATGCTACCGGCTGCTGGCGGCGCGATTGAACCAGGAGGGGCCCGACTGGAATTACCCGATACACCTCGGTGTTACCGAGGCGGGCGAGGGCGAGGACGGCCGGATCAAGAGCGCGATCGGCATCGGCTCGCTGCTGTGCGACGGACTGGGCGACACGATCCGAGTCTCGCTGACGGAGGATTCGCCCCGCGAGATCGAGGTGTGCCGCGACTTGCTGGCGCAGATTCCCGCGCTGACGAATCGGGGTGCGGTGCCGGGGGGAGCGCCGGCCGGGTTCCCGTTCGACCCGTTCACCTTCACGCGCCGCGCGACGCCGCAAATCGAACTCGCGCCGGGCGTCGCCTGCGGCCACGAGCAGACCGTCCGCGTCGTCGTCACGCGCGCCACGTGGGACAAGGTCGCCCCGAAAATCACACCGAAAGCCGACGTCCGGCCTGAGGCGGTTTACGAGGACCTGAACGTCGCGGAGCTCGATCCCGCCACGGACTTTGAAATCAACTGCGACACGCAACTGGTGACGGTGAAGGATGGCGTCGCGCTGCCGCCCGTGACGGCGTTCCGCCTGCTGGCCGCACGGCTGAAACGGCTGGGCCGGAACAATCCCATTTTGCTCAAGGATTGCCTCTCGTTCGGGCCGCAGCCGCTCGAGCCGAAGATCGCCCTGTTGCGCGCCTCCGTGGTGATCGGTTCGCTGCTGGCGGATGGAATCGGCGACGCGATCCTGGTGCGGGGCGAATCCGGCGCCGGCCAGAGTTTGCTGCTTGCGTTTAACATTCTCCAGGCCGCGGGCTGCCGGTCATTCAAGACCGATTACGTCGCCTGCCCGTCGTGCGGCCGCACGCTGTTCAATCTGCAGACCGTCACCGCCCGCATCAAGGCCCGGACGGAACATCTCAAGGGTGTGAAGATCGCCATCATGGGCTGCATCGTGAACGGACCCGGGGAAATGGCGGATGCCGATTTCGGCTACGTCGGGGGCGCGCCGGGCAAGATCAATCTTTACGTCGGCAAAACCCCGATCAAATTCAACATCCCGGAAGCCGAAGCCGTCGACCGCCTCGTGGACCTGATCAAGGAACACGGGAAATGGGTGGACGCCGTCCCTCCCGGGGGTTGACGATGCTAAATTTAGCGCCCCGGAGGGGCGCGGGTGCCCGGCCGCCGGGGGAGGGTTACACACGGATTCTTCCCTTCCCGCCGACGGCTGCGAGACCTGAAATCTAAAGGGGCTCGCCCGGCTCGCCCGGGAGCGTTGCCGGATCCACCGGCATCAGCGCGTGCGGTTTGGACGGCGCGATGCCTTTCAAAATCTTGAAGGCCGCCTTCGGATCCGTGTCCCACAAGTTCAGCGCCTGGAACTCTTCCTTGCCGGCGCTCAGCGTAATCACGCAAGTCTTCGAACCGGCGACGGTCCCGGGCCGGCCTTCGAGCCAGCCGTTGAATATCACCGTGTCCACCGCGCCCGCCGCATCGGCATCGAACAGCTCGTGCACGGTGCGCAGGCAGACCTGGTAAACCAAGTCGGCGTGCAGCCGGTGCAGGGCGGTTTCCGAAAGTGCGACTTCGGCGTATTCGGATCGGGATTTCACGACTTTGACTCCATTGACCCGCGGCAGGTCGGAGGGCTGGGGCAGCACGTGATCGACCAGCACGGAGCGCGACGCGGCGTGGTAGCGGAGTTCGAAGACGCGCGGCAGGTCGGCCGGGAATGTTGCGGCGTGCAGCACGGCGCGGCAATAGTCGGCGACGGCGGCGGGAATTCTGGCGAGGTAATCCTGTTGTTGCTGTTCGACGGCGGCGTTGGCTGTTTCCTCCTCCTGGTGATGCTGGCGGCACGCGGAGTGCCACTGGCGCACGGCGGCGACGCTGGCTTCGTAACGGCGCTCGTTTTCGGATTCAATTTTGCGCACGCCCTCCGCCCACGCGGTGTATTCGCGCACGAATTGTTCGTAGGCGCCGCGCTTCTGCTGTTCGGAGAAGGCGGGCGCCGACGGAGCGGGCCGGTAGCGCGGGTCGTTTTCGTGCGGTTCGGGCGGGTATTCGAGGTAGCGCGGCAGATCCGGCTCGGGCACCAGGAATGGGGCGGATCGTTTCAGCGCATCGAAATCGATCGCGTGCCGTGCTTCGAGCGCGGCGCGAAGGATGCCTTGCACCTGTTCGATCCGGGCTTCCAGGAGCCGGTTGCGTTCCGCGACCTGCGCGGCGCTGTCGGGTGAATGGGTTGCCGGCCGCGGATTGGCGATGTTTGAATCCAATCCCGGCTGTTGACTCACGGTTATGTTCTCGGGCGCCATAGTGCCTTTCTCATAGCGCCTCCTGTTCAGTTTCTCGCGGGTGAATCAGCATGTGGAATGCCGCGTCGGGGAAAGGCAGAAGTCAGAATGCAGAATGCAGAAGTGCTTCTCGACCCTGCAAGTCCAGGATTGAGAACGCGCGGCGGCTTTTCTTAATCGCCTATCGCGGCGGCGCGGCCGGCGGGGATTTTGCCGAGGTGAAAAACGATAAAGCCGTGCAGGAAACTTTGGATCTCGCGCACCTGGGGGCCGGTGAGGCGGATGGATTTCAAAGCATCCCAGGTGGCGGACGCGAGCAATGACCCGAGCTTCTGCGATCCCGGGGTCAACGGTCGTTCGGTCAAATCGGGTTCCAATCCAAGTTCGCCCAGCAGGCGGAGCTCGAAAGCGAATACGGAATGCGGCAGCGCAGGACCGCCGGCGATGGCGGCGAGGAACTCGCGGACAAGCGCGTAGATCTCCGGCAGGGGTGTTTCCTTTTCGGTCGACTGGCTGACGAGGGCGGAGGCGTAGGCCGCCTGGCGGAGCAGGGCGAGGTCCTGGCGCAGGAACGCGTTGGTGTCCTGAAGGCGTATTTCGCGCAAGGCGTGAAGATCCGATTTGCGCGACCGCTGGAAACTGAAATCGGCAAGGTAAAACAGGTCGATCTTGCCGCGGAACGACGACTTGGGCCGGCGCGCGCCCTTGGCGACGGTGCTGATCCGGCCGAGGCTCGGCGTGAGCCAGTGGACGATGAGGCTGGTTTCGGTCAGCGGAAACGTGCGCATGACCAGGCCGGTCGCGGTCTCGATCATCGGGCCGTTCCTCGAACGCGGCCCGCGATGCTTCCGATGGGGCAGCGCCGCGCCAGTTCGCGGACCAGGCGGTTTTCCTCGCGCTTCATCCGCCGCCGGGCGGCGGGTTCGCAATCGTCGAAATCCAGCAAGTGCAACAGCCCGTGTGCGAGGTAGCGGACCAGTTCGAGCGGCCAGGAGACGCGGAACTGCCGGGCCTGTTCGACGGCGACGCGGGGACAGATGAGCAGTTCGCCGTGGAGCACGCGCGGGGAATTCAACAGGGACTGGCGGGAACTCGTCCCTCCCGGGTGTGGTGCGGGCGGTCTGTAGCTGAGGGAGATGACATCGGTCGGACCTTCGTGGGCGAGGAGCCGGTGGTTCCAGCGGGCCATGGACTGGCTGCCGACCAGGCGGACATTGACCTCGTAAGCACGGAGCGGGAGAAGGTCGTCGAGGAGCACGAGGGCGGCCCGGCGCAGGGCGCGTGTCTGGACCAGGACTTCGCGCTGGCGGTTTTGGATATTGAGGACGCGGTTCAAGTCGACTCCCCGACTTCGCTGGTGGCCGATTTTCCGCGGAGTTCCTCGTAGGCGGCGATGATGCGCTGGACGAGCGGGTGTCGGACGATGTCGCGCTTGGTGAATTCGACGATGGCGATGCCTTCGACATGGCGGAGGGCGCGGTGGGCTTCCAGGAGGCCGGAACGGCGGTGCTGCGGCAGGTCGATCTGGGTTTCGTCGCCGGTGATGACCGCTTTTGAATTCATTCCCAGCCGGGTCAGGAACATGAACATCTGTTCCATCGTCGCGTTCTGTGCTTCATCGAGAATGATGAACGCGCTGTTCAGCGTGCGCCCGCGCATGTAGGCGAGCGGGGCGATCTCGATGACGCCGCGCTCGGTGCTTTTCTGGAGATCCTCGGCGGGCATCATGTCGTGCAGCGCGTCGTGGAGCGGGCGCAGGTAGGGCATGATTTTTTCGTAAAGATCGCCGGGAAGAAATCCGAGCGCCTCGCCCGCCTCGACGGCGGGCCGGGTGAGAATGATCCGGGACACCTTGCCTTCGCGCAGCGCGGCGAGGGCCATGGCGACGGCCAGGTAGGTCTTGCCCGTGCCGGCGGGGCCGATCCCGAAGGTCACGTCGTGATTGCGGATGGCGTCGACGTATTTTTTCTGGCCGACGGTTTTGGCGGTGACGCCGGATTTGCGGTCGGAGGTGGTGATGCGGTCGCCGAGGATGTTGCGGAGGGCGCCGACGCCTTCGTTGCGGACGATGCCGAGGGCGTGGGTGAATTCGCGGCTGCGGACCGGGGTGCCGGCCTTGATGGAATCCTCGAGCACGAGGAACAGGTGTTTGGCGCGGTCCAGCGCCTCGGCGCTGCCTTCCAGCTTGATCCAGCCTTCGCGCGAGGTGGCTTTGACGCCGAGCTGATCCTCGATGGACTGCAGGTTTTTCGGATCGTTGTTGTAGAGCTGCTGGGCGAGGCGGGCGCTTTCGAAATGGAGAGTTTCAGTGGCCATGGCGGGGTAGGGTTCAGGCGGCGGCGAGCGCCTCGCGCAGGCGCGCGGCGACTTCGGCGAGCGCCTGGGGCACGACGCTGGCGTTGGCGAGGACGGGCATGAAATTCGTGTCGCCGTTCCAGCGCGGCACGACGTGCACGTGGAGATGCTCGTGGATGCCGGCCCCGGCGCACTTGCCGAGGTTGAGCCCGATGTTGAATCCGTCCGGCTTCATCACGCGGGTGAGGGCGTTCTGGCAGCGGCGCGTCAGCTTCATGAGGTCGCCCAGTTCGTCGCCGGTCAGGTCGTTCAGGTCGGAGGTCTGTTTGTAGGGAACGATCATGAGGTGGCCGCCGGTGTAGGGATAGCGGTTGAGCAGCGCGAAGCAGGTGCGGTCCCGGGCGATCACGAGGTTGGCTTCGTCGTCGCTGGACTGGGCGATCCGGGTGAACAGGCTTTCATCCATCGCGGGTTTGGGCGCAAGGATGTATTCGATTCGCCACGGTGCATGAAGCGGTTCCATGCGACCACGGTAATGAGCGGGAGCGGCAAAGTCAAAACTGCGGATGAATCAGCCACAGAGGCACAGAGCTCCCAGAGAAGTGGAAGACACTGGTATCAGCCTCTGCGATCTCTGTGCCTCTGTGGCAAATCAGCCCCGCGGGTTTTCGAGGCGGGTGCGCAGGATGAAGACGAGGGCTTTGACGGCGAGTTCCATGAAAAGAAACGGCTTGGCGATCAGGTCGTTTCCTCCGCTGACGGCGGAATTGGTCCGGCTCTCGAAATCGTTCAACCCGGTGACGAACACGACCGGGGTCCTCCTGTAGGCCGGCAGTTCGCGGAGCTTGGTGCACAATTCGAACCCGTTCATGCCGGGCATGTCGACGTCGAGGAACACGAGGTCGAAGCGGCGTTCCTCCACGAGGCGGAGGGTGAGCACGGGATTTTCGACCGTCATGGATTTGAGCCGCACTTTTTCGAGTGCGTAGCCGATGGCGCGGCGGGAGATGGCGTCGTCGTCGACGACCAGGACATGGCCTTCGAAGGCCTTGGTTTCGTTTGTGGCGTCTTTGAGGGTGAACAGGAAGCCGAGGAAATCGACGGCGGCCGCGATGGTGCGGAGGGTGGAGACGTTGATGGACTTGGGTTTTTCCTGGAGTTCCTTCAGGAGCGCCTCGAGGGCTTCGGCCATCTGGGAGATGTGGAACATGCCGACGACGGAGGCGCTGCTGTTGAGGGTGCGGACGCGGCGGTAGAGTTGTTCGACGTTCTGGACGCGCAGCGTTTCGTTGTCGGACTTGACGAGCAACTGGAGCTGGGAGCGGAGGGCGACGAGGGTTTCGGGCAATTCCTCGAGGAACAACTGGCGGAGGTCCTGCGCGAACTCGGCTTCGTTGTACTGGGCGGCGGCGGGCGCGGGCCGGGCGGCGGCGGGGGCGCCGCCGTCTTTCGAGCCGTCTTCGAGCGCCTGCCGGATGGTCTTGATCACCTGGCTGGGGGAGCAACTGGCCTTGGCCAGGCACTTCGTCGCGCCCGCTTTCCAGGCCTCCTGCACCACGCCGGTCAGGTAGGTGTTGGAAAAGACAATGATGGGAAGTCCCGGGTGCGCCGTGTCGAGCCGGAGCTGTTTGATCACATCCACGCCGCTCATGCGCGGCAGGATCAAATCGAGCAGCACGGCGTCGGGACGGAAACTCCGGACACGTTCGAGGCCGGCTTCGCCGTCGTGGGCGACGTCGACGTCGAATCCGTCGAGCAGCAGCTTGTTTCGATAGACGTTGGCGAAAAACTCGTCGTCTTCGATGAGCAGGACTTTGTTATTCATGTTCAGGACCGGGAGGCGGCAGCCGCTTGCCGGGCCATGTGATCTTCCAGGAAAGCGCAGACGCGCTTGAATTCCTCGGCCACCTGCTGGCTGAGCGCGGGGGCGTTGGACAGGTTGTTTTCCTCGGCCTGGTGTTCCAGGTCGCGGAGGAGGGGAACCATTTTGATCATGCCGCAGGTGGCGCTGGCCCCGGCGCAACTGTGGGCGATGCGGCGCACCTCGGGGGCGGAGCCGGATTGCACGGCCTTGATGAGCTGTTCGACCTGGCCGGTGGTTTGTTTCAGATACAGCGTGACCAGGTCGCGCAGGTCGTCGAAATTGCCGTTGGTGAATTCGTTCAGGCGGTCGAGGTCGACCGGCGGTTCCGCAGGCGCAGCCGCGGCGGCCGCGGGGGCGTCGGGGACGTGCGGCGCGGTGGCCGTGGACGTCTGGGCCTCGGTGGGGGCCGGTTGCGGCGCGGCATTGGCCCCGGCCGCGGGCGCCCATTGTTCAACCACCTTCCGGACATCCTCCGGCCGGACCGGTTTTGCGAGATAATCGTCCATCCCGGCGTTAATGCAGCGATCCCGATCTCCCGGCATAGCATTGGCAGTCATGGCAACAATGGTGATTGAGGGTTTGTAGTGCGGAAACTTCGATTTGTCCTTCTGCCGTTCCCGGATATTCCGGGTGGCCTCCAGTCCATCCATCTCGGGCATCTGGACATCCATGAAAATCAGATCGTAAGGCCGCTGATCCAGCGCCGTGAGCGCCTCCACGCCGTTGCCGGCAACATCGGGCTTGTAACCCATCTGTTGCAACAGCCGGACGGCGACCTTCTGGTTGATCGCGTTGTCGTCGCAGAGAAGGATTCGGAGGGGCAACCGCTGGGCGAGGCTGGGATCGAGTTTGGCGTTGCCGGCGGATTTTCGTGCGGGGGCGGGTTTGGCGCCGGAGACGGCGCGCAGGAGGACGTCCTGGAGTTGGAAAGGCTTGATCGGCTTGGTGACGCAACTGGCGAACCCGGCGCTTGCGAACTCCGGCGCATCCGCGCGCACGCCCATCGAGGTCAGCAACACCAGCGGCAGTCCGCCGGCGCTCGTGAGCTTGCGGATCTCGCCCGCCAGCATCACGCCGTCCATTTCCGGCATCTGCATGTCGAGAATGGCGAGGTCGAACTTCTCGCCCGATCGCAGCCAGTCGAGGGCCTGGCGGCCGCTGTGGGTGCCGCGGGGGACCATGCCCCACTTGGAGGTCTGGGCGGTAAGGATGCGGCAGTTCGTCGGGTTGTCGTCGACGATGAGCAGGCGGAGATTGGTGAGGGCGGGCTGGGGCGTTTCGATGGCCGGGCGCGCGGGCGCCTCGGGGGCCGCCGGCATGGCGACGGTGAAATGGAACGTGGAACCTTTCTGGGGCACACTTTCGACCCACATTTTGCCGCCCATCATTTCAACCAGCCGCTTGCTGATCGCGAGGCCCAGCCCGGTCCCGCCGTAATTTCGCGCCGTGGACGCGTCGACCTGGCTGAACGATTTGAACAGGCGGGCGAGGCGGTCGACGGGGATGCCGATGCCGGTGTCGCGGACGGAGAAGTGGAGGTGCCAGGGGGCGTCGGCGGCGCCGGGTTCGGGCGGCGCGAGGATTTTGACATGGACGGCGACTTCGCCGGTCGGGGTGAATTTGATGCCGTTGCTGAGGAGGTTGACGACGACCTGTCGCAGGCGGGTGACGTCGCCGATGACCCGGACCGGCACGCCGTCCTCGAATTGATAGGCGAGGTCGAGTTTCTTCTCGGACGCCTTGGCGGCGAGCACGTCGAGGGCTTCCTCGACGCAGGTGCGGAGTTCGAACGGTTGGCGTTCCAGCTCGAGTTTGCCGGATTCGATTTTGGAGAAATCGAGGATGTCGTTGGTGATGGTGAGCAGGGCTTCGCTGCTGGAGTAGATGGTTTCGACGTAACCGCGCTGTTCCTGGGTGAGCGGGGTTTCGAGCAGCAGGCCCGCCATGGCCATGACGCCGTTCATCGGCGTGCGGATCTCGTGGCTCATGTTGGCGAGGAACTCGGCCTTGGTGCGCGCGGCGGTCTCGGCCGCAACTCGCGCCGTCAGCAGCTCGCGGTTCATGAGCGTCAACTCGTCCTGAAGATGCTTCGTCCCCAGCGTGCGGCACACCCGCGCGCGCAGTTCCGATCCTTCGAACGGTTTCGTCACGTAATCCACCGCGCCCAAATCGAATCCGCGGACCTTGTCGCCCTGGCTCGACCACGCGGTGAGCACGATGACGGGGATCGATTGCAGATCGGGGAGGCTCTTGAATTGTTTCAGCAGTTCGAAGCCGTCGGTGCCGGGCAGGCCGAGGTCGAGCAGGATCAGGTCGAATTTCTGCTGGCGCGCCTGCCGCAGCGCCTCCCCCGCGCTGTTTGCGCAGTCGAGGGTGATGTTGTCCTGTTGAAGAAGAGCGGACAAAACTTCCGGCAGCTTCGGATCGTCTTCAACCAACAGTACGCGCGAGACGGGCAAATTCATATGGCTACGACATCATTGAGTCGGACAAATCACCAGAAAACGGCGCTGATAAAGCACATTCAACACCAATTTCGCGGCATCACCAGCCGATTCTTCCGGGGAATGCCGTGGACTGTTGTTTCATCGCGGGGCGGCGCGGAATCGCTGCGGCGCGGTCTGGAAACGGGCCTGGGCAGGCGCTGGCGCGGCGTCCTGGCCTGAAACGGGACAAATCGATGCAAATCCCGGACATCGTTGGACATGCAACATTCCAATTGCAAGCATGGCGGGATGCCGGATAAAATTGCGCCCATGTCTCAAACTGTACTCCGGACAGGAGCAGTTGGTGAAGTGTCTTCGGTGCGCGACGCCTATGTGTCGGCGTACCGATACATGCTGCTTTCGCGGGTTTTGGACGAGAAATTTGCCAGCCTGTACCGCGCAGGGAAAATCCACGGCGGCGTGTTCATGGGCCGCGGCCAGGAAGCCCTCAGCGTTTCCATCGGAGTGTCACTCCGCCGCGGCGACGTGTTCGCGCCTTTGATCCGCGATCTTGCGGGCCGGCTCGCTTTCGGTGAACCGGTGCTCGACGCGGTCCGGACGTATCTCGGTTCGCCGCTGGGCCCGATGCGCGGCCGGGACGGCAATGTGCATCGCGGCCGGCCGAAGGAGGGTTTGCTGCCGATGATCAGTCATCTCGGCGCCATGATCTCGGTGGTGAACGGCGTGTTGTTTGCGCATCGCGCGCGCGGCCAGTCGGGCACCGTGGGCGCCACGAGCATCGGGGACGGCGGCACGTCGACCGGCGCCTTCCACGAAGCGCTGAACCAGGCCGCCATCGAACGCCTCCCGCTCGTGCTGGTGATCGCCAACAACCAATACGCCTATTCCACCGCCAACTCCCGGCAGTTCGCCTGCGGATCGCTCCTCGATCGCGCCGCCGGCTACGGCGTGCGGGGCGAGGAGGTCGATGGAACCGATCTCCAGGCCTGTCTCTCGGCGCTGGACCGGGCGGTGTCCGCAGCGCGGTCGGGCGGGGGACCGCAGCTTATTCTCGCCTCGCTGCTCCGGCTGTGCGGCCACGGCGAGCACGACGATTCGAGCTATGTGGATCATCGGCTGAGAAGTTCTCCCATCGGACGCGATTGTCTGAAGCTCGCGGAGGATGAATTGCTGAAGAAGAAGTGGGCGACGGCGGAGACTCTGGCGTCGTGGCGGTCGGCCGCGGCGAACACCGTCGATGAAGCCGTGGCCACGGTGCAGCGCGAACCGGTGCCGAACCCGTTCCACGAAACCTGGACCGCGCTCAGCACGCAGCATCTCAACGAAGGCATTGTCGATTCCGCCCCTCACGAAGCATGAGCATCACCTATCTTGAGGCGATCCGGGAGGCGCAGGCCCGCGCACTGGCGGATGATCCGCGCGTGTTCATTTACGGCCAGGACGTCGGCGCGTTCGGCGGCGCGTTCAAGGCGACCAAGAATCTCGCCGCGCAATACCCCGGCCGCGTGCTCGACGCCCCGATCAGCGAGGACGCCATCGTCGGGCTCGGCGTCGGCGCCGCCATCGAAGGCATGCGCCCGATCCTGGAAATGCAATTTTCGGATTTCTCGACGGTTGCCTTCAACCAGATCGTCAACCAGGCGGCGACGCTGTTCTGGCGCACCCAGGTGCCGTGCCCGATCACCATCCGGCTCCCATGCGGCGGCACGTCGGGCGGCGGACCGTTTCACAGCCAGACGATGGAATCGATCTACTCGCATTATCCCGGGCTGGTGGTGGTGACGCCGGCCACGGTGGAGGACGCCTACAGCATGCTGCTCGAATCCGTGGCGCTCGATGACCCGGTGATATTTTGCGAGCACAAACTGCTGTATTACCATCTGAAGGCGGAAGCCCTGCCGACGGAAGCGCTGCCCATCGGCAAGGCGCGCATCGCCCGCGAGGGGCGCGACATGACGCTGGTCACCTACAGCGCCATGGTCCACGAGGCGCTCGCCGCGGCGGAGGAATTGTCGTCCGAAGGCTACCAGGTGGAGGTGGTTGACCTGCGCTCGGTCAAGCCGCTCGACACCGATACGGTCATGGCCTCGGTCGCGCGCACCGGCCGGTTGTTGTGCGTCGGGGAATCCTGGCCCTGGGGCGGCGTGAACGCGGAAGTGATCGCCCGGGTTGTCAGCGAGGGATTCGGGCTGCTGGACGCGCCGCCGCAGCGGCTGAACGCGAAGGACACCCCCGTCCCGTATCATCCCAATCTCTGGGCCGCGCACCGGCCCACCGCCCGCAGCATCGCCGCCGCCGGGCGCAACCTCCTTCACCTGTAATCCCAACCTATGCAGATTCCCATCATCATGCCTCAACTGGGCGAATCCATCGCCGAAGCGGCGGTGATCCGCTTTCTCGCGCAACCGGGCGACACCGTCGAGGCGGACCAGGACATCCTGGAGGTGGAAACGAACAAGGCGACGATGACGGTGGCGTCGCCGTGCCGGGGAAAGATTCAAAAATTCCTGGTGAAACTGAACGACAGCTACCCGGTGGGCGCGACCCTGGGCTATTTGGAGGCCAGCCAGGAGGAGGCGGCGCGGCTCGGCCTCGACGGCCCCCCGCACAACGGCGGGGCGGAACCGAGCAGCGATACCGAGAAGCTCCGGGCCGAGAACGTCAAAAAAATCGTCAAGCCGACCGTGCGCGGTCTCCCCGTGCCGGCCCACGCGGCGGGCGCGAGCTACATGTCGGCGCGCATCAAGGCACGCATTACCGAGCTCGGGCTGCACGCGGCCGATCTCGCCGGCGTCGCCGGCAGCGGCGCGGCCGGGCGGGTCACTATCCAGGATTTCGAAAAGTTCATCGCCAACCTCGAGAGCCACCGCCTCAGCCAGGCGTCCTCGATGCGCGTCAGCGTCGCCGATGCCATGCGGCGGAGCTGGACGCGGCCGCTGGCGCACGTGGGATTGCCGGTGCGGATGGACGCGTTGTTCGCGTTCCGCAAGGTCACCCACCCGAAACCCGGCCCCGCCCTTTGCGGACTCCGCGCCCTCGCCGTCGCCCTCGCGGAAAACAGCGCGCCCGCCGGACGCCTCGTCGGAAACAAGATTGTCCACCCGTCCTCGATCGACATCGGGTTCGCCGTCGAGGCGGAGGACGGCGTGCTGGTGCCGGTGCTGCGGGACGCGGACAAGCGGCGGCTGAAGGATTTGATCGGACCTTACGACGAACTGGTGGAACTGGCCCGGCAACGCAAGCTTCCTGCCGACGCGACCGGCCGGTCCATTGCCACCGTCACGAACTTCGGCACGTTCGGGCTGCAATGGGCGACGCCGATTCCGCTGCCGGAGCAGACGCTGGTGCTGGGCATGGGGGCGGCGCGGCGCGCGCCGCATTGGGACGTGGCGAAGGAACAATTTGTGCCGGTCATGGAAGCCAACCTGACGTTGAGTTTCGATCACCGGGTGTTGGACGGCGGCGCCGCGGGCCGGTTGCTGCAGCGCATCTGCCAGCTTCTCGAAAAACCCGAACAACTCTGAGCCGTTCAGCAGTTTAAGCGGTTAGGAGTTCAAGAGTTTTGGAGTTTAGGAGACAGCAGGGAGGGCAGCGGGCGGGAAGTTGGCTGTCGCGTGGACTGGGTGAACACTCGGTGCCAATGTTCGGCTTCGGCCCACTCCTCGCGGGCGCGCGGGGACAGGTTCAATTCCCTGATCAATGCCGGCTTCAGATTTTCCCGCGCGGCCGATGGCCTTGGAACGCGGTTCTCGGCGACGGCGCCATCCGGCCCGGTGTATTCCGCTTCGATCCGCGCCAGGCACTGCGCCGCGGCCTGCGGCGTGTGTTCGAACAGGTTGAAGCCCGTTCCCCATCGCTCGTTCATCGCGCGGATGACCGCTCCGAAATCCTCCGTGACCTGCTCGAACCGCACAAACCACAGCGCGTCCCGGTGCGCCGCGAGCACCCGGTAAAAATCGTTGTAATAGGCGAGCGATTCCGCCAGCGGCAGCCCCATGAACAAACTCCAGGAACACGCGGCATCCAGCGGACGCCGGATCAGCACCATTCCGGGAAGCCCGCGGCGCATCGACGCGAGGGCGTAAGTGGGAATGTGCCGGTGCGACAGGATGCGCACGTGGGGATTGGCGATGCCGAACGCCGTTCGGGCGAATGTGTTGCCGGACCGTGGAAATCCGCTGATGTAAACCTGGTGTTCGCGGCTGAAGACGTTCCCGTGGCCGCGCAGCACGCCGAACGGCGCATACAGCCACGGCCGCGGCCAAAGCAGCCGGCGGCCAAGCCGGTTCAAGTGAAACCCTGGCGCGCTCATTCCACGAACCGTTTCCCGGCTGCAAATTCACGGCGCACCTGCGGCGGCTTCGCATCCAGGATCGTCGATTCCCTGAACACCGACGAATTCAGCAGGGCGGCCGACGGACCGGAATCCTGCCGCGGAAGAGCCGCAGGCCCAAACGCCGCCGCCGGTTCGCGGGCGTCATTGTCCGGGTCCATGCCTTCCCAGAGCAGCCGGGTGATGCTTGATTCGGATGTAAAAAGTTTCCGGTCCGGTTCTGTTGAAGCGGCGCGCCAGGAGGCGGCGTGAGGCACGGGCGAGGACATGGCCGGCGGGCCGGCGATGACGGCGGGGCGGGCGGAAACGGGCAGGGGATCACGGCCCGCGCGATGGGCCAGTCCAAACGCCACAAGAACCAACACCGCGGCGCCCGTAAAATACCCCAGGCGCCCCGAACGAACCCCATCCCGAAAAATGGCATGCATAGCACTACCCTCACCCAATGCGGCTGATGCCGGACCGCGCCTGCCCAGTCCCCAATCCGGTTGCCATGAGAATCGGCGCTGCCGCCCAGGCATCCCACACCTCGTTTGGCAAAGCTTAACCGGATCTTGTTCTGCGGATGAGTGACAGGTATAGTCGTTGCATGATGAAATTTACCTGGCGATTCCTGTGGGCTGGGGGGCTGGCGCTGGTCCTGGCGCTGAGTTCCGGGTGCACTTCAGTGTCGGACAGCGGACCGCGCCGGCTGGGCCAGACGCGGGACGACATTGACTGGGCGATGATTCACTATCACAACCGTGCGACGTTCGGTTTTATCACGCCGAACATGCAGCAGCAGGTGAACCAGGCGTACCAGAATTACCAGAAAGCGTTCGACGCGGCGCTGGCCGCGGCGAACAAGAATTACAACGCGCCGACGCCGCCCGACGTGAGCCAGGCGGCGAATGAATTGCTGCAGACGCTCGCGGCCGTGCCGTGAGCGGTTGGTGAAGCCGCGATTGTAAAATCGCGGTGACCGCGATCCGCCCGGGTCCGCGATCTCACGATCGCGGCCACCTCCGCGCCCGCAGCCGCAATCGTGAGATTGCGGTTTTTTGACGCGCTGCAGTCCCTCTCAGCCGCGGTTCAGCGCGCTGAGCACGGCTTTGACGGAGGCGAGTTCGATGTTGGTATCGACGCCGGCGCCCCAGCGGGTGCGGCCGTCGGCGAATTTCACCTGGATATACGCGATGGCGGCGGCGGTTTCGCCGGAGCTGAGGGCGTGTTCGCTGTAATGGGCGATTTCGAAACGGGGCGCTCCGGCCGCGGTGAGCCCGGCGACGAGTGCCGCGAGCGGGCCGTTGCCGGTTCCCGAGATCGATTTGTTTTCAGCGCCCTGGAACGACAGCACCGCGTTGCACGACACCGAGCCGTTGCGGCTGGAGGTTTCAAAACTCCGGAGTTCCCACGGCCGGTTGCGCTCGATGTATTCCTTCCAGAACATCTCCTTCAACTCCGCCGCGCTCACCTCGCGCCCGAGGCGGTCGACCGCGTCGTTGGCGATCGGGCCGAATTCGCGCTGCATTTCCTTGGGCAACTCGATTCCGAATTCCGTCTCGAGCAAATACGCGACGCCGCCCTTGCCGGACTGGCTGTTCACGCGGATCACTTCGCGGTATTCACGCCCGATATCGGCCGGGTCGATGGTGAGGTAGGGCACGTCCCAGTGGCTGCGCCCGCCGCGTTCCCACTCGGCCAATCCCTTGCGGATGGCGTCCTGGTGCGACCCGCTGAACGCGGTGAACACGAGTTCGCCCGCGTACGGATGCCGCGCCGGCACGGTCATTCCCGTGCACCGCTCGTAAACATCGCGCAACCGGTTCACATCGCCGAGCGCGAGCCCGGGATCGATGCCGTGCATGTAGAGATTGAGCGCCACGGTGACGATGTCGAGGTTGCCCGTGCGTTCGCCGTTGCCGAAGAGCGTGCCTTCGACGCGGTCCGCCCCGGCGAGCAAGCCAAGTTCCGTCGCTGCCACGCCGGTCGACCGGTCGTTGTGCGTGTGCAAACTGATGATGAGCGAATCGCGGTTCCGGATGTTGCGGCACATCCATTCCACCTGGTCGGCGTAGACATTCGGCATCGCCACCTCGACCGTGTCGGGGAGGTTGAGAATCATCTTGCGCTGCGGCGTCGGTTTCCAGGCTTCCATGACCGCCTCGGACACTTCGCGGGCGAATTCAACCTCCGTCGCGCTGAAACTTTCGGGCGAATACTGGAGCATGACTTCCGTGCCCTTGAGGCGGGGAAGCCGGTCGCGGATGAATTGCGCGCCGCGCACGGCGACCTGGACGATCTGTTCCTTCGACATCCCGAACACCACGCGTCGCTGGGCTGGCGAGGTGGAGTTGTAGAGGTGGATGATGCATTTCTTGGCGCCGACGAGCGATTCGACGGTGCGTTCGATGAGATCCTCGCGCGCCTGCACGAGCACCTGGAGCCAGACGTCGTCGGGCGCGCGGCGTTCCTCGATGAGGCGGCGATTGAACGTGAACTCGGTGTTCGACGCGGAGGGGAAGCCGACTTCGATTTCCTTGAACCCGCACTGGACGAGGGCCTGGAACAATTCGAGTTTCTGGCTCACATTCATCGGCACCGCGAGCGCCTGGTTGCCGTCACGGAGATCCACACTGCACCAGGCCGGGGCGTGCGTGAGCACCCGGTTGGGCCATTGACGGTCGGGGAGCGACACCGGCGGCATCATCCGGTACTTGGTCGAAGGATTCTTGAGCATGGCTTTTGGATTGTGTTGGCGCCGGCGGCGATGGGCAAACAAAAACCCCACCGCCTTCCGGCAGTGGGGTTGTTAAATCGTTCGTTTTGGATCGATCAGAACCCGACTGCCGCGCGGCTCAGCAGCAGCGCGTTTGCAAGCAGCAGGTTCAGATTCATCTTCACAGGCGGCGAACATAGCAGCCGCCGTTCCGCGCGTCAACCGGGAAGCAAAGGCTGGACGCGAATTAGCGCGAATTTCGCTATAGCGGTTTAACATAAACCGTAGCCGCAGGTAGGGACGCCGCGCTGCGGCGTCCGCGGTCGGCGCAGCGCGCCGACCCTACCTTTTGCGGCTACGACATTTCTTGAGCCGCTCTAATCGGCCCACTTCAAGGTGGGGCGAGACTCCGTCGAGCCCTGATTGGGGCCATGAGGATTGTTGGACAATGGATCTATGGATTGCTGGATGGCTCTGCGCGGAGTCCCTCCAATAATCCATGAATCCAACAATCCATTAATCCGTTTTCGAGAGCCCGACGAGTCCCGGCCCACCTTGGTTTGGCACCGTTCTGGCTGGATTCGGCCTTCGACGCGGCCTGACGCGGGTTGGCGGGGCCCGGCGCAATGAGCTTCGATTTTCCGGACAAAATCGCGCGGCTGGTGTACGAGCACTGGACAGATTTTCCAGAGAACACCGGCTATCGCCCGACACAATGCCCGTCGCTGCCGGTCCTGACGAGCCTGGTGAACCGCTGTTTCTTCGCCAGCCTGCGCCGCGAGGAGGAGCGCGCCACGCAATTCGATCTCGCGTTCTGCTCTCCGTCCGAACTGCCCGAGGCCGATTTCGGGTTCAGCCGTTACACCAAGGTTTTCAACCTGGTCCGATTCCAGGAGCGCCGCCCGTTCACCGTCGAGGAACTGGTGCGGCTCGCGCCGGCGTGCGATCCCGAGAAAACGATCATTCTCGCCGGATGCGACGAGGCGACGGGCGCTTTGTTCCTGTGGGGCCTTGTGGATCTTGGCTGGCGGCCTTCCGTGATCGCCATGCGCCTGGTGGAATTGCGCATCCGCGCCTTCGGCCCCGGCGAACTCAAGGTCACCCTCCACGGCCGCGTCCGCTGCACGTTCAAGGACGGACGCATGATTTATCCCGAGCGCGGACTCATCAACGCCGGCGCGATCTCCGGGTTCTTCCAGGAATCGCACCGTCTCCTGTGCCGCGAGGTGAAGGCGGCGGGCGGCCAGTCGGAGGACGACACCACGTTGCTGGAACGCAGCTATCGCGCGATGGGTTTCCTTTTCGTGCTGCAGGAAATCATCGAGCGCATGCAGCGGCTGCAGCATGGCGGCTGTGTGTTGATCGTGCCGGAGGATTGGGCGGGCAGAAGCGTCCCGTGCGTTCGGCTGAAGTTCGCCTGCCATGACGAGACCGTGTGGAATTATCTGCGCGGCCGGCTGGTGCTCCACGATCCGTTCCAGCGCGAGGACGTCGAGAGCGCGCTGCGCGACGCGCTGGACGCCCTGGTGCGGCTGGCGAGCGTCGACGGCGCCGTGCTGGTCACGCGCAAGTTCGAGCTGCTCGGCTTCGGCGGCGTGGTGCAGCTTCCGCCCGCGGTGAATTACCGCGTGTTCCGCGGACACGATCACGAGGGCCGCGAGGCGACGGAAATTCCCGTGGAATCCTTCGGCACCCGCCACCGGTCGGCGTTCGAATTCTGCTTTCGCTGCGCCCCGTCCGTCGCTGTCGTCGCCTCCCAGGACGGCGACATCAAGGTCGTCACCCGCGTAGGCAGCGACGTCTGGTTCTGGGAAAACGCGCTGTTCGATTATTCGGAAAGCTGAGCTGCCTTCTGCTCGCAGCCGCCAATGTCAATTGGCGGAAACTCCGCAATCTCACGATTGCGGCTACAGGGGCTATCCGTCACTCCAACTCTCCAATCCGCAAAGGATCGTTGATTTTGACGACAAGACATTTGCTCGCCATCCGGATTTGCTGATAAGAATATCGAGCCATGAGATCCGCACATTTATCAGTCCTGCTTCTCTCCCTGGGCGCCGCGGCGCTGTCCGTTTCCGATTCCACCCCCGTGCAGGCGGCCAACCCGCTCCTGCCGCTGCTCAACGATCCGATCGATGTGAGCGGCGACTTCCGGGATTTATCGGATACCTATTACCTCGCGAACAAGCTGGAGTCGTGGGACCCGGAGACGCATTCCGGCAAGCTGGTCTATCAGCGCGCTCAATATTTCACGCGGCAGGCGTTCGACAACATGCTCGCCCTGATCAAGGACGTGCCGCCGAACGAATTTCCCGAAAACGAATACGCCGCCAATCCTTCGCTGCCCATCACAATCGATTTCGTCTCGCCCCGCGCGGTCCGCATCCGCACCACGTCCGGTCCGCAGTTCGTGCCCGTTGCGGATTCCCTGATGCTGGCCGGGCCGGTGCCGAAGGATGATTCCTGGAAATACAGCAAGATCGAAGGCGGCCACCGCTACACCAGCGCCGGCGGCTCGGTGACCGTCATGGAAAACCCGTGGCACATCGAGTTCCGCGACGCGCAGGGCCGCTTGCTCACGAAGACGGATCACACGGTCGACAACGCCACGACCTACACGCCGACGCTGCCGTTCTGCTTCGTCCGCCGCGCGTCGGACTATTCGCGCAGCATCAACGCGGCGTTCCTGCTGTCGCCCGGCGAAAAAATCTTCGGCTGCGGCGAATCGTTCACGGGCTTCGACAAGCGCGGCCAGAAAGTCGTGCTCTGGACCGACGACGCGAACGGCGTTCAGAACCAGGGCATGTACAAACCGATTCCCTTCTTCATGAGCAGCCGCGGTTACGGCATGTTCCTGCATTCGTCGTCACCGATGACGTTCGATTTCGGCCAGTCGTTCAGCGGGATCAATTCCCTCATGCTCGGCGACGATCAACTCGACCTGTTTGTTTTCCTCGGTTCGCCGAAGGAAATTCTCGACGAATACACCAGGGTCACCGGCAAATCGCCCATGCCGCCCCTGTGGTCGTTCGGCCTCTGGATGAGCCGCTGCACTTATTTCTCCGAACAACAAACGCGCGAAGTCGCGGCGAAATTGCGCGACAACAAAATTCCCTGCGACGTCATCCACCTCGACACCGGCTGGTTCGAGACCGACTGGCGCTGCGACTACCAGTTCTCCAAGACCCGCTTCAAGGATCCGAAGCAGATGATTTCGGATCTCAAGGACGAAGGTTTCCACATTTCGCTCTGGCAACTGCCGTATTTCGTTCCCAAGAACACGCTGTTCAATGAACTGGTGGAGAAACGCCTCGTCGTCCGGGACGGGAAGGGGAACCTGCCGTACGAGGACGCGGTCCTGGATTTCTCGAACCCGGCCACGGTCGAGTGGTACCAGGGCAAGCTCGCCAATCTTCTCCAGCTCGGCGTCGGGGCGATCAAGGTCGATTTCGGCGAAGCCGCGCCCAACAACGGCCTTTACGCCTCCGGCCGCACGGGTTTCTACGAGCACAATCTCTTCCCGCTCCGTTACAACAAAACCGTCGCCGACGTCACCCGCAAGGTCACCGGCGAAAACATCATCTGGGCCCGCAGCGCCTGGGCCGGCAGCCAGCGTTACCCGCTGCACTGGGGCGGCGACGCCGAAAACACCGACACCGGCATGGCCGCCGAATTGCGCGGCGGACTTTCCTTCGGCCTCTGTGGCTTCTCGTTCTGGAGCCACGACGTCGGCGGTTTCGTCGCCCGCGCCACCGACGATCTCTACCGCCGCTGGCTCGCGTTCGGCATGCTGAGTTCCCACAGCCGCTGCCACGGCACCGCGCCCAAGGAACCCTGGAATTACGGCGAAGCATTCATGAACGACTTCCGCCGCACCGACGAGCTCAAATACCAGCTCATGCCCTACGTCTACGCCCAGGCGAAGGATTCTTCCGAGCACGGATTGCCCATGGTCCGCGCCCTGTTCGTCGAATTCCCCGACGACCCCGGCGCCTGGACCGTCGACGACGAATATCTCTACGGCTCCAGCATTCTCGTCGCGCCGCTCTTCGAGGAAAACAGCACCGGCCGCAACGTCTACGTGCCCGCGGGCAACTGGATCGATTACCAGACCGGAAAGAGCTACTCCGGCGGCTGGCAGCACATCGACGCCGGCCCCATCCCCGTCGTGATGCTCGTCCGCGACGGCACCATCCTGCCTCACATCAAGCTCGCCCAGTCGACCATGCAAATGGACTGGTCGAACCTTGAACTGGTCGTGTTCGCGAAGAATTCCCCGTCCGCCCAGGGCTTCGTCTGCCTGCCCTCGGACAATCAACTGCGTGAACTCGCTGTCACGAAGGATGGCAAGGGCTACAAACTCGCCTCTGACCCGTTCCGCGGGAAGGTCGCCTGGAAGATTCGTTCCTACAGCGAGCGATGATATCAAAAAAGTGGCAGCCGACGTCAGGAGGCTCTGACAAGAAACAGTGAGAGCCTCACGTCGGCTGCCACGGCAGACTGGTTGAACATGCCAAAACTCCGCCCATCCTTGTTCGCGCTGCTGGCGTCCGCGGCTCTCGTTGTTCCCGCCCGCGCGACCACCAACAGCTTTGTCTACCCGTTCCTAAACCCGGATCTTCCCGTCGAAGAACGCATCAGCAACGCCGTGTCGCTGATGAACACGGATGAAAAAGTCGCCTTCCTCCGGTTCCGCGCCGGCGTGCCGCGACTCGGCATCCCGCCCCTCGGTTCGGTCGAAGGCCTCCACGGCCTCGCCATGGGCGGCCCCAGCAATTGGGGCAAACGCAACCCCGCGCCCACCACGATTTTTCCCCAGGCCATCGGCCTCGCTGAAACCTGGAACCCGGCCCTGCTCAAACGCGTCGCCGCCGCCGAGGCGTACGAAGTCCGCTACATGGCCCAAAGTCCCAAGTACCACCGCGGCGGCCTGGTGGTATTCGCGCCCAACGCCGATCTCGGCCGCGATCCGCGCTGGGGCCGGACCGAGGAGTGTTATGGGGAGGATCCCTGGTTCAACGGCACGCTCGTCACGGCGTTCGTCCAGGGCCTGCAGGGCGACGATCCCCGCTACTGGATGACCGCGTCGCTGCTCAAACATTTCTTCGCCAACAGCAACGAGGACGGACGCGACAGTTCGTCGTCCAATTTCGACGAACAATTGTTCCGCGAGTATTACAGTGTGCCGTTCCGGATGGGATTCGAGCTCGGCGGCGCCCGCTGTTTCATGGCCGCCTACAACGCCTGGAACGGCGTTCCCTGCACCCTTCAGCCCGTGCTCCGCAATGTCGCCATGAAGGAATGGGGAGTCGACGGCGTCATCTCCACCGACGGCGGCGGGCTTCGCAACCTCGTCACTTCCCACCACGCGTTCACCACCACCAACGCCGCCGCCGCCGCCTGCATCAAGGCCGGCATCAATATTTTCCTCGACGATTACCGCGCCAGCATCACCAACGCGCTCGCCGACGGCCTGCTCACCGTGCCGGAAATCGACGAGGTCATCCGCGGCACGCTCCGCATCTCCATCCGCGTCGGCCTGCTGGATCCGCCCGACCGCGTCCCGTATGCGAGCATCGGCGCCACAAACGAACCCGAGCCGTGGCTTTCGGAAAAAACCAAGTCCCTGGTCCGCGAAGCCACGCGCGAATCCATCGTCCTGCTGAAAAACTCGGACCGCTGCCTGCCGCTCGACCGGGCGCGACTGAAATCCATCGCGCTCATCGGTCCGCGCGCCAACGCAGTGCTCGCGGACTGGTACAGCGGCAACCCCGCCTACACCGTGACGCCCTTCGACGGCATTCGCGCCGCTGCGGGCCCCGGCATCCGGGTGTCCCTCGCCACCAACAACGACGGCGGCATCGCCGAACGGCTCGCGCACGAATCCGATATCGCCATCCTCTGCGTCGGCAACCACCCGGTCGGCGGTGACGATTCCAAGTGGGCCGAAGTCTCCGACCCCGGCGAAGGCCGCGAGGCCCGCGATCGCCAGTCGCTCACGCTCGGCCAGGAGGAGCTGGTGCGGCGCGTGTTCGCCGCCAACCCGCGCACGATCGTCGTGTTGATCAGCAGTTTTCCCTACGCGATCGGCTGGATCCAGGATCACGTGCCCGCCGTGCTGCACCTGACCCAAAGCAGCGAGGAACTCGGCAGCGCCCTCGCCGACGCGCTGTTCGGCGATTACAACCCCGCCGGACGCCTCGTCCAAACCTGGCCCGCCTCCATCGACCAGCTCCCGCCCATGATGGATTACGACATCCGCCACGGCCGCACCTACCAGTATTTGCAAGGCCGCCCGCTTTATCCCTTCGGCTATGGACTCAGCTATACCACGTTCGATTATTCAAAACTGTCCGCCGAAACCAAAAAGGACGGCACCTTCGCCGCAAGCTTCTCCGTGCGCAACTCCGGCAAAGTCGCGGGCGACGAGGTGGCGCAGCTCTACGTGAAGTTTCCCAAATCCGCCGTCCCGAGGCCCATCCGGCAGCTCCGCGGATTCCAGCGCGTGCATCTGCAGCCCGGCGAAAGCCGCACGGTGGAATTCACCATCCGGCCTGCCGACCTCGCCTATTGGGATCCCGCGCGGCATGCGTTTGCCGTCGAACCCGGTCCGGTGGAAATCGAGGCGGGCGCATCGAGCGCGGACATTCGATTGACGAAGCGCGTGGAGGTCCGGTATTGATGCGACGGACGGGGCGCCCGGGAATTTTTATGAACAGGTTCACATGGCTTGGTTGGACGGTGCTGGCCCTGGCGGCCGCGCCGGCGGCATTCGGCGCGGATTCGAATTCCATCCCTTATACCTGGCGCAACGTCGCCATCGGCGGCGGCGGCTTCGTCACCGGCATCGTTCCGCACCCCGCCGCCGACGGCCTTGTTTACTGCCGCACCGATGTCGGGGGCGCCTACCGCTGGGACTCCGCGGCCTCGCGCTGGGTGCCCATGACGGATTACCTCGGAGCCAGGGACGTCAACCTGACGGGCATCGAAAGCCTCGCCGTCGATCCGGCCGACACAAACCGCGTCTACCTCGCCGCCGGCACCTATTCTCCCAACCCCGGCGCGTTCCTGCGCTCGGACGACCAGGGCCGGACCTTCCAGCGGACGGATGTGCCCTTCACCATGGGCGCGAACGAGGCCGGCCGTTTCAACGGCGAACGCCTCGCCGTCGATCCCAACCTTGGAACCATCCTCCTCTTCGGCTCCCGCCGCGACGGGCTCTGGCGCAGCGATGACCGGTCCGTGACCTGGAAAAAAGTGGAGTCGTTTCCCGCCACCATCGAAAATCCCGCGGGCGACACGAACAACCGGCCCCGGTTCGGCCGCCCGCAGCCGGTTGGAATTATCTGTGTCCTGTTCGATCCCGCTTCCGGAAAACCCGGCAAGGCGACCCCGGTGATATACGCGGCGGCCTCCGTGCCCGGCACCAATTTATTCCGCAGCACCGATGCCGGCGCCACCTGGCAGCCCGTTCCCAACCAACCCGTCGGCCTCCGCCCCAACCATGTCGTCCGCGCCTCCGACGGCTTGCTCTACATCAGCTATGGCAAGGAATCCGGCCCGAACAACATGAGCGACGGCGCCATCTGGAAATTCAACGCGCAGTCCGGAGCCTGGACCGATGTCACGCCCGTGAAACCCGCGGGCGCGGACCAGACGTTCGGATACGGCTGCGTCGCGGTGGACGCGCAAAATCCCGGCGTGTTGATGGCGACGACTTTTTGCCACTGGAAACCGCATGACGAAATTTTCCGGAGCACGAACGCCGGGGCAAGCTGGTTTCCGGTTTGGACCGCCAATACCCAATGGGATTATTCCAGCGCGCCTTACACAAAAACCCGCACACCGCACTGGATGGGAACGATCGTTATCGACCCGTTCCGGTCCGGGCACGTCCTGTTCACGACCGGTTACGGCATTTGGGGATCGACGGATGTGAACAACGCGGACGCGGGGCAGGCGACGCACTGGTTTTTCCCGGATGACGGGCTTGAGGAGACGGTTCCGCTCGCGCTGGTGAGTCCTTCCGCGGGCCCCGCGCTGATCAGCGGGGTGGGGGATGTGGACGGATTCCGACATGACGACCTCGATCATTCGCCGCCGCAAGGCAGCTTCGCCGGGCCTCGCTACGGCAACACCGAGGACCTCGCCGTGCCCGGCAAACGCCCGGCCATGATTTTGCGCACCGGCACCGGAAACAACCGGTTCGTCAAGGCGGCCGTTTCCGATGACGGCGGAATGAACTGGACGACGCTCGCCAGCGAACCCCCGGGCAGCGCCGGCGCCGGCACCATCACCGCATCCGCCGACGGCGAAACCATTGTCTGGACACCGCGCCGTTCCTCCCCGCATGTCACCACCGACCGTGGAAGCAAATGGGCCGCCTGTGAAGGCCTCAAGCCCGGCTGCCGCGTCGTGGCCGACACTGTCAACCCGGTCCTGTTCTACGCCTACGATTCCCAGGCCGGCCGGTTCCTGGTCAGCACCGACAGCGCCGCCGGTTTCATCGAGACGCCCGCAGCCTTTGCCGGCGGAGCAGGGCAGGGCGGCGGCCCCCAACTCGCCGCCACGCCCGGCATCGAAGGCGACGCCTGGCTCTGTCTGCCCGGCCGCGGACTTTTCCACTCCAGCGACCGCGGCGCCAGTTTCAGCAAATTGCGGATGGTCAACTCCGCCCACTCCATCGGCTTCGGCAAACCCGGCCCGCGCAAATCCTATCCGACCCTCTACGTGGCGGGAAGAATCGGGCCGGTCGAAGGATTGTTCCGGTCCGATGACAGCGGCGCGACCTGGCAGCGCATCACGGACGACCTCCACCAGTTCGGATCGATCAGCCGTGTCACCGGTGATCCGCGGACGTTCGGCCGCGTCTATTTCGCCACCGGCGGCCGCGGCGTGATTCGCGGCGATCCCGAGCCGTAGTGGTTTATAGTCGCAAGTTGCAAGTTGCAGGTTAACGGCCTCAGTGCTCCGAAGGACCTGCAACTTGCAACCTGTAACCTGCAACTTCGGTTCGCCCTCGCGTCATGTGAACTCATGACTTTCGCCCGGGGCAGGTTTCCCTAGATTGCCCTCCTGCGCATGCATACATGGCCATCTCATTTCCTGAAACGGTTTCCCTCACTGATCGCCGCGCTCGCCCTGATTTCGGTTTTCCCGGCTGCCGCCGGCCAGTACACCAACTTCGCCGTCGCGGTTTATTGCCGCGCTTACGAAGTCCGCGAAATGCGCGACCCCGCCTGGCTCACCAACACATGGAACCAGGTCCAGCCGCAATTGCGCATCGATAAAATTTACCTCGAGACCCACCGCGACGGTGTCATTCCCGACGCCGCCACGCTCGAACAGGCGAAGCAATTCTTCGCCAGCCGCGGCATTCGCGCCGCCGCCGGCATCGCCACCGTCGCCAACGAACCCAACCTCTACCAGTCGTTCTGCTACAGCACACCGAAGGATCGCGACACGCTCCGCAAAGTCGTCGAGCTGTCCGCCGCTCATTTCGACGAGATCATCCTCGACGACTTTTTCTTCAGCAATTGCAAGTGCGACCAGTGCATCCGGGGAAAAGGCGACCGGAGCTGGACGGAATTCCGGCTGGAACAAATGGACAAGGTCGCGCGCGATCTGGTTGTCAAACCCGCCAAACAGGTGAACCCGAGGGTGAAAGTCATTCTGAAATTCCCCAACTGGTATGAACATTACCAGGGGCTCGGATACAACCTCGCCGCGGGCGCGAAATATTTCGACGGCATTTACACCGGCACGGAGACGCGCGAACCGTTCAACAACGACCAGCACCTCCAGCAATACCTCGGCTACCTGGTCTTCCGATACCTGGAAAATGTCGCGCCCGGCCGCAACAACGGCGGCTGGGTCGATACCGGCGGCATGCGCTACGCCGACCGCTACGCCGAACAGCTCTGGATCACGCTGTTTGCCAAGGCGCCCGAAGTGACGCTCTTCGATCTCCGCCAGGTCCAGCGCCCGCTCACACCCGCCTTCCGCGCCGCGTGGCAGGACCAGCATCCCAGCTTCGATTTCGACGCGGTCATCGCCTCGACGACGTCCGCGCCGCCCGCCCGCGTGGCCGGCGCCGCCGAAGCCGTGTTCGAACAGGTCGACAAATTCCTCGGCAAACTCGGCAACCCCACCGGGCTCGCCTGCTACAAACCCCTGAATTCCGTCGGCGAAGATTACCTGCACAATTACCTCGGCATGGCGGGCTTCGCCCTGGAACTGACGCCCAATTTTCCCAGCCACGCCAAAACCGTTTTCCTCGCCGAATCCGCCGCCGCCGACCGCGACCTCGTCAAAAAAATCAAGGCCCACATCGAAGCCGGCAACAGCGTCGTGATCACGTCCGGCTTGCTCCGCGCCCTGCAGTCCCACGGCATCCAGTCGATCGCCGAAATCCGGTCCACCGACCGGCACATCCCGGTGAAGCAATTCCTCCGCGGCAACGGCGAGGTGATCGAAGGCGACCGCGAAATCACAATTCCCGAACTGGATTATCTTACCAACGACACCTGGGCGCTGGTCTCGGCGACGGCGGGCGGCATTCCTTACCCGATCTTGTTGCGGTCGGCCTATGGCAAGGGTTACCTCTACGTTCTGGCTGTGCCCGACAATTTCGGCGACCTCTATCATCTGCCCCGCGAAGTGCTCGGCGTCCTCCGCGGCGTGTTGCAGCGCGATCTGCCCGTGCGCCTGGATGCGCCGGCGCAGGTCGCCTTGTTCGCTTACAACAACCGCACGTTCATCGTCGAATCCTTCCTGCCGGACGCCGGCGAAGTCGGCGTGATCCTGCCCGGCAAAGTCGCCCGGCTCCGGAACCTGGTCACGGGCGAAACCGTCGACGGCCGGCCGCAACCCGCCAACCGCGGCCGGGTTTGGCGCAACGAACCGCAGGACCAAACAGCATTTTCGCTGCAGCTCAAACCGCACAGCTACGCCGTGTTCGCGGCGGAAGATTAAACCCAATTCACCATGACGCATTTGCCGAAGAAAAACCTTCTGATCGCCTTATTCCTGGCCGTCTCCAGCGCCGGCTTCGCCGCGCCCACCGCCGTCGAAATTCACGGGCGCCTCCGCGTCGACGGCAACCGCGTCGTGGATCAACACGGCGATCCGGTCACGCTTCGGGGAATGTCGTTTTACTGGAGCAGCATGGGCGGCCAGTCGAAATATTATAATACCAACGTCGTCCGCTGGCTCCGCGACGACTGGCATTGCAACCTCATCCGCGTCGCCATGGGTGTCGAAGGCGACGGCTACCTGGCTCACCCGGACCGCGAGAAGGCCAAAATGATCGCCATGGTCGACGCCGCCATCGCCGACGGGATTTACGTGCTGATCGACTGGCACGATCATCATGCCGATCAGCATCGCGCCCAGGCGGAGGCGTTTTTCGAGGAGATGGCCGCGCGCTATGCGTCCGTGCCCAACGTGATTTATGAGACCTGGAACGAACCTGTCCAGCAGGACTGGGCCAAGGTCATCAAGCCCTACCACGAAGCCGTCGTCGCCCGCATCCGCGCCCGCGACCCGCTGAACCTCATCGCTTGCGGCACCCAGACGTATGCGCAGGAAGTCAACCGCGCCGCAATGAATCCCGTGCCCGGCTCAAATATTGTCTACACGCTCCATTTCTACGCCTCCACGCACCAGCAGGGCTATCGAAACAAGGCCGCCGCCGCGCTCAAAAACGGCGCCGCTCTCATGGTGACTGAATACGGCACCTGCGAAGCCAACGGCAGCGGCCGGATCGACGAGGCGGACTTCGCACGCTGGGTCGAGTTCATGAATCAAAACGGCCTCAGCTCCTGCAACTGGTCCGTCGCCGACCTCACTGAAACCTCCGCCGCACTCCGCCCGGGCGCCAGCCCCGACGGCGGCTGGTCCACCAACCAGGTCAGCGCCTCGGGCAACCTCGTCCGCAACATGATCCGGACGTTCAACCCCGCGCCCTGAATCCCGTATGCGCCTCAACACGCTCGCCGCACTATTCGTCGCCGCCCTGGCCTGTCTCCCAGCCGCCGCGGGTCAATACACCAACTTCAACGTCGCCATCTACATCCCCGTCGGCACCGTCCAGACTTTCAAGGATCCCGCGCGCCTCGCCTCAGACTGGGAACGCATCAGCCGGCAATTGAAGGTGGACAAGGTTTACATCGAGGTGCAGCGAAACCGGCAGCTTGCCTCCGACGACCTCCTGGAAAACGTCAAAAAATTCTTCGCCAGCCACGGCGTCCAAACCGCGGGCGGCATGGCCTTGTCCGACGAAGGCGGCGGCGGCCAGTTCCGGTCGTTCTGCTACACCGATCCCAAGGACCGCGCCTTCATCCAGCGCGCCGTCGAACTCGCCGCCCGGCATTTCGACGAAATCATCCAGGACGATTTCTTCTTCATCACCACCAAGAACGATTCCGACATCGCCGCGAAAGGCGACAAGTCCTGGACCCGGTTCCGGCTCGACCTCGCTTCTGAAGCGGCCGAAAGCCTGTTGATCAAACCCGCCAAAGCCGTCAATCCGCGAGTGAAAATGGTGATCAAGTTTCCGAATTGGTACGAGCATTTCCAGGGTCTTGGCTATGACCTCGAACGGGAACCGAAATTGTTCGACGGCATTTACACCGGGACCGAGACGCGCGACCCGGAGACAACCGATCAGAACCTGCAGCAATATGAGAGCTACCTGATTTACCGCTACTTTGAAAACATCAAGCCGGGCCGCAACGGCGGCGGCTGGGTGGACACGTTCAACATCCGCTATGTCGATCGCTACTCCGAACAGCTTTGGGACACGATGTTCGCCAAGGCGCCCGAAATGATGCTGTTCGCCTGGGCGGGAATGCTCCAGCCGTTCCGTGCCGGAAACCGCGGCGCCTGGGCATCGCTCCCCACCAGCTTCGACGCCGACGCCATTCTCGCCTCGTTCCGATCCAACGCACCGGCCGGCCTCACGAATCCCACCATGGCCCTCGCGGCCGGCAGGGCGCTCGAGCAGGCCGACGCCGTCGTTGGCCACCTCGGCATCCCCATCGGCATCGCTTCCTACAGGCCTTATCATTCCACCGGCGAGGATTTCCTGCACAATTACATCGGCAACCTCGGCATCCCCATCGATCTGCACCCGGAATTTCCCACCAACTCCGGCCTGGTGCTCCTGACCGAATGCGCCAAGGCCGACCCCGCCGTCGTCTCCAAAATCAAACAGCACCTCGCCGGCGGCGGATCCGTCGTCATCACGTCCGGACTCCTCCGCGCGCTCCAGGGCAAAGGCATCGAGGATATCCTTGAAGTGGAATACACGGATCGAAAAATCCTCACGCACGAATTCTCCACCGGGTTCGGCTCGGGCGATTTCGGCGCGGTGGAAAACGCGGTCGGCAACGCCGACATGCTCATCCAGGACATCCGGTTTCTCACCAACGATTCCTGGGTGCTCGCGCGGGCGATGGCCGGTGGCAAAGGCTATCCCCTCCTGCTCATGAACCGGTATTCAAAGGGGGTCATCTATGTGTGGACCATCCCGGATAACTTCAACGACCTCTACCGCCTCCCGCCGCGCACGATGACGGCGATCAAGAATCAGTTGATGCGCGGATTCCCTGTGCGCATTGACGCGCCCGCTCAGGTGGCGCTTTTCGCCTACGACAACCACAGCTTCATCGTCGAATCGTACCTGCCCGTTGAAACCGAGGTCCGCATCCGCGTCGCCGGGGAATCGCACGGATTGAAAAACCTCCTGACCGGGGAAACCGCAGCCGGCCGGTCCGCCGGAGGCAACTCGACCGAATTCACCGTGCGCATCCTCCCGCACAGCTACCAGGTGTTTGCGACAGATTAAGGCTCGTCGCCCGGTTTGACCAGGAAGGTTTCCCGGCGCAATCCGCGCCGTGCGCGCACGAGGTCCTTGCCGGCTTCCTCGAGTCCATGCTCGGCCGCGAGCCGTGAAACTTCGGCCGACCGCGGGAGCAGCAGCAAACCGTCGCCCCACGCGCACGAAGCAATTTTAAACACGCGCGTCAGATCCGCCACGGCATGACGGTAGGGCCTCGGGCCTCCGGCCGATTCGCCGGGCCGCAGCGGCGCATCCACAAAAAACGCGACCTGCTGGCGGAACAAGTGGTCCTCCATCGCCTTGAAACCGTCCGCCGCCACGAACTGCAGCCGCGGCGCCAGCGCCTGAATTTTTGCGATGCGCGACAGGAGGGCATTCGGGCGCCAGAACAACTTGAAACTTCCACGCCGGAGAGGTTGAACTCCGGGCAGCAGGGAGCCGCCTTGCTGAAACCGGTTCCGCACCAGCGCCTGGAACGCCAGCCCCGCCTTCCCGCCCGGCCGCCGTTTCAGTTCGCGCACCACGGATTTCCGGCTGGGCTTGAATCGAAGAATTTTGCGGCGTAAATCCGGCCAGGCTTTTCCAAACAGGGCGCTCCAAAAAGCCGCCAACTCCGGGCTGCCCTCCACCAGAAGCACCCGGTCGGCAAGCCCCAGTTCGGCAACCGCCAGCGCCACCGCGCCCGGTCCCGCGAACGGTTCAATAAAGAGGGCAGGGCGGACCGGCAGCGACCGCAGCCACGCTGCCACCGCGGATCGAACCCACGGCCGGGCGCCGGGAAATAAAAACGGAGTCAACGACGACGGTTCGCGCTCCGCCGGGATGGGTTTGCGGGACCGTTTTTTGGATTTATTGCGCTTCAAGGTGCGATCTGTTTAGTCTCCGGCCTTCCGCAACGCAAGAAATTCATTTCTCGTAGCCGCGATCATCAGATCGCGGATCTCGAGCAAAGGGCACCGCAATCTGACGATTGCGGCTACGGGGCCGATCCCGTCAACCGCGGCTGCCGGCTGGCTCCGAACGCCACATTGTAAGCCGAGTCGAACTGCAACTGCCCGCCGTCGAAATGAAGATCGAACGTCACGATGTAAGGCGATTCGTCAAAACAAACCCGCGCGGTAAAAGTGTCGGGCGTGGTCCACGCCCCGCTGAACGCCGCCGGTTGCTCCGGCAAAATCCCGAACGCCAGCCGGCCTTCGCGCCACGCGCCCGCGCCGCAGGCCGATTCGTAACTGCGACCGTCGATCTTCAGCGCCAGCACCGGTTCATGGCCGGGTTGAACCTTCAACATGGCGCTTTCGATGTTCAGCGCGTTCGTCCCGAATCGATAGGTGCGGCCGGAAAAGTTCAATCCCGGCGCGGGGCTGTTCGTCCCCATTTGCGGAGGCACCTGAAGGGTCTTCAATCGCGACGCCAGTTGCCCCTGTGCGGCGCTGTTCGCGGGCAGCGGCTTCGCGTGCATCGCCGGCAGCAGGTTGTCCCACACCAGGTTCATCACCGCACCCATGTTGCGGGTCCCGCTCGTGATCGCCAACACGGCGTCGTATTCCGGCATCACAATGCAGAACTGCCCGAACGCACCGTCACCCCGGTAAAACCCGTGCCGGCACCGCCAGAACTGGAACCCGTAGCCCTGTTCCCAATCGCTGTCCGGATTGCTCCCGTTCGAAGTCTGCCGCGCCGTGGCCGTGTCGATCCAGCCGGCCGGCACCAGTTGTTTGCCCTGCCATTGGCCGCGCTGAAGATAAAGCTGACCGAACGACGCGATGTCTTCCGTTCGGATGCTCAGCCCGTAGCCGCCCAGTGAGACGCCTTCCGGGCTGGATTCCCATTCCGGCGCGGCGATGCCCAGCGGCTCAAACAACCGCGGGCGCAAATAATCCAGCGTGGTCCGGCCGGTCACGGCCTGCACGATGGCCGACAGCATGTAGGTCGCCGGCGTGTTGTAATAAAAATACGTTCCCGGCTTGTGCGCCACCGGCATCGCGAGAAATTGCTTCGTCAACTTGTTGCCGGATCGAAACGAAAACCCGTCCACCGCGTCCGCATGATGGCCGGTGGACATCATCAACAGGTCGCGCACGCGCATCGCCTTGAGATTTTCCGATGGCTCGGCCGGCGCGTCGTCTGGAAAGAATTTCAGGATCGGATCATCCAGCGACAATCGCCCCTCGGCAATGGCCAGGCCGACCGCAGTCGAGGTGAAACTCTTGCTGAGCGAATACAACATGTGCCGCTTCTCCGGGCTGAACGGCGCCCACCAGCCTTCGGCGATTACCTTGCCGTGCCGGATCAGCATGAAGCTGTTCATCGAATCCACCTCGCGATCGGCCGCCTCGACGAATTTGAGAATGCCTTGCGAGGAAACGCCTTGTTCTTCCGGGACACCGCGGGGAAGCGGGCCGGCCGGGCAGAGGGATAGGGAACAAGTCATGGCAACCAGGGTCGTCACAAGTGGGCGCATCATAAACCGTGCGCGGCGGGCTGCGCCGGTGGGTTCCTGCGGATCCGTCAGCCTGCCGTCCCCGCAGCGTAGGACCCCGGCCCTCCGAAGGCAAGACAGGGCTGCCTTGCCAGGGCGCCACTCCGCGGCGCCAGCCGCGCGGAGCGCAGCCCTAGCGATCGCGGACCCCTTTAGGCCGAGGATTTTTGCATTGCCGTTTGCGCCCGTTTTTCTGAACAATCCCGCCATGCCGAAGTATTCCTGGTGCCTGGCGGCCGCGCTGATCCTGCCGCCCGCCGCCGTCCATGCTGAATCCTCGGCAACCGCCGCTTCCGCCTCGGCCGCCTTCCTGGTCGAATCCGTCCCCGCCAAGCTCCTGCCCCAAAGTTCGGTCATCACCCTGGCCTTGGGCCACGAAGGTTATCTCTGGCTCGGCACCCTCAACGGACTGGTCCGATTCGACGGCGTCCAGTCGCGCGTGTTCACCGAGGCCAACACCCCCGGCCTTTCCAGCAGCGAAATCGTCTACCTCGCCGAAGACAGCCGCAGCAACCTCTGGGTCGGCACCAAGTCCGCCGGACTGAATGTCATCCAGCCCGACGGCACCGTCTCCGCCATCGAAGGCGGACCGTCCGCCCACGTGGGCCGGTTGAAATGGCTCGGCGAAGACACCATGGGCCGCGTCTGGATGAATTTCGACGACGGCCAGGTCTGGCGAATCCAGACGAACAACCTCGAAGTGTTCGCATCGCTCGCCAGGTCCCTGGCCATGGATCGTTCCGGCATTGTCTGGCTCGCCGGCCAGACGAATCTGTACGGCATCAGCTCACCCACCAACTCCATAGGGGGCGTGGTGGCTTTCGATATGCCGTTTCACCGGCTAGATTTTCTCCTCGCCGACCGTTCCCGCGGAATCTGGCTGCTCGCCGACGGGCGCGTTCAGAAATGGGTCGACGGCAGATTGGACAAGGATCTCGGCGAATATCCCTGGACCGGAGCACAGGTCTCCTCCGCCTGCCAGGACGACAAGGGCAACCTCGCCGTGGGCACCCTGGGGGCCGGAGTTTTTTATTACGATTCCACCAATCCACCGGTCCAAATCTCCAAACGCGAAGGACTCTCGAGCGACGCCGTCCTTTCTATCGCCGCCGATCCCGAAGGCGATTTGTGGATCGGGACGGACGGGGGCGGACTCAACCGCGCCCGGCACCGCCTGTTTGCCATTCAACCCGGTACCGCCGGGCTCACCATTCAATCGGTGTGCTCGGATCTCCGCGGCGGCGTTTGGTACGCCAATTTCGGCGGCATGATTTATCACTGGACCGGCGGATCGCTGCGCAGCTACGGAACCAACGAAGGCGTCGACCTCAACGTGCGCTGCGTCCTCGCCGATGCCTCGAATGTCTGGGCCGGCACCGCGCTGCTCGGATTGTTCGTCAAACAGGACGAAGCGTTCAAGCAAACCCTGGGCGATCCGTATCCCATCAACCCACAGATCTCCGTCCTGTTCGAAAATCGCGCCGGCCACCTCTGGGTCGGCACGCAGCTCGGTCTCCTGCACCAGTCCGGCGACCAATGGAATTTGTTCACCATGACCAACGGCCTGCCGGCAGACGACGTCCGTGCCCTCGCGGAGGATGCCACGGGGCGAATCTGGATCGGCACCGACGGCGGCGGCCTCGCCAGCCTGCAGAGCAATACGCTCTCCGGGTTCCGCAAGAGCGACCAAACCCTCCCTAGCGACAGCGTCTCCGCCCTGTGCGAGGACACCAACGGCGTCCTCTGGGTCGGCACCCGCGCCGGACTCGCCCGGCTCCGCGACGGCAAATGGACCCGCTACACTTCCCAACCCGGCCTCGCCGGCGTCAGCGTGGGTTATCTCTTCGATGACCAGGAAGGATTCCTCTGGCTCGGATCGAACGGCGGCCTCCTTCGCGTTTCAAAGAAATCCCTGAACGACATTGCGGAAAAAGGCTCGGGGCCCGTCCAATTCCGGCTCTACGGACCCGAAGACGGCCTGCCCACCACCGAATGCGCCCAAGGCACCCAGCCCGCCGCGTGCCGATCCACCGACGGCCGACTCTGGTTCGCCACCGTCCGCGGCCTGGTCTCCGTCCGGCCCGAGAAACTCAACCCGAACCCGGTCCTCGCCCCCGTCGTGATCGAATCCGTCCTCGTCGACAATGAAGGGCAGGGGACCAACGCGCTGCGACCCGGCTCCTGGCCGGTGCTCACCATTCCCGCCGGCAAGGAACTCCTGGAAATCCGCTACACCGCCCTCAATCTCGGCAACGCCGACCGCACCCGGTTCCGTTACCGCATGGAAGGCCATGAAACCTCCTGGACCGACGCCGGCAACGCGCGCGTGGCGCGCTTCAATAAATTGCCCCCGGGCGATTACCGGTTCCACGTCCAGGCGGCCAACGAGGACGGCGTCTGGAACGAGGCCGGCGCCGCGCTCGGTCTGGTGGTGCTCCCGCCGTTCTGGCGCACGTGGTGGTTCATCACCCTCAACGCCGCGATACTCCTCGCGATTCTCGTGCTCGTCATCCGCTACATTTCAACCCAGAAACTCCAGCGCCAGCTCGCCCTGATGCGCCAGCACGAGGCGCTCGAAAAGGAACGCGCCCGAATCGCGCGCGATCTCCACGATCAGCTCGGCGCCAATCTCACCCAGGTCGCCATCCTCGGCGAAATGGCCGCCGCCGACAAGGAATTGCCCGCCGAAGTCGAGGATCACGCCAAACAGATCTCCCAGACCGCCCGCGAAACCACTCACGCCCTCGACGAAATCGTCTGGGCTGTCAACCCGTCCAACGACACGCTCGAAGGCCTCGTGAATTACGCCTGCAAATACGCCCAGGAATATTTTCGCATCGCCGGCCTGCGATACCGCCTCGATGTGCCCGCGCAATTGCCCGACCTCCCCATCGCGCCCGAGGTCCGGCACAACGTCTTCCTCGCCTTCAAGGAGGCCGTCAACAACGTCGTCAAACATGCCCAGGCCGCCGAAGCCCACATCCGCCTCGACCTCCAGCCCGGCCGCGCCGCCATCGAAATCCAGGACGACGGCCGCGGCCTGCCTCCCGACGCCGCCAATAAAGGCAGAAATGGTTTGCGTAACATGCGCCAGCGGATGGAGGATGTCGCGGGCGGATTCGCCGTAGAACCCGCCCAGGGCAAAGGCACCATCGTCCGGCTGACCGTGCCCGTTGGATCCAAAACATCATGACCACCGCCGCCGCCATCACGGTTTCCATCGTCGAAGACAACGAAAAACTCCGCGGCACACTCGCTCGATCGCTGAACCGGTCGGAAGGGTTCCAGTGCATCAGCGATTACGGCAGCGCCGAGGACGCGCTCCGCGGATTGCCGCAGGTGAAACCGAATGTGGTCCTCATGGACATCAACCTGCCCGGCATGAACGGCGTCGAATGCGTCCGGCAGTTGAAGCAATTGATCCCCGAAACCCAGATCATGATGCTCACTGTCTACGAGGACACGGACAACATTTTCAACGCCCTGAAATCCGGCGCGACGGGTTACCTGCTGAAGCGCACCACCCAGGCCGAACTCCTCGAGGCGATCCGCGAAGTGCACCGCGGCGGCTCGCCGATGACCACTCACATCGCCCGCAAGGTGGTCCAAACTCTCCAACTCGCGCCCGCACCTTCCCAGGCGTCCGAAGCCCTCTCGCCCCGCGAACAGGAAGTTCTCGATTGCCTGGCCAAAGGATTTCTTTACAAGGAAATCGCCGAAAAACTCGGCATCAGCTACGAGACGGTCCACACCTACATCCGCCGCATTTACGAAAAGCTCCAGGTCCGAACCCGCACCGAAGCCATTCGCCAAGTTCTTGCGCCGCTGAGCGGCGCAAGAACAGATATAGCGGTTTAACATAAACCGTAGCCGCAGGTAGGGACGCCGCGCTGCGGCGTCGCAGTCGGCGCAGCGCGCCGACCCTACCTTTTGCAGCTACGACATTTCTTGAGCCGCTCTAGCCAATCGCCGATAGCAAATAGCCGAGGTTCGCCCGCCTGCCACCGTGCCTGTCAACTTCGGACCTATTTTTGGCTATCGGCTATTGTCTATTGGCTATGTCACAGCCTTTTCGTGTCGTTGGAACCAGCCCGAAACCAGCCACTTGCAACCCAACCTTCGTGTAACCAGTTCTGGTGACTACCACGATTCCGTTCCTGTTGTATTCTGACCTCGTTATTGCGATGCAGAAATGCAGTGTTCCGTGTGTGAAGTAAAGCGTAAGTCTGCGGCGCGGCATCCAATAGCAGGTGTTTGTAGCCCGCGCAGGCTACGCGAAAAAACCTTGGCGCTTTGTTCTCATAATGAGGCCGGACTCGAGTCCGGCCTCTTTTTTTATCTTTTTTGAAACAATCCGGCCGCCAGCCGGGTTGTTAGCCTGATGAATAGATTTCTCAGGCGACCTCGAACCAACCAGGCGTTCAAACTGGTCCAACCCCTCCCGTTCCCGCTCACACCGGCATTTCGCCAGAATGCCACCCCGTCCCCGGGCCAATCCAGCAGCCCGCAGCTTTCCGTCCTCCAGCCATCTCCACTCGCCCACAGCCGTCCAACCGCGGCCTCGAATCGACTGGAGATCTGACATGCATGCCCTCATTGATTTTTTGTATGCAGCTTTGCATTTCCACCGCTTTCAACCATAGGATCCTCCCCGGACAGCCGCGGCACGTCCATGACCCCCGTGCAACAGTTCGAGGCGTTTCTCCAAAATCACCAGAACATGGTGTTTAGCACCGCCATGCGCCTCGTCGCCAATCACGCCGAAGCCGAAGATATCTCACAGGAGGTCTTCCTCCGCGCCTACGACCATTTTCACGAACTGGCCGACAACCCCCGCGCCGTCGGCTGGCTCAAAACCGTCGCCACCAACCTCAGCCTGAATCACCTCGCCCGCTACCGCTCGCGCTGGAGCTTCTTCTCCGAACTGCTCCGACCCGGCGACGACGACACCGAATCCATGGATTTTCCCGCGCCGGAAACCGACGACCTCGACCGCCGCGACCAGTCCGCCCTCGTCGAAAAAGCGCTCCAACAACTCCCGCCCGCCCAGCGCGTGCCCATGGTCCTCTTTCACCTCGACGGATTGTCCTACGAGGAAATCGCCGCCCGACTCAACATCTCCCTGGGCAAAGTCAAAACCGACATTCACCGCGGCCGCAAATCTCTCCGCGCCCGACTCGAACGGCTCGGCGGCGGCGAACGAATCGAATCATCCCCGTCATGAACCCCGACGAATTCAACTCCCTGGAAACCCGCATCAGCCGCGAACTCCGCGCGCTCCCGGAACTTCCAGCGCCCGCGACCCTCCAGCGCCGCGTCTTCGCCGCCCTTGAATCCCGCCAGCCCCAGCCAGTCTACCGCCGCCCATGGCACACCTGGCCGCGCCTCGCCCAGGCCGCCGCGCTTCTCATCATGATTGCTTCAACCGCCGCGCTCGCCTTCCTCGGCTGGCACGCGGCCCACTCGGAATTCGCCCTTTCCGCCGGGCGCACTGTCTCCGGGTTCGCCACCGCCGCCGGCGCCCTGTTTACCGCGGCCGAAACCCTCACCCGCACCGCCACGACATCGCTCCGCCAGTTGAACACCGGATTCCTCGTTGCCTGCCTGCTCATGCTCTCCTTCACCTACGCCGCCTGCATCGGCCTCGGCACCGCCGTGGTGCGCCTGGCCCGGCAACCCGCTTCCCGCAACACACCATGAAAACCATGACCCGATTCGCCACGCTCGCCCTCGCGTTCGCCCTGTGCCTTTCCACGCACCCGCTCCGCGCCCAGGACGCCGGCTCAACCGCCAATACCAATTCGGCGGATTCAACCGGCACCGTCGATAACGCCGCACCGGCCGACAACGATTCCGAAACCAACGCCGCGCCCGCGCCGTCCCACGGCCTCACCCGCCGCCCGAACTCCGGCCCGGCACAACAATTGGTCGTGTTCGGACACAGCGTCGAATTGAAAGCCGGCGACACCGCCGAAGTCGTGGTCGTCATCGGTGGATCCGCCGCCATCCATGGCCGCGTCAACCAGGCCGTCGTCGTCATCGGCGGCTCCGCCGATATCGACGGCGAAGTCGGCCAGGATGTCGTCGCCATCGCCGGCAGCCTCCGCATCCACCAGGGCGCCATCATCCACCAAAACGCCGTTTGCGTCCTCGGCACTCTCACCATCGGACCCAATGCCGAAATCGGCCGCGACGCCGTCGCCGTCGGCGGACAGTCCCAAATCGATTCCACCGCCACCGTTCACGGCCAGAAGGTCAACGTCGCCGGGCCGGTCATCTTCGGCGGATTCGAGTGGCTCGGAAAATGGTTCCGCGAATGCGTGCTCAAACTGCGCCCGCTCGCGCCGGGCGTCGGCTGGGTCTGGGTCGTCGGCGCCGCGTTTGTCCTGATCTATTTCCTCGCCGCGCTGCTGTTCCCGAAAGCCATCAACGGCTGCGCACGCGAACTCGAAACCCGCCCGCTGATCACGTTCTTCATCGGCCTCCTGACCGCCATGCTGATCCCCATCTTCATCGGCATTCTTGCCTTCACTGGAATCGGACTGTTGATCGTGCCGTTCCTTCACATCGCCGTGCTCATCATCGCCGCCGGCGGAAAAGCCGCGCTGCTCCAGGTGCTCGGCGGCCTCGCCGGACGGCCCGTCGGACTCTCGCGCGACCGCCACCCGCTTCTTGCCTTCTGGATCGGCGTGCTCCTGCTCGCCATCCTCTACATCGTCCCGGTCCTCGGCCTCGTCGCCTACGGACTCTTCCTGTTCTGGGGCCTCGGCGCCGGCGTCGCCGGAATTTTCGCCGCCCGCAATCAACCCGCACCTCCGACCGCAAATCCGCTCGCGCCCCAGCCCCAGCCGTTTTCGCAACCGCCGCCGTTCGCTCCTGCCGCCGCAGGCGCCGCGCCTGGATTTGCACCCGGAGCAGGGGAGGGCGTCCCGCCCACCGCCGGCTTTGTTCCACCACCTCTCCCAACCCCGCAACTCCCCGCAGCCCTCGCCTATCCGCGCGCCGGATTCTGGTTGCGCGCCGGCGCCGCGTTCCTCGACTGGGTCATCATCTGCATCCTCAGCGCCATCACCGGTCACCTGCTCGGCTGGCTCATCGCTCTCGCATATTTCTCCGGCATGTGGGCATGGAAAGGCATGACCATCGGCGGCATCGTCCTCCGCATCCAGGTCGTTCGCCAGGACGGTTCGCCCCTCACGTTCCTCGCCTGCCTCGTCCGCGCCCTCGCCGCCGCCTTCTCCGCCCTGGTGCTGTTCCTCGGATTCTTCTGGATCGGCTGGGACCCGGAAAAACAGGGTTGGCACGATAAAATCGCCGGAACCGTTGTCGCCCGCCTCCCGCAAACCCTGCCGCTGGTCTGCATCTGAAATCTTTACTACGCCACCCGCGTGCCCTATGCTTGCTGATCCTGGTTCCCCCGCCGTCCGAGGCGCGGAATCAGCTCCGCGCATCAGCGATAATGTCGAAGGCCGGCGCGGCGGTCATATGGATTTGAAGCATGGACGCGGAGCACATAAGAAATTTCAGCATCATCGCCCACATCGATCACGGCAAAACAACGCTGTCCGACCGGTTGTTGCACCGGACGGGAACCATTTCCACGCGCGAAATGGAGGATCAATTGCTCGATTCCATGGACCTGGAAAAAGAGCGCGGCATCACCATCAAGGCCCACCCGGTCACGATGCTTTACAAGGCGAAGAACGGCGAGACCTACGAGCTCAACCTCATCGACACGCCCGGACACGTCGATTTCTCGTATGAAGTCTCCCGCAGCCTCAGCGCGTGCGAAGGCGCTCTGCTGATCATCGACGCCGCCCAGGGCGTCGAGGCGCAGACCGTGGCGAACGTCCACCTGGCGATGAAACAAAACCTCGCCATCATCCCGGTCATCAACAAAATCGACCTCCCGCACGCCAACGTCCCCCAAAGCCGCCAGCAGCTCGAGGATATCCTCGCCATCCCCGGCGACTCCGCCATCCTCGCCAGCGCCAAGGAAGGCATCGGCATCGACGACATCCTCGAAGCCATCGTCGCCCGCGTCCCGTCGCCCAAACCCACCGGCGAACCGTCCCTCCAGGCCCTCGGCTTCGATTCCTACTTCGATACCTACAAAGGCGTCGTCACCCACGTCCGCGTCTTCAACGGCGAACTCAAACCCGGCATGCAGGTCAAACTCCTGCACTCCGGCCGCAACGTCGAAGTCAAGGAGGTCGGCAGCTTCAATCCGAAACCCTACGTCCGCGAGAAACTTTGCACCGGCGAAACCGGCTACATCACCGCCAATATCAAGAGCCCCCAGGAAGTCAAAATGGGGGATACCATCACCGAAGCCCGCAACCCGTCATCCGCACTGCCCGGGTTCCTGGAAATCCACCCGATGGTCTTCAGCGGCATTTACCCGATCAATACCGCCGATTACGAACATCTCAAAACCAACCTCGGCAAACTTCAGCTCAACGATTCCGCGTTCGTCTACCAGTCCGAAACCTCCGTCGCCCTCGGGTTCGGATTCCGCTGCGGCTTCCTCGGACTGCTGCACCTCGAAATTGTCCAGGAACGCCTCCGCCGCGAATACGGCATGGACATCATCGCCACCTACCCGAGCGTCATTTACCGGGTGACGATGACCGACGGCACCGTCAAACAGGTGGACAACCCGGCGTTCCTCCCCGAACCGAATTACATCCTCGCCGTCGAGGAACCCATGGTCAAAGCCTTCGTCATCTGCCCGAACGAAAACATCGGCGACATGATGGCCCTCATCTCCGAAAAACGCGGCAACGTCGACCACACCGAAACTCTCGACGCCCGCCGCGTCATGCTCACCAGCCTCCTGCCGCTCAATGAAATCCTCATCGATTTCCACGACCGCATCAAAAGCATCACCCGCGGCTACGGCTCCATGGATTACGAGCACGCCGGCTACCGGGAATCCGACATGGTCAAATTGGACATGCTCGTGAACGGCGAATCCGTCGACGCTTTTTCCTGCATCGTCCACCGCGACAAGGCCGAGGGCAGGGGACGCGCCCTCGCCGCCAAGCTCAAGGAAGTCATCCCGCGCCAGCAATACGCCGTCGCCATCCAGGGCGCCATCGGCGGAAAAATCATCGCCCGCGAAACCGTCAGCGCCCTTCGCAAGGACGTCACCGCGAAATGCTACGGCGGCGACGTCTCGCGCAAACGCAAACTGCTCGAGAAACAGAAGGAAGGCAAAAAACGCATGAAATCCTTCGGCTCGGTCAATATCCCCCAGGAAGCGTTCATCGAAGTGCTCAAGGCATGATCCGCCCATTCCCGTTATGATCCTCAAATGGCTCCTCTCCGGAACCGTGCGCCGCGCCGTCGCCCTCCGGCGGCAGGTTGAAAAACTCCTCAACCACCAGCGCGATATCCTGTCGCCGGCCGTCATCGCCGAACTCCAGGACGCGTGCCGGAACCTGAACCAGTCGATCCTCGCCGGCGCCGACCGGCCCGCGCTGCAAAAGCAGATGCAGGATTTCGAGAAGACCGCCAACCGCTGCCTCCATTCCTATCCCCACGCCGATATCCGCGAGAACGTCGAAGTCCTCCTCGTCGCCCTCACCATCGCCATGGGCGTCCGGACCTTCTTCCTCCAGCCGTTCAAAATCCCCACCGGCTCCATGCAGCCGACCCTCTTCGGCGTGATGTCGACGCCCGATTTCTCCCGCGCCCGCACCCAGGCCGAGGCAGAGGAACAGCTCAAAATCCAGGACCAAATGCCCATCCCCACCGGGCTCGAACGCGTCAAACAATGGTTCCAGGGCATCTCCTACATCCACATCGTCGCCGATCACGACGGGGAATTCGAACGCGCCGAACCGCCCATCCGGTTCCTCATCTTCAATCTCTACCAGAAAGTCCACTTCGGCGGACAAACCTATTCCATCTTCCTGCCGCCCGATTACGGCAGCCTCACCCTCGAACAACGCGCCGGACTCCGGCCCGGACTGCAGTTCAAGAAAGGACAGGACATCGTCAAACTCCAGGTCGCCGCCGGCGACCACCTGTTCGTCGACCGCGTCACCTACAATTTCCGCCCGCCGAAACGCGGAGAAATCCTCGTGTTCGAAACCCACGGCATCCTCCCGCTGCCACAGGACCAGTTCTACATCAAACGCATGGTCGCCATGTCCGAAGAACGCGTCCAGATCGGCAACGACCGCCACCTCGTCATCAACGGCCAGCGCCTCGACGCCTCCACGCCGCACTTCGAAAACGTCTACTCCTTCGATCCCAAATCGCCGCCCCAGGAGAACCATTACTCGGGCCACGTCAACCAGACCATCGCCACGCCTTACCAGTTGCCAGGCCAGGAATTGCTCGCGCCGTTTTTCCCCGACCAGAACGCCGTCTATCAGGTCGACACCGACCGCTACATGGTCATGGGCGACAATACCATGAACAGCAAGGATTCACGGAACTGGGGCGATTTTCCCGCCGCCAACGTCATCGGCCGCGCCTTCTTCGTCTACTGGCCCCTGACGACCCGCTTCGGCTGGTCCTGCGTCACGCATTAGGCCCCCCCGTAGCCGCGATCGTCAGATCGCGGATGCATCATTAGAAACAAAAATGCCGCAACCAAACCGGTTGCGGCTGACAAAAAATCGGAGGCTTTACCGAACCCAGGTATCCACCCGGTGACTTTGCCGCGGCCCGTCATTATCGAGCACCTCGACATCAATGACCTCGCGACGGCGTGCGCGCACAGGATGCAGCGTGTGTTCGATCCGGGCCGCCCGGGCCGCGCCCAGAAGCAGGCGGACGCAGACAACGCTCATGATCAGAATGAACAGGATCATGACGCAGGCGCTGCCCGGACTGGGATTCAGGAGGAAATTCGCAACCGGCATCGCCGCCAGGATCACTGCGCAGCCCGCCAGCAGGCCGTCGCGGCGCTGCCGCGCATGCCATTCCTGAAGCTGCCGTTCAAGACCGGGTTTGGGCTCAGTCACAAGAAAGGAGATACCACGCGCCGCCGCCAAAAACAACTTGGTACCTCTGCGGAATCGCACCGGCAAATTTACGGATGCCCATTTTAACCGCGAATGAACACCAATGAACGCCAAGGCTTCGTGATAACCTCAAAACCGCGCGACAAGCGCAAAACTCCAATACTCCATCACTCCATACCCCCATTATTTAATGTCGCACAATGTTTGTTATATTTAATTCAAAACACTTCGAATCCGCTCAGAAATCCATCAATCCAGTAATCCATTGATCCAACACTCCCAAACTCCTAAACCCATAAACTCCCAAACTTCCCTACCCCCTGATCGCCCGCTCGTAAACGTCCACATACTGGCCCGCAGTCTTTTCCCACGAAAAATCCGATTCCATGCCGTTCCGACGGTAATACGCCAGCAGTTCCGGCTCGGCAAACAACGCCAGCGCTTTCCGAATGCTCTTGGCCAGCGATCCCGCCGTGTAATTCAAAAACTTGATCCCGTTGGCCCGGTCCGGATCCGCCGCTATATCTATAATGGTGTCGTCCAGCCCGCCAACGGCCCGCACGATCGGAACCGTCCCATACCGCAAACTATACATCTGGTTCAACCCGCAAGGCTCAAACCGCGACGGCATCAGGTAAAAATCCGACGCCGCCTCAATCTGGTGCGCATAGGCCGTGTCGTAGCCGATCCGGATGCACACCTTGCCCGGATACCGCTTCTGGAGCTGCTGAAATCCCTGCACAAACACCGCCGCGCCAACCCCCAGCAACGTGAATTGTATGTCCGCCCGCAACATCTCCTCGAGCGCGCCCAGCATGATGTCGACGCCTTTTTGCTCGACCAGCCTCGTGATGCATCCAAACAGCGGGATCGCCGCGTCCACCGTGAGCCCCAGTTCCGCCTGCAGATCCAGCTTGTTCGCCGTCTTGTTCTCCAAATTCTCGGCCGAGTAGGGGTGCTTGATGTAGCGATTGTGCGTCGTGTTCCATTCCTCGTAATCCACGCCGTTCAGAATCCCCGTCAACGCCCGCTGCCGGTGCCGCAGCAAGCCGTCCAGCCCGCACCCGTAATCCTCGGTCGTGATCTCGCGCGCATACCGCGGGCTCACCGTCGTCACCACGTCGCTGTAAGCGATCCCGGCCTTCATACAGTTCATCCGGCCGTAGAACTCCAGGCCGTTCGGATTGAAAAAGTCCCAGGGCAGGTTGGTCAGAGGATATTGCGCCGCGGAAAATGTGCCCTGGTAGGCGAGGTTGTGAATCGTGAAACAGGTCCCCGGCGCCGTCCCCCACCCTGACACCAGCTTCTCATGCTGCAACAGCAGCGGCACCAACCCGGACTGCCAGTCGTGCGCATGAACGACCTCCGGCTGCCAGTCCAGCCCCCGCGCCAGTTGCACCACCGCTTTCGAGAAAAAGATGAAACGCTCCGCGTTGTCCGCGTAATCGCCGGATTCGCCCGTGTATAATTCCGACCTTGAATAAAACGCGGGTTGCTCGATGAAATAAATCTTCAGCCGCGGCTCCTGGTCCATTTCCAGGACTTCGCCCGCCACCCGCCGCGATGCCAGCAAAATGTCCAGCTTCAGCCCCGACGGCTGGATCGCCGGGAATTTCGCGCGCACCCCGTGATACAGCGGCGTCACGATCCGCACCTCGTGCCCCGACCGCGCCAGCGCTTTCGCCAGCGACCCGACCATGTCCGCGAGCCCGCCCGTCTTCGAGTAGGGATGCACCTCGCTGCTGGCCAGGAGAATTCTCATCGCTCCAAACCTCGCCCGGCCCCGCAGGATGCCGCTCCCCAGCTCATGCGGCGCCGCCCGGGCGAAGTCGATCGGTCCCCAGCAACGGCTGCAGGGCCTCGGGAATCAGCACCGAACCGTCCGCCTGCTGGAACGTCTCCAGCAACGCCACAAACAACCGCGCCAGCGCCGTGCCGCTCCCGTTCAAAATGTGCGGAAACCGGTTCTCGCCGCCCTCCGACTTGAACCGCAAATTCATCCGGCGCGCCTGGAAATCCTCGCAGTTCGACACGCTCGACACCTCGAGATAACTCCCCTGCCCCGGCGCCCACACCTCGATGTCGTACGTCTTTGCGCTCGCAAAGCCCATGTCGCCCGTGCACAGCAGCACCACCCGGTAATGCAGCCCCAGCAATTGCAGCACGCGCTCCGCGTCGGCCAGCATCGCCTCGTGCTCCGCGTAGCCGTCCTCCGGCTTCACTATCTTGATCAGCTCCACCTTGTCGAACTGGTGCACCCGGATCATCCCGCGCGTGCCCACGCCCGCCGCGCCCGCTTCCCCGCGAAAACACGGAGTGTACGCGCAATACTTGATGGGCAATTGCGACTCCTTCAGGATCTCCTCCCGGTGAATGTTCGCCACCGGCGTCTCCGCCGTCGGAATCAAAAACAAACTCCCCAGCTTGTCCGCCGCGTTCCCCTCCGCCACGCCGTAATACTGGTCCTTGAACTTCGGAAACTGCCCCACGCCCACCAGGCATTGCTCGCCCACCATGAACGGCGGCGACACCTCCGTATACCCGTGCTTGCCCGTGTGCAAATTCAACAGCAACTGGATCAAAGCCCGCTCCAGCCGCGCGCCCCAGCCCGTATACAACAGGAACCCCGCCCCCGACAGCTTCGCCGCCCGCGCAAAATCCACCAGGCGCAGACTCTCGCACAATTCAACATGCGTCTTCGGCTTGAATTCATACGCCCGCTTTTCGCCGTGCGTCCGAATCACCGGGTTGTCTTCCGCACTCTTCCCCAGGGGCACCGTGTCGTGCGGCAAATTCGGCACCTGCAGCATCAACGCGTCCCGCGCCGCATCCACCGACTTCACCTCCGCGTCCAGCGCCGCGATCCGGTCCCCCATCTCCCGCGTCTCCTTCTTCCGCGCCTCCGCTTCCTCCACTTTCTTCTGCCCCATCAACGCCCCGATTTCCTTCGACACCTTGTTCCGCTGGGATTTCAACACCTCCACCTCCGCCAGCAGCTTCCGGCGCTTCTCGTCCTCCGCCAGGATCCGGTCCACCAGCGCCTCGTCCCCGGCCCCGCGAGCCGCAAGACGCTGCCGAACCTGGTCCGGCTTCTCACGAATTATTTTGATGTCCAGCACGCGCGAATTATACAAACGCCCGGATTGAGGGCAAGGTGGAACGCAGAAACAGTCGAGAGTCGAGGGCGTCGGCAGGCTGGAGGTCAGGCTCTCGACCCTCGACCGCCCTTTCTGCATTCTACATTCTGCCTTCTGCCTTCCCAATACACCTCCGATACAATTCCTCATACTTAGGCACAATCGCCCCCGCCGAAAACTTCTCCACCGCACGCCGCTGCGCCGCCTCCCCCATCCGCTGCCGCCGCCCCCGGTCCCCCAGCAACCCATCCACCGCCGCCGCCAGCTCGTCCGGGTTGTCCGACCCCACCAACTGCCCCGTCACCCCGTCGTCCACCAGCTCCGGGATCCCGCCCACCCGCCGCGCCACGCTCGGACACGAAAAACACATCGCCTCCAATATGCTCAAACAAAAACTCTCGGTCTCCGACGTGTACAAACACAAATCCGCCACCTGCAGGTAATCCTCGATCTGCCGGATCTTCTCCAGCACCAGCACCTTCTCCTGGATGTGCAACAACCGGACGTCCGACGCAAATGGCCCGAAATCGTCCCCCGCCAGGATCACCAGCCGGAACGGCAGGCCCGTCTTCAGCCGCGCCACAGTCTCCAGCAGCAAATCAATCCGCTTCAGCGGACGCAAATTCGACGAGTGCAACAGCACCAACTCGTCCTCCTTCAACCCCAGTTCCTCCCGCACCTGCCGCGCCGGCCGCTGCGGCGCCCGCGGCGTGAAAAAATTGTGAATCACGTCCACCGGCTTCTCATACCCGAACAAATGCCGCGTCTCGTCGCACAAAAATTGCGACACGGTCGTCACCGCGTCGGAATGATTCAGCGCATGCCGGATCGCCGGCTCGTAATCCCGGTCCCGACCCAGCAGCGTTGTGTCGGTCCCGTGCAAGGTCGTGATCACCCGCGGCCGCATCGACTCCGGCAGCATCGACCTCGCCAGCACCGCCGCGGTCGCGTGCGGCACGGCGTAATGCACGTGCAACACGTCCAGCCGATGGTCCCGGCTCACTTCGGCCATCCGAACCGACAACGGAAGCGTGTAATCCGGATACTTGAAAAGCCCGTAATGACTCACGCCGACCGGATGAAAAAACAGCCGGGGCGCCTGCAGCGGCAGCCGGAACGGCCGCTCGTAGCTGATGAAATGCACCTCGTGCCCCCGCTCCGCCAGCTCCTCCCCGAGCGCCGTCGCCAGGATCCCGCTGCCGCCCACCGTCGGATAACACGCGATCCCCACCCGCAATGGACGCTCGCTGCTCATGTCAGAATTGCCGCGCCGATCCATCCAGCCGCCCCAGCGATCCAATCACCGGCGGATCGTTCGGAAACAAGACCATCGCATGACCCACCCCCGCCCGCAGCCCCCGCACCCGCGCCCGGCCCAACTGCAGTTCCACATAACTCTTCGCCGCCGTCTGGCTCGCGTGCGCTTCCATCGATTCCACCCAGGCCGACAAAATTTCCGGCGCCGAAATGTCCACGTAAATTCCCAGCTCCTCCGCCGGTTCGGCTTCGGGCGTCACCGCGTAATAATAAAGCTGCCCAAGCCGGTGCGGTTCCTGACGCCGCAATTCCTTCACGCCCCCATACCGCGCCACGCGGCATGCGTCCCGCACAATCCGGCCGAGCCGCGCATGGTCCGGATGCTGGTTTTCGACCAAACTCGGTGCCAGCACCATCCGCGGCCGATGCCGCCGGATCAACGCCGCCACCGCCAGAATGTGCTCCGACCGGATCTCCAGCCGGGAATCTCCATCCAGTTCCAAAAATTCAATTGTCGCCCCCAGCCGCCGCGCCCCCGCGCGCGCCTCCCGGACACGCTGGTTGGGCGTGCCCCGGCTTCCCGCTTCGCCCCGCGAACACACGACGAAATGCGCGCGCCGCCCCGACGCCGTCTCCAGCGCCACGACCCCGCCGCATCCAAATTCGATGTCGTCCGGATGCGCCCCAAACACCAGCAGCGACCCGTCCGCCTCAACTCTCGATTTCTGTCCACGCTTCATCGGAATTCTCAATCGTGTCACGGTTGACAAACGTAATACCCGGCGCGTCCTCCCGGCGCAAGTAAGCCTGCTCGCCCGCCCCCGCCACATAATGCGTGCAGTGCACCACCGATTGCATCCACCGCAACCGCGTGTCGCGCGCCGGGCTGATTTGCTCCTTCGCCACCGCCGCCGGCGGCAATTCCCGGAATACATCCCCGCCCTCGTGCAGCTTCAACACGCCCCCCACCCGCCGCGCCCTCACCACCTCCCCCTCGAACGGAACATCCACATAACAATCCTCCACCTCGCACGCGGCCAGCCGCACGGCCGGATCCCCCGATCGCACCACGCGCACACCGCGCAACAATCCCATCGCCTCGTAACTCTTCAGGCAGAACTCGGCCACCGTCCCCGCCCGGATCCCGCGGAACAACTCAATCAACGGCCGCTCCACGTAATTCGGCAATTGCAGCAGCGTCTTTTCCTGCCAGCCGGACGGAACCCGCTTCAGGTACAACGGCGAAAATTTCCGCTGCAGCTTGTTTTCAAACGTGAAATTCAACACCGCCGGCTCGCGGGTCGCCCGATGCCGCAGGATCGTCCGGGTCTCCCGCGGATCGTGGTCGCTGTCATGAAAGAAGAAAACAATGCTGCCCCCGATCTCCGATTGCAGCCGCCGCGCCGTGTGAATCTTGGCCGCCAGGAAGCGCCGCGGAAAAAACCCGCACGGCTGCTGGCCGAAACAAATGACCGGCGCGGCGCTCATTCCGAGGTCCCGGGCAGCCGGGATTGCCGCGGCTGCAGCCACTGGATGGCCTGGCTCAGCGCCACGCAACCCGCACAGCCCGCAAGGTTGTACCAGAGATATCCGATGCGGTCATGATAGCAGAAATGCAGCACCAGGACCAGCGCCTGCGAAATCAATGCCGCCCAGAACACCGCCGTCCCGCCGATTCGCCTCAGGAAAAACGCCACCAAAAACAATCCCAGCAGCACACCATAAAAGATCGACCCCACAATGTTGATCGCCTGGATCAAATTGTCCGCCAAACTCGCGAACAGCGCGAACGCAATCGCCACCATCCCCCACCCCAGCGTGAACCACTTCGACGCCGCCACGTAATGCGCATCCGGCGCCTCCCGCCGCACCAGGTGCCGGTAAACGTCCACCGTCGTCGTCGCCCCCAGCGCGTTCAATTCCGCCGCCTTCGACGACAGCGCCGCCGCCAGAAACGCCGCGATTAGCAGCCCGATTAACCCATGCGGCATCTGCGACAGCACAAACGTGATGAAAATAAAATCCGAATCCTTCGGGTCGATCGACGGATCCACCTCGCGCAACGCCGCCGCCGCGCGCGCCCGCAGCGAATCCGCATCTTTTTCCAGCACCAGCACCCGCTCGCGCGCCCCCGTCGCCGCTGCCGCATCCCCCGCCCTGCGCGCCTCCAGCCATCGCCCCAGCGCCGCCTGCTTCTCCGACTGAATCCGCCCGAACTCCTCCTCCAGCCCGCGCAACCGCCCCGACGCGTCCTGCCGGACCGCGGATTCCCAGGCGACCTGGTTGAAAAACACCGGCGGCCGGTCGAACTGGTAGAAGACAAAAACCAGCACGCCCAGCAGCAGGATGCTGAACTGCATCGGGATTTTGAACAGCGCGTTGAACATCAGCCCCAGCCGGCTTTCCCGCAGCGATTCACCCGAGAGATACCGCTGCACCTGCGACTGGTCCGCGCCGAAATAGGAGAGCTGCAAAAAAAATCCGCCCAGCAACCCCGCCCACAGCGTGTAGCGATGCCGCGGGTCGGTCGAAAAATCCACTGCCTGCAGTTTGCCGAATTCTCCCGCGATCCCCGCAATCTCCGGCACCGTCGCCGTTCGATGCAGCCGCAGACACACCGTGATGAATGCCGCCGCCATCCCGCAAAAAATCACCGCCAATTGATATTTCTGGGTCAGGTTCACCGCCTCGCTGCCGCCCAGCACGGTGTAAATCACCACCAGGATTCCCGTCAGCAAAATCGTCGTTCGCAACGACCACCCCAGCGTCGTCGACAGGATGATTGCAGGCGCGTAAATCGTAATCCCCGCCGCCAATCCACGCTGCAACAGGAACAACCCCGCCCCCAGCAACCGCGTCCGCGAATCAAACCGGCGCCCCAGATACTCGTAAGCCGTGAACAAGTTCAGCCTCCGGTACAAAGGCAGAAACACGATCGAAATCAGTATCAGCGCAAACGGCAGCCCGAAGTAAAACTGCACAAACCCCAGCCCGTCCCGGTAACCCTGCCCCGGCGTCGAGATAAACGTGATCGCGCTCGCCTGCGTCGCCATCACCGACACCCCGATCGTCGCCCAGTTGGTCCGCGGATCGCCCTTGAAATATTCGTGAAGATTCCGCCGCCCCAGCGTCCGCCAGATCCCGAAGGCCGCAATGCCCACCAGGATCGAAATGAGGACGGCAAAATCCAGCCGGTTCATGAAGTGAACTCGGTCAACGCGACCAGGAATATCAGCCACGCCCCAAACCACGCCGCCACCAGCCAGTAAACCCCGCCCCACGTCCGCGGCCACGGCAGCCCCGGCCCTCCCGCCGCCGGCTTCGACCCGGCTTCCTCGGCCACCGCGCTGGCTTGCGTCGCCCTCATTTGCCGAGCGAAATCATGTTCCCGAACAACCGGTAGGCGCCCGGCACGCCCGCCGGCAATTGCCTGAAAAATGCCAGCCCGGTGTAAACCACATAGCCCTTCCCGTATTGCGCCACCAGCAACCCGCCTTTCTTCGGCGATTCCCCGGGATCGTTGCACGCCAGGATCGGCTCCCACGCCGGATCCCACTGGTTCGGAAAATACAACCCGCGCTCCTGCACCCAGCCCGAAAAATCGGATTCGGTAATCTTGTTAGGACTTTTTAACACCGGGTGGTCCGCGGCCAGGAACGTCATCGGCGCGGTCTCGTCCGTCACCCGGTCGCCCGACAACGTGAGCGGAACCGGCGTGATCACGTTCGTTTGCAGCCCGTTCGGATTGTTATACTGGATCACCAGTGTGCCGCCCGATTTGACCCAGTCAAACAGCGCCGGCAAATGCGGCGCCAGGTCCTTGCGGACGTTGAACGCCCGGATCCCCGCCACCACCGAATCCAGCTTCTTCAACCGGTCCGGCGTCAAATCCGTCCCCTTCAATTCCTTCACCGAACAGCCCATCTGCGCCAGCGCCTCCGGCACCCGGTCCCCGGCGCCCGCGATGTAGCCCACCGCCTTCGCACGCACCTCCAGGTCCAGGCTCACCGCCTTCTGGCTCGCCACCGGCTGCAATATCTGCGGCGGCATGTGCTCATACCCGATCACAATCCGGTCCCGGTCGAACCGCGCGTGGTTCACTTCCGCCGACGCCACCAGCGTTGCGCTCGTCGCCTTCAACGGCGCCCGCACCGTAAATCGCACCCGCTTCCGATCGCCCGACGCCTTCAGCTTGAACGATTGCTCCGCCGGCCGCACCCGCCAGCCTTCCGGCACCTCGAGCCGAAGTGTCCCCGATACTTTCCCCTGCTCCGCCGTCAAATCCACCTCCACCGGCCGGTCCGCGCCCGGACTGAACAATTCAACCTCCGACGCAAACCGTATCGCCACCGGCGCAATCACCCGCAGCGGCACCGCGAACGCATTCGTCACTCCCGCCGGCGGATATTGTTTCGGCTGATCCGGTATCACCAGCGTCTGACCCTGGATGTCGAACACCCATTCCACAGGAAACGCCGGCGGATTTTCCGGCATCCCGATCAGCGATTGGTCGGCCACCCGGAACATCCCCGTCCCCACCGGCTCCTGCAGCCAGTAAGGTTGCGTCAAAGGCTGGTTCGCCGGCAGCTCTTCGCTCGAATCGCGCGCCGCCGACGCCGCGGGCTTCAGGTCGAGTCCGACGTTCAATTCGCGGTGAATCGACGGATACCGCACCGCCAGCCAGCGCACCAGCGGGCCCGATTCAATCGACACCGAATGTTTCATCGCCAGCATCCCGCCCGGCACAACAGACGCCTGCGGGATTGCGGTCTGAACGGTCATTCCCAAACAGCTTTGCAGAATGCAATCCAACGCCCGCTGCTTCTCGTTCAAAATGGCATCCACCGGCAACGCCGCCAGCTTGCGACGAATCTCCAACAGCACCGGCACCGTCGCAGCACAGTTGGTCGGATTGAAATTCGCGATCGCCTCCTTTGCCAGCTTGCCAATCTCCTCACCGCCCGCCACCCGGCCCCATGTCGTGTCGATCCCGTCCAGGATGTCATTCGTCGCCGCCTCCCCGTCCATCAGCTCAAATCGCTCCGGCCGCGGCCCGCCGCCGCCGCCGAATCCCGTGAAATTCCCGAAGCCCTGGGTCTTGTGCATCGCCCGGCTCCGCGCCGCAATGGATCCAAACGATTCGCCCGTGGAAGCGTCGTTTCCCGAGATATCCACGCGCAGCACGCCCGGGGCGTTGGTGGCGTTGTCCACGCCTCGGCCGCCCGGGCCCGACCAGGCATTCAGAAAAATCCGCTTCGGCTGCCAGGGCGCCAGACCGGACAGATGTTCCGCGAACGCATTGGTGTCGCCCGCCAGCTTGAACGCCTCCAGCGCCAGCACCGCCGACGCCGTGTGATGCCCGTGCGTGCCGCCCGGCTGCGTCGAAAACCGCGTGATCATCACGTCCGGCCGGAATGTGCGAATCACCCGCACCATGTCCTCCAACACCTGTTGCTTGTCCCAGATGTTCAGCGTCTCCCGGTAATCCTTCGAAAACCCAAAATCCAGCGCGCGCGAAAAAAATTGCTGCCCGCCATCCACCCGCCGCGCCGCCAGCAATTCCTGCGTCCGCAACACGCCGAGTTCAGGGCCCATCTCCGCCCCCAGCACATTCTGCCCGCCATCGCCGCGCGTCAGCGACAGGTAAGCCGTCCGGTAATTCCGGCCGCGCGCGAGGTAGGCGATCAGTTGCGTGTTTTCATCGTCCGGATGCGCCGCCACGTAGAGCACGCTCCCCATCTCGTCGAACGCGCGCAATTGATGGAGAATCTCCCCGGGCGGCACCGGTTGCGCCATTGCCGCTGCCGTCAAAAAAAACAGCACGGCCCCGGCGGCGAACCGCCGGGCCGTGCCCGAAAACATCAAATCACGGGCGCACCGCCCATGATTAGGAACGCCGGTCATTGGGCCTGCAGGCTGCTGATGAGCGCCTCGTTCAATTTCACATAGCCGCTGTCATTCGCCTTTTCGGCCAGTTCCTTCGAATGCTGGGCCGCCGCGATCGCACCCTGCTTGTCGCCCAGCTTCGCCAGGATCTCCGCCTGCAAATAAACCATGTAATGCGCCTGCCGCTCCTTCAGCGCCGCATCAATCCACTCCTTCGCCTTCTGCAAATCCAGCCCGTGATCGTAGTAAAACATCGCCGCCTGGTAATAAGGCTTCCGGCTGTCCGTCGACGACATCACCGCCTCGATCTGCGGCACCAGCTTGCTCGATAAATCCCAGCTCACTTTCACCGGCACATACGTGTGATCCCACATGATCCCCAGCGTCGCCGATTCGTCCCGCAGATCGTTAAACTCGATCGTAAAGGTCTCGACCGACTCCGCCAGGTTCACCGGCGTCGATTTCACCCGGACCACGTCGTCCTTGGGATCGTAGTTGAACGAGCCCCATAACGCCGTGTTCTTGTAGAGAATAATCGTCCATTCCGCCTCACCGGGAATGGTGTAGAGCGCATAGGTCCCGGCCGGAACTTCCACGTCGTTGAATTTCACCGGCGTGTTGAACGTGATCTTCGTCGATTGATTCGCCCCCGTCCGCCACACCTGGTCGTAGGGCACCAGGCCGCCGAAAATCGTCCGGCCCTTGATGCTCGGACGCGAATAGACGATCTCGAAATCCGTCAACCCCGCCCGCTGCTTCAACGTGGCGCCGGGACTGGCCGCCGGGAATTCCAGCTTCGGAGCGGGCGGCGCCGGTGGCGGCGTCGGCTTCGGTGCCTCAGCCACGGGCGCCGGAGGCGCCGCCGGCTTGGGCGCTTCCGCCATCGGTTTCGAAGCAGGTTTCGACTCATTCGCTTCCGTGCTACGGGTCGTGCATCCCGAGCTCAGACCGACAGCAAATGCTAAAGACAGCAGGAGAGCTTTGGTGTTCATGGGTGTGGTCACAATAAAACAACATCCCCAAAAGGAAAGGCCCAATTCTCATGACACCCGCTGTCGTGAAAACAAGGTTGCAGGTTCCAGGTTCCTGGCGGCACAAAGGACGCGTCGAATGGACGCTGTCGAAGGTCCCGGGTGCGCTCTTCGCGTTCCCGCACTCGCAACCTGCAACCCGCAACTTGAAACCCGCCTTGGCCATCTTCCTGCTAATACCCAGCTGGGCTGAATTGGGTCATGAAAATTCGAGTCGCGCTGTGTTTCCTCTGCCTGCTGTGCAACGCCACACCCACAGGCAGTTCCGGGTCAATCGATGGAATCGCCTCCTGGTACGGCGAAGCCCACCGCGGCAAACTCATGGCCAATGGCGAGACATTCAACCCGGATAACCTGACAGCCGCCTCCTGGTTCCACCCTTTCGGCACCCGCCTCCGCGTCACGGCCCGATCCGACCCCGCCCGCTCCATCGTCGTCACCGTCACCGACCGCGGCCCCGCCCGCCGCTACGTCGAGGCCGGCCGCATCATCGACCTCTCCCTCGCCGCCTTCAAATCCCTCGCCGACCCGGCCCAGGGCCTCCTCGAAGTGACAATCACCGCCGCCGAGCCCGCACCCTCCAGGTAGGAGACGACGTAAGGAGTCTCAAACTTACTCCCGTGATTCCGCCACCCCGGAAAGCGCCAGCGCCCCCAACTCCCAAACTCTCAAACCCCTAAACTCCTAAACTTGAAATCACCCAAGCGCCCCCATCTGCGCCATCAATCCCAGTCCATCCATGATGATCCGCGTCGACTTCACCTTGTCCCCGACAAACCGGTCGATCACCACGCCCCACACGTTGACGCGCCGTCCCGTTGTGCCGACGCCAAGGAAGTCTCCTCGATGAGTGCCGGTCCAGGTGAATCGGCTGACGACTTTGTCGTCGCTTTCGATTTGTTCCTCGATGGTCCAGTGCATGTCCGGAAATGCTGATCGCATTCCCCTGAGAACATCTTTCAGCCCGTTCACCCCCGGCCCCTGTCCCGGGAACGGCACTTCCTCCACCATGTCTTCCCGGAAATAATCCCCAACCGCCTCAACGTCGCCGCCGTTCAGCACGCGATCCGTAAATTCACGAATAATCTCTGATTTCGTTCTCATAAACATGTCAAGGGAGCGCCTGAGTTTCGTTTAATCCCCGCCCGACTTCAACCCCAACCCCGCCCCGTTTCCGGGATCAAAGAAACTTGCGATACCCCTGCACCGCCGCCGGGTCGTAACCGCACGCCTCGTAAAACCCGTGCGCTTCCTTCCGATAGGACGAGGAACAGAACTGGATAAAAATGCACCCTCGTTCCCTCGCCAATCCCTCCAATCGTTCCATCAGTTTCTTCCCGACTCCCCTGCCCCGCCATTCGGAATCCACGATCATGTTCTCCATCACCATGAACGGCTGCCCCCGCTTCAGCAGGTCGAGACACACGATCCCCATGATGCATCCCGCCAGTTTGCCGGCCTCCGTTTTCGCACCCAGCAGGTAATACTCCTCACGCCCATCCAGTTGCGCAAACACCCGCTTCATCTCACCCCGATCCGTCTTCTCGGTCACCAGTTGATCGTAAAGATCCGCCAACGCCGGCAAATCCACCGCTGTAATTCGCTCAATCGTCACCCGCTTCATTCCTTCGCGTCCATTCGTGGTTCAGCCTCCTTCACGCCCTCACGAAAGCGCGCCACTCAGGATTTCCGCGCGAAATCCTTCCGGCACCTTGCCGTCCCGCGCGTAAAGATAAAGCGCCGTTTGAAAGATCGCCTGCAGAGCCGATTGCACCAGCCCGAGCAGGATCAGGTAAATCACCGCCAATCCGATGCAGGAAAAAATGACCACCCCGCTCCCGCTCAACAGACCCAGCACGATCACGCCCACCGCCGGTATCGCCAGGACGAAGAACACCATGCCGAAACTGAAATGACTCGCGAGTTGTTCGCCCCAGGTCTTTTTCAATAGCACCGTGGAACTCTTCAGGGCCGCGATCGGATTCTGATTCTCCACCACAAGCACCGGCACCACCAGGAAACTCACAACCGTCCAGCCCATCCCGAGCAAGCCCGCCACGATCCGGCCGATCTTCTCGGATCGATCCTCAATCATCCTCAGCACCAGGCCGACGGTGGCCGAAACCAACGCCCAGCCCGCGATCACCGGGAGCCGGGAAAGCGCGGCGCGAAGTCCGTCGCCCAGCGTCGGGTCGTCCCCGTTCATCCTCGCCGCGGCGCACGCCACAATGGCCGAATTGAAAAACACGACGATGAAGTAGTTGACCAGATAAAAGCAGAAAAGCGTGCCGTAGTAGAGCGCCTGGTGCCCGGAACCGGCTTCGTTGTCCGAAAGCCGCCAGGCCCCGGTCGTGTAAATCGGTATGGCGAAGGAAACCAGCAGCAGCAGGCAGCAAAAACCCGACATCAACGGGAACACCAGCAAACTCTTGTGCTGCCTCAGGACGCCCCAGGAATCCGACATCAACGACCATGTGCGTGAGATTTTACCCATAACAGGTTCCTTTCAGGTTTGAAATATTGCCCAACTCTTACAAAGCCAACCCGCATCAATCCAGAAAAAACCGTCCGTTGCCGCCAGCATTCGGTTAAGCTTCGTCCCGCGTCGGCGACACAAAATTCGCCCGGGCTGAATGCAAATTGACTTTGAATCTTCACCGCTTTGCGTATCCTCAACTCCGCAGGCAATGGATACCCAGTCCTCCGAACCCCGAGATCTCCCCGCCATCGCACGCGAACGGGTCCAAATCGCACCTCCGCCCGATTGGATCCAGCCTTGCCCCTACAGCGCGGAGCACAAGCCTGCACTCCGCGGCCCCGTAACCTATCTTCTCGTCGAGCGCCAGGTGCACGCGGAATTGCGCCAGACTTATGTGCGCACCGTGCAACGCCTGGAAACCATGCAGGCCGTCCAGCACCAGTCCCAGTGGCGCCTCGAGTTCGAACCGCAAACTCAGTCCGTTCTCATCCATTCCATCAAAATCCGCCGAGACTCCAACGAAATCGAACACGCCGACCTCGGCCGCATGCAGTTCCTCCAAAGGGAAGCCCGTCTCGAAGGATGGAGCATCGACGGCTGGATCACCCTGCTGTTGCTCCTGGAAAATGTCCGCCCCGGCGACATCCTGGACTGGTCCTACACGCTGACCGATCGCCCAAGATTGCTGCCCGACCGTATCTCCGCCTTCTTCACGCTGCCGGCCGGCCTTTCCATTGGGAAATACCACTTTTCCATCCAGCACGCCCCTGCAAGAAACGTGCAGTGGAAGTCTTCATCCCCCAACCTCGCCCCGGTCATCCAACCGCAGAACTCCGAAACCCGCTGCTGCTGGCAGGGCGAGAACTTTGCCTCCCCCGAACCCGAGGATTGCACCCCCGACTGGCACCTCGATTACCCGTGGATCCAGGTCTCCGATTGTCCCGACTGGCAAACGTTCGCGCGCGCGGTGGTCGATGCCTGGACCGAAGAACCCACGGGCGAACATTTCGCAAAACTCATCGAGGACATCAAGACCGCCGGGCCCGATCCTGCCGCCTGCGCGGGCCGCGCCATCGAATTGGTCCAGGACGGATTCCGCTATCTCAGCGTGAGCTTGGAATTGGGCGGCCAGATCCCCGCCGGCGCCGAGAGCGTGATCCGCCGCCGCTACGGCGACTGCAAAGACCTCGCCTTCCTCCTGGTCCGACTGTTGCGGACCCTTGGCATTTCCGCCAGACCCATCCTCGTCAATGCCGAGTCCCGCCTCGCCATCGGCCAATTCCTTCCATCACCCGGAGTTTTCAACCACGCCATCGTAGAATTTCAAATCGGAAACGAACGACGCTGGGTCGACGCCACGATCCGATGCCAGGGCGGCGGCGCACTCAACCGATCGGTGCCGGATTACGGCCTGGGACTCCCCATCGATGCCACCACTCTCACCCTCGTCCCCGTGCCCGCCGGTTCGCTGCCCGCCGGCAACCACGAAACAAAGGAGTCCTTCAACCTCGATACGAGCGGCCAAGCGTCCGACCTCGAAATCATCGTGACCGCCAGCGGCATCTACGCCGATATGCTGCGGCAGGAATTTGAAGACGAAGGAGTCGAAGCGATCGCAAAGAAACGCCTTCAACTCCAGGCCAATCGCTTCGCCTGGGCGACCCGCGTCGGAACACTGCAATTTCGCGACGACCGGGTGCGAAATGAATTCACCATCGCGGAAGGTTTCGAGATCCATGGATTTCTCAAACAGGAAGCCTATCAAACCATGTTCAGCTTCCATTTGCAGAGCGATATCTCCGCCCCGTTGCTCCTCCCATCCGCAAACCTGCGCCGCAACCCTTTCTCCCTCCCGTTTCCATGCCAGTTGCAGCATATCGTTCAAATCGAGTTTCCATCCCTGAACATTCCTGCCCTGCCCGCCTGCAAGGTCGGCAACGAGTTTTTCAGCTTCAGCCGGATCAGCAAGTCGCTGAACAACTTCTTGAAGCTGACGTTTTCGTTCAACGTCCTCAAGGCGAGTATTCCGGCTGACCGGCTCCCGTCACACCGCGCACAGGTGGAACCGGTTTGGAAAGCTTGCAACCTCGTCCTGGAGCTGCCACCCGGCTATTTCCGGATCCGACGGCGCTTGCAGTTCGGAAACCTTCCGAAACCGTCCGCCCCGGGCTCAATACCCGCCGCTGCACCCGCCCCTGCCCGAGAACTGCAGTTCCAGCCCGATCCCGGGAATCCGCCTGCGCTTGCTACAGCCCAAATCCCCGGCACTGAGCGCCAGATCCTCCGCCCGGCAATAGGCCCCGCCCCCCGGCGTTCCCGCTCACGCTCCCGTTCCCGATCAAGTCACCGATCCAGCCGCGGCACACAAACAGGTTCCGGAGAAACCAACCGCCAATGCACCCTCTCCCTGTGGCTATTCCTCACCGCGTTGGGAATCTACACGATCGCCATCATCCTCGATAGAGCCTCCGCCCCGCAGACGCTCTCGGGAATTTTCTTTCTCCTCGTCATCCCATTCATCATCACATCTGTCGCGCTCGCCATCGTCGGCCTGGGACAATGCTACCGCAATCCGGAGCGCTACGGGGGCGGAAAAGGCTTCGCCTTCACGACACTGGTGCTCGCCTGCTTTACCTGCCTCTTCCTCGTGCCGGCTTACATCGAGGGCATACAACTCGCAATCAACGGTCCGCCTCCCACAGGCCTGCTCGCCCCAAACCCAAACGGACGATACAAATTCGAATCTCAAAACTTCGAATTCCGCGCGCCGCCGGAGCCCTGGGAACAGTTGGACCCTCACAAACTCGGCAAAGTCCCCATTCTCGCCTTCGAACAAGCCGGACCCATTCTCTTCGCGCTCTCAGCTAGCCCCCTCGACACGGAATGGAAAGATCCTTCCCGCCAGTTCGCCGAGTTGTCCAGGTCGAATGTCCAGGCAAGCGCCACCGGTTTCCGGCTCCTCTCGCAGGGATCCTCCTCCGTCAATGGCATGCCCGGATGGCAGGTCGAATTTCAAATCCAAAACCAGGGTCGCGACTATTATCTCCTGCACTGGCTGATCACTACCAACGGTTTTGGATATCAACTCGCCATCTGGGGCCCTCCGGAGATGAAATCACAGATCCAACAACAGGGATTCCGGATCTTCGCCTGCTTCGAGCCCGATTAATACAAACCGGCGCGACCATGCCGCCAGCCCTTCCACCCGCACCCTGGATCCGGGTCACCTGGCCGGATCCAATCGAAGCAACCCCAGCCGGTAAGGCAATCGCGAGTAGCTCGGGTTGATCGCGGATCACGTCCCTGGAACAGAAGTTGAAGGTTGTTCAAATCCACCGTCGGCGTCTGCCGCACTGTCTTCTGCGTCGCAGAGACAAGCGATTGAACATCACTGAGAACACTTCATTCCGGGGGTCATTTGGGGGCTTTACAGGCATTTTTTGAGTCTGTTTTTGAGCCGTAAGAGATTTCGACCTCTTTCAGCACCCAGTTGTCTTCCAATTCCTCGATCAGTACCTCGCGCCTCACCACTACCTTCGGTTGCATGCCTTCCACAAATCGTCGGCTGCCAACCGCCAGCGCCTCAGTCCAGCATGGCTCCCGTTTCAGTTGGTCCCGCGCAATCTGATCCGCCAGGCTCCATTCCAAGTTCTGTCGCAGTTCCGTCAAATTGTCCGTCCTAAGGCGCCAGCTCAGGCGCTCCAAATCCAGCAACCGATACCGCTTCCTCTTCCCCGTAATCTCGCCATGGCCATTCCAGCGCCATTCACTCGGGTGTTTCACCATTCCGCAGCGCACCATATTCAACTCGATGTATACCATGCAGCGCCACAAGTAGACTCCATCTTCAACTGCAGTAGCATGGTAGTTCTCTCCCCAAAAGGCGTTCATCCTGTCTTTGCGAAGGTTATAGGCGCGAGAGAATTCTCCTGCCACGACTTGCATGAAGTGGCTCAGTTCCTCCCGTGCGGGCGTGTCCACCAGCAAATGCACATGATTGCTCGTAAAACAGTAGTCCAGGAGGGCGACATCGTGACATTTCAGCTTCTCGCGCAAAAGGGAACCATACGCGTCGCGATCGCGCGCGAACTTCAGCAGAAACTCCCGGTTATGACAGCGATGTGTAACGTGGAAAACTCCACCCACTCCCCGAAACTGATTTCCCCTGCCCATGGTCGAATTCTATCGAGCCAATCGAATCGTTACAGCAAAAAAACGAAGCCAAAAGTCGCCTATAAGCTCACAAATCGGCCTCCAAAAAGTCACAACCACTTCCAGCACGGACACTTTGCTCTGCGACACAGGGCTTGAGAGGTTGATCCGCCGTGAATCCCTGTTTATCCGCGGCTCGACGGATCGAGGTAAATCCCGCGCCGCACAATTTCCATCAGTTCCTCCGGCTTCGCCGCTGGCACAAAACCGTACTTCGCATACAACCCTTGCGCGTCGCGCGTCGCCAGCATGAACCGCCGCAGGCCCTGCAGCTCGGGATGTCCCATGATCGACTCCATCAGCCAGCGGGAAAGCTTCCTTCCGCGGTGCTCCTCCAGAACATAAACATCCGCCAGGTAGGCGAACGTGGCGCGATCTGTGATCACCCGCGCAAAAGCAACCTGTTCTCCGCGATGAAACACTCCGAAGCACAGGGCGCCCTCAATGCAGCGCTTCACAAGTTCCAACGGAATGCCGGGAGCCCAATAAGATCGCGCCAGGTAAGCATGAATCCGCTCCGGCTGCTGGTCCTCCGCCCGGCAACTTAGTGTGTAATCTCCTCGACTCGATTCCATCATGTCACATGGTTGAGCGACACCCTTGTTTTGGCGCGCTCTGGCGGCATTCAGGTCACCTGGCCGGATTCAATCGCAGCAACCCCAGCCGGTAAGGCAACTGCGAGTAGCTCGGGTTGATCGCCGGATCACGGCCCTGGAACAGAAGTTGAAGGTTGTTCAAATCGACCGTCGGCGTCTGGTCGTAACCGTCGCGAATCAATTCCCCGTGGCTGATGTCCCGCGTCCACGGCTTCACGCCCTCGGCGAATGTCAGGTTGTTGATTCCTGCAAACGGCTGCGCAAAGGTCGTCGCCGACCCCAACGGCTCCCACTCGCCGTCCAGGCGGTCGGAAATCCAGGCCCGGTAATAACGCGCGTTCGGACCAATCGCCTCCACCAGCGTCAAATACGCATCCGCACCCTTGATCTTGTAAGTCATGCCCGCTTCGAAAACCGCCTCACGCGCCCCTTCAATCACCACCTCCGGATTGCTCAGGCCGTTGGGAAAGTCCTCGATCCTCGTCCGGCTGCGGTACATGCGCCCGTTGTCCCCGGTGCAGAACAGGTAGGCGTTTGTGGCGTCGCAAATAACCCAGAAATCCAGCCAACTCTTCGACACGCCGGGAGGATTGGTCGGGAAAAAACTCGCCGGCTTGGTCCATGTCTCCGGCCTCGCCAGGTCGTCAGCCGTCGAATACTGCGGCGGACCGGATTGATAAACCAAATACCACTTGTTCTGTGGCCGAAAGAAAAAGACCTGTGGCGCACAGTGGTAACCCCGCAGGTTTGGATTCTGATCCAGATAATAACGCTTCGCGCCGGCCGCATCCGCCCAGTCCGCGAAGTTCAGGTAGACCATCCCCCAGTGCCCGTTGGTGTCAGCCGTGGTCGCATACACATGCCACCGGTCGTTGTAGCGCACAACCGTCGGATCCTTCACTGAAACAATGCCGCGAGAGTCCGCAGCAGGCCCGATCAGCGCAGCACTCGCCGTCCACTGAAGCGGCTGCCCCAGGGGCGCCGGCACAGGAACAGAACCGGCAGCCGCACGAAAGCCCGCCGAGCAATAAACAACAATCGCCGCGATCGTCCGCACGATGACAACACCGCGCACCCACGCCGGGATCGGCCCGCGCGATCTCCCGGAACGCGGCGGCGGCCCTGACACAAAATCAATAGTGTGAGAACACAATCCGACGCTGGAGCAAACTGCGGATCGGCTGTCCTGGAATGAGGTATTCATAAACTGGAGCCCATTCTAACCTGCTTTCATGACCGACACCTGCGCCTGCACTGAATCCAACGAACAAGAACGTAAAACGGGATGACCAGGGCCGCGAAGGGCATGGTAGTCAAAATTGGCCACAGCTCGATCTTGAACAGCAACGGCATGATCATGGCCAACAAGACGAATGCCACGCAGGTGGCCAGAAAAACCAAGCCCTCACGTATAATCACCTGGTTGCTCATCGCTCAAGTCTCTTCGCGGTGTAGGCTGGTGGTGTAAGCCCAGACAGTACGGCTGGTGATGAAAGTGGTTAAGGTGTCTGATGCCCGGAAACGTGGGTTGCACCGTGTGTGCGGTGCCGAGCCACCATGCTTGGAATACAACTCAAACACTGGAAGGAAAGCAGTCACCACGAAAACCTACATACTCCACCCGTTCAATCCTGTCGAGCCGCAAAGAACCCGACCCGACAACCCCCGCACTCCGGCTGCACGCCGACGCCGTATTCAGCACATTCCAGCCTCCGCGAACCCCGCCCTGTTCATCGGCCTGGATGTCCATGGCGAATCGATCGCCCCCTGCCGGGCGCCCTCCGATTCCGCCGAACTGCGCCCCTGCGTCATGAGTCCGGGACTACGGCCCGGCAGGCGCCATCCCGGGGCGCGGCGAGGCGGCATCAATGTTGCTTATCGCATAGATTAAAGATTGCCGAATCAAGACCTAACAGACGTGGTTTTTGCAGGTGCCGGGTGGTCAGAGGATTAGACTTGCAATCGACGGCCGAAATCCGTCTAATTTACGCATCACTCAGGAGATTATGAAAAAAGCAACGAACGGAGCCAAGAGCATCCGGGTGTTTTTGGTGGATGATCATCCGATTGTTCGCCAGGCGCTAAAGCTCGCCATGAGGCATGAGCGGGACCTGGAGGTCTGCGGGGAAGCGGACGACCGGGAGGAGGCTTTGAAGGCGATAGCCTGTTCGGAACCGGACCTGGCAATAGTGGATTTACGGTTGAGGGATTCGGACGGATTGGAGCTGGTCCGGGATCTGAGGGATCGGCATCCCAAGGTGTTAAGCCTGGTTTTGTCGATGCAGGACGAGTCGATGAGCGCGGAGCGCGCGGTGCGCGCAGGCGCGCGCGGCTATATTTCGAAGCGGGAAGCGCCGGGCAAGATCATCGAGGCTGTCCGGAAGGTTTTAGGGGGAGAGATTTACTGGAGCGAGAAGGCGGCGGCCCAGGTGGCGTCGAAGATCGCCTCCCCTGCCCATCCGTCCACCAGTTCCGGTGTGGACAGCCTGTCGGAGCGCGAACTGCAGGTCTTTGAGCAGATCGGGCTGGGGAAAAGCACGAATGAAATCGGGGAATCGCTGCATATTGACATCAGCACGGTGGAAACGTATCGGTCGCGGATCAAGGAAAAGCTGAATTTGAAGAACGGGTCGGAGTTGTTGCAGACGGCGATTCGCTGGTGTTTGGCCAGGGCTTACCACTGAGGGTGGATGGATGGATATTTGGATTATTGGATAAATGGGGAGACCGCGCCCGGAGCCATCCAATAATCCGTTACGCGAATAGGCAGTCATTTTTTGCAAGTAACCGCGGAGACGCGGAGGTGGGCAAAAGCATTCTGAACATTCAGTTCATTCTGTCTGAAGGGTTTTTGGGCTCGGATGGGCAAGGATGTCAGGGCTCGACGGAGTCTCGCCCCACCCCCGGCTGCGCCGGATAGCCAATAGCCAATAGTCGATAGCCAAGGACTGGGTTTAGAATGAGCCTCGTTACCTCGGCTCCTACTGGGGGGGGGGGATCCGCAATCTGACGATCGCGGCTACGAAGTGGACGGCGGGACGCCGTCCCTACCGAGGTGGAGGTGGGGACTCGCATAGCTCATCCCTCCCGGATGTGGAAGGAGGGAAGGTGGTTTTGTCATTCGCTTGCCGGGAGGCTTTTGTCGTGCCATTTTGGCCGGAGATTTTTGGTCCGGATCGAAAGAAATTAATCATGAATGATCTTCCTGTTTTTGGATCGGTTGTGGGTTTGGGTCGAAAACTCCTGGTCGGGCTTCGCCCAGGGGCTACGACCCGGCGGGCTTGGACAGGACTCAGAATGAGCCTCCTTACGTCGGCTCCTACGTATCCGAAGGTGGCAGTTGTTCTGGCTCTGGTGGCGCTGGGAGTGGTTTTGTCGGGCTGTCAGAGTCCGGAATATGCCCAGACGGAGGTGGTGAAGAAGCCGGACCCGTCGGCGGAGGCGGCATTGTTGCGGGAAGGTGACGTGTTGCGCATTACGTTTCCCGGCGCGCCGAACCTGAATGCGACCCAGCAGATCCGCCCGGATGGCAAAATCACGCTGGGTTTGATCGGTGAAGTGCCGGCGGCAGGGATGACTCCGGCGCAACTGGAGAAGGATTTGATCCAGCGCTATTCGGGCCAACTCGTGACGAAGGAGATCACGGTGACGGTGGAGTCGTCGTCGTTCACGGTGTTTGTGACGGGAATGGTGCTGAGGCCCGGGCGGATTGAGTCGCACCGGCCGATCACGGCGCTGGAGGCGATCATGGAGTCGGGCGGGTTTGATTTTTCGCGGGCGAATTTGAAGGATGTGACGGTGATTCGGAACACGCGGGGGCACACGGAGCATTTCAAATTGAATTTGAAGCGGGTGCTGGAGGGGCAGGATGAGGATCCGTTTTATTTGAAGCCTTCGGACATCGTGTATGTGCCGGAGAAGTTCAATTGGTTTTAGCCAGTGCGGAATTCACGGATCCCGCAGTGGTGGGACGGATGGGGGCGGCTTGACGCGAATTCACGCGAATTTTCACTAATTCTTTGGGGATAAACGCGGAGGCGCGGAGGAGGACTAAAGCATTCTGAACATTCCGGTCATTCTGTCTGAATTTTCCGAATGGGGACTCGCAGTAGCTCGTCCCTCCCGGGGGTGGAGATGGAGACTCGCAGTAGCTCGTCGCTCCCGGGTGGGTTAGGGGTCGACGGAGTGTTGCTCCACCGGCTCCGTGTTAGTGCGGACGCTGGAGGAGCGAGAAGTGTCCTGGTTTTGTGAGTCTCCTAACGTCGACCTCCTACATATTCTTCGAATGCATACCATTAATGGCCAGTCGCCTGCGCATGCCGGGGATCCGGAGTGGAGGGGTGATCCAGGTGACGAACAGGTGACATTTGTAGCGGATTACCTGACAAGGCGTCGTGGCTGGCTGTACGGATTTGTCCGGAAACTCAGGACGCCAAAATCCGCAAACGACAGGACAGACAGGATCGTTGTTTCGTGCAATGATGATCAGCGAATTCCTCCACGGAAGAGTGCAGAGAGAGCGGCGCTTTTCGGGTGGGGCGAATCAAGGGAAAATCCGTTGAGACAGTGCAGATGAATTTGGACACAGATAAAGCCTGGTATTGTGCCCGGACGAAACCGAAGCACGAGCACATTGCCGCGGCCAATTTGAATCGGAGCCTCGGCCTGGAGGTGTTCAATCCGCGTCTGCGCGTGGAGCGGTCGACTCGGCGCGGGGTGGTGCGGGCGACGGAGCCGTTGTTTCCCTGCTACATTTTCATTTTGTGCGGGACGAACACGTGGAGCGACGTGCGCTACGTGAACGGGATCAGCAGCCTGGTGCATTTCGGCGACCGGGTGCCGTCGGTGCCGTCGAGCGTGATTGACGAGCTGAAGGATTGTTTTGAGTCGGAGGAGCCGCTGGACGTGGAAGACCGGCTGATGCCGGGCGAGGAAGTGAGCATTGCGGACGGGGCATTTTGCGGGTTGGAAGCGATCGTTTTGAAGTCGATGCCGGCGCGGCAGCGCGTGCAGGTGTTGCTGGATATTTTGGGCCGGCCGACGCTGGTGGAAGTGGACCGGGGCTCGATCAATGTGATGAACCGGCGGGTGCAGGACCGGTTTCCGACGCTGGCATTGGCGCGCTAGGTAGGATTTGAGATCTGAGATTTGAGATCTGAGATTTAAAGCAGAGAATTGAGATTTTGATGCAATCGACGCGAGAACAAAGTTTGACGAGATCCGAGTTGCCGGGGCGCAACGGATCTTTTGCCGGGGCGGATGCCCTGCCCTTCTGGAAGCGGCTGCTGGACCTGGTCCTGATCACGCTGGCGGCGCCGGTGTGGATGCCGGTGATGCTGCTGATTTACGTGGTGATCAAGGTGGCGTCGCCGGGCCCGGCGTTGTTCCGTCAGGAGCGGATTGGTTATCGGGGGACGCGGTTCACGATTTTCAAGTTTCGGACGATGCACGTCAATGCGGACACGGGCGTGCACCGCGGGCATTTGAACCAGTTGATGGATTCGAACAAGCCGATGAAGAAGCTGGACGCGCGGGATGCGCGGTTGATTCCGTGCGCGTTGATTTTGAGGACGCTGGGGCTGGACGAGCTGCCGCAGTTGTTCAACGTGCTGCGGGGCGACATGAGCCTGGTGGGTCCGCGTCCGTGCGTGCCTTACGAGTATCAGAATTACACGCCGCGGCATCGGCAGCGGCTGAACGCGGTTCCGGGCCTGACGGGGTTGTGGCAGGTGAGCGGAAAGAACCGGACGACGTTCGAGGAGATGATCGACCTGGACATTCGCTACGCGCGCGAGAAGTCGTTCTGGATGGATGTGAAGATCATTTTGAAGACGGTGCCGGCGATTGTCATGCAGACGAAGGACGTGAAGGAGGACAAGGTGGTGGCTGCGGCCGCGCCGGTGCTTCAGAACGCGACGTTGGAACGTTAAATCCATTTCAAGCGATCACCTGTTGGAAATACCAGTGAAGTAAATATGAAGAATCAAATCAAAGTCGGAGTTGTCGGGTGCGGTTATTGGGGGCCGAATCTCATTCGTAATTTCAGGGCATTGGGCGACTGCCGGCTGGCCATGATGTGCGATGTGAGCGAGCAGCGCCTGGCGCACATGAAGTCGCTGTATCCCGAGGTGGAGGCGACGACGGATTTCAACAAGATGCTGGCGGGAGACGCGCTGGACGCGGTGGTGATCGCGACGTCGGTGCGGTTTCACTACACGATGGCGAAGGCCGCGCTGATGGCGGGCAAGCACACGTTCATCGAGAAGCCGATGGCGTCGTCGGCGGAGCAATGCGAGGAGCTGGTGGAGATTGCGGACAAGAAGGGCCTGGTGCTGATGGTGGGCCACACGTTCCTGTATTCGCCGGCGATCCGGAAGATCAAGGAGATCATCGAATGGGGCGACCTGGGGGAGATCCGGTATATTTGCGCGCGCCGTCTGAACCTGGGGTTGTTCCAGAAGGACATCAACGTGGCGTGGGACCTGGCGCCGCACGATATTTCGATCATTTTGCACATCATGGAGGAGCTGCCGCTGAGCGTGAACTGCCGCGGGAGCGCGCACGTGACGCCGGGTGTGGAGGACGTGACGACGATGTGCCTGAATTTCCGCAACAACCGCTCGGCGATCATCCAGAGCAGCTGGCTGGATCCGCGCAAGACGCGGGAGATGACGTTCGTGGGCAGCAAGCGGATGATTGCTTACGACGACGTGACGCCGATCGAGAAGATCAAGATTTACGACGCGCGCGTGGAACGTCCGCCGCACTACGACACTTTCGGCGAGTTCCAGTATTCCTATCATTACGGCGACATGTATGTGCCGTACATCAAGCAGGAAGAGCCGTTGAAATCGGAGTGCCAGCATTTCCTGGATTGCATCAAGGAAGGGATCAGTCCGCTGACGGATGGCCGGCGCGGGCTGGAGCTGGTGCGGATCCTGGAGGCGTCTTCGTTGTCGCTGAAGCAGGGTGGCGGGCAGGTGTTGCTGCAGCCGTCGGTGACGCGCAACAACGTCAAGGTGGCCGCGCTGAAGTTTGCGAAGGAACCCGTGGTGGACGAGCAGCAGGAAAGCATCGTCCGCGCTTAAGGGTTCACGAGTGAGCCAGCCGCTTTCAGCACTGCAACTCATCGCCCCGGACGTCAAACTGGGCAAAGGGGCGCGTGTCTTCGGATTCACCAATCTCTACGGTTGCGAGATCGGGGAGGATTCTAAGGTAGGCACGTTCGTCGAGATCCAAAAAGGAGCGAAGATCGGCCGGCGCTGCAAAATCTCAAGTCACACCTTCATTTGCGAGGGTGTGACCATCGAGGACGAGGTGTTTGTGGGACACGGGGTGATGTTCACCAACGATCTGTTTCCCCGGGCGACGAATGCGGACGGAAGTTTGCAGACGGACGCGGATTGGAAGTGCGTGAAGACGCTCGTGAAACGCGGGGCGTCGATCGGGTCGAATGCCACGATTTTATGCGGGATCACGATTGGCGAGGGGGCGGTGATTGGGGCCGGGAGCGTGGTGACGAAGGATGTGGAGGCGGGGACGATTGTGGCGGGGAATCCGGCGCGGTTTCGGCGGAAGGCCATTTAAGTGCGGAATGCGGAATGCGGAATCCTGACGGCACATTCCGCGCTCCGCACTCCGATTTCCGCATTAAGTTGATCCGGACGGAGATCCTGGGGAGTGGCGGGCGGAAGGGGCTGTTCCACCCGGAGGTGATCTCGCGTCCGGATCATTAATTCATCGGCAGTTCTGTGGGTGTTGATCAGGTTTTTCTGATGGTATTTGGAGGTTGAGTCCCCTGCTCTGCCGGGGTGCGGAGGGGAGGCAATGTTGTTGTAAACTGCTTGCGGTGTGAGGCTTCCGGAATTGATCAGGGCTCGACGGATAGACGATAGCCAACACACGATAGATCATAAAGGCTGAGCCGTCTCTATGCAGTTCAAAATAACTCAAACTCACGCAGAGACGCAGAGGACGCGGAGGGCCGCAGAGAAATGGGTCAGGCAAATCGCTCACTAATCGGTGACCCCGAAAAAGCCGCCAGTTCTCTGCGAATCTCTGCGCCCTCTGCGCCTCTGCGTTTATCCCCAGGAAAATCAACTGCATAGAGACGGCTAAGGGGGACCGCGATTTTACAATCGCTGCTACGGGGGACGCGCGAGATGGGGACGGCGGGGACGCCGTCCCTCCCAGGGAGTTTGGATGTCTCATGGTGCCCTGCCCTGCTTTTTGTGCCGGACCTGGTCGGCCAAGGCCTGGCGGAGGAGTTCGGACCGGGGGACGCCGAGGCGGCGGGCGGCGCGGTTGATGGCTGAGAACATTGGTCCGGGGATCCAGGCCCCGATGAAGACAGCACGCTTCGTTCGCCCGTTTGCGCGACCAAATGTCCGGCTTCCTTTTGTCACCCAGAGAATGATTCTAACTCAGTTAAACACCTGCGCAAGCTTTTTCTTGAGAAAGTTTCAGGGATTGATACACATTGGATTATGCCTGGAGTGCGATCCAAAGGCCAAACGATGATCGGTTGCTGGTGCGATTCCGGTTTTCTGGCGAAAATCGACCGCGCCCGCCGGTCGCTCACCCGCAGTCAATTCTGCCGCGAAGCCCTTGCGGCCAAGCTTCGCTCACTCGGTATCGAGGTGTCTGACGCGGAAATTGCCTCCCCGGATCGTGTCGGCAAGGGCGGCCGGCCGCGGACGCAGTACCGGATCCAGTCGCAGAACGCGCATTTGAATGAGAGCGGGGATCGGGCGAAAAGCAGGAAGACGGGGAGGAAGAAGAAGTAAGGCGCGGTGGGATGGGGTGAATCGGCAGTCATCGGTGATCAGTCATCGGTGATCAGTTATCAGTCATCGGTGAACGGGACTTGGGTGGTTGATTTTTCTCGCGAGGCGGTGTTCGACTTGGATACCCTGCCCTCACAAAGAATCGAATCTATGAAAACCTTCCTGACTTCTCTTTTGCTCGCCGCGGGTTTCTTGTTTCAAGGTTGTGAATCGACGCCGACGCGGGTGGCGTCGGGGCCGATTCGGGGTGAGACGTTTAATTTCGTGACGCCTACGGCGAACCGGGTGGCGGAGTATGCGGAGAAGCGGGCGGAGATCAACCAACTGATCCAGTCGGCGATTGTGACGAACCTGACGTCGAAAGGGTTGGGTTACGTGGCCTCGGACGGCCAGGTGAGCGTGGGTTACCTGTTGATTTTGGGGAACAACGTCACGACGGGGATGGTGAGCGATTACTTTGAGAATCGGGACGAGGCGAAGGCTTTGGAGTCGGTGGCGCACGCAGCATATACGAGTCCGACGAACGAATTCTCGTTCCAGGCGGGGACGCTGGTGATTGATATCCGGGACAACCGGACCTACAAGCTGTTGAGCCGTGGATATGCGACGCGGCGGTTGTTGAAGGATCCGTCGCCGGAGGTGCGGGCGTCGCGGATCCAGGAAGTGGTGAACGAGATCCTGGCGGATGTGAAGGTGGAGAAATAGGGCGGGCATGAAGCGTGGAAATCCAGGCCGGGGTTGGGTGAGGCTGCAGGGTGCGGCGGTGAGAGCGGTTGGAAAGGGAGCGCATGAAACAGCTGTTTAGACATCCGAACATTGCCCGCCGGCTGCAACTGGGGGTCGGGATAGCGGCGGTGCTGGTTTTGAGCCTGACGTTGTGGTTCAACTACCGGACAAGCCGGGCGGAATTGGAGCGGCAGACGAACACGGCGGCATTGAACCAGGTGCGGGCGGTGGCGCGGCGTGTGGATGATTTCATTGCGCGGATGGGGATGTTGCCGCGGAGCACGGCGAGCCGGCAGGAGGCGGTGGGAGTGGAGCCTGATCCGCAGATGGTGCCTTTCATGGCGGAGTTGCTTGCCAACACACCGGCGAACGAAGCGTACGGGCTGGCGATGGCTTTTGAGGCGAAGGATTGGCGGGCGACGAACGCGATGCCGTGGGTGGATCGACACAGCTGGCCGAACCCGGTGAAGCTGGATTACGACTATCACGATCACGATCCGAAGCGGGAGTGGTATTGGGGCCCGAAGGAGACGCGCAAAAAACTCTACGTTTCGGAGCCTTATTTCGACGACGGCGGCTCCGACATCAGCATGGTGACGCTGTCCGTGCCGATGCTGGATGGGGGGTCGAATTTCTTCGGGGTCGCCACGGTGGATTTGTCGTTGGAACTGCTTCGTGAGCTGATTCGGACTTCGCGCCTCGGGGGGGGGGGGGGGGGGGGGGGGGGGGGGGGGGGGGGGGGGGGGGGGGGCGGGGGGGGGGGGGGGGGGGGGGGGGGGGGGGGGGGGGCGCCCCCCCCGCGAGCGAGTATGCCTTCCTGGTGAGCAAGACGGGCCGGATTTTGGTCCACCCGGTCGAGAGCCTGATGTTGAGGAAGGGATATGAGGGCGCGGAGGTGAAGAGCCGTCCGGGGGGCGAGGCGATTGTGTCGAGGCCGGAGGGGTTTGAGGATGTGATGCTGGACGGCAAGGAGCGGCGGGTATTCTGGGCGACGTCCCCGCTGACGGGGTGGAAGGTGGTTTTGAACATCCAGGAGAACTCGGTGCTGGCGCCGGTGAGGGAGCTGACGATTCGTTCCTCCCTGATTGGGTTTGGGGGGTTGGTGGGGATGATCCTGGTGGTGACGTTGATCGCGCGGCGGCTGGGGCAGCCGCTGCGGAGCCTGACGCGGACCGCGACGGCGATTGAGCAGGGCAGCTTTGAAACAGCGATGCTGGAGGATGTGCCGCAGCGCACGGACGAGCTGGGCGAACTGGCGCGGGGGTTTGAGAAGATGGCGCTGAAGATCCAGGAGCGCGAGAACAGCCTTGCGGAGCTGAACCAGAACCTGGAGAAGACGGTTCACGAACGCACGGCGGAGCTGACGGCCCGCGCGGCGCAATTGGAGGCGCTCACGCGCGAGTCCCAGGAGCGGGTGACGATTGAATCCGGGTTGTCCAGGCTGAATTCGAACCTGCGCGGCAACCTGACGGCGGTGCAGGTAGCCGAGCGGGCGTTGTCGGGGGCGATTGAATTTCTTGGGGCGCCGATGGGCGGACTGTTTGTGGCCGGCAAGGACAAAGCGTTCCACCGTCTGGCGGCGCACGCCTACCCGGAAGTCGGGCCGTCGCAGAGCTTTCAGCCCGGCAGCGGAATTGTCGGGCAGGCGGCAGTGTCGAAGAAACCCGTGATCACGGAGGCGGACGGGGAGTCTTTGCGGGTGCAGTTTGGATTTGGATCGATTTGTCCGACGCAGGTTGCCTGTTTTCCGTTGCTGGTCGGGGAGACGGCGGTGGGGGTGCTGGAGATCTGCCTGTTGAAGCCCCTGACAGCGACCCAGTCGGCGTGGCTGGAGAAGGCGACCGAGACGATGGCGAATGCGCTGCGATTTGCGTTGGAGAGCGAGGAGCGGCGGCAGGCGGAGGAGCAGAACCGGCTGATTCTTGAATCGACGACGGAGGGCATGTTTGGGACCGACACTGAGGGGCGGATCACGTTTGTGAACCCGGCCGCGTGCCAGATGCTGGGGTTCACCGCCGAGGAACTGATTGGCAAGCCGAGCCATGCCTCGTTCCATCATCATCGCCCGGACGGCAGCGAATACCCGAGCGAAGAGTGCCCGATGTATGCGGCCTATAAACACGGCAAAGCGAGCCGGATCGACGACGAATTGCTTTGGCGGAAGGATGGCGCGGGGGTGCCGGTGGAGTATGGGGCGACGCCAATATTGAAGGACAACCAGATCATCGGGTCGGTGGTGAGTTTCACGGATATAACGCAGCGCAAACGCGCGGAGCAGGAGCTTCTCGAGGCGAAGGGCCGGGCTGAGGAAGCGACGCAGATGAAGTCGATGTTCCTGGCGAACATGAGCCACGAGATCCGGACGCCGATGAACGCGATCATCGGACTTTCGCACCTGGCACTGAAGACGCCCTTGAATCCGAAGCAGCGGGATTATGTCTCCAAGGTTCACAACGCGGGCACCTCGCTGCTGGCAATCATCAACGACATTTTGGATTTCTCGAAGATCGAAGCGGGCAAGCTGGACCTGGAAAGCACGGATTTCCGGCTGGACGAGGTGATCACGTCCGTGACGACGCTGACGGCGCAGAAGGCGCACGAGAAGGGGTTGGAATTCCTGGCGCACGTGGCGCCGGGGATCCCGGAGTCGCTGCGCGGCGACCCGCTGCGGCTGGGCCAGATCCTGACGAATTTTGTGAACAACGCGGTAAAGTTCACGGAGAAAGGTGAGATCCGGCTGACGATCGAACTGGTGCAGCGGACGGGGGAAAAGGTGCAGTTGAAGTTCGCGGTGAAGGACACGGGGATCGGGATGACGCCGGAGCAATCGGCGAAGTTGTTTCAGCCGTTTACGCAGGCGGACATGAGCACGACGCGGAAGCATGGCGGGACGGGGCTGGGGCTGACGATTTGCCGGCGGCTGGTGGATTTGATGGGGGGCAAGATCTGGCTCGAGAGCAAGCCCGGAGAAGGCAGCGCGTTTTTCTTCACGGCCTGGCTAGGCGTGGGCGAGGCGGTGACCGGCGGAAAGACCGTGCCGGAACGGCTGTCGCGGCTGCGGGTGCTGGTGGTGGATGACAATCCGACGGCGCGGGAGATTTTGCAGGAACCGCTGAGCGGGATTGCGTTGAAGGTGGACACGGCGGCGAACGGGAAAGAGGCGATCGCGGCCGTGGAGCAGCAGGATGGATCCGAGCCGTATGACGTGGTGTTCATGGACTGGCGGATGCCGGGTCTGGACGGGTTGCAGGCGAGCCGGCACATCAAGAGCAACGAGCGCTTGAAACATCCGCCCGCGATCGTGCTGGTGACGGCGTTCGGACGCGAGGAAGTGCGCGAGGAAGCGGAGCGGATCGAGCTCGACGGGTTCCTCGTGAAACCGGTGACCAAGTCGATGATTGTCGACACGCTCGTGAATGTGTTCGCGGAATCCACGGCGGACTTGTCGGGCGCCGGCGATCATGGGCAGAAGGTGGACCTGACGGGGATGCGTATTCTCCTGACGGAAGACAACGAGATCAACCAGCAGATTGCGGTGGAGTTGCTGGAGAGCGCGGGCGCGAAGGTCAGCATCGCGAACAACGGACTGGAGGCGGTGAACGCGGTGACGTCGGCCCCGGGGGCGTTTGACGTGGTGCTGATGGATTTGCAGATGCCGGAGATGGACGGTTACCAGGCGACGGCGAAGATCAGGGCCGATGAGCGGTTTAAGTCACTGCCGATGATTGCGATGACCGCGCATGCGACGGTCGAGGAGCGTCAGCGCTGCCTGGCGGCGGGGATGAACGATCACATTTCGAAGCCGATCGATCCGGACAATTTATATCAGACGATAGCGAAGTTTTATCGGGTCGGGGCGGGCTCCCCTGCCCTGGCGGCGCCGGCGCCCGCCGCGACCGCGGGGGCGGATTCGTTTGACGGGATTCAGGGGCTGGATTCGGTCGACGGACTGAAGCGAGTGGCGGGAAACCGGGGATTGTATGCGCGGCTGGTCCGGCAATTTGCCGAGCAGCAGGCGACGATGCCAGCCCAGGTTCAGCAGGCGCTGGCGGCGGGAGATGCCGTGCTGGCGGAGCGGCTGGCGCATACGTTGAAAGGCGTCGCTGGAAATATCGGCGCGCGCACTGTGCATGCGGCCGCGGCGGAACTGGAGAAGGCCATTCGATCGAAACTGGAGCCCGGAGCGGTGGAATCGGCCCGGCAAGCGTTGATCCGGGAACTGGAACCGCTGCTGGCGCAACTGAACCGGGTTGTGCAGGCGAACATTGAATCGGCGCCGGAGACAGTCCCCGTGGCGGTGGCGGATCCGGAGGCGGTGCAGGCTGCCGCGTCGGAACTGGCGAGGTTGCTGGCCGAGGCCGATCCGGGCGCGGCGGAATTTGCCGGGAAAAACCGAAACACGCTGCAGGGGGTGCTGCGCGGCGGCACCTGGACGGAGTTTCTCAAATTGATTGAGGATTACCGTTTCGACGAAGCCCGGGCCCTGTTGAATACATGAAAAAGCTATCCGACTGCAGGGTTTTGATCGTAGACGATGCCAAGGCGAACCTGGACATTTTGGTGGAGGGTTTGAAGGGCGATCACAAGTTGAGCCTGGCGATGAGCGGCGAGCAGGCGTTGCAACTGGCGACGCGGACCCCGCCGGACCTGGTGTTGCTGGACATTGTCATGCCGGGGCTGGACGGTTACGAAGTGTGCCGGCGGCTGCGGCAAAATCCGGCCACGGCCGAGGTGCCGATCATGTTTTTGTCGTCGCTGGAGGAGGTGCAGAACAAGACGCGCGGATTCGAGGCGGGGGCGAATGATTATCTGACCAAGCCTTTCGAAATGCTGGAGGTGAAGGCGCGGGTGCATTCGCTGTTGAAGGCGAAAGCTTACAGCGACGCGGCGAAGGAGCAGATTGCGAGCGAACTCCGGGTGGCTCGCGAGATCCAAATGGGCATGTTGCCGCATGATTTTGCGGCCCTGGAAGCGGCGTACGGGATCGGGTTCAGCGCGCTGCTGGAGCCGGCGCAGGAGGTCGGCGGGGATCTTTACGGCGCGTTCGCCGCGGGGCCGGAGCGGCTGGTCATTTTTCTGGGAGACGTTTCCGGCAAGGGGATTCCGGCGTCTCTGTTCATGGTGCGGGCGGTGAGCCTGGCGCGGCTGCTGGCGCGGGATGTGGTGGAGCCGGAGCGGATTCTGGCGCGGCTGAACGACGAGTTGTCGGCGGACAATCCGTCGAGCATGTTTGTGACGTTTTTGTGCGCGGTCTGGGAGCCGGCGGCGCGCAAGCTGACCCTGGCGAACGCGGGACATTGCAAGCCGGTGCTGATTCCGGCGCGGGGGGCGCCGAGCTGGGCGGTGGCGGAGCTGGGAACTGCGCTGGGGTTTGAGCCGGGACTGGAATTCACGCGAACGGAGCTGACGTTGCAGCCGGGTGACGCGATGGTTTTTTACACGGACGGCGTGAGCGAGGCGTTCAATCCGGGCGAAGAATGTTACGGCACGGACCGATTGCTGGCGGATGCGGCGCAGTTTGCGGGTAAGCCGGCGGAGGCGATTGCGACGGGGGTGTTGAAGCAGGTCCGGGCGTTTGCGGGAACGGCGAAGCAGAGCGACGACATTGCGGTCCTGGCGTTGACCTGCGGGAAGGCGGGATCATGAAGCTGGAGCTGAACGGGACGCCGGAGGAAGTGATGCGGGCGGTGGAGACGATGCAGGAATTTGCGCGCGGCGAGGGTGTGCCGGAGAAGATGCTCTTTGGCCTGGCGCTGGCGCTCGAGGAGTGCGGGTCGAACGTGGTGAACCACGCCTTGCGGCGGGACGCGGGCCGCAAGTTCCGGGTCGATTTTGAGCGGCGCGGCGATGAGTTCGTAATCGAGTTGCGGGACGACGGGCCGGCGTTTGATCCGACCGCGGTAGCGATGAGGCCGATGGTTGCGGAGGATGATTTGCCTCCGGGCGGCTGGGGAATTCCACTGGTGCGGCGGTATATCGAGGAGATTCGTTACAGGCGCGAGGGTGAAGAGAACGTTTTGGAATTGCGGAAGCGGCTTGACGCGGCTTGACGCGAATTCTCACGAATTTGTTCCACCGTAAATCAGCTCGCTTAGCCGGAACGATTCAGTTGAAAAGGCTTTTAACCACGGATAGACACGGATGGACACGGATAAAAAACAGCCGCACTCCTAGAATCAAACGCAAACCAAACGGTGAATTGAAAGCACCCACGGAAATTGGCTTTCACCATTCTGTATCCGTGTGAATCCGTGTTCATCCGTGGTTTAAACTGAATCGTTCCGGCTGAGTCACACAACAGGGAGAATTGAGGGCACTGCCGCCGGGAACTTTCAACCCGCGTTTCTGTCCAAACCCTTGCTTTGAGGTTCGCGGTCGGGTTCCATAATGGGACACTTTTGCGGGGAGTCTCCGAGCATCCTTTGTTCCTTGTCGCAGCCTCATGATCCACAGCGGGTTTGGCCTTGGTCCTGCTCATTTCCGGGTGACCTGATTCTGAGATCCTTATGAGTTACCTGGAAATGATTCGTTTGACGTCCGGGCTGTTGCAGTTCGGAGTGGCGTGCTATGCGTTGCGATTGGGGCGCAAGTTCAACACCGCCAAGCTGGGCTGGGTGTTGTTCACGGGTCTAACCATCCTCGCCCTGCTCTACGTGCTGGCCCCGTTCAACCCGTTCCGCGGCACCATCCAGGCCGCGTTGAAGGTGGACATCATTTACGGTCTGATTTCGGTGATGATCATTGCCGGCATGGCGCAGATGGATTTCCGGTGGCGAAAGCGGCAGCAGACGCTCCGGGCCGAGCAGCAGACCCAATCGGAATGGGCGTCGCAGGTGGAGTACAAGATCACCGAACTGGGCCGTCAGAACGAGGAATCGAAGCAGATTGCCGCGCGGCTGCAGGCGGAACTGGTGCAGGCAAAGCAGGAGCATGATCAAGCTTTGGCGCAATCGCAGGAGCAGGCCCGGGTGCAGTCGGAGAAGCTGACCCAGGAGACCCAGGCCCAGGCGGCCGAGTTCAACCGTGCCGCCGCTGAACAGCGCGATGCGATCGCGCGGCTGGAGGCCGAGGTTGTGGAACAAAAGCAAGCCGTTGAGCAGGCGCAGGCGCAGGCGCGGTTTGAGGCCGAGGAATCGGAGAAGATTTTCCAGGGCCTGCTGGTTGCAGCGCGGCGTGCCGGCATGACGGAAGTGGCGGCGGAAGTTGCGCGCAAGCTGGAAGCTTTGAATGACGAATTGAACGCGCTGGATCGACTGGCAAATCACCTCAGCCGCTCGAGCATGGTGCCGATCACGCGCGTGACCCGGATGATGCGCGAGACGGGCAAGAAACCCGTGCTCCGGTCCCGCATGCGCACCGTGCGCGCCAAACAACTTCCCGACCGGCTGGCCAAGTTGACGGGGCATCTGCAGAACGAGCAATCGCTCGTGCTGCGGCGAATTGATTTTCTGCGGACGGCGGTGGAGAAACTGCAGGCGGCAATCGCACCGTTTGAACCCAGCGCAGCCCAGCCGGAGAATGTCAGCACGGAACCCGTTGTGGAATTGAACGCCGATTTGCTTGGCGCGCCGCCGTCTGAAATGGCGCCTGCGACCATGCCGGATTACAACATTCAGTCGGAGCAGACCGAGACGGGCACGCTGGCGCCTGAGCCGGTGGCGATGGAATCCGCTCCGGCGGAGGAAGCGCCGGCCGTTGAAGCCGAACCCGTCGAGATCGCGCCGTTGCGCATGGTGCAATCGGGCGAATCGCCGGAAACGTCCACGACATCGGAGAGCGTGTAGCTCCTTCCGCAAGGCACGCGCCAAAGCTCAATCCGGACACAACGTCCAGGTTGAATCGGGATCGTAAGCCTTGATTTTTCGGACGGCTTTCGTGGTCTCTTTCCCGAGGTCCTTCTGGTACACCCTGCCCTGTTGGTTCACGATAAACGTCATGATTCCGCTCTGACCCCATTCGGCGGGCCATGCGACCAGGGCGAATCCCGCGATCATGTGGCCGTTGATGATGTAATCGTATTTCCCGCCCGGCGCATGTTTTCCCTGCCGGGTCAGGATGCGGAAGAAGTATCCGTGGAACGGCTCTGCGCCGGGATGAATGCCCTGGGGCTGCGTCTCGTATCCCTCGGCCTGCGCATTGGCGGCGAGCGGTCCGAACGGGCTGATTTCGCCATCGAGATCGGGCGGCCAGTAAAGTCCGTCCTTCAATCCAGGGCGGCTGCGCAATCGCTGGGCGAACTCGAGTACATCGTTCCCTTTATGATCCTCGGCGGAATATTCCTTCTGGGCCTGGACATATTGCCGCATGACTTCGATGGTTTGAAGTTCGTTCTGCCCGATGCGGCGATTGAGCAACTCCTCTTTTCCGGCCTCGGTGTCGAAGTGCCATTGATCCCCCAGCCTTACGAGCGGGATTGGGAAAGGCCAAAGGTCACGGCCGAGTTCGAGAACGACATTGGAGGATGAGCGCCAGTCCAGCGCATTTGTTTCGCTCAAAGCCGCGGCGAACGTGTTGAATTCGTTTGTGGCCTGAACACGATCAGGATTCTCCAGGTCCCGAATGGCCGGGCCGAAAATGGTGCGCAAGGCTTCGCCGCTCTTGGAATCCATCGCCGATTGCAGGGCCGCGACGGCCGCTTGCGGGGATTCGAACTCCCTGCCCATGGAAACCGGCGCGGGAGCTTCCCCTGCGACGCAATTCATCGCAGCGCCGATGCTGAGGATCAAAATTAAATTCGTTTTCATATCCAATCTTTTTTCACTGGGAGGGCCGGCGTTCCCGCCGTCCCCATCTTCACGGCAACCAGCAGTCGCTGCCCCGATGAGTCAGCGTCGGCGTCCTCCCCCGACATTTCCGCCGCCGCGGCTGACTGCGCCGCGATTGCTGTAGTCGCGGGCGGCAGCCCCGTTATTGATACCATTGAAGGCATTGTTGTTGACCGGGACCGAAGGGGCTGCGGTCGGTGCTGACGGGACGGCCGGGCGCTGGGCTGCCGGTTGCTGGACAGGCTGCGCTGGCCGGACCGGCTGGGCAGGAGCCTGGTAGGCGGGTTGGTTGACCGCGGGCCGCCCCGGCGCGGGATTGCCGCCGTAAGCGGGCTGGGGGTTGGCTCGATTTACGGGCGGAACGGTGCCTGTCGTGGGACGTGTGGTTGGAACCGGTTGACTTTGCCAGCCCCTCGATTCCGCGATTCTCGGATTGGGAGCGGCCGAATTATAATTTTGCCGCCGGGCTTCGTCGGGCCGCCATTGACGGGCGGGCTGGGTGGAAGCGATCGGCGCGCCGCTATAGCCGGGCTGAGCGGGATACGGGGTCGGCCTGGGGCGATCGATGCTGCCCGGCGGCGGATAGCCCGGGGGCCGATAACCGGGTGGCGGCGGGCGGTAACCCGGGGGCGGATGGTAAGGCGGCGGCCGGCAGCCGGGCGGCGGCGGGTAATACGGCGGATGCGCCCCGCCGCCCCAGATGACAAATCCCCCGCCCCCGACCCAGACGCCGCCGTAATACCAGTCACAATTATTCGCAATGGCGGCGCCGATGGCGATGCCGGCGCCGAATCGGATGAGCGGCGTCAGGGGGTTCACGTAAACGGGGTCGGCGATATAGACCACGGAAGAGTAATCGGGGACGTAGATGACCTGCGGATCCGCCGGTTGGATTTCAACGACGGTGTTCGTGACGTAGACGACTTGCTGGGCGTACGTGCGTTCGACAACGGCGTTGGTGACGACGACGGTTTGTTCGGCGGTGGTCTTGAGGACGCCGGAGGCGCGGGCTTCTTCGCGGCGGGCCTGGATGGCGTTCATGAGATCGACCGGTTGATTCACAAAGGACTGGCCGAGTTGAATGGTCCAGGAGAGGTCGTTGTTCATCTTCTGGATCACGGAAGGAAACCGGGCGATGGCGCGGACGTTGGAATCCCAGGGTTGCTCGTCGAGTTGCGGGAGGTTGTTGGTATTCTCGACGAAGCGGGCGGCCTGGACGATTTCCAGCGGGTAAGCGGATGCGGGCAGAAGGATGGCGAGAAGCGGGTCCGGGTAAAGCGCGATGGGAGCAACCAGCTTCATGAGTTCGTCCTGGCCGAGTTTGGGGCTGGCCGCGGGTGGAGCGGCGGCGGAAGTCGGGGCGGGCGCCACGTAAACGGGCGGTTGCTCCTGGGCTTGGGTTGACGAGCAAGCGATGAACGTTGCGCCGAGAATCACCGGAAGCCAGCATTTTTGAAGTTTCATAAATTCAACCCTCCGAACACCGGCAATGCTGACAAGGCAGGTGCGGGAAAGCAATGAACAAATGAAGCTGGGGGCGCGCGGGACGGGGCCCCTCCCGGGGAGGGACCGCATCCTTGCGGTCCCCATTAAATCCGATCAATTCAGACTTTTCGCGATTTTATCGAGGAGATTCTGGTAGGGGCGGCTGCGCATGTTGGAAACTGCGACTTCGTCCTGCATGAACTCGTCGTTGCCGCCGGAGACCATGTAGGCTTTGCACTGGATGCGGATGGCGCCGCCGGAGAGCGGGACGAACTGGACACGGACGCGGTTGATGGTTTGGGCGCCGGCCTGCGTATCGACGAGTCCGGCGCGGGCGATGGTGGTGGCGCGGGAGGCTTCCTTTTCGAAGACCATCTGGGCTTCGCCGGTGACACGGCCGCGGTAACCGTCGGCTTCGAAGACTTTCGCGGTGGCTTCGGCGACTTGTTGAGGGCTGTGGTCGGTGATGACCACGGAAGCGAAGCTGGCCGAAGCGGGGCCGCTGAATGATTTGCAGCCGGGAGTTGCGAAAGCCAGGAGGAGCAGGCAACTGAAGAGGGCGAGGCGCTGGATCATCATGCGCCTGATGATCGGGAATCCGCCTTCGGAGTCAAGCCAAGCGGTCCCGGAAAAGCGAACGGGCCTGGATTGCTCCAGGCCCGTTTCATGAAAATGACCGACGACTTATTGCAGCTGGGCCGCGTGGGTCGTGGCGTTGTAGTTATTGTCCGAAGGAGCGGTGCCGACGGTGCCGATGGTGTAGCCGGCGCCGGCCGTCTTCGTGGAATTGATCGTGCAGTAGAGGTTGTTCACCGAACCGGCGCTGCCGCGGCCGAGATACGGGGTGATGGCGGCCAGGTCGGGGCTGTCCGAAGCCTGCTTGCCGTTTTCCAGCGCCCACTGCTGCTTGGCGCCGTCAATCTGGCGCAGATTGTTGATGCAAACGTTGGTTTGCGAGGTCTGACGGGCGCGCACGAAGTTCGGGATCGCGATCGCAGCCAGGAGACCGATGATCGCCACGACGATCATGATTTCGACGAGGGTGAAACCTGCCTTGCGGGAGACTTTCATTTTCATACAACTATTGACCTTTCGTTTCATACGGCGTGAACAAGGCAGCGGACGGTTTTCGATTAAGACGGTTCCGTTCACTTATTGCCCGCTGCCAACCGTGCTGGGGAATAAGCAATCAGGGTGCCAGCTTTCAACCTCCCCGCCCTGCCCCGTCCCGCCAAGTTATTGATTTCCTGCATGCCTGCCTAAAATGAAACAGGCCCGGTTTAAGCCGGGCCTGTCCGATTCAGTGCGAACAGTTCGCTTACTGCAGCTGGGCAGCGTGCGTCGTCGCGTTGTAATTGTTGTCAGACGGAGCCGTGCCGACCGCGCCGATTGTGTAACCGGAACCGGCCGTCTTGGTCGCGTCGATGGTGCAATACAGATTATTCACCGAACCGGCGCTGCCGCGACCCAGGTAAGGCGTGATCGCCGCCAGGTCCGGAGTGTCGGTGGCCTGCTTGCCGTTCTCCAGCGCCCACTGCTGCTTGGCGCCGTCGATCTGACGCAAATTGTTGATACAGACATTGGTTTGCGAGGTCTGGCGAGCCCGGACAAAGTTCGGAATCGCAATCGCCGCGAGCAAACCGATGATCGCCACAACAATCATGATTTCCACCAGTGTGAAACCCGCTTTCGGGGACATTTTAATCTTCATTGTTTTGCCTTTCTGTTGCGGCACAGCCGGTTTGCCCAAGGACTTTCGTAATTATGTTTATAATGACGGTTTTCTGTTTAGTCCTCAACCGCGAACTTGCCGTGTCGACTCTGCAAAGCATGGCGGATACCAAGACCATGCCCTACCCGAATGTTCCAACACCGGGAATCCACGGTGGTTTCGATGAGAAATTCTTTTGATGGCTATAGTCGTCACTTTACTTTAACGTCTTGAATGCTATCCGTGTCCCGTTTCTGGAATGCAGTGCCTAGAAACGCCGCTAAAAAGAGGCACCCGCGAACAGACGCGAATGCGTTGGCCAATCAGGGAGTTCGCGTCTGTTGGCGTCCATTCGCGGTTCCAGTCTTTCACAGCCCAGGCAAATCGTTTTGATCGTTTTGTGGTTATCGGGTATCGAATACGCACGGAAATGAATCGCGACTATCTTTGGATCCTGGTGGTGGCGGCTTTCTGTTTTTGCGCCGGGCCGGTGGCGGCGGGGAATTCGTTGCATTGGAGCGCCGACCGCAGCCGCGTGAGCGCGGATATCCAGTCGGAGGAATTACCGGGGGTGTTGCAGCAAATTTCGGAGGCGACGGGCTGGCAGGTTTTTCTCGAGCCGGACACGCGGCGGGATGTTTCGGCGAAGTTCAAGGATTTGTCTCCCGGCGACGGGTTGCGGCTGCTGTTGGGCCAACTGAACTTCGCGCTGGTGCCGCGCACCAACGCGCCCCCTGCCCTGTTCGTTTTTCGAACGACGCAGGCGCGCGCCACGCAATTGATCCAGCCGTCGAAATCGTCGAAGGGCGCCCGGGTGATTCCCAACGAACTCATCGTGCGCGTCAAGCCCGGCGTCAACATCGACGAACTCGCCCGCAAACTGGGAGCGAAAGTCACCGGCCGCATCGACGCGTTGAACACCTACCGTCTCGAATTCGCCGACGAAGCCTCCGCCAAGGCCGCGCGCGATTCGCTCAGCAGCAATTCCGACGTGCTCGGGATCGATTCGAATTATTCGATCGACCGTCCGCCCCCGCCGGAGTCCGTGAACGGGATTCCTGTGCCGGAGGTGAATTTGCAGTCCAAGGAAAATTCCGGTTCCTGCGAAGTGGTGGTGGGATTGATCGATACGGCGGTCGGCAGCCTGGGCAGCGGACTCGACAAATTCCTGCTGCCTTCGATCACGGTGCCGGAGACGAGCGGGGCGGCGCCGACGGAATTGACGCACGGAACAGCCATGGCGCAGACGATTTTTCAGAACCTGCAGAAATCCACCGGCGGAAAGACGTCGGTAAAAGTTCTCCCGGTGAATGTGTATGGCAACAACGCGACGGCAAACACGTTCGACATCGGCAACGGCATCTGGCAGGCCAGCCAGCGCGGGGCGAACGTGTTCAACCTGAGCCTCGGCGGAACGGGCGACAGTCCTTTCCTGCACGGCATGATCACGGGTTTGAGCCAGAAGGGATCGGTCTTCTTCAGCGCGGCGGGAAACGAGCCGGTGACGACTCCCACGTATCCGGCGGCGTATTCCGAGGTCGTCGCGGTGACAGCCAGCGATCCTTCGGGCCAGCTCGCAGCTTACGCGAACCGCGGCAGTTTCGTGTCCATCATGGAACCCGGCACCAGCATCGTCACGTTCGGCGGCCAGTCCTACGCGGTGATTGGCACGTCCACGGCCACCGCGTTTGCCACGGGCATGGCGGCGGGCATGGCGGACGCCGGCGGCGAATGTCCGGCGAAGGTGATCCCCACCCTCCGATCCAAATTCGGTGTGAGCCTTGGGCAGTAGAAAGAGGTTTGACCACGGATGAACACGGATGGACACGGATAACTGCAAGGCTTGACGCGGATTGACGCGAATTGCCGCTAATTTTTCTGAAAGGAATTCCCGAGAATTCGCGTCCAGTCCGGCCGTTATCCGTGTCCATCCGTGTTCATCCGTGGTTACAATCCCTTCAAGGCAGCCTGGATATCCGGGTTGTCGGGTTGAAGTTTCAGGGCCGTCTTTAGCTCAGCGGTCGCCTCCGCCTTCTGGCCGGAGCGAGCCATCAGGAGGCCCAGTTTGAAGTGGGCTTCTGGAAGGTTAGGCAGGTGGAGCAGGATCTCGCGCCACTGGGCGATGGCTTCGTTCAACCGATTCGCGGCGGTCAATGCGTTTGCCAGGTTGATGCGCGCCTGGAGATTTCCGGGCTGCAACGCGATGGCCTGCCGGTAACGCTGCATCGCGCCTTCCAGATCGCCCCCCTGCTCCAGCGCGCGGCCCAGGTTGTTGCAGGCATCGGCGTTCTTCGGATCCAGCCGGACCGCCTCCGCGAACTCCCGCCGGGCGTCGTCCATCCGACCCATCATCGCGTAGACCGCGCCGAGATTGCTGTGCAACAAGGCGCTGTCAGGAGCGATGCGAAGCGCCGATTGAAACCAGCGGAGCGCATCGTCCAGCCTTCCCTGCCCGGCGGCGATCTGGCCAAGGTTGATCATGGGGCGGACGAAATCGGGATTCAGGCGATGCGAAATCTCGTATTGCTCAACCGCCTCGCGGTCGCGCCCGGCGGCGGCCAGGGCGACCCCGAGATCGAAGTGCGCCAGGTAATTGTTTTCCGTGACGCTGATGGCGCGACTGAACAACGCGGCGCTGTTCCGCCAGAACTGAAGTTGGTATCGCGTCTGCCAGGCGCACGCCCCCAGGGCGAAGCCGAGGACGATGCCGGCGGCGAACTGAGCTTTGCGCCGATTTGAGACCAGGTCCGTGACCGCCCAGGCAACGACAATGAACAAACCGATGTAGGGAAAATACGTGTAACGATCCGCCATGGCCTGTGCGCCGACCTGCAGGATGCCGATGACCGGCACCAGCGTGATGAGGAACCACAACCATCCCGTCACAGGATAACCCCGGCGCCAGGAGGCGAAAGCCAGCACGGTGAGCAGTGCGATCAGCAAGGCGGATCCGGCAATCCACAGCATCGGCCAATGTCCCGGGTGGGGATAAATGATGGCCAGGCGGGTGGGCCAGATGAATTCGGCGAGATACCGGGCCACCGACACCACCGCGTTCGCCAGTCGGGCGCTGAGCGGCAGGCCCGACAGGTCGGCCACCGCGCCGCCGTGTTTCTGGGCGATGACTGTGATGACGCAGGACATTGCGCTCAGGACGAAGAACGGAATTTTCTCGATCACGAGCGTCCGGAGCCGCTGCGGAAACGCGGCGTTGCCTGCGAATCTGCCCAAGGGCCAGAAGTCCAGAAGCAGCAGGATCAGCGGGAGTGTGACGAGCATGGGCTTACTCAGTAGACTCAGCGCGAAGAGACCAGTCGAGAGCCCACTGTCGAGGGTCGAGAGCCGGAATGACGATATCGAGTGCTCCGGCCCCCGACTCTCGACTTTCGACCCTCGACTGCCTTTCACATAAGCCATGATCGCCAGCAGCCCGAAAAACGTGCTCAACACATCCTTGCGTTCCGAGATCCAGGCGACGGATTCGACGTGGGCCGGGTGGAGGGCAAACAACGCGGCCACGGCGGCGCTGGGGGCCATTCGACGGGTGCAGGATTGGAGGAGCACGAACAGCAGCACGGAATTTCCGGCATGCAGGAGAAGGTTCACCCAATGCGGGCCGGCCGGGCCCGGGCCGAACAACTCGGCGTCCAGCATGTGCGACAGCCAGGTGACCGGGTGCCAGTTGCTGCGATGAAAAGTCTGGAAAGCCCAGGCGACACCCTGCGTCGTGATGCCGGCCAGCACCTGTGGATTTCCGCTGACGTAATCCGGGTCGTCGATGCCCACAAAATCGCATCGGGTCACCGGCCAAAAAACAAGCATCGTGGCAAAAACAATCACGAAACAGACCAGGAGCCGCGTTCCGCGGGATTCGTTGTCCGGAGAAGGCGCGGGTGACGGTGATGGATTGGATGACATTTACCTGGCCGGCCGGGCCGCCGGTCTTTTAACAACCAACGGCAAAACAGGCAAACGGGAAATTGTTCACGGAGCGCGGCTGGGTCCCCCAGGACCAGCCGCAGAAACGGTCGGTAACCCGCGCACCGGGCAAGTTCGACCGCGCTCGCACTCACCACGTCCCTGCAGCTGATCTTCTAGATACAGCCGCGCTATGGGAGTTAGCGGCCGCGTTTCATCGTGAGGCGGGGTTTGATCGGCGGGGGCAGCGGCATGCGGGGCGGTACAGGCGGCTGCGCCTTGGGAGCCGGCTCGGGGGTCTGGGCACTCGGCGCCTGCTGCGCGGCGGGAGCCTGCTTCGGGGTCAACTGGGGCGAAGCCGTCGATCCGATCGGGCTGGAGGAACCCGGGGACTCCAGGGCAGCGCCGCCGTGGGCCAGCCATTCCTTGAATCCGGCGGCATCGCCGATGCGTTGCTCAGGGAATTTCATCTCGCCCATTTGGAACGGCGCCATTCCTATGAAGGCCTCCGTCGCCGGCGGGCTCGACCGGGCCTGGGCCACCTCCATCGCATTATACCCGTTGACGATCCATTCCATCTTTCCCGTGGCGATATCCGCCAACAGCCCGTGCACGGGAACTTTTGCGCCGATGAGGGGGCTTTGGCGGACGAAGTCGCATGCGCGAATCACGTTCTGCCGTTCGCTGCCGGACATGCCAAAGAACTCTGTGAGATTGTCCGGCAACCTGCCCCGTTCCACGCCCACGGCCTGGAATCGCGAGATCAACTGCATAGCGGTGGCCCGGGAAACCTGGCAGTCGGTGTGCCCGATGATGGCGATTTCGCGTCCGCCTTTGATGGCGCACGCCAGGGCGAGCGAGCGCATCGTGCTCGACATGGGGCCGGTGATGATGTTGCCGGCGTTGCGCAGCCAGATGAACTGTTCGGGAGGCAAACCCAGCACGTTCGGGAAGAACGGATTCAGCCGCGGATCGATGCAGGTGAGCGCGATGACGGGCAGTTCGTTCTCGAAATCCGCCACGCGCACGCCCGCGTTCGCGTCGCCCGCGACCGCGCGGTGATTGGCATCCACGATGGCATCGAATAAGCGCATGGGATTCGAGATTTACGATTTCAGGTTGACGATGCGGAGCAGCCCAAATCGTCATTCGTCATTCGTCATTTGTCATTTGCCCTTATCTTCCTTGCCCATCGCGTTCTTGAGCGCGGGCACCTGTTCCAGGAGCTTCTCGAATTTCACGCCGGTGAGGCTTTCGAGCACGGGCGGGAGCTGGCTGATGATGGTGGTTACGTCGCTGGTGAGTTTGCTGGCGCCGCCGCCGGGGCCGTTGCCGGAGTTGATGATGACCATCTTCTCGGTCTTGGACAACGGTTCGCTGATGCGGCCGGCCACTTCGGGCAGGACGCGGACGATCATTTCGATCACGGCCGCCTCGTTGTATTGCTTGAAGCTCTCGGCCTTGACGCGCATGGCTTCGGCGGTCGCTTTGCCTTGCGCCTCGATGACGGAGGCTTCGGCGAGACCGCGCGCCTTGTTGGCTTCGGCTTCGGCCACACCGGTCGCTTTCACGACATCGGCGCCGGCGAAACCGGTCGCCTTGGTGGCCGACGCGGAGCCGGCGGCCTCGGTTTCAAGCTGGAACTTCCTGGCGTTGGCCAGCGTTTCGACGCGGTAACGTTCGGCGTCCGCGGGCTTCTGGACGACGGCTTCCAGCTCGCGCTGTTTGCGCAAGATTTCCTGCTGTTGCAGTTCGATCTGCTTTTGTTTTTCGACAATGTTGACCTGGACTTCCTCGGCTTTGACGAGCTGGCCGGTCTTGAATTTCTGCAAATCGTAGGCGAGGTCGGCTTCGGCCTTCTTCTGGTTCACCGCGGCCTGGTATTGGGCGACGTTCGTCTGATAATCCCGCTGCGCCTCGGCGATCTTGGTGTCCGCCACGAACTGCGCCTCCTGTCCCGCCTGCTTGGCTTGCGCGGAGCGGATCTGCGAATCACGGTCGGCTTCGGCCTGCGCGATGATGGCGTCCCGTTTCACCTGCGCGATGCGCGGCTTGCCGAGGGCGTCGAGGTAACCCTGGCTGTCGCGGATGTCGCGGATGGTGAAACTCACAATGCCAAGGCCCATGTTGGCCATGTCGCCGGCGGCGACTTCCTGGACCTTCTGCGCGAACGCGTCGCGGTTCTGATAAATTTCCTCGACCGTCATCGTGCCCAGGATCGCGCGCAAATGGCCTTCCAACGTCTGCATCGCGATGCTCTTGATGTCGTCCACCCCTTTGCTGAGGAACTGTTCGGACGCGGTGGCGATGGACACATCGTCGCCCTTGACCTTGATCTGCGCGACGCCGTCGACTCGGACCGGGACGCCTTTGCTGGTGTAAACCTCGGGCGTCTGGACGTCGATCGTCAGCAATTCCAGCGACAGGACGTCGACTTTTTCAATGACGGGGATGACGAAGGTGCCGCCGCCCTTGACGACGCGGAAGCCGCGGAGCTGGGTCGATCCGTCGGCGCCGACGACGCGGTGTTTGCGTCCGGACACGACGAGAACCTGGTTGGGTCCGACCTTGGTGTAGCGGCTGGCCCAGATGGCGGCGAAGATGAAGATGACGATGACCACGCCGATGACGGCGACGACGGCGAGGCCGAGGGAACCGCCGGGGATTTCCGAGAACAGGGGCATGAGGTGCATAGTTGGATTCAGGGTTGGGATCTGGAATCAGACTGGGGACACGTAAAACTGGCTGCCGACGATGCGGACGATGCGGACGGTTTTGCCGCTCGCGACGGGTTGGGATTCCTCGGTTCGCGCGGGGGCGGTGTAGCGGGTGCCGGCCTGGACGTAGGCGATTTCCCCCACCCCGTTCTGCGGGATGGGCGTGATGATGGTGGCATTGAGGCCGACCAGCGTGGCGACCTTCGCTTCGCTCGATCCCTGCGTGCGCGAGAACATGGCGTTGAACAGGAAAAACACGGCGACGGCCACGATCAATCCGCCGAGGACGGACAGCGGCGCGCTGATCCAGGCGCTGCGCGTGGCCTCCAGCCGGGACAGGATCATTCCCATGCCGCCGAGGGCGGTGATGAAGGAGGCGATCGTCGTGGGGCTGACGATGGAAATGCCCGGCATGCCGCCGCTATCGTAGCCGGCGTCCGCGTGACCACCGGTGCCGACGTCGCCGTGGGCGCCGCCGACGTCCATGCCGTCGTGACCGCTGAACACATGGCCGAACAGCGCGCTGAGGATGGTGAATACGAGCCCGACACCAAAACAAACGAAGTAGATCTGGAATTCCATATGACTGCCTCGCTCTTTCTGTTGCCCCAATTAAACGGTCATTCGCTGTCGTGATGCAAGCTCCAAACCTGAATCAAGGGCAGTTAACACCCAAATGCGCCGTTCCGCAGCTATAATTCGGGGAGTTGATTGTAAGATGGGGTGCCGCGGGTGGGGCGAGACTCTGTCGAGCTCCTCGAAAAGGATTGATGGATAATAGGGTGTGACTCACGCGCGGAGTCATCCAGCAATCCAACAATCCCTTGATACAATAATCCAAGGAAAGTCAGGGCTCGACGGAGTCTCGCCCCACCGGCGGGAAAAAGGAAAGGCCGGAAACCCGCGGGGGGCTTCCGGCCTTGCGAAGTGTTGTGCGAGGGCTTACCGGCGCGCCTTGGGCAGCGCGGTGGTGCCGGCGTAAACGGCGTTTTTGCCCAGGATCTGCTCGATGCGGAGCAGTTGATTGTACTTGGCCAGGCGATCCGAGCGGCTCAGGGAGCCGGTCTTGATCTGGCCGCAATTCGTCGCCACGGCGATGTCGGCGATGGTGGCATCCTCGGTTTCGCCCGAGCGATGGCTCAGGACGGCGGTGTAACCGCTCGTCTGCGCCAGTTCAACCGCATCGAGCGTCTCGGTGAGCGAGCCGATCTGGTTGACCTTGACGAGAATCGAATTGGCCGTGCCGGTGTCGATGCCTTTCTTGAGGAACTTGACGTTCGTGACGAACAGATCGTCGCCGACGAGCTGGACTTTGTCGCCGATCTTGTCGGTCAGCTTCTTCCAGGTCGCCCAGTCGCTTTCGCCGCAGCCGTCCTCGATGCTCACGATCGGGTATTTCGAAGTCAGCTTTGCATAGAACGCCACGAGATCATCGCCGGTCACCGTCTCGCCCGTGCTTTTCTTGAACGTGTACTTCGCGTTGCCGACGTAAAATTCGGAGGCTGCGGGATCGAGCGTCAGGAAAATGTCCTTCCCGGACTTGTAACCGGCGTCCTTGATCGCCTGGAGGATGGTTTCGATCGCATCCTCCACGCTGTCCAGTTTGGGCGCAAAACCGCCTTCGTCGCCAACCGCAGTGCTCAATCCTCGCTTCTTGAGCACTCCCTTGAGCGCATGAAACGTCTCGGTAATGGCCCGGAGCCCTTCGCTGAAGGTCGGCAGGCCGAGCGGCATGATCATGAATTCCTGGAAATCGATCGGCGCATCCGAGTGCGCGCCGCCATTGATGACGTTGGCCATCGGGACGGGCAGCACCTTGGCGTTCGGGCCGCCCAGGTATTTGAACAGCGGCACCCCGATCGCTTCCGCCGCCGCCTTGGCATTGGCGAGCGACACCGCCAGGATGGCGTTCGCGCCGAGCTTGGACTTCGTCTCCGTGCCGTCGAGGTCCAGCATGATGCGGTCGACCGTCAACTGGTCCAGCGCATCCACGCCGCGCAGTTTGGGCAGGATCTTGTCCGTGACGTTGCGCACCGCCTTGGTCACGCCCTTGCCGAGGAAACGCTTCTTGTCGCCGTCGCGAAGCTCCACAGCCTCATGTTCGCCCGTGCTGGCGCCGGAGGGAACCGCCGCGCGGCCCAATGCGCCGCCGGCCAGCATCACGTCCACTTCCACCGTTGGATTGCCGCGAGAATCCAAAACCTCGCGCGCCTGAATGTCATAAATTGTGCTCATGTTTCTCTTTCGATGTTAAACGATAACCAATCCGTCCGAAGCGCGCATGATAAGACCCGGGGCGCGGCAGTCAACGAGGATTCGTGAAGGTGCTGGATTAATGGATTAATGGATTATTGGATAAATGGATTCCGCGCGGGCGGCAGCCATGAATCCAACAATCCAAGAATCCACTGATCCAGTGATCCGATAATCCAGCCTTTTAATTCCTGGCCAGTTCACCGGTCTCAACCGCCGGCGCGGGCTCGGCGGCTTCCGCCAGCTGGGCGGGTTCGGCAGTTTGTTCGTCGGCCTTGTGGAATTTGACGCTGACGATTTTGCTGACGCCGTGTTCCTGCATCGTCACGCCGTAGAGCACGTCGGCAATGCCGATGGTGCGCTTGTTGTGGGTGATGATGATGAACTGGGAGTGTTCCAGGAAGCGCTGCAGGATCTTGATGAACCGGTTGATGTTCGATTCGTCGAGAGGCGCGTCGAGTTCGTCCAGCACGCAGAACGGGCTGGGTTTCACCTGGTAGATCGAGAACAACAGCGCCACGGCGGTCATGGTCTGCTCGCCGCCGGACAGCAGCGAAATCGTCTGGAGCTGTTTGCCGGGCGGGCGCGCGACGATGTCGATGCCGCACTCGAGCACGTCGTTTTCGTCGACCAGCACGAGGTCCGCTTTGCCGCCGCCGAACACCTCGGTGAACATGGTGCGGAAATTCTGCCGGATCTGCTCGAACGTATCCGCGAACATCTGGCGGGTCTGGATGTTGATGCGGTTGATGACTTCGAGCAATTGCGTGCGGGCTTCGACGAGGTCGTCGTGTTGTTTGCTAAGGAACTGGTAGCGCTGCTCGGTTTCCTCGTATTCCTCGATGGCCACCAGGTTCACCGGGCCCATTTCGTCGAGACGCTGCTGCAACGCCTCCACCTGCCGCGCCACTTCGGTCCAGTCCGTCGAAGCGCCAGCCGCGGCCATTTCCTCGGGCGTCATGACATGCACCTGGGCGGCGCCTTCGTCGGCGACGGTGATCGTGATGCATTCGCTGCGAATGTCGTCGAGCACGAGATGATATTTCTGCTGGACGCGTTCGCGGAGGTTCTGGACGGCCATGTTTTTCTGGGCGAGTTCGACCTCGATGCCGCCGCGCTGTTGCTGGACCTCGGTGAGGCGGCGGCGCTGGTCGCGCAGGCCTTCCTCGCGGGTGGTGACGGACGATTCCTGTTCCTGTTTGCGGGCGACGAGTTCCGCGCCCTGGGCGTTCACCTGTTCGCGCTCGGCCTGGAGGCGGCCGATCGAGGCGCGGGATTCGATTTGTTCACGCTCCGCCTGTTCCTTGCGTCCGAGGAACCCGGAACAATCCGACCGCCGCTGGGCGACGGCCTGGTCGAGTTCCTGGATGCGGCGTTTCAAAGCTTCCGCCTGGTGGCCTAGCGAGGCGCCGGCCTGTTCTTCGGCGGCGAGGGCCACTTTGCTTTCGGTGAGCTGCGCCGTGGCTTCGTCGCGTTGACGCCGCAAATCCTCCACGCCGGCCGTCCCGGCGGCGACTTCCTCCTGGCAAGAACGTTCGCGGCCTTCCTGTTCCTCGGCCCGGGCGGACAGCGCGGCACGCTTGTCGCGGCTTTCCTGGTCGAGCGCGGCGAGGCTTTGGACCTCGAACACGACCGTCTCGATTTTCTGGTTCAGCAGGCGCCGGGACTGTTCCAGCGCGGTGAATTCGCCTTCGCGCGTCGCCACCGCGACCTCCTGCTGCCGCAGCTCCGTCTGAGCCTCCTGCAATCCCGCATGCAATGCCGTCTGCTCGCTTTGCAGCGCGCCCTTCCGTCGGCTCGCCGCGGCCACCAGCTCCTGCACCTCCGCAACCGCGGTCTGCAGCTCGGCAATCTGGTTCTTGCGGCCGAGAATAGACGACGGCGCGCGGCCGTTTCCACTGCCGTTCAAATAGCCACCCGTGTAAATGCCGTGGCGGCTCAGCAAATCGCCCGACAATGTCACGAAATCACAACCGGCATGGCCGTTCTGCAACTGCGATGTGGCCGACGGAAGGTCCGGGGCGATGAACGTCCGGTTGAGCAAACTCTTGACGAGCTTTTCCACCGAAGGATCGATCTGCACCACGCTGAGCGCGTGGACCACTTCGCCCTTCTCGATCCGGGCGCGCGCGGCCAATGCATCAGCCCCCGGCGCCATGTCGCCCGAAAATGCAAGCTGCGCCTCGGGCAGGCCGACGGACAGCGCCGCGACGGACGCGCGGCCGGACTTGCTCGCGGTGAGGTCGGCGAGGATTTGCTGGGCGGATTCCGGCTGCTCGGTGAGTACGAGCTGCAAGTGGTGGCCGAGGGCGTTTTCGATGGCGACGACGTAATCGTCCGGGACGCGGATGCGTTCCGCGAGCGAGCCGATCACCGAGCGGGAGCGGCGCAGCGCGGCGAGCGCACCGGCGTCGAAGCCTTCGTGCGATCCCTCGAGCTGCTCGAGCAGGGCGAGGCGCGAGCGTTTCTCCGCCTGCGCCTGCACCAGGCGGTCGAGTTCGGCGGACACGACGCCGAGTTCCCGGTCGATTTCGCGGAGCCGCGCCTGGCGTTCCTGCACGGTGCCGCGCTTGGCCTGCACGCTGAGTTTTTCCGCCTCGACGTTGACCGAAAATTCGTGCAGCCGGGTTTCGAGACGGACGCGCTCCTCCTCGAGCTGGATTTTTTCCGCGGACAATTTTTCCAGCCGGACGACGTTGCCCTGCTTCTGCAAATCGAGCGCGGTGATTTCGTTTCGAATGCGGCTGAGATCCTGCGCGGCGGCGAAGGCCTGCGACTGGGCTTCGCGGAGCTGTTCCTGGCGGCGGGTGATTTCCGATTCCACCTGCTCCAGCGCGGCGCGACGGGCCCGGAGCGATTCCCGGTGCGCGGCCAGGGCGGCTTCGGACGCGGCCAGCTTCGCGGTGAGCGCTTCCAGTTCGGCCGACGCGGATTGGCGGCGTTCCTCCGCTTCCTGGATTTCGGCGAGCGCCCGGGCGTTCTGGGAGGCCAACTCCTGGAGCCGCTCCTCGTTGAATTGAATCCGGCTGTCGTGCCGGTCGATCTCGCCCTTCAACTCAAGCCCGCGTTGCTGCATCGCTCCGAGTTCCTGTTCCAACTCCGAGAGGCGGCTGCGCAACACCGCAATCTCGTCTTCGCCGCGCAGGACGTCGGCTGAAACCGTTTCCATCTCGACGCGCAAAGTTTCCGCCATCGACTGGCGCTCGCCGATCTCCGACTGGAGCACGTCGAACTGGTGCCGCGAGAGCTGGGTGTCGAGATGCTGCAATTCCTGGGCAAGCTGTTTGTAACGGCGCGCCTTGCCGGCCTGGCGCTGGAGCGACCCGATCTGCCGTTTCACTTCGCGGACCAGGTCGGCGATGCGGACGACGTTCTGCTCGGTGTATTCCAGTTTGCGCAAGGCCTCGCGCTTCTGCGTCTTGAACTTCGTCACGCCCGCCGCTTCCTCGAAGATCAGGCGTCGATCCTCCGGTTTGCTCGACAGGATCTGCGTGATGTGACCCTGGGCCATGATGCTGTAGCTGGTGCGGCCGACGCCGGTGCCCATGAAAAGCTGCTGGATGTCCTTCAACCGGCACGGAACCTTGTTGATGAAATACTCGCTGCCGCCGTCCCGGAATATCCGTCGAGTCACCGTCACCTCGTTGTAGGCCACATCCACCCCCGCCGCCGTCAGGTGTTCACTGTCGACGCCGCCCAGCGTCAGCGACACTTCGCCCATGCCGAGCGGTTTGCGGGAATCGGTGCCGTTGAAGATCACATCCGCCATTTCGCCGCCGCGCAGGGCCTTGGCGGACTGCTCACCCAGTACCCAACGTATAGCGTCTGAAACGTTGGATTTACCACAACCATTGGGGCCCACGATTGCGGTGACGCCGGGCTGAAAATTCAGGGAAGTCTTGTCCGCAAAGGACTTAAAGCCCAAAACGGTTAAGTTCTTGAGATACATTGCGATTAAACAACCAGAGTTGTTTGGTTCTGTAAAGTGGAAAAACCACAATATACAGGGTTACACTTTCAGTCGGAGCACAACTAATGGTGAGGAACCGAGATTTGATTGTGCCGATCTTTACGCCCTGCAATCCCGTGTAAAATCGATGAATTACTCCTACGCCAGCGGCCGGTTGAGATCAACAAGAATCTTTTGGAATATTTACCCACGGCAATGGTTATCTACAGACGAACGCCGAGGCGCTGAGGGCGCAAAGATGTGCAGAGCGAAACCGCTGTCGCCGGAACACGAACCGCGGCTGCAATCTCTGGTTCAAGACTCTGCGAACCTCTGCGAGCTCCGCGTCTCTGCGTTCCTCTGGGAGTGGGACACTTCAGAGCACGCCTTGCCTATTGGCGGGCGGGGTTCTAGTGTTAGCGCCGTCAACGCGGATGAACTTCAACCCTTCGAGATGGTGCGCGGCCGTGGCGGCGTTGCTGGTGCTGGCCGGCAGGGTGTTCGCCGCCCAATTTTCCTATGTGCCCTCCGACGCCGACCCGCCATCGGTGGACCGTGAGTTCCGTGGATTGTGGATTGCGACGGTCGCCAACCGCGATTGGCCTTCGAAACCCAACCTCACCGTTGCGGAGCAAAAATCGGAACTGATCGCCATCCTGGATTTTGCGCGCAGCCTGAAGCTGAACGCGGTGATCCTGCAGGTGCGGCCGGCGTGCGACGCGTTATACGCCTCGCCGATCGAGCCCTGGTCCGAGTATCTCACCGGCGCCATGGGCCGGGCGCCGTCGCCGTTTTACGATCCCCTGGCCTTCGCGGTCGAGGAAGCGCACCGGCGCGGACTGGAATTGCACGCGTGGTTCAATCCCTACCGCGCGCTGCATTTCACGAGCACCTCGCGCATGGCCTCCAACCACGTGAGCCGCACGCACCCCGACCTGGTGAAGCGCTACGGGAAATACCTGTGGCTCGACCCCGGCGAACGGGCGACGCGGGATTACACGCTCGACGTCGTCTCTGACGTGGTCCGGCGCTACGACATCGATGGCGTGCATTTCGACGATTATTTTTATCCGGACAAGGCGGATTCGGGAACGGACCAGGATTTTCCGGACGACGCGAGCTGGCGCAAGGCGCAGCGGCGGGCGCCGGTGGAGAATCTCACGCGCGACGCCTGGCGCCGCCAGAATGTCAACACGTTCATCGAACGCGCCTATCGAACAATTAAGCAGATAAAACCCTGGGTCAAACTGGGCGTCAGCCCCCGAGGCATCTGGCGCCCTTCGAATCCGCCCGGCATCAAGGGCATGGACGCTTACGCGACGATTTACGCGGATTCCCGAAAGTGGCTGATGAACGGCTGGGTGGATTATTTTTCGCCGCAGCTTTACTGGCCGACGACGTCGCGGGACCAGAATTTTGCCGCCCTGTTGTCTTGGTGGGTTCGCCAGGATGTCGAAGGCCGCCACCTGTGGCCCGGGCTGGCGGTTTACCGGGCGCCGGACTGGCCGCCGGGAGAAGTCCAGGCGCAGATCGATACGATCCGCCGGCAGTCGGGCGCCGGGGGTTATCTTTGCTACAACACCAGCAGCCTGATGCGGAACGAGGATTTGGCGCGCTCGTTCCGGTCTTCGATCAACCTGCGGCCGGCGCTGGTGCCGGGCTCGCCATGGATGGGCGGCACGGCGCCGGGGCGTCCGTCGGTGACCAGCAGCGCCTCGTCCGGATTGCGGCTCGATCTCACCGCCAGCCGGCCCGGCGCACGCTGGTGGCTTATTCAATCACGGGTGAACGGCGACTGGCGGACCGAGATTCAGTCCGCAGCCGAATCCGTCAAACGATTTGCCGCCCCCCTGCCCGATCTCGTTGCGGTCACCGAGATCAATCGATTCGGCCTGGCCGGTCCGGCGGCGGTGTTGGAACGTCGCACGGCGTCAGCGTCGCCCGCGCATGAAGCCCACCCGAACCACTGAACCCGCCGCGGACTCGCGGCCCGCGCCTGCGGCGGTCGCGGGCCTGTTGCTCCTCGTCTTCATCGCATTCCTGCCGGCACTCAACAACGGTTTCGTCGGCTACGACGATCCCGGTTATATCACCGCGAACGAACAGGTCCGGCAGGGATTGAGCTGGGCCGGATTCCAATGGGCGTTCACGGATATTTCCATGTCGAACTGGCATCCGCTGACCTGGCTGTCGCACATGCTCGATTGCCAGATGTTCGGGATGCGGGCGTGGGGGCATCACCTCACCAGCGTCCTGCTTCACGCGGCCAACACGGTGCTGGTGTTCCTGCTGTTCCAGGTAATCACCGGCAGCACGCGGCGCAGCTTCGCCCTCGCCGCGCTGTTCGGCGTCCACCCGCTCCGGGCCGAATCCGTCGCCTGGATCTCCGAACGCAAGGACGTGTTGAGCACGTTTTTCGGGCTCATGGCGGTGATGGCCTACGTGAAAGGAAGTCGAGCGTCGGACGTCGAGGGTCGAGTGCCGGAGCTCTCGACGCTCGACACTGGACTCTCGACTTTTTTCTATGCCTTGAGCCTCCTCGCAAAGCCCATGCTAGTGACGCTGCCGGTGCTTCTGTTGATCCTGGATTTCTGGCCGCTCGGGCGTTTGGGGCGAGGCCGGCTGCGCGGGTTGTTGCTGGAAAAATGGCCGTTCTTCGCGCTCGCCGCCTTATCGGTCGCCGCGACGCTCTTCGCTCAGAGCCACGGGGGCGCCTACATGTCCGGCATCCCGGCGGCACTTCGCCTTCAAAACGTCCCGGTCTCGATCGTGCGCTACCTGGGGGATGTATTTCTGCCGGTGAATCTCGCTTTCTTCTACCCGTATCCGGCGGCGTGGCCGCTCGGGCTGGTTGTGGCGGCATCGATTCTGGTCGTGGCGATCTCGATTGTGTGCGCCGTGTTTTTTCGGCGCGCGCCGTTCCTGGCGTCGGGCTGGTTTTGGTTCCTGGCGGCGCTGCTGCCCGTGCTCGGAATTGTGCAGGCCGGCGAACAATCGATGGCCGACCGCTACACTTACGTCGCGTCCGTCGGCGTTCTGGTGATGGTAATTTGGTCCGTGCCGGAGGTGCGAAGCCCCGCTTCGCGTCGGGTGGGCTGGGTGTTGTTGATCCTCGCGCTCAGCGCGGGCGTGTGGCTGACGCGCCGGCAGGCGGCGTATTGGCGCGATAGCGAGACGCTGTTCCGGCATGCGCTTGCGGTGACGGATGGTAACTACGTCGCGCATAATAATCTGGGGACGGCGCTGGACCAGGCCGGGCGGCATTCGGAAGCGGAGCAGGAATATCGGGCGGCGATCCGGGTGCGCCCGGGTTATCCCGAGGCGTTGAACAACCTGGGCATTCAGCTTGCCCGCCAGGGGCGCGCCGGCGAGGCGGTCGAGCGGTTCCAGGACGCGTTGAAATCCGATCCTTCGTTTGCTCCCGCGCACAATGCGTGGGGGCGAGTGCTGGATCAATCGGGGCAGGCGGAGGCGGCGCTGGAGCATTATCGCGAGGCGGTGCGGTTGCGACCGGGTTATGCGGATGCTCATTACAATTTAGGCGTGCTGCTCGGGTCGCTTGGCCGCATCGACGAAGCCATTGCGCAATTCGAGGAAGTCGTCCGGATCACCCCGGCATCGGCCGATGCGCACAACAACCTGGGTGTGGCGCTGGATCGCAAAGGCCTTTTGCGCGAGGCGGCGGAGCAATATGCGATCGCGGTGGAATTGCAGCCGGGATTTGCCCGGGCCCATTTCAACCTGGGCCTTGCGCTGCGCCGGCTGGGGAATCTGGATGGGGGGATCGTGGAATTCCAGGAAGCCCTGCGGCTGCAACCGGACTACCCTGAAGCGCAGCGAAACCTCGAGCTGGCGCGCCAGGCGCGGCAATCCCAAAGCAAACCCTGATCTTACCGCGGATGACGTCGATTCACGGATAACCCCGGGAGGGACCGCGTCTCGCCGGCCCAAACTTAGGTTTAAGGCGGCTTCATGGGCTGTCCGGAAAAGATCAGATGGGGACGGCGGGGACGCCGTCCCTCCCTCCCTCCGCGTATATCTGGGCCATCCGCGGTTCAGAAAATAAAATCGGCGGTTTTGGATGGGCTGTAAGCCGAATTTTGTCTGTCCCGCGGGGCGGGAGAGAGAATCATTTGTCTTAGCAGCCAGTACCCGGGACCCGTTTCGCGTTGCGAAACCGGAGCGGACAACTCCGGGGTCCCCTATTTGGCCTTGCACCCGATGGGGTTTTCCGTGCCTCCTTGCTTGCGCTTGGAGCGGTGGGCTTTTACCCCGCCTTTTCACCCTTACCCCGGCAAGCCGGGGCGGTTTGTTTTCTGTGGCACTTTCCGTCGACGACCGCTTTCGCCGCCGCCGCCCGCATGTGTCCCGCGATCAAGTCGCAGGTTACGCGGCATCGCGTCCTGTGGTGTTCGGACTTTCCTCCTCCGCCGGCCGAAGCCGGCGAAAGCGATCCTCCGCCCATCCAAAACCGCCGGGATCATACCCTACTTTCGGCCGGGAGTCGAGAGTCGATACTGCATTCGAGGGCCGAACAGCTTCGCTGCTTGGCGGGCGCTCCGGAACAAGGCGGCGAGTTTGCCGGTCGGGATCACCTGGAAAGAACTCGAAAACTCAAGACGCACCGCGTGTCGGCTGGCTCTCGACCCTCGACCCTGGACTCTCGACCGCCTTTCAATCCACTGCCGCCAGGTCCATGTCGCGGGTGTAATAGAGGATCCGGCCGCAGTTGATGCAGGTAACCAGTTCCTGCTGGCCGCGGCAGGAGACGATGACTTGCGCCGGGAGGCGCATGTGGCATCCGCCGCAGACGCCGTGCTGGACGCCGACCACGACGCTGTCGCCCTTGGACTTGGCGAGGCGCTCGTAACGGCTGCGGGCGGATTCGTCGACGGCGGAAGCGAGTTGTTCGCGGTTGGATTCCAATTCGGCAAGGTGGGCTTTCAGGCTTTTTTCCCGTTCATTGAGCCGGGCAACCTGTTCGTCGACGAGCTTTTTGGCTTCAGCGGAGGCGTGTTGACCGGCGGCGACCTCGCGTTGCGCGGCTTCGGCCTGCTCCATGAGTTCGATCATCTGGTCTTCGATTTTGAAGATGCCGGATTTGCAGGTGTCGATTTCGTGGGCGAGCGCGCGGTATTCCTCGTTCTTGCGGGTCTGGAGCTGCTGGTTGGCGTAGCGTTCGATCTGCTGCTTTTTGGATTCGACTTCGAGTTCGAGTTCCTTGCGGCGGGATTCGATTTCGCGGGTGCGCAGGCGGGCGCGTTCGAGCTGGTCCTGGGCGCCGGCGGCCTTGGCCTGTAGGGCCTGGCGTTCGGGCTCCACGTGCGCGAGTTCCGCGCGCGTCTGGCTCAATTGTTTGTCGCGATCCTGCAACACCAACAGTTTTTCAATCGTCTCAAGCATCACTTCTGTCTCGTTTCGGGCTCAGGGCAATGCAGGTTATCCGTGCCGGAGCGCCAAGTCAATTCTGGCGGATCACGGAGCGATTCGGTTGGATTTCAGCCTTGGGCCGCGTAACATCGAATTCCATCAAGATCGCATCCGCATGATACCGCTGCATCAAATCATTTGCCTGGCTGCGCTGGGCGCCTGGACCTGTGCGGCGGCGGAATCGCCGGACCCGGGACTCGGCCGGCGCCTCGACGACGTGTATGCCGCGGCGGCGGAGCGGGCGATGGCGTCCGTGGCGGTGGTGTCGGTGACTGAAAAATCGCCGGCCGCTCCGGCCGACCTGGAGGGCGACACGCCGGATCCGCTGGAATATTTGCCGCACGAGAACGCACCGCATTTTAGTCAGCCGTTCAGTTACGATCCCCCGGCACGCGGCCGGGCCTCGGCGGTGATTCTTCGCAAAGACGGATTTCTCATCACGAACGCGCACGTGGTCAACAATGCCGGCAGTGTCGAGGTCCGGCTCCGGGACGGACGCCGGTTTCGGGCGGCGGTGGCCGGCGTGGATTTTCCGTCCGACATCGCGGTGTTGAAGGTGGACGCGACGAACCTGGTTGCGGCGTCCTGGGGCGATTCGTCCGCGGTGCGCGTGGGGGACGCCGCGATGGCGATCGGGGCACCGTGGTCGTACGATTACAGCGCCACGTTCGGACGGATCAGCGCGATTGGCCGGTCGCAGGTGATGGCGGCGGGCCGGGGGCCGGACCAGGAGTATCTGCAGACGGACGCCAGCATCAATCCCGGGAACAGCGGCGGACCGCTGGTGAACCTGGACGGGTGCGTGATCGGGATTGTGACGATGATCCGTGGGATTCGGACTGGAATCGGGTTTGCGGTGCCGATCAATCATGTGTTGCCGGTGGCGAATGCGCTGGCGGATCGCGGAGGTTTTGAGCGGACGCGGCTCGGGCTGGAGACCCGGGCCATCCACGAGGATTCCTCCGATGCGCAATTATTCGGCCCGCTGACTTCCGGGCTGGTGGTCATTTCGGTCGTGGCCGGCAGCCCGGCGGGGCTGGAGGGTTTGCGGCCGATGGACATTTTGCTGGCGGCAAACAGCCGGCCGTTGACCCGTCCGGCCGACCTGGAATCCGCGTGCCTGCCGGGGCAGGCGCTCCTGCTGGAATACCTGCGTTCGGGCGCGACGAACAGAATCCGGCTCTCCCCGGCGGCTGTGCCGGCGGCGAAACCTGCGATTGCGGTCCCGGGCCGGGCGCCATTGCCGACAGTGGACGCCGGATTGAAAGTGGAAAAGCTCACGCGCGAGCTGGCGGATCGGTTCGGTGTGGCGATGACGGAAGGCGTGATCGTGGTGGAAGTGCGCCGGGAAAGCCCGGCGGCGCGGAAAGGCATCCGGCCGGGCGACATCGTCACGGCGATTGGCGCGGCGCCGGTGCGGAGTCCGGCGGAGTATCGTTCGGCGATGGCGACGGCCGACCTGGCCGCGGGCGTGCCGGTGATTCTTGTTCGTGGAGAGACGTCGAGGTTCGAAATATTGAAAGCCGATCCGGACTGATCAACTCTTCTTGAACTCCGGGCTTCGGCCTGTCATTATCGCGATCAGAATTTATGCCTCTCGAAATTCAAATCCAAAAGGAAATCGGCACCAAGGCCAACGCGGTGACGGTTCGGTTGAACGGCAGTTTGGACACGGCGACGGCTCCTGAGCTGGAGCGGCAGTTGGCGCCGGTTCTGGGCGGGACGGTGAAGGACCTGGTGTTCGACCTGGCGAATCTCAAGTTCATCACGAGCGCCGGGCTGCGGGTTTTCTCGCAGGCGCGGAAGCAGCTCAAGGAACGCGGCGGCCAGGCGTCGTTTGTGCATTTGCAGCCGCAGATCCAGGAGGTGTTTGAGATCATGCGCTCGCTCCCGGGCGTGGCGGTTTTCAAGGACATCGCCGAACTGGACCAGTATCTTGCGGCGCGGCAGCGGGCGCACCAGTAAATGAAAATCACCGTGCTTGGCGCGGCAGGCGGAATCGTGACCGGGTCCGCCTACCTGGTTGAAACCCGCCAGGCCAGTGTTCTTGTCGATTGCGGCCTGTTCCAGGGAGGCAAGCAGGCGGATTCACTGAATCGTCCACCCACGACTCCTAAGCAGAAGCTCGACGCGGTGCTCATCACGCACGGGCACCTGGATCACACGGGCCGCCTTCCCCTGCTCTCCCAGCGCGGTTCATCGATGCTGGTGTATGCGACTCCGGCGACGATCGAGATGACGGCGTTGATTCTGCGGGATTCGGCCCGGATCCAAGTGGCCGAAGCGGAGCGGCGCAATCGCAAGCTCCAGCGCGCCGGCGAACCGCCGGTGGAACCTCTCTACACGCCTGAGCAGGCGGAGGCCATCATCCAGCAACTGCAGCCGGTCCCTTATCAGCAACCGTTCCCGGTCGCGCCGGGAATGCAGGCTGTCTGGGCCGAATCCGGCCACATGCTGGGCTCGGCGAGCATTCAATTGATCGTGGACGAGGACGGCCGTCAGAAGCGGGTGGTGTTCTCGGGCGACCTCGGGCCGAAGAGCGCCCCGATTCTCAAGGAGTTCGAACCGTTCAGAAAGGCCGACCTGGTTTTCCTGGAATCCACTTACGGCGATCACAATCACCAGCCGTTCGCGGACACGGTGAAGGAGTTCAAGGGGATCGTTCAGCAGGCCGTGCGTGAGGGCGGCAAGATTCTTGTGCCCACGTTCGCGGTCGGGCGCGCGCAACTGCTCATGCTCCTGTTGGGATCCATGTTTCGGAAGGGAGAAATCAAGCCGTTCCCGTTGTTTCTCGACAGCCCGATGGCGATTGAGGCCACGAAGATTTACATGCGGCACAAGGAACTGTTCGACGAGGACATGCTGGCGTACATCAGCGAAGGGCCGCTTCAGGACGATCTCAAGACGCTGACGTTGTCGGTGACGGCGGAGGACTCGAAGAAGATCAACGATCAACCCGGCCCGTGCCTGGTCATGGCGGGCGCGGGCATGTGCAATGCCGGGCGCATCGTGCATCATCTCAAGGCGAATCTCTGGAAGCCGGAGACGCATGTGCTGATCGTGGGTTACCAGGGCGACGGATCGCTGGGGCGTCAACTGGTGGACGGCGCGAAGCAGGTGAGCATTTTCGGCGAGAAGATCGCCGTCAAGGCGCAGGTGCACACGCTGGGCGGATTCAGTGCGCACGCGGGCCAAGCGGATTTGCTGGCGTGGTTCCGATCGCTGGCGCCGGTGAAGCCGCAGACGATTCTGACCCATGGCGAAGACGGCCCGCGCGAGGCGCTCGCGGCGGAGATCGACCGGCTTTTCCACATCAAGGCGGAATTGCCGCGGCTCAGGGATGTGGTGAAACTGTAAGAGTCGGTCGAGAGTCGAAGGTCGAGGGTCGAGAGCCTGCATGTTTCACGCGAGCGCCGCTGGGGGCATTCCTGGCCCTCGACCCTCGACTGCTTCTTATTGGACTTTCAATCTGAAGAAGCGGTGCGCGGAGGCGCTGGCGTCGTTGGTGACCGAGAGTGACCCCCCGTTGCCGACCAGGGCAGCGCCCGCGGGTGTCCACGGTCCGGAGCCCAGGGAATCCGTGTATTCCAACTGGTAATTTTGATTGGTGATGCTAGTCCAGCTCACGACGAGTTGTTTCGTTCCATTGACGCTCGTGGCAACGCCGGTCAACTGCGGCGCGGAGAGAACCTGGAGTGTTCCGCTTGCGTAGACGATGGAGTAGTTGGCTGCAACCACGCCGCCGAGAGTGATCGGATAAGTGCCGGCCGCGCTGGCAGAGGTTGCCGTGGTATTCAGCGACGGAACGCACGAGAGGACGGCGGGGGTTTCACCGCCGATGAACCCGGAATAACTGGCTGTGAGCGACGGATTCGGCTGGCCGCACAATTTGCTCTTGTTGTCGGCGGTGATCGTCAGAACTGCGGGAAGGATCACGCCGTCCGTGCTGGCCACGGTGACGACGGCATAATTGCTGCCGGAGTTGCCGTCGTTCACGGTGTAATGCACCACGCTGAGTGTCTTGGCCAATCCGGCGTTCGGGGTGTCGTAGCATTCGACCAGGCCGCTCACCGTATCGAATCCGTGCAGGCCGCTGATCGTCGGAATCGCCGTCGCGCTGGTCGTGCCGTCGTAAGTCCTGGTGTTGGCGCCCGCAGTGATCGTCAGCGGTGTTGCGGTGATATCCGCCACGAGACCGGACGGCTGCGTCAGGTTGTAATTTCCGGCATCTCCGCCGCTGAGGGTAAATCCACTCACGGCCACCGGCAGTCCGGTGCCCGCGTTCCGGCCGCTGAACCAGGCGCTCACGCCATTGGTAACCAGGGTCACCTCATCTCCGCTCACAACGGAGTCTAACCCGGCGATGCCAGCCAACTGGGCGTTGGTGCCGGCATCGTATGTCCTGGAAACCGCCGTCAGGCCGGTCACGGTCAATCCGGCGGGGGCGATGTCTGCGGCAAGATTTGTGGGAATCGCTAAAGTATAATTCGGTGCTGCGGCACCGCCCAACGCCAGGCCGGTCACGGTCACCGGCTTGTTGGTGGCAACGTTTTTGTCCGCAAAAGCCGCCACGGCGTTGCTGGTGACGAGGCTCACGTCGTCTCCGTTGAAGACTCCGGCGAGGCCGGCGCCGGTCGCATCCAGCGCCGCGTTCGTGGTGCCGTCGTACGTTTTATCGAGCGCGAGCAGATTGGTCACGGTCAGCGCGACGACGCTCACGGTGATGTTCACCGAACCTCCGGCGCCGGAGAGCGTGTAATTGCCCGCGGCGCTTCCGCCGAGCGCGAGGTCTCCGACGGAGATCAACGCCTGCGATCCCACGTTCGCGGCGGCAAGTGTAGCGTTGCCTGAGGTGAGCATCACATTGTCGGAGCCGACTTTGTTTGCGACGGTCAGGATTCCCGCCGCGGCGGCTGTTGTGGCGTCATACGCGCGGGTGCCGGTCAGGAGCACGGGCAACGGTTTGATGTTGAGCGCCGAGGCATTTCCGGCGGCCTGCACGAAGGTGTAGTTGCCGGAATTGGCCGTGAGTCCGCCGCCGGTGACCGGGTAGGTGTTCACGCCGCTGGTCGAGGTCGCCGTGGTTGAGAAGGTCAGGTGTCCCATGGTGGCATTGGCTTGATTGTCGGCTCCGAGAAATCCGCTCACCGAACCGCTCAAGGCCGGCATTGCCGAGCCGTAGGTGAGGCTCGCCGGATTCGCCGAGTAGGTCAGCGTCGCCGGAAGGATCGTGAGCGTGTTGGTGGCGCTGCCCCGGTAATTGGCGTCGTTGATAGTGCCGACAACCGTGTAACTCCCGGCGTTGACGGGAGCCGCGGCGGAACCGTTGTAGGTCAGAGTGACGGCCAATCCTGCGGGGATGGTGGTCGCGGTCGCCGGTTCAGGCAGGCTGCTGTAAACCTGGCTGAGGCTGCCGAGGACGATCGAACCGGAAGCCTTGGTGACCGTCAGGGTGGCGCTGTTGGTCACGCTGCCCATGGCCCCCGCGACGATGACGGTGTAAGTACCGGCATTGGCGGTGGTCACATTGCTCAGGATCAAACTGCTGTTGGTCTGGCCGCTGACGGACCAGGTGTAGGTGTAGGGACCGGTTCCGGAAGCGGTCGTGCTGAAAACAACCGTGCTGCCGGCGACGACCGTCTGGTTGGAAAGCGCCGTCGCGCTCACCGGCACGGTCAGGTTGGTGACCGCGGCTGGCACGCTGCCCGAGAAGTTGAAGTTCGGAGGAAAATTCGTGCCCGGGCCGACCAGGGTGTAGGTGATCGGGTGGATACTGCCGTTGGCGTTGGTTCCATTGATGACGAAGCTGCTCAAATCGAAGCTGGCCAGTTTGGGGGTGGCGTTCGTTGAAGTGCCCAGTTTGATGTAGACGCCGTACATGTTGGAACTGCCGTTCTGCAGCATCAGGTAGGGGCAGCCGATGACTTCACCCATCCATGTCGCCGCGCCGTTCGCGGTGTTGATCCGGTAAATGTCCGTGTTCGTGCTGGTGTTGCTGACGTAAAGGTTTCCGTCGGCGGCGAAGCGGATGTTCTGACCGCTGCTGCCGAGGTTGGACGGGGTGCCATAACTTCCCACCAGCGTCGCGGCTCCGTTGGTCGGGTTGATGACGTACAGTTTGCTCTGAGTGGCCCCGAACAAGGCGCCGTCCTTGTAGCGGAATGCCAACGACTGGATGCCGCTCACGCTCATTTTGGCGACACTGGTCATGGTGCCGTTGGTGGTATTGAAGATCACCAGCGAGGTGGTGTTGGAGATGCCATAGAGCAAACCGTTCGTGGGGCACCAGGCGATATCGTTGATCTTGGTTGAACCGATCGACGAGATTTTCGTGAAGGTCCCGTTTAGAAGGTTGATCGTGCCGAAACGGTTGGTGGACTGGTTGTATTCCACCGCGTAGACATCGTATGCGGAAGCCGCGGCGCGGGTCGCTTGGCCCGAGACCAGGACAACCGCCAGCGCGTGCGCGAGCGCCAGCAGGCGGTTGGAACGTCGATTCCCCTGAGCCGCAGCCCTGACAGGCCGGGTGCTCTCCCGATTTCCGAGTTTGGCAGGCAGATCTCTGTTCATGACACCGCCTGCTGCAGTCGAAACGCCAGTGTTCGTGCCAGGCGAGCAGTTTTCCCCCGGAAATCCTCCCGGGGAATTCCCGGTGGTTCAACAAGCCCGATTTGCCGCCCCCGGACGGCTTCTCAAGAAAACCTTGGGAATCCTCTACCCCCAAAACAAACACGTTCCGCATACGCTGGATGGCCGGCCGTGTCTCAAATTCCCCGTTGTTTGCCCAAATCCAAGACACCCCCGGAGGGACGAGCCATGCATGTCCGTTGAACCGGGCCCGAGTCTCGCCCCACCGGGAAGGATTCAACTTTCTGCGTGATCCGGGTGATCTGCGGGAATAGAGTTTTCCCATCTTGAACTCGCCATTCAAATCCCAGCCTTGGAACCACTGTCTGTTGCTCGCCTGCATCGCCTGCGGCATTCTTGTCCCCTCCCTGCCGCTCCAGGCGAACCGCTTGATCGTCCTCACCGACATCGAAGCCGAGGTGGACGACACGGAATCCATGGTCCGGCTGATGTTGTATTCGAACGAAATCGACATCGAGGGCCTGATCGCCACGACGTCGTGCTGGAAGAGATCGGGCGTCGCCCCTGAATCCATCCAGCGGGTCATTTCAGCCTACGGGCGTGTCCAGCCCAATTTGAAAAAGCACGACGCCGGCTTTCCCGAGGCGGCAGCGCTCGCGGCGAAAGTGAAACGCGGCAGCGCAAAATACGGAATGGAAGGCGTCGGCGACGGGAAGGATTCCGAAGGATCGGACTGGATCCTGCGCGTGCTGGACGAGAAGGATGACCGGCCGTTGTGGATTTCCGTCTGGGGCGGCGCCAACACGCTGGCGCAGGCCCTCTATAAAATCCAGAAGACCCGGTCGCCGGCGGACGCCGAAAGGCTGATCGCCAAACTGCGCGTTTACACCATCTCCGACCAGGACGACAGCGGCGTCTGGATCCGGCGCACGTTCCCCCGTCTGTTTTACATCGTCAGCCCGGGAGACGATTACGGAACCGCAACGTGGAATGCGATCACAACAGTTGTGGACGGCATCGACAACTCAAAGATCAGCAACCGATGGCTGGCGGAGAACGTCCAGCAAAACCACGGGCCGCTCGGCGCGGAGTATCCCGACGTCGCCTACGGAATGGAAGGCGACACGCCGTCGTGGCTGAATTTGATTCCGAACGGCCTGAGCGACCCGGAGCACCCGGACTGGGGCGGCTGGGGCGGGCGGTACGAACTTCTAAAACCGGTCTTTGATCCGGGCATGAAAGGCGGATCCGGCGTGCCGCACGAGGCCGAAACACGCGAGATCTGGACCGACGCGGCGGACGTCTGCACGCCGTCTCTGCCGGCGGAATTTGGACGGGCGATTCAGCCTGGAAAGCAGTCGTTCCGCGGCAACAAGGTGTCGCTCTGGCGCTGGCGCGATGAATTTCAGAACGATTTCGCGGCGCGGATGACCTGGTGCACGAAGCCCTTCGCGGAAGCAAATCATCCGCCGGTCCCGCGGTTGAATCAGCCGGACACGATCACGGTGCATTCCGGCGATGGGTTTGTGCTGGATGCCGCCGGGACGACGGATCCCGACGGCGACAGCCTGAGCTTTCTTTGGTTCAACTATCCCGAGGCAGGATCGTACAAACAGCCGATCCCGATCGGTTCAGCGGAGAACATGCGCTGGGTTTATGTCAAGGCGCCGGTGGTGGACAAGCCGGCGACGTCGCATTTCATTCTGAAGGTCACGGACAAAGGAAACCCGCCGATGACGCGCTATCGGCGGGTGATTGTGACCGTGTTGCCCAGATAATTACGGGGCAAGCGCCAGGCCGGGCGGTTTCCAGGTGCCGTCGCCGGCAGGCAGGATCGAGGGATTCTCGGTGCGCGGCCAGTAGAGGCGCATGACGAGGTAGACCGTGCCATCGGGCGCGGGCAGCCAGTTGCTTTCCTTGTCGGTGCCGGGCGACGCGTGCTGGATGTAGAGCGTCAGCGAACCGTCCTCGTTTTTCTTCAGGTTCGGCAGCATCGGCGAGTTGATGAGATAACGGTTAAGGGGATTTTCAATGAGCAACTGCGTCTTCCCGTCATACATCGTGACCGACCAGAAGGCGTTCACGGGCGGCAACTCGCCCGCGGGGAATGTCAGGGTGTAATTGTGCTTGCTGCAGTCGAGCTCGCTGCCGTCGGGCAGCTTGCGGGTCATGGGATACATGGCTTCGTCGGCGTTGTTGCCGTAAATGCCCGTCTTGGCGGCAATGGCGCGCAGCATCCAGTTGCCATGATAATATTCGCGATCGCCAAAGGCCGACCCGATATGCCAGCCGTTGATGACCTTTCCGAACTCGGCGACCTTGTCCTCCGCCAATTTTTCGCCTTCCTTCATTCAAGGCCGACCTCAACCTTGTGTTCGAGCGAGAGGCTGCTGAAGTCGAACGATTTTCCGGCGCCGATGCCGATGCTCGCAAGCCGGGCGCGAATGGCCTGTTCCTCCAGGTCCGGGCGGCGCGAACTGCAGCGAGAAGTCCAGGTATTCGAAGAAATTTTCCTTGGCGAGCTTGTCGTTGACGGCGGGCCAGTGGATGACCGGGGCCGCGGGCGGCGCGGGCGTGTGCAGGAACGCCGACAGCGGCTGCACCTTGTAGCCCGCCTGCACCTTCTTCACGTTGTCCATGTCGTCCGGGTTGAACAGTTGCGTCCGGAAAATCAGCATCGCGAATTGCGTCGTGGACCGGAAGACCTTCTTAACTCCCGCCGGCAACTCCCCTTTCCAGCCGGGGCCGACGATCGAAATCACCGCCTCGCAACCCGTGGTCCGGCTGCCGGCGTAACCGAAATTGAACGTGTTCCAGTCCGTCATCTGGACCGAGTAATACCGCTCCTTCTCCACCGCCGGCACGGACAGCACGTAAGGTTCGGCGCGCAGATCGAGGCAGGTGAACGAATACGGCGTGTCGCTGTTCGGTGTGATCACCGCCGTGTCCTTGTAGGTGAACGTGCGGCTTTCGTTGTAAATCTGGCCCATCGGGCACTTGTACTGGCTCGAATTCGTATCGATCCAGAACTCGTAGTTCACCGCGTAATTCATCACGATCGGCAAACCGTAGACGAGCCCGTCCCGGGCAATCTCGCGCGTCTCGGTGAACCCGGGCGCCTTGGCCTCGTGTTTTTCGGCGGCGGAAATGGTATCGTGCGTCGCGCAGCCGCCGAGCAGCCACGCCGCACCCAAAACGGTCAAACCGGGAATCAATCCGTTACGAGTCATCATTGTTATTTTTCGACCGGTCTGTGGTTCACGTGTGACGCCCATCGCCCCGCGCTCAGCCGATCTTCTATTGATGAAAACCAATCCTGATGCAAAGCGCAAGCGTGTGCATTTACCGATTCGGCTGGGAACCGCGATCTGACGATCGCGGCTACGGGGCTTACTGGTTATGTTCCATGGGCTTGTTGCCCATGTTCATCAGGATCTGCGCGATCATGCCGGTCCAGCCGGTCTGGTGGCTGGCGCCGCACCCGCGCCCGGTGTCGCCGTGGAAATATTCGTGGAACGGAACCAGGTCGCGCCAGGCGGGATCTTTCTGGAAGAGATCGCAGTCGCCGAACACGGCGCGCCGTCCGTTTTCGTCGCGGATGAAGATGCGTTGGACGCGTTTGGCGATTTCGAGGGCGACTTCGTTCAGGTTCATCCAGTTGCCGGAGCCGGTGGGGCATTCGACCTTGAACCCGTCGCCGAAATGGATGTGGAGCTGGCGGAGGGACATGAGGATGAGGAAATTCACGGGCAGCCAGATGGGGCCGCGCCAGTTCGAATTGCCGCCGAAGAGTTGCGTCTCCGATTCGCCCGGCTCGTAATCCAGCCGGTATTCCTGTCCGTCCAGGTGCAGAACCAGCGGCTTGTCGCGGTGAACCTGCGAGACGGAGCGGATGCCGTAGGGCGACAGGAATTCCTTTTCGTCGAGCATGTATCGGAGCATGGACCGCAACTGGTCTTCGCGCACGAGGCCGAGGATGTAAGTGTTATTTGGGCCGGGGGTGACCATGGGTTCGACGCTATGGACGAGGTCGGGCCGGTGATCGACGAACCATTGCCGGCGCCGGTCGAACGCCGGGTAGCGGCGGCAGGCCTCGACGCGAATCGCGGAGATCCCGAACAACGGCACGAACCCGACCATCGTCCGCGCCCGTATGGGGATCATCTCGTGCTTGTCCGAAATGAGGTGGTCGTAGAAAAAACCGTCCTGCGGATCCCACAGCGAGCGGGAGGGATCCTTGAGGTGGTTCATCGAGTTGGCGATGTAGACGAAGTGCTCCCAGAATTTGCTGGCGAGATCTTCGTAGGCCGGATTGCGTTCGGCCAGCAGCAATGCGGTGGACATCATGCTTTTGGCAAAGGCGGCCATCCAGCTCGTGCCGTCGGCCTGGCCCAGCATGTAGCCCGGCGGCAATTTGCCGCGGTCAAACGCCCCGATGTTGTCCATGCCGAGGAATCCGCCCTGGAAAATATTCTTGCCCAGCGCGTCCTTCCGGTTCACCCACCACGTGAAATTGAGCAGCATTTTCTGGAAAACCTTTTCCATGAAAACGAAGTCCGCCTCGCCGGTCAGGTGCCGTTCAATCTCGAACACCGCCCGGGCGGCCAGCGGCAGCACCGGCGGGTTGACGTCGTTGAAATCCCACTCGTAAGCCGGGATCTGGCCGTTCGGGTGCATGTACCACTCGCGCAGCATGAGCAGGATCTGCTGCTTGGCGAATTCCGGGTCGATGCAAGCCAGCGTCACGCAATGGAAGGCGAGGTCCCACGACGCGAACCAGGGAAACTCCCACTTGTCGGGCATGGAGATCACGTCGCGGTTGAACAGGTGCACCCATTCGCGGTTGCGGCCCTCGAGCCGCGACGCGGGCGGCTTCGGCTGGGCCGGGTCGCCTTCCAGCCAGTCGGAAATGACGAAATGATAATACTGCTTCGACCAAAGCATTCCGGCAAACGCCTGCCGGGCCACGAGCCGTTCGTCGCCGGCAACGTGCCCGGGCAGGATCACCCCGTAAAATTCCTCCGCCTCCTTCCGGCGCTGCTCGAAGATGGCCCCTGCCTCCACGGCGGCTGCCTTGCCGGCTTTGCGCAGGCGCAGACTCACGGCAGCCGTGGCGCCGGGAGCGATCTGCAGCTTGCATCGGGCGGCCGCTTTGGTCCCGGTCCGGTCCGGATTTACCGCGCCACGCTCGCCGTTGACGATGTAGCGGTGGAAGGCGTCCTTCGCGAAAGCGGGCGACTCGGCCGACCCGTAGAGCCGCGCGGCATTCGTCTCGTTCTCGGTGAAAAGCCACTCGGCGGCATCGGGACATTCGAGAACATATTCGCCGAGTTCCCAGTGCGTCGCGGACACCGCCCCGCCCTTCGCTGCGCCCGGCGCCGGCCGGATGACGGGCTTACGGTTGTCCCGGCCCCAGGACCAGGTGTTGCGAAACCAGAGCGTGGGCAGCACCTCCAGCGCGGCCGCGTCCGGCCCCCGGTTGGTGATGCTGATCCGCACCAGGATGTCCTCCGCCGACGCCTTCGCGTATTCGACGGCCACGTCGAAGTAGCGGTTCTCGGCGAAAATCCCGGTGTCCACCAGTTCGAATTCCGGCTGATCCTTGCCGCGCCGGCGATTTTCCTCGGCCAGCCGGGCATAGGGATATTCCGATTGCGGATATTTGTAGACCATCCGCATGTAGGCATGGGACGGGAGGTTGTCGGTGTAGAACCAGTATTCCTTGACGTCCTCGCCGTGGTTGCCCTCCTGGCAGGTGAGGCCGAACATGCGCTCCTTGAGGATCGGGTCGCGCCCGTTCCAGAGCGCGAGCGCGAAGCACAGGTACTGGTGCCGATCGCAGATGCCGGCGAGGCCGTCCTCATTCCACCGGTAGGCGCGCGAGCGGGCGTGGTCGTGGGGAAAATACTCCCACGCCTCGCCCGTGGCGCTGTAATCCTCGCGCACCGTTCCCCAGGCGCGCTCCGCAAGAAACGGCCCCCAGCGGTTCCAGTGCCCCTGCTGCGACTTCGTTTCCTTCAGCCGCGCGCCTTCGACGGTGTCGTAGAGGTTCATTTGGGCAGCATCTCCCGGGCGGCCGCGACTATGTCGGCCGGTTCGAATCCGAATTTCTTCTGCAGATCCTTGACTGGTGCCGAGGCGCCGAACGTTTTCATTCCGATCACGCGTCCCTGGCTGCCGACGTAGCGATCCCAGCCGAGTGTGGAGGCCTGTTCGATCGCGAGCCGGGTGGTCACCTGCGGCGGCAACACGCTGTCGCGGTATTCGCGGGTTTGATGTTCGAAGAACTCCCAGCACGGCATGGAAACGACGCGCGAACGAACGCCCGCGGCGGTGAGCTGTTCGTGCGCGGCGACCGTGGCGCAGACTTCGCTGCCGGACGCGATCAAAATGATCTCCGGCTTGCCGCCGGCCGCGTCGGCCAGGATGTAAGCGCCGCGGGCCACGCCCGAGGCCGGCGCGCATTTGGATCGATCCAGCGTCGGCAGCGGCTGGCGCGACAGGACCAGCAGCGCCGGTTCATGGCGCAATTGAGCGATGCAACGATACGCCTCGACGACTTCGTTGGCGTCGCCGGGCCGCAGGACGACAATGCCGGGCATGGCGCGGAACGAGGCGAGGTGCTCGACCGGCTGGTGCGTCGGCCCGTCCTCGCCGTCGCCCAATGCGTCGTGCGTGAACACGAACAGCGTGGGCAGCTCCATCAACGCCGACATCCGGATCGCCGGGCGTGCGTAATCGCTGAAGATGAAAAAGGTCGCGCCGTAGGGGCGCAGCTTGGACAGAGCGAGGCCGTTCACGATGGCGCCCATGGCGTGTTCGCGAATGCCGAAATGCAGGTTGCGGCCGGCGGGGGTTTCCTTCTGGAAACTGCCCGCGCCGGGAAAGTTCAGAAGGGTCTTGTTCGATGACCCGAGATCGCCGGAACCGCCGAGCAGCCAGGGAATGTTCTGCGCCAGCGCGTTCAGGGTTTTCCCGGAAGCCTCGCGTCCCGCGACGCCCTTCGGATCGGCCGGGAACACCGGCAGGTTGCGGTCCCATCCCTGCGGCAATTCGCGCCGCTGCATTTGACGGATCTCGGTCGCGAGCGCGGGGAATTTGGATTCGTAGGCGGCAAACAAGTCGTTCCAGGCCTTGCGCGCGTCGGCGCCACGCCGGCCGACGCCGGCCTTAAATAGATCGTAGACTCCGTCGGGCACGAGGAATTGGGCGTCCTCGGGCCAGCCGTAGGCGCGCTTGGTGAGCTTGACCTCCGCTTCGCCCAGCGGTTCGCCGTGGGCCTCGGCTTTGTCCTGCTTGTTGGGCGATCCAAACCCGATATGGCTGTCGAGGATGATGAAGGTGGGGCGCCCTTTTGTTTCGCGGAACATCTTCAGGGCTTCCTCGATGCGCAGCGTGTCATTGGCGTCGCCCACGTGCAGCACGTTCCAGCCATAGGCGGCAAACCGCGCGGCGATGTCTTCGGTGAACGTAAGGTTGGTGCTGCCCTCGATGGTGATGTGGTTGTTGTCGTAAATCCAGCAGAGGTTGTCGAGGCCGAGGTGGCCGGCGATCGACGCGGCCTCGGAGGCAACGCCTTCCATCATGCAGCCGTCGCCGCACACGGCGAACATGCGGTAATTGAAGAGCTCGAACCCGGGCTGATTATAGCGCGCAGCGAGCCATTTTTCGGCGATGGCCATGCCGACGCTGGTGGCCACGCCCTGGCCGAGCGGCCCGGTCGTGGTTTCAACGCCGGAAACCCAGTGATATTCCGGGTGCCCCGCCGCCCGGCTGTCGAGTTGGCGGAAGCGCCGGATGTCGTCGAGCGTCAGCGCGGGTTTGCCGGTGCTCTTGCCGTCGGCGTCGACCGCCTGGACGCCGGCGAGGTGCAGGGCGGACCAGACCAGCATGGAGGCATGGCCGTTCGAGAGCACGAACCGGTCGCGGTTGGGCCAGACCGGGTCCGCAGGGTCGAAATTCATCACCCGGTTCCAGAGGGTGTAAACCAGGGGCGCGAGGGCCATGGGCGTGCCGGGATGACCGGACTTGGCGGCTTGCACGGCGTCGATCGAGAGCGTGCGGATGGTGTTGATTGCAAGTTGGGCTATTTTGTCGTCAGGCATAAATGGATGGTCACTGCGATTTGCGGGAGGATTTCCAGGCGGCCACTTTGCCGAGCCGCCGGAGGTGGCGGGGCGCCTGGCTGAATTGGGCGGCCAAAAATGTCTGCGCCAGGTCCCAGGCCACTTCGGGTCCGACCGTGCGGCCGCCCATGCAGAGAACGTTCATGTGATCGTCTTCAACGCCCTGTTTGGCGGAGAAATGGTCGTGGATCAGGCAGGCGCGAACGCCGGGAACCGCGTTGGCGCACACCGCGGCGCCGACGCCGCTGCCGCAGATGGCAATCCCCCGCTCCACGCTGCCCTCCCCGACGGCCTGCGCGAGCGGCAGCACGAAATCGGGATAATCGTCGTCCGGCGCCAGCTGGTGCGCGCCGAAATCCACGACGTCGTGGCCGGCGTTCCGGAGGCGTGAAACGATTTCCTCCTTCAACGCGAACCCGCCGTGGTCTGTGGCAATGCCGATGCGCATGGTCTGATTATAGATTCGCCGCGGCTGCCGCATCCGCCAGCACCCAGGCGTTCTCGCGCCGGATGCGGCCGGCCGGGATCGAGGTGTCGCCGTCCCGCAAGCGCCGCAGCATGGGAGTTTTCCCGGCGCCGGTGGCGAGCCAGAGAATGGCCCGGCTCCGGTTCAGCGCCGGGTAGGTCAAGGTCATGCGGCGCCGGCCCATGTAAGTGCCCGTGAGGCCGACCTCATGGTCCTGGATATCCAGCACCGGGTCGCCGGGGACAAGCGAGGCGGTGTGCCCGTCGGGGCCCAACCCCAAATGGGCCAGGTCGAGAACGGGCGGTAGCCCGGCCAGTGATTGCAATTCCCGGGAATAATCCGACGCCGCCGCGGCGAGGTCGCGCGCCTCCACGGGCATGGGATGAATGTTCGCTTCCGGCAGCGGTGCGTGCGACAGCAGGCTTTCGCGCAGGTGGGTGAGGTTGCGATCCGGATCGCCGGCGGGCGCGATCCGTTCGTCGACCTGGAACACATGGAACTGCTCCCAGGGAACCTGCTGGCCGGCGAGTGCGGCGAGCATTTGCCAGGGGGTTTGGCCGCCGCTGACGGCGATGAGAAAGCGGCCGCGCGCGGCGACGGCGGCCCGCGCCTGGGCGGCGATTTGAGCCGCCGCCTCCCGCGCCACCGCGTCCGCATCCGGAAGCACCTGGATCTTCATCATTTCAGTTGTCAGGCGGGTTTGGCCGCCACCACGGGATTGTTCCAGCCGCCGGGCGGTTGGACAAGTTTATCAACTTCCGTCGGACCCCAGGTGCCGGGGTCGTAATTGTAAACGGGGGTGCCGGCTTTCAACACCGGGTCCACGACGCGCCAGGCTTCCTCGACATAATCCTCGCGGGCGAACAGCGTGGCGTCGCCCGCCATCGCGTCGGTCAACACGCGTTCATAGGCGTCCATCTCCCCGGCCGGCGGGTGCGAGGCGCCGCAGATTTCCTGGAGATCGCTGTCGGATTCGTCCAGCGGCTTCACCACGTTGAATCCCATGCCGATGACCACATCGGGGCTGATGCGGAACCGCAGGTGGTTTGATTGAAGCGGGTAGTTGCAATACATCGTCGGCGGTTGCCGCAGCCGGACCATCAGTTCGGTGCATGTGACCGGCAGGGATTTGCCGGCGCGAATGTAGAACGGCACGCCGCGCCAGCGCCAGGAATCGACCTCGAGTTTCAGGGCCGCGAATGTTTCCATTGTGGAACCCGGTTTCACGCCGGGCTCGTCGAGGTAACCTTTGAACTGGCCGCGCACGAGATTCTGCGGTTCCAGCGGACGCATGGCTTTCAGCACCTTTACCTTTTCGTCGCGGATGGATTCGCTGTCGGTGCGGACGGGCGGTTCCATGGCGAGGTTCGCCAGCACCTGGAACAGGTGATTCTGGATGACGTCGCGGATGGTGCCGACGCCGTCGTAGAACGCGCCGCGACCCTGGATGCCGAAATCCTCCGCCATCGTGATCTGCACGCTTTCGATGAATTCCCGGTTCCAGTAAGGCTCGGCGAACGCGTTGGCGAACCGGAAGAACAGCATGTTGTGCACGGGCCGCTTGCCGAGGTAATGGTCGATGCGGAAAATCCGCTTCTCGTCAAACGTCTGAAGGAGCACCCGGTTCAACTGCCGCGCCGATTCGAGATCGCGGCCGAACGGTTTTTCGACGACCACACGCGCGGCATCGGGCGCGCAGCCGGAGTGGCCGAGCTGCTGGACGACCGTGCCGAAGAGCGCGGGCGGGATGGCGAGGTAATGCGCCGGGCACTGGGCGGCGCCGAGCTCCTTGCGGATCGCCTGGAAGGTCGCCGCGTCCTCGTAGGCGCCGTCGACGTAGCGCAGCAGGCCGCTGAGTTTCGTGAAGGCCGCCGGGTCGAGCCCGCCGTGCTTCTCCAGGCTGTCCTTCGCGCGGGCCTTGAGCTGGTCGAGATTCCAGCCCGCCTTGGCGACGCCGATCACCGGCACGTTGAGCGAGCCGCGTTTGATCATCGCCTGCAGCGACGGAAATATTTTCTTGTAGGCGAGATCGCCCGTGGCGCCGAAGAAGACCAGGGCGTCGGAATGTTGCGAGTTCATGGAATTATTTCCCCGACGGTTTTTCCAAATGCCCGCCGAAGCCAAATCGCATCGCGGACAGCAATTTATCCTGGTAATCCGCCTCGCCGCGCGACGCGAACCGTTCGTAGAGCGACGTGGTGAGCACCGGCACCGGCACGCCTTCGTCGATGGCGGCCTTGATCGTCCAGCGGCCTTCGCCCGAATCCGACACGCGGCCGGCGAACCCGGCGAGGCTGGCGTCCTTGACGAGCGCGCCGGCGGTCAGGTCGAGCAGCCACGACGCGATCACGCTGCCGCGGCGCCAGACTTCGGCCACTTCGCCGAGGTTGAGGTCGTACTGGTAATGCTCCGGGTCTCGCAGCGGCGTGGTTTCGGCGTCGACGTCGCCCTTGGATTTGCCGACGTTGGCCTGGCGCAGGACGGCGAGGCCTTCGGCGTAGGCGGCCATGAGGCCGTATTCGATGCCGTTGTGGACCATTTTGACGAAGTGCCCGGCGCCGTTCGGGCCGCAATGCAGGTAGCCCTGTTCCGCGGTGCCCTGGTTGGCGGGCCGGCCCGGCGTGCGCGGAATATCGCCGATGCCGGGGGCGAGCGTGGCAAAAACCGGGTCGAGATGTTTCACAACATCCGTTTCGCCGCCGATCATCATGCAGTAACCGCGTTCCAATCCCCAGACACCGCCGCTGGTGCCGACGTCGACGTAATGAATTTTCTTCGCGGCCAATTCCTTCGCGCGGCGGATGTCGTCGACGTAATACGAATTGCCGCCATCGATGAGGATGTCGCCCGGTGCGAGCAGCGGGACGAGTTCGGCGATCGTGCTGTCGACCACCGCCGCGGGCACCATGAGCCAGACGGCCCGGGGCGCCTTGAGTTGCTTCACCAGGTCGGCGAGCGAGGCCGCGCCGGAGGCTTTTTCCTGGACCAATTCCTTCACCGCGTCAGGCGAGCGGTCGAAGACGACGCATTCGTGTCCCTTGCGCAGGAGGCGGCGTACCATGTTGGCGCCCATCCGGCCGAGTCCGATCATTCCGAGTTGCATAGGTGTATCCTTTCAGGTGCTGTGAATTGTTTCAGGTCTTTTTTCGCTTTTGATCCCACAGCCGGAATCCGCCGGCAAAGGCGTTGGCATTGTCCCCCGCCCTGCAGCCGGGCGGCAGTTTTTTCAGCCGGTGAACATTCCCGCCGCCCAGGACGATGTCGTCGGGCTCCAGCGCCGCGGCGAGCTGCTTCACCACGTCGGCGACGTATTTGCGCCATTTTTTCTTGCCGTATTTGACGAGGCCGCGCAGGCCGACGTAGTCTTCGTAGGTTGATTTTCGGTAAGGCAAATGGCCCAGTTCCATCGGCTCGAGCAGGCCGTCGGCGACCAGGGTGCTGCCCAGGCCGGTGCCGAGGCCGAGAAAGAGCATTTTGCCTTTTTTATAGCTGCCCAGCGCCTGCATGGCGGCGTCGTTGACCACTTGGACGGGACGGCCGAACGCCTTTTCAAAATTGAATCCCACCCAGCCGGGCGCGAGGTTGTGCGGTTCCGCCACCGGCCGACCCCGCAGCACCGGGCCGGGATAACCGATGGAGACCACGTCGTACTTCCAGTCTTTCGCGAGCTTTTTCACGCCCGCAACCATGCGCCGCGGGGTGAGCGTGGGGCCGGATTCGAATTCGCGGCGTTCCTTCTGGCCGGTGGCCAGGATTTTCACGTGCGTTCCGCCGATGTCTATGGCGAGGATGTTCATGGGAAGTTGCGTCACTTGATCGCGGCGCTTTTGGCGGTGATGACGCCCATGAGTTCGTTCCACGATTTCACGAACGACGCGGCGCCGTCGTCCTGAAGTTGTTTGGCCAGGTTCGCCAGGCCGATGCCGGCTTTTTCGAACTGGGCAAGAACGCCTTCGCAATCGCCGCCGCTGGCAGGCACGGCGCCGGCCACCGTGCCGTGGTCGGCGAAGGCCTTGAGCGTGCCTTCGGGCATCGTGTTCACCGTGAACGGCGCGGCGAGCGCCTGGATGTAGAGCGTGTCCGGCGCCGCGGGATCCTTGGTGCCGGTGCTGGCCATGAGCAAACGCTGCGCCCGCGCCCCGTTGTTGAAAGCGCGCTGCCAGCGCGGCGCGGTCATCAGGTCGCAATACGCCTTGTAACATTGTTGTCCAACCGCGATGCCGAGCCGGTTTTTGAGCGGGGCCGGGACCTTGTCGGCGACCGCGGCGTCCCAGCGGCTGATGAACAGCGAGGCGACCGAGCCGACGTTGGGGTTGAGGCCGGCGGCGATCCGGCGTTCGACTCCGCGGAGGTAGGCCTCGGCAGCGGCGAGGTATTGTTCGCGCGAGAACAGGAGCGTGACGTTCACCGGCACGCCGGCGAAAATGGTTTCCTCGATCGCCGGCAATCCTTCGCGGGTGCCGGGGATTTTGATGAACAGGTTGGGCCGGCCGGCCCGCTGGTGCAGTTCGCGCGCGACTTTGGCGGTGGTGGCGGTGTCGTATGCGAGCAGCGGCGACACCTCCAGCGACACCCAGCCGTCCACGCCGGAAGTGCGGTCGTAAATCGGCCGGAAAAGATCCGCCGCGGCGGTGATGTCCTCGATGGCGAGGTCGAAGAAGAGCGATTCGCCGGATTTGCCCTCCTTCAATTTCGCCTTGATGCCGGCGTCGTAGGCCGGGCTGCCCTTGATGGCGTGGTCGAAAATGGTCGGGTTCGAAGTCAGGCCGGTGACCGAGAGTTCGGCGATGTACTTTTTCAGGGTGCCCGTGGTGAGCAGGTCGCGGGTGATATTGTCGAGCCAGAGGCTCTGGCCGAGTTCGTTGAGTTGCTGGGTGGCTTTCATGGTTGGTGGTCGCCGAGCAAATCGGCAAGCTGCAGGTTGAGCACGTCGCCGATGTGTTCCAGGGTCACATCGGCCGCATGCGGAAATTGGGATTGGATTTTCGGGTCCTTGGCAAACTTGCCCTGCTTCGGAAAGACAGTGGTTACCCGGTTGCCCCAGGCTTTGCGGATTGCATCGAGGATTCGCAGCTTGTCGTCGATGACGACGTAATGCTCCGCCGGGCAGCGCCGTTCCACGTCTTCGAGGGCGGCTTCCTTGTGGACGTAAATGAGGACCTGTCCGGAGACGGCCTTGAAGATTCCGGACCGTTCGACTTTGCGCGGCTGAAAAACGACGTCGCCGTCGGTGAGGATCACCACCCTGCCCCAGCTGCGAAGTTTGGCGAGCACCTCGAGTGCGTTCGGATAGAGGCGCTGCTGAAACGGGTAATCCACCAGGTAATTGGCAGCCGTCACCAGGTGCGGTTCGTACGGGTGCTCCACGCGGAACCGCTGGAACGCGCCGAGATAATCGCGGTAGCCCAGTTCCTGGAACAGTTCCTCCTGGATCCGCCAGAAGCGGTCGCGGTTTTCCGGCCCAAACTCGCGCTCGATGTGCCCCTGCAAATCGTCCTGGACACGGTCGTTCTCCAGCAACGTGTCGTCCACGTCCACCAGGAATACGATTGGATCCATCCGCTTCATTTCGTCATTTCGCAATATGATGATCGTCGTTCCAGAGCCGGATGACCGGCCGCGACAAATCGTTTTCGTAACCCACCGCGCTCAGGCTGGCGGTGCTCAGCATGAAATGGCGCCCGGGCGCTTCGGTGGGCGACCCGATCCAGCGCGCGGCCAGGGCGCGAATGAAGTGGCCGCTGGAAAAAACGAGCGTAGCGCCGGTGAGCGCGCGCAGCCGGCCCAGCACGCGGTCCGCACGCGCGCCGACCTGCGCCGGCGACTCGCCTCCCGGACAGCCGTCACGGAACAACTCCCAGTCAGGACGCTCCGCCAGGATTTCCGCGCTCGTTTTGCCTTCGTACTCGCCGTAGTTCCATTCCACGAGGTCCGGATCGATGACAGCGCCGGCGCCGAAACCGGACAGTTCGCAGGTTTTGCGGGCGCGTTGAAGAGGGCTGCAGAAGACACGTGCGAACTTCAGCCCGGCGAGACGAGTGCCGAGGTTCCTGGCGTTGAGTTCGCCGTGCGGCGTGAGCGGGAGATCGGTGAGACCGGTGTGCTGGCCGGTCAGGCTCCAGGCCGTTTCGCCGTGGCGCGCGAGGTAGACAATGGGCAGAGAATCGCTCATGCGGGTTTCAATGCGGGAGCGGCCTGGACGCGGCGTCCGAACCACGTGGCCGCCGCGAAGGAGAATGTGGCCTGCATGATCACGCCGAAAGCCACCATGGCGATGGCGTGCTGGTTTTCCGTGTGGGCCATGAACAGCGGGGCGAAGGCCGCGCCGAGGTTGCGCGTCGCCATGCCGAGAGACAGTACACTTTTCTCGCCGGGCTTCAGGCCCGGGCTGAGAAAATACGGGGCGAGCGTCGCGGTCGTGAAGAACACGAGCTGCACGCCGATCGCGTGGCTGCCGGCGAGCCCGAGAAATTCCTTCCCATAAACGACCACGCAAAGAATTAACATCAGAATGGTGTCCAGCCCGGTGAATTTCTTGACGGGCGGATGCAGCTTGGCGGCGAGCGACTCCGACCGGTGCCGGAGAAACAAGCCGATGGCGAGCGGCACCAGGAGGAAGAGCACGAGCGGTTTGGCGATCGTGAGTGCGTCCGCCGAGAAACCCTTTACCAGCACGGGCACGGCGAATGGCATGTAAGCCACCGTCACGACCGATGCCAGCAGCATGAACGCCGCGGCGTAGCCCATGTCGCCCTTCGCGCGATCCACCATCGGCGGCAGAAACGGCGCGCACGGCGTCATGGCCAGCAGAATGAAACCGATGGCGTAGGAACCTTCCAGCGGAATGACGCGCGTCAACAGCACCGCGAACAGCGGGAGCAGCACGAATCCCCAGAGCAAACTGCCGAGGACGAACCAAGTGTTCCTGAGCCCAGCCATGGCGTCGGCGATTTTGAGGCGCAGTCCCATGTCCAGGAGGTTGCCCACCATGAAAATCACCAGGGACAATTTGAGAATGACCTGAAGCGTTTCCATCATGTTTTAGGCGGGGCGGAGGCGCGGCCGAAGGATTCGTCAATGATCGCCTGCAGTCGCGCGATGCATTCCGGCGCCGGCGGTTTGAAATCCTCCATCCCGTAAATCCGGCCGAGGAAGGAATATTTGCTTTCGCCGAAACGGTGGTAAGGCAGCAGTTCGTAATCGATCACGTTCTTGTGCGGCCGGATCAGGGCGAGCACGGCGCGGATGTGGGCTTCATCGTCGTTGACACCGGGAATGACGGGAGTGCGCGCGATGAACTTCGTGTTTGGAAACGCATTGTAGGCGCGCTTGAAGTTCTCGAGAATCCGGCTGTTGTCGACGCCGGTCCATTGTTTGTGGCGCGCGGGATCGGTGGCCTTGTGGTCATGCAGGCAGACGTCGACGTGTTTCAGGACTTTCTCGACGTTTTCCCACGGCACATTAAACGCGGTTTCGATGGCGGTGTTGATGCCGCGGCGATGGGCTTCCTCCAGCAGGGCCGCTGCGAAATCCGCCTGCAACTGGCATTCACCGCCGCTGAGCGTGATGCCGCCGCCGGAGTCGTGGTAGAACGCGCTGTCCTGCTCCACCTCGGCCAGCACCTCGTCCACCGTCATTTCGCGGCCGAACGTGTACAACGCCTGCGGGGGGCAGGCGGGCACGCACTTGCCGCAATTGGTGCACAGGTCCCAGTTGATATGCATCTTCGGATCGGGGTCGACGCTGAAGATGGCGGATTCCGGGCATTCCTTCACGCAAAATCCGCATTCAATTTTTCCGATGCACTTCGCGGGATTGTAGGCGAGCTCGGGTTTCGGTTGGATGCTTTCCGGGTTGCTGCACCATTTGCATCGGAGCGAGCAGCCTTTCAGGAAAACCGTCGTCCGCATTCCAGGCCCGTCGTGGGTGCAGAAATGCTGGATGTTGAGCACCATGCCCTTGATCGACGCCGGGTTGGAGGTCGTGTCGGCCATGTCAATCTCCCAGGGCGATGCCCAGCGCGCGGGCGGTTTGGATGAACAAACTGTCCGGCGGGACGGTGCGGAAGCGGTTGATGACTTCGGCCAGCGGGACGAATTTCAATTCCGGCGGCTGAAACGAAACCATCGTTCCGGCCTGGCCCAACTGCAGCGCTCGCACCGCCGCCGCGCCGCAGGCGATGCCCAGCTGGCGGTCGACCGCCGTGATCTCCCCCGCCCTGGCGAGCGGTCCAAGCACGAGCGGGAAAGTCTCGCCGTGGATGCGCCTTTGGAGATCCAGCGCCACCGCTTCAGCCGCGCGCCCGCTTTGCGCGATCACATGGCCGCCGGGTTCGCCCGTGGCGCCCGGGGACAGCGCGGATTTCAGCGAATTCGGCGCGCCGGGAACGGACGGTCCGGCCGCGGCCCTGGCGCCTTCGGCCACCACGACCAGGGCGTGCGGCCGGCCTGCCTTGAGTTTCGCCGCGATCCGCGGGGCCACGGCCCCGAGGTCGTAGGGAATTTCGGGAATCAACACCGCGTCGGCGGACACCGCGATGCCCGCCTGCAGCGCGAGCCAACCCGCATGTTCGCCGGGCACTTCCACCACCCCGATTTTTCGCGCGCCCGCGGCGGCCTGCCGCGCGTGGTCCAGCATGCCCGCCACAAAGGACAACGTGCTGTTGAACCCGAACGACAGCTGCGTGGCCGCGACTTCGTTTTCCGCCGACTTCGCGATACAGACCGTGTTGAGCCCTTTTCGTTGAAGTTTCCAGAGGATGCTCAGCGCGGGTCCGTCGGCGATCGAGATGACCGCGTCCACGCCCTCGCGCTGCATCCAAAGGAGCAATTCGCCCGATCGATCGATTTCCTCGACGGCGTTGGCTCCCGTGATGCGCCGGACGTGGAACGGGTTGGTGTGCGAGGCCGTGCCCAGAGCGCACCCGGTCGCGCCGGCGAGCGATTCCATGAGCGCGGGCGTAAGATCCAGGGTGCCGCCCTCCGGGTAGCGCTCCGGGAACAGCAGTCCATCCCAGCCGTCGCGGATGCCGACAAGCTGCCAGTCCAGCTCGGCGGCGGCGCGAACGGCGCCGTGCAGCGCGGCGTTGAGGCCCGGCACATAGCGGCCGCCCACGTTGATGGCAATGCGCCTCGAAGTTTTCATGCCCGGCTTCATCGGGACGTCAGTTGTGCGGGGCGGTCTTCGCCTCCGCGGCGGCTTTCGCGTCCGCCATCCGTTTGCGAACGATCGGCCGCAAATCCTCGCCGAAGCCCGTCAGGAGCCCGCCGTCCACCGCGAGCAATTGCCCGGTGATCATGTCCGACTTGTCGCTAGCCAGGAAAACGGCGGCATCCGCAATGTCGTCGAGGTTGCAGAACCGGCCGAGCGGGACGAGGCGCTTGATGAGTTTCTCGCGCAATTCGGGCGTCGTGCTGTTTTCCATCAACGGCGTCAGCACGCCGCCGGGGCAGATTTCGTTCACGTTGATGTGATGATCGGCCGTCTCCCACGCGAGATGCTGGGTGATGCCGGTGACGCCGTGCTTCGACGCGGTGTAATCCGCGCTGCCGAAGAATGTCATGCGAATGCCGGCGGTGGAGGCGACGTTGATGATCTTGCCTTTGCCTTTCGCGATCATGCCGGGCAGGACGGCGCGGCAGCAAAGGAACACCCCTTTGAGGTTCACGCCGATCACCTTGTCCCACTGCGCTTCGGACATTTCATGGAGCAGCACGGGGGTGCTCTCGATGCCCGCGTTGTTGACCAGGATGTCGACTCCGCCGAACGCCTGGACCGCGGCGGCGACCATGGCGTCGACGTCGGCCGCCCTGCTGACGTCCGCGCCCACGCCGATGGCTTTGCCTCCGGCGCCGGTGATTTTCTTCACGGTTTCGTCGCACGATTCGGCCGTCAATCCGTTGACGACGACGTTGGCGCCTTCGCGGCCGAATGTGACGGCGATGCCTTCGCCGATGCCGCGGGCGGAGCCGGTGATGATGGCGGTTTTGCCTTGGAGTAACATGGTATTAATGGGGGTTGAAGGTTGGCCTGATTCTGGAAAGGAAGGATCAGCCGAGGTGCTCCTCCGTGCGCGCGATGATTTCCGCCTGCTGCATCGGGGACAAATCAACGAAATACGCGGAATAACCCGCGATGCGCACGATGAGGTTGCGGTATTTTTCGGGGTCTTTCTGCGCCGCCAGCAGCGTCTGGCGGTTGAGGATGTTGAACTGGACGTGCCAGAGTTTCAATTCGCACCAGGTGCGGATGACCTGCATGAGGCGGCGCGTGCCTTCTTCGCCGGAGACGTTGGCGGGGCTAAACTTCAGATTGATGAGGTCGCCGCCTTTTTCGCGAAAACTGCGGTTGCGGCCGCGCGCCATCGAAGCCAGCGCCACGGTGGGGCCCTTCACATCCATGCCGTGCGAGGCAGAGATGCCTTCGGACAGGTATTCGCTCGCCTTGCGGCCGTTGGGGGTGGCCCAGGTAACCTTGCCGAGCGGCACGTGGAACGTGACGGGAATCTGGCGCAACAGGAACGCCTGGTCGTGCGGCTGCGGGTGCCGGTGCAGGAATTCCAAAACAACGGTCTCAATATCGAAGCCGATGGCGTCGACCCAATCGATGCCGTTCCCGTATTTCGGCGCGTTGAGGCAGAGCTGCCGCACGGCTTCGTGCCCCTCCCAGTTCGCCTCCATCGCGGCCAGCAACTGGTCCCAGGTCAGTTTCTTCGTGTCGAAAATCAGGTGTTTCACCGCCGCCAAACTGTCGATCGCGGTGCCCTTGCCGATGGCCTCGAAGGTGGCGTGCTGGATCGAGCCTTCGAAATAGTCGCCGTGCGTGTGCAGGTCGCGGCATTCCGACATCGCGAGATCGTGCAGCATCGAGGTGGCGGGAGCGGCGAAGTAGCGGCTTTTGAGCCGCAGGGCGACGTGCTGCTGGACCAGGGCATGCCGGCCGACGTGCTCAAGCTGGGTGCAAAACGCCTTCCACACCTCGTCGTAGCTGGTCCAGGCGCGCGGGTCGGCGGTCTGGACGCCGAATTGAATGTCCTTGAGCACCTTCAATTTTCCCCGGCGAAATGTCATTTCGACGATCGAGCCGTAATTGATCCCGCCACCGCCGGTAACGTTCGTTTCGCGGTTGGGAATCCGGTTCTCGCAGCAACCCGAGATGTGCCAGTCGAAGGCTTCCTTCAACGTCGCCCCGTTCGCAAGGTAGAACGGGATCACCATCTCATCGTTCAGCAGCTTCGGATATCCCTTGCCGTCCTTGATGCATTCCACAACGAAATGGAGGAAGGCGTCGGGCGTGTTGGCGTGAATGCGCACGCACGGGTCCGGGCTGGTGAGCTGGAGGCCGCGCGTGGATTCGAGAATGAGGTAGGACAATTCGTTGGTGGCGTCCTTGCCGTCGGGCGTGAGGCCGCCGACGCAGACATCGGAGAATTGCGAGAATCCTTCCGTGCCGGCCGCGGCCACCGGGTTCAATTTGAGCTCGGTCACCTGGGACATCTGCAGCCAGAGACAGTGCAGAAGTTCCGTGGCGGATTCCTTCGTGAGCCGGCCTTCCGCGGTGTCCTTCCGGTAATACGGCAGCAGGTACTGGTCGACGCGCCCCTGGCCCATGGCGCTGCTGGTCTGTTCGACGCGGTTGAACACCTGCCCCCACCACTGGGCCTGGATCGCTTCACGGAATGTGCGCGCGGGATTTTCCGGCACCCACTCGCAGACTGCGGCGATTTCCTGCAGCTCGGTTTTGCGCTCCGGATTGGATTCCTTCGCGGCGAGTTCCGCGGCCAGCGCCGCGTAGCGTTTCGACCAGGTGGTCATCGCGTCGCACGTGACAACCACCGCTTCCAGAAAGGCCTTCCTGTAAACGACGTCGCGCGGCTCGGTCAGCGCCGCCAGCTTCGACTGGGCTTCCTCGCGGATTCCTTTCACGCCCCGCTGGAGAATCTTTTTGAAATCCGGCGTCCAATTCTGCGAATGGCGCATGGGCGAAGTCGCGAGGACCACGCAGGTGTAAAGCAGCATGTTTTTCGGGTCGGGCCCCATGAGCATGAACCGGGTTTCCTCCGGGAGCTCGTGCACGAAGTTCGTGGCGTAATCCTTGCCGGCCCAGTAAGGCGTGAGAACTTCGTTGATCAATTTCGCGTCGGCCTCGGGCACGGCCACTTCGCCGGGCTTGCCCTTGTTCTTGAGGAACATGTCCACGCCGGCCGGCATGATGCTGCCGTCGAGTTCGGGATAAACAATGCCCCAGCGCCCCAGCCAGGTGTTCGGACGGCCGACGATCAATTCGTCCGGGAAGATGGTGACCGGCACCTTCTCCGCGAAATGCTTCAGAGCCTTCGCCCAGCGCAGCACAAGCGGCTGGCCCTCGGTTTCCTTGAGCGATTCGGTAAAGAGCACCGCTCGATCCAGCGTGACCCTGGGCGGGCCGAAGGAGCGCACGGCTTCGTAGAGGCGCAGGACACGGTCGGTGACGGCGCCGTGCATGACGGCCCTTCCGGATTCGATGGCGGCTTCCTGCGCGGAGAGTGCGCTTGTGCCGGCGGGAGTCGCGATGGCGGGTTCAGTGGCATTCATAAAAAAAAGGGGGTTCAGGCCGCGCCTCGCCCGGCGCCGTGTCTGTGGAGGAGCGCGGTCTCAATCGCCGGCAGCAGATCGGTGGCGATGCTGCGCTTGACGACGCAGCCGTGGGCGCCTGCGGCCAAAACCGCCCGCCGCACCGCGGGTTCATCGTGCACGCTCAGGATGATTACGATCATTTGCGGACAAACAACCTTCGCCCGCGCGAGCCAATCGAGGCCGCCCTTTCGAAAGAGGGACAGGTCCACCACCGCCGCGTCGGGCTGAATCCTTTCGACGCTCGTGTAGAAGGAATCCTCGTCCGCCACCATCACCACCGCGGTGAACATCGCTTCCAGCAAACCTCGCACGCCTTCGGTGAGACCGTGGTGGCGGTCCGCCAAAATCACACTTTCCAGGTGGAGAGAGGTCACAGGCAAAGATTCCCAGGCAACTGTAGAGGAGGTTAACCGGGGAGCCGAAGGTGAGGACCTCGTAAAATTACGGGGAACCGGCAGGAAAAATTACGTGGGCCCGGCTCAGTCGGGTTAGAGCGGCGCGATGCCGTTTTTCAGCGCGTAATGAATCAATTCCGCGGAGTTGTGGACGCCGAGGGTTTCCATCATCTGGTATTTGTGGAATTCCACCGTGCGGGCGGAGATGTTCAACTGGACCGCGATTTCCTTGGCGGAGCGGCCTTCGGCGAGCAGTTGGAGGATTTCGCGCTGGCGCGACGTAATGGATTGGCCGGGGTTTGCGGCGCGGCCCTGGCGCAGTTCCTGGATCAATTCGCCCGCGATGGCCGGGGCCATGTAGGTGTTGCCGCCGAGCGCCGCCCGTATCGCGGCGACCAGTTCCTCAGACGCCGAATGCTTCAGTACAAACCCCGACGCCCCCAGCGCGAGCGCGCGCCGCGCGTAAGCCGTCTCCCGGTGCATGGTCATGATCACGACCTTCACCGCGGGGTTGTCCTTCTTCAACTGGCTGAGCGCCTCCAGCCCGTTCAGCTTCGGCATGCCGATGTCGGCGACGATGACATCCGGCTGGATTTCCCGGGCGAGTTGAACCAGCGCGCGGCCGTCTTCGACAACGCCGACCAGGTCGAATTCCTTTTGCAACAGGCTTCGCAACCCCTCGGCCACCAGCCGATGGTCGTCTGCCAGCAAAATGCGCGCGCGGCTCATGTCTAGTCCCCGTTCAGCGGAACGCTCACAGCCACGATTGTGCCCTTCCCCGGCCGACTATCAATCTCAATGCGGCCGCCGAGCAGGCTCGCCCGCTCTTTCATTCCCGCCAAACCCAAACTGGGCCGGCCGGATTGCCGCGCCGGATCGAACCCCGCCCCGTTGTCCCCGATCGTCAGCCGCAATTCGCCGGCGGCCGACTCCAGGTTCACCCGGACTTCGCTCGCGCGGGCGTGCCGCGCCACATTCCGCAGCGCTTCCTGCGCAATCCGGTACAACCCCAGCGCCGTCGCGGGCGGCAAACCCGGCGCGACTTTGTCCAGGCGCAACTCCACCGGGATTCCCTCACGCCGCGTGAAATGATCCACGTCCGTCCGCAACGCCTCCTCGAGCCCGAGGTCTTCGAGGATGGACGGATGCAATTGATACGACAGCGCGTGCACGTCGTCGCTCAGCCGGATCAGTTCCTCGCGGATCTGCGACCGGGTTTGGTCCGTGGCGGGGCTGCCGGCCCGCCCGAGGTCGATCGCCAGCCGCGCCATGCGCTGGGTGATGTCGTCGTGCAATTCTCGCGCGAGCCGCGCCCGCTCGGCCTCGTGCGCGGCCAGCAGGAGCCGGTTGAAGTCGTGCTGCTGCCGCTCGTTCTGTTTGCGCTGCACAAACAGTCCCACGATCAGCGCGGTCTGCAGCAGGCACACCGCCGCCAGCCCCAGGATTCTGCCGCGGTAAAGCTGCCAGAAATCCGGCTGGCGAAACCGGACGATGCTCCCGGGCGGCAGGTTCGATTCGGGAATGCCCCAGCGTTGAAGCTGCCGCCAATCGTAGGTGGGAACCGAGGATTCGAGTATTTGCGGCGCGATGCTCCCCGGCCTTTCGCCGCGCAGGATGCGAATAGCGGTTTGGGCGCCGCAGCGGCCGATCTCGGCGTCCTGGTAGAGACGGCCGCCGATCGCGCCATTGCCAAACTGGCCGGCGAAATAACCGAAAACCGGCGCGCCGGCCGAGGCGATGATCCGGTGCAGCGCCTCGTCGTTGTCGTAAGGCACGCCCCCGGCATCGAGCACCATCATGCCGAACAGGATGAACGAACCGGGTCGCAGCGCGGCGACCTCTTTCTGGATCTGCTGGAGCGAAAGGTCATTCAGCCACGAGAAAGAGATGCGATTGGTGAAGGCTTTGAACTCCCGGCGGCATTCGTTCACCCAGAATTTTTCGAGCGGCGAATCGCCAAAGATCACCGCGATGTTCGTG
>JAXMHQ010000040.1:0-41416 GCA_046346665.1 Verrucomicrobiota bacterium
GGCTGCCTATCCGCTCGGAAGTCCAGAAAGTGCCTGTAAACAAAGGGCGGGAACGATGCCATCCCTAATTTTAACTACGGAAAAACACGGAGGCGGGAAAGGGAACTCAAGGGGCGATTAATGGATCATTGGATTGTTGGATTCGGCCTCGTCCTCATCCTCGTGCTCGAAAAGTTAAATCGTTAAAAAAGTTAAAAAGTTAAATGGTCCGTGCGCCAGAGCCTTTTTACGGGGGCTCGCGTCCCGGGCTATCGGCCATCGGTGCTCCGGACCGGCAATGGGCGGGCCAACTTTCAACTTTCAACCTTCAACCTTCAACCGCTATCCTGCGCCGGTCGACTGAGTTCAAAATGAAAATTGCGTTATTCGGGATTACCCAGATCAAGCCGGGCAAGCACAACTTGAAGGATCCGCGGTTTGACAAGGCGGACGAGTTGGTGGAAGCGGACAAGAAGACATTCGCGCAGGTGGACGTTGTGGGGGAGGAGGGGCTGGCGGATGCGGATTCGATTCTGACGACCGGTGGGGGGAAGATGGATTTGATTTTGAAGGACCTGGAATTTATCGAGACGCGGCTGGGGCGTGATCCGCAGCCGGCGGAGCGGGCGGCGCTGGAGAAGCTGAAGGCGGCGCTGGAGTCGGAGCGGTTTGTATTCGAGGCGGGTTTGTCGGCGGAGGAGTTCGGGGCGTTGACGGCGCATGCGTTCACGACGGCGAAGCCGGTGACGGTGGCGTCGGACGAGGAGCTGGCGAAGCCGGAGGAGTTGCTGTTGCGGGCGTTTCGCGAGGCGGGGTACATTTGTTTCCTGACGGTGGGCGGCAAGGAGAACCGGGCGTGGCCGATTCGGAAGGGCTTGACGGCGTGGGAGGCGGGCGGGGCGATTCACTCGGACATTCAGAAGGGATTCATCCGGGCGGAGATCATCGCTTACGCGGATTTCGTGGAGGCGGGCGGTGAGACGCAGGCGAAGCGGGCGGGCAAGCAGCGGCTGGAGATGAAGCCGTACGTGATGCAGGACTACGACCTTGTGAATTTCCGGTTCAACAAGTAGCGATGCGCCGGGCGCGACAATTCGTGCTGTGGCTGCTGGCCGGGCTGGTGCTGGCCGGCGCGCGGCTCGATGCGGCCGACAGCCGCGCGTTCAAGGCGGCGACGGACGCGATGCGGATGGAATCGTGGGATTACGCGGACGCGCGTTTCGGCGAATTCATCCAGAAGAATCCGAAATCGAGCCAGCTCCCGCAGGCGATTCTTTACCAGGCCCAGGCGCGTTATCATCTGAGGCAATTTCCATTTGCCCTCGAATTGCTTTCCACGAATGAAGCCCGGGCGGGGCGGCTGCAGGACCAGTATGTTTACTGGATGGGGCATTGTGAATTCCAGATGAGCAACTACGCGGCGGCGGCGGCGGCGTTTGGCCGGGCGGCGCGGGATTTTCCGGGGTCGACGAACCGGCTGGACGCGTGCGTGGCGCAGGCGACGGCGCTGGCGCGGCTGGGGGATTGGAAGGGGCTGCTGACCGAGTTGCAGGACACGAACGGGGTGTTTGCGGCGGCGGCGAAATTGAATCCCGAGGACCCGCTGGTCGTGCGCGGTTATTTGCTGCAGGGGGAGGCGCAACTGGCGCAGAACCGGCCCGGGGATGTGGAGGCGACGCTGGGGTTGTTGAGCCAGGGCCGGCTGTCGCCGGAGCTGGGCTGGCGCAGGGAATATCTCAGGAGCCGCGCGCAACTGGCCGCGCGCCAGTACCAGGAAGCGCTCCAGACGACGACCAACCTGCTGATTTTAGCCGGCGTTTCGGCGCCCGGCACCAATGCTTCGGCGGGGTCGGAGCTGCTCGAGCCCGACGCGGCGATCCGCGCCGCGGTCCTGCTCCCGGTGTCGCGGGCGTTCCAGGCGGGTGTGCTGGAGCAGCTCGGCCGCCGCAGTGAAGCGATTGCAGTGTTTGAAGGCAACCTGGACACCAACGCGCCGGCGGAGCAACAGCGCCGGGCGTTGTGGAAGATCGCCGAGCTGCAGCTCGCGCAGGGAAATCCGGGCGAAGCCGTCGACACGCTCCGCGAATACCTGATTCGCTACCCGGACGCCGAGGCGGCGGACACGGCGCTGCTGGCGATCGGGGAGCTGCAATTGAAGCAGGCGGTGGCGGCGAATCCGCCGTCGAGCAACCTGGTCCAGCAGGCGTCCACGCAATTCCGCACGCTGGCGGAGCGTTTTCCCAACAGTCACTGGGCCGCCAAGGCGATGCTGAACCAGGGCTGGTGCCTGTGGCTGTCGGCGCAGCTGGACACCAATTCGGCGGCGATGCTGCGCGAAAGCGGGAGGGCTTTCGAGCAGGCCGCCCGGCAGCTCCCGTTGTCGTACGACCAGGCCGTGGCACTGTTCAAGGCCGCGGACGCCCGGTTCCTGCTCAAGGATTACGCGGCGGCGCTGACGAACTACCTGGCGGTGGCATCGCAATACGGAACCGTGCCGGAGGTGCAGTCGGAACTGCTGGAGCCCGCCCTGTACCAGGCCGTGCAATCCGCGCTGGACGCCGGCGACCTGGCGTCGGCCGTTGCGCCGATGCAGCGGCTGTTGCGGGAGTTTCCGGGAGGTTTTGCGGGGCCGCACTGTTTGCTGCTGGTGGGGCAGGGACTGGTGAGGGGGAGGGACCCGGCGGCGGCGCGGGCGTTGTATGCGGATTTTGAGTCGAAGCACCCGACCAACGCCCTGCTGCCGGAGGTGCGGCTCGCGGTGGCGCGGAGTTACGAGGAGGAAAAGGACTGGACCAACGCCATCGCGCAATACGGCGACTGGGTGAGGCGTTTTACGAACCACGCCGAGCTGCCGGCCGCGGCGTTTGCGCTGGCGCTGGACTACTCGCGCGCCGGTCAATCGACCAACGCGCTCGCGGCCTTCACGGCGTTTGTCGATCGATTCCCCACCAACGCGCTCGCCCAGCAGGCGCAGTGGTGGGTTGGCGGATATTATTTCGGGCAGAATGAATTCGCGGCGGCGGAGAACCGTTACCAGTATCTTTACAAGACGACCAACTGGCCGCCGTCGGAACTGACGTTCCAGGCGCAGATGATGGCGGGGCGTGCGGCGATGGCGAGTTTGAATTATTCCGACGCGATCCGGGATTATTTCATGCCGCTGGCGAACAACACGAACTGTTCCGAGGCATTGCGGGACCAGGCGCTGTTCGCGTGGGCCGACGCGCTGGTCATTCGTGATTCGACGAACAAGCCCTCCGACTACCAGGATGCGATCGAGGTGTTCCAGCGGATTGCGCATCCCGGTGTGGCGCCGAGCAACTCGATCATGGCGGCGGCCTGCGGGGGCCTGGCGGATTGCTACCTGCAACTGGCCGTGTCGAATCCGCCGGCGTATCTCCTGGCGAAGACGAACTTTCAGATCGTGATCGATTCCCCGTCCGCGACTGTCGCGGCGCGCAGCCAGGCGGGCGTCGGGCTTGGCCGCGTTGCCGAGGCCCTGGCCGCGCTCGCTCCGCCCGACCAGCGCGAGGAACTCCTGAAGGAGGCGCAGGAGGATTACCTGGACGTTTTCCTGGGCAGAAAATTTCTCCTCGACGGGGAGCAGCCCGATCTGTTCTGGACGCGCGAAGCCGGATTGAAAGCCGCGGCCCTGGCGGAAAAGCGGCGCGAATGGAAATCGGCCGTGGCGATTTACGAGCGGCTGGCGGAATGGTTCCCGTCGATGAAGCCGCTGCTGGAACCGCGCATTTTGAGAAATCGCAAGGCGGAGGAGAGCGCGGCGAAGTAGAACGAGAGTCGAGGGCCTGGCCTTCGGGCGTTCGGTGGTTTCGCAAATCCGCAGGTCAGGCCTTCGCTTCTCGACTTTCGATTTTCGACTCCAACTGCGGTGCGACGGGCAATTCGAGCGTGAAGGTGGCGCCGCAGTTGACGCCGTCGCTCGCGACGCTCAGGGAGCCGCCCATTTCGCGCGCGGCGAGCGCCCCGCTGTGCAGGCCGAATCCGTGCCCTTGTTTGCGGGTGGTGAATCCGTGGCCGAAGATGCGGGTGAGATTTTCGTGGGGGATGCCGATGCCGTTGTCGGCGACCTGGATGAGGATGGTTTTGGGGTTTTGCTGGAGGATGCGGAGGGTGATGGCGCGGTGGTGGGATGGGGATTCCTCGCAGGCGCGGACGGCGTTTTGGAGGAGGTTGACGAGGATTTGGATGACGCGGTGGCGGTCGAGGGTGGCGGGGGGCACCGGGGAGAACTCGCGGATGATGACGATATGGCGCCGTTCGCAGCCGGCCATGTGCATGCGGAGGGCGTCCTCGGCGAGGGCGGACACATCCACCTCCTCGGTGACGCCCGAGACGCGGGCGTAGCTTTGCTGCATGGCGACGATTTCCTTGATGTGCTCGACGTTGCGGCCGAGGTGATTCAGCTCGCCCAGCACCTGTTCGTGTTCGGTGGTGAGGTGTTCGATGAGCCTGTCGAGGTAACCGACGAGCTGTTTGCCGCGGCGATCGTGCGTGAGGAAGCCGGCGAGGTCGTCCTGGTGTTCGTGGAGCAGGGCCTGCACACGGCCGAGGTTGGCGAGGCCGGACTGCTTGATTTTTTGTTCGACCAGTCCGGCGGAGACGTTGACGCTGTTGAGGACGTTGCCGACGTTGTGGAGAACGCTGGTGGCCACTTCGGCCATGCCGGCCAGGCGCGAGGCCTTCAGCAGCTCGCGGTGATTGCTCTCCAGCTCGGCGGTTCGCTCCGCGACCTTCGATTCGAGGAGCTCATTCATCTCCTGCAGGCGCCGGTGGTTTCGCCGGAGCACCCGGACCCGCCAGAGATAGATGCCGGCCGCCCCGGCCACCGTCAGCAGGATGACCGCCGGCAGGAACCAGCGTTCCTGGTAAAATCGCGGCAGGAGCTGAAGCTGCAGACCCTCTTCCACCGCGCCCCAGAATCCGTCGGCATTGCATGCCTGGACGCGGAACCGGTAGCGGCCGGGCTTCAGGTTGGTGTAAAAAGCCGAACGACGCGTCCCGGCATCGACCCAGTCGGCGTCGTAACCCTCGAGCTGGTAGCGGAACTGAACGCGGTGCGGCGCCACGTATCCGGCGGCGGTGTATTCAATTTCCAGTTCCCCGCTGTCGCGCGGGGGCATGGTGACGGTGCGCGAGGCCTGCTCCCGGCCGTTGACGCGGACGCGGGTGATATGGGCGGGAGGCGCGACCCGGTTCACGGGCAGATGGGCCGAATCCATCATCACCACGCCTTCCGGGTTCGGGAACCAAACCCGGCCGTCCGCCGTCCGGCAACCCGCGCCGTACTCCACCTCCGTCAAGTCCGCCATCTTGACCGAATCGGGCCCGTCGAATCCCTGGCATTCGACCCGGGCCGCTTTGCCGTCGGCGAAATCGTTCAGGTTTCGCCGGGTGGCCCGGAAGATTCCGTGGGTGGAGTTCATCCAGTACCACGTGGCATCCGGAATGAATGCGGCGGCGGTCATGTCGAACAACCCGTCTTCGCGTGTGATGTTTTTGATTTTGTCATCCTTGATTCGGGCGATGGCGGTGGGCATGCCGACCCACAAGGCGCCATCAGGTTCTTCGTGGACCCAGCGCGCCTCCTGGCTGGCAAGGCCGTCCTGGGTTCCCCATTGCCGCCACCGGCCGTCCTTGATGCGGAACACGCCATTGACCGTCGCGGCGAGGATGGCGCCGTCCCTGCAGGGCGCGAGGCTGCGGATCCAGTAGAGCGGGGGCGGCTTGTCCCGGTAGACAAAGGGAACCAGTTTTTCGCGGCCGACGCGGAACAAATCGCCGCCGACTGCGGCGACCACGCCTTCGTTGTCCTCGACGAGCGCTGTGGGCCAGGTTGATTCACTGTGGCAGGCGATGACTTTGCCGCCGGAGAGCACGGCAATATCCATCGCACCGCCGACGACGTAAAGGTTGCCGTCGCGCGCTTCGTGGACGAGTTTGCAGTAGGGGCTTCGGAGCCCGGATTCGAGGCCGATGTTCCAAAGGTTGGTGCCATCCATGTAGCAGAGGCCCTGGCTGCTGGCGATCCAGAGTCCGCCGCTGGCGGCGGCGCAGACGTCGTGGCACATGCCGCTGACGATGCCTTCGCGGTAGGTGAACGTCGGCAGTTTGACGTCGCTGAACTGGGTCAGCCCGTTGCGTGTTCCCACCCATAAACTGCCTTCGTTATCTTCGAACAACGCCGTGACCGTGTCGTCGGCGAGGCCGTCGGCCTTTCGGAACGAGGTGAATTGCCCGTCCTTGCAGCGCCACAATCCCTCGCCGGTCGTTCCCACCCAGAGCACGCCGTGCCGGTCCACAATCACCACCTTGGCCTCGACATGCGAGATATCCAGCTCCTGCTCCTTGAGGGAAGCGTCATATCGGCAGAGTCCGACCTGCGTCGCCACCCAGAGCCCGCCCGAGGGGTCGAGCGCCAGGTCATTCACCTTGGTGTTGGCTGGGAGCAGGCTGGCGAGCGACTCCATCCGGGACCCGTTCCAGCGAAAGATCCCGTTCGCGGCGGTGCCGGCCCAGATGTTGCCCTGTCGATCCTCCTCCAGCGTGAACGCCATGGGGGCCTCGTTGAATTCCTGGGCCACCGGGGAGGAAGGAGTGCGGCGGCGGATCCCGGCGCCTGTGCCGACCCAGAGCGTGCCGTCGGAGGCCTCGCGCACCGAAGTGACGCCCATCCAGAACTTCACCCACGTTTCCTTTTCGTAGGAATGAAATCCATCCCCTTCGCGGTAGCTGCCAAAGCTGCCGTCCCGCAGTCCGAACCAGAGGCAGCCGTCGCGCCCGGCATCGAGCGCCACGATGTACTTGCTGCGAAACTGGTTTTCATCCGGCAAATCCAGGGCGGTGAACTGGATGCCGTCGAACCGCACCAAACCCATCGAGGTGCCGAGCCAGAGGTATCCATCCCGGGTTTGCGTGATGCAGCCAATGCTGTTTGCCGGCAGCCCGTTGTTCCGGTTCCAGCTCTGATAACTGTACTGCCAGAGCGTCCGGGCCGGATCCAGGGCCGTGGCGGCGCGGGGAATGGCCAGCAGGACGAGCGTCGCCGCAAGGCTGCTGATTGTGGAGACTCGGAGATTCACGTTAATGCGCCATCCATTAATCGGTGAGAAGGTCCCTGTGATTAAGGGAAAATGGCGGCCGAGCCCCGGCGTCTTCGCGCTTGCATGCCCGCTCGAATTGGAGCCTAATTGCCCTGTGTTCACGCGGGTCAAAACCATTACTCACAAAGGATTCCGAATGAAAGCGCCCAGCCTGTTCGTCGCCGCCGTTTCCATCGCCGCCTCCGTCCTGGCGGCGGATCCCAGTCCGAAAGACGCCGTGACCGCCGCGGCGCACAAGCTCGGGGATCAGCCGAATTACACCTGGAAAACGACGGTGGAAGTGCCGCCCGATGCCCAGTACCGGCCGGGGCCGACCGACGGGCAGACGGAGAAGGGCGGATTCACGTGGGTGAAAACGGCGATGCGCGACAATTCGATCGAGATTGTCCTGAAAGGCGACAAGGCGGCGGTGACGAATCCCGACGGCGGATGGCAGTCCGTTTCCGAGCTCGACCCGGGAGACATGCCGGGCCGGTTCCTGGTCCCGATGATCCGCAATTTCAAGACGCCCGCGGAGCAGGCGGCGGAGATGGCCGGACAGACGAAGGAATTAAAAAAGGACGGCGACGTGATTTCGGGCGACCTGACTGAAGACGGGGCGAAGGCGCAGTTGCTTCGGCGGCGCGGTGGCGACGCGACTGTAGCCGACGCGAAGGGCTCCATTAAATTCTGGATCAAGGACGGCGTGCTTGTGAAATACGAATTCAAAGTCAGCGGCAAAGTGAACTTTAATGGGAACGAACGCGACGTGGAGCGGACCACGACCGTGGAGATCAAGGACGTGGGCACCACGAAGCTGAGCGTCCCGGAAGACGCGAAGAAAAAGCTGGCCTGAGCGAATCAGGCCGGCCGGAATGCACGGCGGGAAACCGGTACGCTTTGCCCGGGGTCAGGGCATGGTTCCAGGGTTCCGTTTGAACAGGTAATTGCGCGTGCCCGGCGCGCCGAATGTGGCCGGCGCGTTGGTGTCGCCGGGAGGATTGGCGCAGACGGTCAGCGAGTTCGCCTCGTATTTGTAAATCACGTTGAGGGGTTTGCCGACATCGCCCGGCGAAGGGGCCTGCGTGATCGATACCAGAAGCTGTTTGGGCTGGGTATCCTGGCGGAGCGTGAACGTGCCCTTGAACCAATCCGTCGAGGTCGAACCCGAGTAGGATATTTGATTGTCGGTGACCAGCATCCGGCAAACGGATTCCGTGGATCCACCAAGTTCAAACCCGGACCATCCGCCCTGGAGGGCAGCCTGGTCGGACTTGTAAAGACTGGAGCACCCGGCCGCGAGGAACGCGACCGCCGACAGGAAGGAGAGGGCACGATTCTTCATGCGCGTATTGGACTACGCGGCGGCCGGTTTGTCACGCACACAATGGCCGGTGGGTAATGCGGAGTGCGGAGTGCGGAGTGCGGAGTGCGGAATCCTGCGGTTCGCCTTGATCCCTTTTAGCAGCCGACGTCAGGAGGCTCACGCCTTCCCGCGTTTCCGAACAGTTAGAGCCGCGTAAAACGTGGCAAGCCTGCTTACGTCGGCTTCTACAAATAAGGATAAGAGCGGCCGCCAGGATTCCGCACTCCGCATTCCGCACTCCGCACTCGGCAACGGCCCTGTCCCCTTTTCATGCGACTTTCGGGAAAGGAGGGTTCCCCATTAGATTGGCAGCGTCAGTGATGCTCCCGTTTGCGCAGCGCTGATAAGAATCGGCCCAGAAACTGTTGATCCCATGATCGCCCTTTGCAGAAATTTGAAGCCCCGCGCGACGCGGTCCGCCGCGAATGCATTCACCCTGATTGAACTACTCGTGGTCATTGCCATCATCGCGATTCTCGCCGCGATGCTGCTGCCGGCGCTGACCAAGGCCAAGGACCGGGCGATGTCGATCGCCTGTGTGAACAACACCCGGCAGATCAGCATCGGGTTCACGCTCTACGCGGGCGACAACAAGGATTATTACCCGTCGCCGCCCTATTGGTGGCGTCCCGGCCCTTACAAGAACATGTCGGGCCTGATGTGCGGCGGCGAATGGATGCTGCGCGACCACGTCACGCCGAACACGCCCGCCCCGATGATCTCGCCCTACGCGCCGAATGCAAAAATCTGGGTCTGCCCCAAGCGCAAACGCGGCCTGACCTACACGACCGCCAGCGGCCAGTTCGATCCCAGCGTCACCGGGTTCCTGTCTTACGGATTCAATTGCTGCGGCGTCTTCGGGTCTGTGGATCCGAAGGACGGCAACATGATCAACTCGAAACCGTTCCGGGCGTCGTCGGTGTCGCGTCCGTCGGAAATGGTCGCGTTGTGCGACACGAGCGGTTCGAACGATCCGAACAACACGCCGGCTGCGGCGTGGCTGGATTCATTCTGGGCGGGTGCGTCGGGGCCGAGCCAGTCGGCGACTGCGTCGGAAAACGCGCGCATGCAGACCGCCTATGCCCGGCACAACAACAAGGTGAACATCGTTTACGTGGACGGCCACGCGTCGCCTTCGCTGCCCAGCCAGCTGGTCTGGGGCCAGTTTTACGGCGTGTTCAACGGCGGCGTCCAGCTCAAGACCTCGCCCAACACACCCGTTTCCGTGGTCATGTCGGACGGCCCGGTCAGCAGCCCCGAACTCGACAACCAGGTCTGGGCGAACAAGCCCGAATAACATCTTCCCGGCGCGCCGGACTGTCACCCTGTTCTCGACGCCGTCACGCCGGTACCCGGGGATGGACCCATCCCCGGTTTCTTTTTATGACGAACCGCCTCTGTCCTTCACTCGCGGCCTGCGCCGCACTTTTGTTCCTCCAGCCCGCGCCGCTTTCCGCCGCCGACCTCGCGGCGGGGTCGCCCGACGGCCGATTGTCCATCGCGTTCAAACTCGCCGACGGCCGGCCCTTGTACAGCGTCACCTTTCGCGGGAAGCCCGTGATCACGAAATCCGCGCTCGGCGTTGAGTTGCGGGAGGGTTCGATGAGGGACGGATTCGCGCTGGCGGGCAGCACGACTGCGGCGTTCGATGAAACCTGGACGCAGCCGTGGGGCGAACAGCGGCAGGTGCGCAATCATTACAACGAACTGGCGGTCACGCTGCGCCAGCCGGGATCGTCCGGGCGCGAGATGCGGATCCGGTTCCGCGCCTTCGACGGCGCCGTCGCGTTCCGCTACGAATGGCCGGAACAAGCCGGCCTGCGCGAATTCGCGATCCTGGATGAGCTCACCGAATTTACGCTGGCATCGGACCCGGTCGCCCTGTGGCAGCCCGCGTACCGGCCGCAGCAGACGGAGCAATTGTATTCCCTGACCCGGCTCAGCGAACTGCTGCGGCAATCGCGCCTGGATCACGGCGACGAATCGGCCGGCGACAATCCGAAAAAGGAGCCGGTCCGGGCCGTCACCACGCCGCTGACCCTGCGCACGGACGACGGTTTGTTCCTGGTGATCCATGAAGCCGACCTGACCGATTATGCCGGCATGGAACTGCAGCCGCGCGATGGAAACACGTTGAAGTGCGACCTGGTGCCGTGGTCGGACGGCGTCCGCGTGCGCGCGGCCGCCCCGTCGGTTTCGCCCTGGCGCTTCATCATGGTGAGCGACCGGCTTGCCGATATCGTGGAAGGCACCACGCTCGCCGCGCTGAATCTGAATCCGCCGTCGCGCATCGCGGACACCTCCTGGATTCAGCCGGGGAAATACGTGGGAATCTGGTGGGGAATGCACCTTGGCAAGTACACGTGGAACCCGAGCAAGCCGGGCGAGGAGAGCACGGACGGGCTGGGGGCGACGACGAAGAACACGCGGGAGTACATTGATTTCGCGGCGGCGCACGGGTTCACGGGGGTGCTGGTGGAGGGCTGGAACCGGGGCTGGGCGAAGGACTGGGTGGCGCACGCGTCGGAGTTCAGTTTCACGGAGGCGAACCCGGAATTCGATCTGCCGGGGCTTGCGGCGTATGCGCATGGCAAGGGTGTGGATTTGATTTCGCACCATGAAACCGGGGCGGTGATCACGAATTACGAGGCGCAGGCGGAGGCGGCCTACGCGCAGCTCGAGCGGCTGGGAATTCACCACGTGAAATCCGGCTACGTCGGCATGGAACCGCGGGTGAACCGTTACGACGCGCAGGGCCGGCTGCTGGGGGCGGAGTATTTGGACGGACAGTACATGGTGAGGCATTACCGGAAAATGATCGAGCTGGCGGCGCGCCACAAGGTGATGGTGGACGTGCATGAGCCGGTCAAGGACACCGGCGAGCGGCGGACCTGGCCGAATTTCATGACGCGCGAAGGCGCGCGCGGCCAGGAGTACAACGCCTGGTCGCCCGACGGCGGGAACCCGCCCGTGCACGACGTGAACCTGGTGTTCTCGAGGTTTCTGAGCGGGCCGTTTGATTTCACGCCGGGCGTGCTCGAGGTGCTGTATCCGCAATACCGGAAGAACAACCGGGTGATGACCACGGCGGTGAAGCAGCTCGCGCTTTACGTGGTGTTTTACAGCCCGCTGCAGATGGCCGCCGATTTGCCGGAGAATTATGCGAAGCACGCCGACCTGCTGAAATTCATCGAGGCAGTGCCGGTGGACTGGGAGCAGACCCGGATGTTAAACGGCGAGCTGGGCGAGTATGTGACCCTGGCGCGCCGGCAGCGGGGCGGGACTGACTGGTACCTGGGCAGCATCACCAACGAAAAGCGGCGCGAGTATGATGTGTCGCTCGCGTTCCTTCCCGCCGGGACGAATTTCGTGGCGGAGATTTACCGGGACGGGGACGACGCGGATTGGAAGACCAACCCGATGGCGCACGTGATCGAGGAGAAGCTGGTGACGTCGGCTTCGGCGCTGGCGTTGCGGCTGGCGCCGGGCGGCGGCGAGGCGGTGCGGCTGCGCCCCGCGACGGCGGCGGATCTGCAGCGGCTGGCGAAGGGGAATGAGTGAGGGCATCCGCCGTGGTGAGTTGGCGGATCCCGCGACCGACGGATCGCGGCCATGGGCGAGGCGGAGGCAGCCGCGATTGTAAAACGCGGGGTTTGAGCCGGCGAGGACCGCGATCGACGATCGCGGCTACGGGTTACTGTTGGAGGTATTTGGCGACGGCTTCGGTGCGGGACTGGACGTGGAGTTTTTCGTAGATGCGGCGGAGGTAGGTGCGGATGGTGTCGATGCTGATTTCGAGCTGGTCGGCGATTTGTTTGTAGGTGAGCCCCTTGGCGAGGCAGTTGAGGACCATTTCTTCGCGCGGGGAGAGGTGGGTTTCCTTGGTGGCGGCGGGTTTGGCTTTGCGGAAGGAGGCGACCACTTTGCGGGCGATGGAGCTGGTCATGGGGGAGCCGCCGGCGTGGATTTCGCGGATGGCCTGGAGAAGGGTGGCGGGGCTGCTGCGTTTGAGCAGGTAGCCGGTGGCGCCCGCTTCGAGCGCGCGGAAGATCTGGTTGGTATCCTCGTAGACCGTGAGCATGAGCAGTTGCATGCCCGGCGCCTCCACCTTGAGCCGCTCGACGCATTCGATCCCGTTCATGCCGCCCAGGTTGATGTCCATGAGCACGACGTCCGGTTTGTCCGCGGGCAGTTTCTTAAGCGCCTCCTCGGCGCTGCCGTAGGCGCTGAGGCATTTGAATCCGGGCGTGCCATTGATGAAGGTGGTGATCGATTCCCGCAGTTCTTTTTCATCATCCACGATGGAAACGGTGATCATACGATTTAAGAGTCCTGGGTTGGCTGTTTCAGTGAAATGACAAACCGGATGCGGGTGCCCTGGCCGGGGGTGGATTCCATGGAGCAATGGCCGCCGATTTCCGTGAGGCGCTGGCGCATGTTGCGGAGGCCGTCGCCGGAGGGGGCGGCGGTGTCGGGGCGCGGGTCGGCGGGGGGCATTTGGAAGCCGCGGCCGGAATCGGAGACCTGGATTTCGAAGGTGGAACCGACGACGGCCATGGCGATGCGGGCTTCGGTGGCGCCGGAATGTTTGAGGATATTGGTGAGGGCCTCGTGGGTGGCGAGGAAGAGGTGGTGGCGCACCTGGGACGACAGCGGGTGGGGCGGGAGCTGGGTGGGGATGTCGAGCTCGCACTGGATGCCGGTCATCTGGAAATATTCGGTGGCATAGAGTCCGATGTAGGAGGCGAGGTGTTCGAGCGTGTCGTTTTGGGGGTTGACGGCCCAGACGATTTCGTCGAGCGACTGGAGGACTTCGCGGGAGGCGTCGGAGATGGAGGAGATCTGGTCGTGGAGTTCGCCGCCGATGGACTGGCCGCGCCGGGCGTGTTCGCTGAGGAAGGAGATGCGGCAGAGTTTGGCGCCCATTTCGTCGTGGAGATCCTGGGCGATGCGGGTGCGTTCGCGTTCGAGGGCGCGTTCCTGTTCGGCGCGTTTGAGCCGGCTTTGGAGTTTGCGTTTTTCGACGATGCGGACGGTGCCGCCGACGGCGACCATGCCGACGAGGGCGAGCAGGGCGAAGAACCACCAGGACTGCCAGAAATGGCGGAGGACGGCGAGCTGCACGCCGGAGTCGCGTTCGCTCCAGGCGCCTTCGGGGCTGGAGGCGGCGACGCGGAACTGGTAGGAGCCGGGCGGCAGGTAGCCGTAGAAGGCGGAGCGGCGGGTGCCCGCGTCGACCCAGTCGGCGTCGATGCCATCGAGGCGGTAGCGGAACCGGATCTGGTCGGGGGCATCGAAGCTGAGGCCGGTGTAGCGGAATTCGACGCGGTGTTTGCCCGGGGTGAGGCGCAGGCGGGTGGAGCGGTCGGGCGGCAGCGGGTTCGGGATGCCGTCGACGAGCACTTCTTCCAGGACGGTGTTGGGGATGCGGGCCGGGGAGGGCTGCACGCGCGGGTTGACGACGGCGACGCCCTTTGCGGTGGAGAACCAGAGCAGCCCGGCCTGGGTTTTCAGGCCGGCAGGGCAGAATCCGCCGGTGCAATCCTCGGACAACATGCCGTCGGCATGTCCGAGGAGCTGCGGGTAGAGGCGCGGGATCCGGCCCGCGGCGAGGTCGTCCAGCCGTTGTTTGCTGATGCAAATGATGCCGCCGCTGCTGCCGAGCCAGAGGCGGCCTTCGTCGTCTTCAAGGATTTGGGAGATGGTGTTGTCGGGGAGACCTTCGCGCGCGGAACAATTGGACAGGGTGCCGTCTTTCCAGCGGCTGAGGCCGTGATCGGCGGTGCCGATCCAGAGGGCGCCCTGGGCGTCGCGGTGCAGTGTCCGGATGGCGGCGGTGGGCAGGCCCGGGCTGCGATCGAGCCGGGAGGCGTGTCCGTCGGTGGCGCGGAACAGGCCGCCGCCGTCGGTGCCGATCCAGAGTGAGCCGTTATTTTCGGGCACAAGTGCGGTGACGGGTGCGGCCGGGCCGGGGAGGGGCAATTCGGACCATTCGCCCTGGCGCAGGCGCCAGACTTTGCCGTCGCGGGTGCCGGCCCAGAGTGTGCCCTCGCTGTCTTCGGCCATGGCGATGACGCTGAATCGCGGTGAGCGGATCAGTTGCGCCTCATCGGCGGCTGCGATGGGATCCTTGTAAAGCAGGAGCCGGTCGTCCGCGGCGACCCAGCAGAATCCGTCGCGAGTGACGAGCATGGAGGTGATTTGGGAATCGCGGGGCGCGAGCCCGGAAGCGGAGAGGCGGCTGAAGCTTTTGCCGTCCCAGCGGTAGAGTCCGTCGCCGGGTTTTGCGACCCAGACGATGCCTGGGGCGACTTCGGCCATGGCCTGGACGGCGCCGAGACCGAGTCCTTCGGCCTGGCTGAGGGTGAAGAGGCTGCGGCGCCGGAGGCGGTTGAGGGCGGCATCGGTGCCAACCCAGAGACGGCCCTCGCGATCGACGAGCAGGGCGCCGACCTGGCTGCCGACGGGGCCGCTTCCGGTGGGGAGGGGGCAGGGTTTGCCGTCCTTGAAGCGGAGCAGGCCGCCGCCGGCCGAGCCGGCCCAGACGGTTCCGTCGGGTTCTTCGGCGAGGGAACTGATGAAGGATTTGGCCTGGTAGCGGGGGATTCGGTAGCGATGCCACCGATCGCCGTCGCGGCAGAGCACGTGGTCCGGTCCGGCGCCGATCCACAATCGTTCCGCGCCGTCCACGAGGAGGCAGTGGGGATCCTTGAGCAAATCCGAGACGGCGTCGTCGGTCACCGGGACGAGGGTGTCGCCGACGTTTTGGAAAACGCCCGCGCCGCGGATGGCGGCCCAGACATTGCCGCGCGGGCCGGTGGCGAGAGCGCGGACGGCGGCGTCGCGGAAAGCGTCGGCGCCGGGGAAGGGTGTGACGCGGCCGTTCTGGATCCAGGCGAGCCCGGCCTCGGTGCCGATCCAGAGGCGACCGTGTCCATCTTCGGCGAGGGCAGTGATGGTATTGGAGGGCAATCCGTCCCGAGCGGTCCAGGTGGTGAGGCGGTGGTGGTCCCAGCGGCTGAGTCCGGCGTCGGGGCTGCCGATCCAGATGGCGCCGGTGGAATCCTGGAGCAGGGCGCTGACGGGTCCGGCGCGGAGGGAATCGGCGGCGGTGGCGGAGACGAATCGCAATCCGTCGAACCGGGCCATGCCTTCGTCGGTGCCGGCCCACAGGTAGCCGTCGCGGGTTTGGAGGAGGGTGCGGATGGGGCTTTGGGGGAGGCCCTGTTCTTTTTGCCAGGAGACGAAGCCGAAGGCGCCTGAGCCGGCGGCGCCGGACGGATCGGAACTGGGGCGGGCGCTGCTGAGGTCGACGAAATCGCTGAAGGAAGTTGCGATGGCGAGGTCGCTGAAGATCCAGCCGCCGCCGTTGCCGGTATGGCGCAGGCGTATTTCGTCAAAGGCGGCGTCGGCGTTGAACCGGGTGGTGAGAGCATCGGGCTGGTGGATTTCGTTGGCGCCGGGGCCGAGGTCGGGATTGAGCCAGGCGGTGACGAGGTCGTCTTCGCCGGGGACGTATTGGACCTTGAAGATGATGGTGGCGCCGACGCCGTGGCGGGGGTACTGGTAGGAGCCCGTGGTGCCGCCTTCGACGGATTCGGGTTTGAGTGTGCGGAGGTCGATGTAGCCGGCGGGGTTGTTGGAGTCGCCGGTGTCGGTGTGGAAGAAGGCGCTGTAAGCCCAGGCTTTGGCGGCGTTGCCGATGCCGAGCCGGCCGACGTCGCCTTCGAACAATTCAAATCCGGCGGAGTATTCCTCCGTATCCTTGTCCGAGACGGGGTCGACGTGGAATTTGAAGTAGAGGGTATCGTTGGCGGAGTCGTCGCGTTTGACGGCGCCTCCGAGGATATCGGAGCCGGGCCCGTTGTCGTGGACGAGGCGGGCGACGGGGTCGTTCCAGAGGATGACACCGCGGGCGGGGCTGGTGGCGGCGAGCAGGAGGAGGGCCGCCGGCAGAACTGCCCGCCAGCGGGAGCGGGTTGGCGGCCGTCTGGACATCGGCCTCCATTCAACGCGCGCGGACCGGGATCGAACAAGCAAAAACTGCCTGAAATGAGCGTCGTGTCACCACTTCATGCGACTGCCTATTTTCCGCGATTTCGGTAGGCTTACCCATGCCCATTATCAGGCGAGAACTGTCTTTGAGAGCAGGACCGGCGGGCCCGGGCTGTTCTCATCCCGAAAGTCGCCGATAGATTGACTGACATGCGCCTTCTCGCCTTTCTCATTGCCCTCGCCGCATCCGTTGCGGCGGCGCGCGCCTCGACGGGCGCCGCGGTTCCCTGGACCGCGGTGGAGGCGGAGGACATGACCAACAACGGCACGGTGTTGGGCCCGCAATACACCGCCAACGTGGTCGCGTCGGAATCATCCGGACGCAAGTGCGTCCGGCTCGCCGCCACGGGGCAATACGTCGAGTTCAGCGCCCCGGTCGCCGCCAACAGCCTCGTCGTGCGCTACAGCGTTCCGGATTCGCCGGACGGTGCCGGCACGGATTACACCCTGAGCCTTTACACCAACGGCACCTTCGTCCGGAAAATTTCCGTCACGTCAAAATATTCCTGGCAATACGGCGCCTACCCGTTCGCAAACACGCCGGCGTCGGGGTCGCCCCGGAATTTTTACGATGAAGCGCGCGTGATCGGGATTCCGATATCGGCGGGGGAGAAAGTTCGGTTGCAGAAGGATGCGGACGACGCGGCTTCGTATTATGTGCTGGACCTGGTGGACCTGGAATTGGTGCCGGCGCCGCTGTCGGCCCCGTCGAATTCGCTGTCGGTGATGGATTACGGCGCGGGCGGGGCGGGGGTGACGGATGACACGACGGCGTTGTTGAACTGCATATCGGCGGCGGTGGCGCAGGGCAAGACGGTGTGGCTGCCGGCGGGCACCTACAAGATCACGGGCAGCATCAACCTGCCGTTGAACCTCACCATACAGGGGGCGGGCATGTGGTACACGACCCTGGCGGGGGACCCGGCGTTGTACGGGACCGCATCGCGGCGGGTGACATTGAACGGGAACGGGAAGAACATTCACCTGTCCGATTTCGCCATCCTGGGGAAACTCAATTACCGCAACGACAGCGAGGCGAACGACGGCCTGGGCGGCGCGTTCGGAACGGGTTCGTCGATCCGCCGCGTCTGGGTGGAGCACACGAAGACCGGCGCGTGGATTGTGAATTCGCAGGGGTTGACGGTGGAGGACTGCCGGTTTCGCGACACGCTGGCGGACGGGATCAATGCCTGTGTCGGCATGCGGTCGACGATCATCACGAACTGCACGGCGCGCGGGACGGGCGACGATTGTTTCGCGTTGTGGCCGGCGACCTACACGGGGCAGACGTACACGCCGGGGTTGAACGTGATCACGCATTGCACGGGGCAGTTGCCCTACCTGGCGAACGGCGGGGCGATTTACGGCGGCGTCAGCAACCGCGTGGAGGATTGCCTGTTCCAGGACATGCCGTACGGATGCGGCATCCTGATCAGCACCACATTTCCGGTTGGGGCGAACGTGTTCAGCGGACTGACGGTGGCTCAGCGGAGCGACCTGGTGCGGTGCGGCGGATACGATCCGGGGTGGGGCTGGCGCGCCGCGCTGCAGTTGGCGCTGGACAACGGGAGCCTGGCGGGAGTCCGGCTGGATCACCTGGTCCTGACGAACAACGTGTCGGACGGCCTGAGCGTGGTGGCGCCGGGCAGCAGCGTGTCGACCGGGCTGGGGACGCTGTCGAATTCCAGCATGGCGAACGTGGCGATTTACAATTACGGCCTGGGTGTTTCGGGCCGGCACGGTTTGTGGGCGCGGAACGACACGATCGGAAGCCTCGTGGTGAGCAACTGCGCGGTGAGCGAGGTCCGGGATGATTCGGCGAACTTCGCGTTCAGCTTTGTGACGAACACGGTTTCCTGGACGGTCCAGGCGATTCCGGCGAACGCGGTGTTCACGGTGGACGGGACGAATTACAACTCGGCGCATGTGTTCACCTGGGTGCCGGGCTGGCCGCACAGCGTGGATGCGCCGACGCCGCAGGCGGCGGGGGACGGCGTTCAGTATGTTTGGAATTCCTGGAGCGACTCGGGCGCGACCGCGCACAGCTTCACGCCGGTGTCCGCCGGGACGCTGACGGCGTCTTTCACGACGCGTTATTTGCTGGTGACGCAGGTCCTGGGCGGGGGCCAGGCGGGGCCGGCGAGCGGCTGGTTCGACAGCGGCACGACCCTCTTCCTGAACGCCTCGGCGTCGAACGGGTATCATTTCTCGGGCTGGACGGGGACCGGCACGGGTGCCTACACGGGGCCGTCGAACCAGGCCTCGGTGGTGCTGAACGGGCCGGTGACCGAGACGGCGGTGTTTGATCCGGCGACGCGGATTATTTCGCTGAGCGGGGATCTGCTGTTCGGCGGGATCCTGGTCGGGGCCGTGGACAATCGGTGGCTGACGATCAGCAATGCGGGGAATTCGACTTTGACGGTGAGCAACATTGACTATCCCGGGGGTTTCAGCGGCGACTGGTCGGGGGCGATTCTTCCGAGCGGCGCGAGCAGCCTGGCGGTGACATTCTCGCCGCAATCGGCCGGCGATTATGGCGGCAATGTGGTGGTCAATTCGGACGCCACGGGCGGGCAGGGCACGCTGCCGGTATCCGGCACGGCTGTGTCGCCCACCGGCGGCACGCCGGCCGCCCCGACGGTCATTGGTGTGCTGGTGCATGGGGATGGATCGGCGACGGTCACCTGCTCGACGACGCCGGGATTTGTTTATCACCTGGAATACTCGGCGGATCCGGCGCTGGGCGTGTGGAACGCGGTGCCGGGCACGTGGACCAACGCGGCGTCGGCGGCGGTGGACTTCACAGACCCTGACGCGGGGAATGGGGCGCTGCGATTCTACCGGGTGGCGTCGCCGTGAGGGGCCTTTGCCAATGGGTTCCGCGATCTCACGATCGCGGCTGCGGTGAGCGGGCGGATGCCGACGAGGGGGTCGCGGCCGGAAATTGCCTTGCCCGGGTCTCCTGACTAAGCTTCCGCGATGATGCCGAATCTCCGATGCTGTTGGGCAGTGCTGGGACTGCTGGCGGCGGCGGCGCCGTCGCGGGGCGCGGACAAGACGGTGATGGCGTATTACATGCCGTGGTTCACCGCCCGGCCGTTTCGCGACGAGTGGGGATGGCACTGGACGATGGGGCATTTCGACCCGGACCGCCGCAGCGCATCGGGCCAGCGCGAGATTGCCTCGTGGTATTACCCGCTGATCGGCCCTTATGATTCCTCCGACCCGGTGGTGCTGGAGTATCACGTGTTGCTGATGAAGCTGGCGGGGATCGACGGGGTGATGGTGGACTGGTATGGGTCGGCGGATCATTTGGATTACGGGGTGAACAACGAGGCGACGGTGCGGCTTTTTGAATTCACGCGGAAGGCGGGGCTGTCGTTCGCGATCTGTTACGAGGACCAGACAATCCAGCATTTGATCGACGACAAGAACCTGGCGCCGGGCGACGCGATCGCGCATGCGCAGGGGGAGATGCGGTATCTGCAGGAGCATTTTTTTCGGGACCCGAGTTATCTGCGATTGAAGGGGCAGCCGGTGTTGTTGAATTTCGGTCCGCAATATTTTCTGGCGAGCAGCAACTGGGACGCGATTTTTTCGGTATTGGAGCCGACGAACCGGCCGGCGTTTTTCACGGAGGACAACCGGGTGCCGGCGGGGGCGGGGGCGTTTGACTGGCCGCCGATGTGGATCAGCCAGGCGCCGGGCACGGGCGGGGTGCTGTCGGGGGCGGCGTTGAAGACCTACCTTGCGGATTTCGAGCAGAAAGCGTCGTCGTGGCCGGCGTTTGTGAGCAGCGCGTTTGCCCGGTTCCACGACATTTACCAGCGCGCCGGGGTGCGGAATTACTGGGGCTATCTTGGGGACCGCGGCGGGGACACGTTCCGGGAGACGCTGAGTCACAGCCTGACCAATTCCGCGCCGATCGTGCAATTGGTCACGTGGAACGATTTCGGGGAGGGCACGATGGTGGAGCCGACGGAGGAATTCGGGTGCCGGGACCTGGGGATCCTGCAGGATTTCCGGCGTCAATATTTGCAGCCGGGATTCTCGCGCGGGACGAACGATTTGGATCTGGCGATCCGGCTTTACCGGCATCGGCGTGAGGCGGGGACGAACGCGGCGATGAACGCGGAGCTGGACCGGGTATTTTCGGCGGCGGTGACGGGCGAACTGGGTGAGGCGCGCCGGGGGCTGGAGAAACTCCGGTAAACTCAGGGAGTTTGCCCGCAGATCCAACAGATCACGCAGAAACGGTTGAAAATGTCGCTGCGCTGTTCGGGTGATTTGTGGGCTGTTTTTTTCTGCCGCTTAAAAGCAGAACGGCCTTCCCGTGAATTGGGAAGGCCGTTTGCCGAACCCCTCAAAGGGAAGTTATGGTTTGGACAGCCGGTAGAACACGGCGGCGTTGGCCGGGTTGATGGTGTTGGTCCAGGGGCTGACGGTGCCGCTGCCGGTCGGGCTCCAGCCGTTGGAGGCGAGCCCGTTGGTCTGGCCTTTGACGCTGTAGCCGGGGTAGGTGGTGCTGTCCCAGGAGAGGATCAGGTTGTTCCCGTTGCGGGTGAAGTTGAGGACCGGGGGCGGTGCGATTCCGGCGGAGACGATGGAGCCGGAGGTGAGCAGGTTGTCGGTGAAGCTGGCGCCGGCGGGGTAGGTGATGGAGTCGAACGCACCGTCGTAGCTTGGGGCATTGAACAGTTTGTAGGTGGTGCCCGGGGTGACGGCGCCGCCGGAGTTCACGACGGTGAGATTGCCGCTGTAGAACAGGGCGGTGCCGGCGTTGGTGAGCAGGGTGATCTGGTTGGTGCGGGCGAGGTCGAAGATGAGCGTGCCGCTCAGGGTCGGCGTGTTGGTGATGAGAGTGATCGAATTGGCGATCGTGTAGGTGCCGCTGACGGACATGGTGGGGATCTTGATGGTCTTGGTGCCCGCGATGACGCCCGAGCCGTCGAAGCTGATGCTGCCGTAGCCTTTTCCGACGATGTTGCCGTTATTGGTGAGGCTGCCGCCGAGGCTCCACTGGATGACGTCGGAGATGTTCCAGCCGATGGCGAGGGAGCTGATGGTGACGCTGCCGCCGAAGTAATTCACGCCGAGGGCGCCGTCGAGGTCCAGGAGCAGTCCGTCGACGAGCGTGTTGCTGGACACGGTGAGATTGAACGAGGAGCAATCCCAGCTGCTGTTGGTGCCGAGCCAGAGGTTGCCGCCGACAGTGAAGTCGGCGCCCTGCTGGACTTTCACTTTGCCGCTCAGGGTGAGGTTGCCGCCGATGCTCATGGGCTGGGCGCCATAGCCGGGGATGTTGCCGTTGTAGAAATCGTAGGCGTTCGTCGTGATGTTGAGGAAGACCAGGTTGAAATAGTCGGTGCGTTTCGCCCAGAAGACGTTCCCCATGTAGATCACCGTGCTGCCGGCCGCCGTGGCGTTGAGCGTCTGCAGGTCCTGCGTGCCGTACGCGCCCAGGTTGTCGCCGAGAACGGTCAGGGTCGAATTCGGCGCCATCGTCACCGTGCCGCCGCCGTAGATGTAACCGATCGTCTGCGCGCCGTCGACGGTGACGGTGAAGGGGGATTCGACGTCGACGCTGTCGTTGGTGCCGGGGATGACGCCGCCGGGCCAGGGGGCGTCGGGGACGGTGGACGACCAGTTGCCGCTGCCGGTGGCGGTGATGTCACTGGCGCGGGTTTGCCACGCGCAGGCGAGTGCGCCCGTCAAGGCGGTGAGGACGAGGAGAGACTTGATTTTCATGGAATGGAAACGTGGATTGATCTGGGAGATTCTAATCTGGCGGCGCAGCCGCGGGGCAACTGGAACTTTACATCAATTTCAACAAGCTTCGCATCGGCGCCGGCAACTCCCTCCCGCTTCACCCGACCGCAATTCCGGTGCGAACGAGGATCATGCTACCCGGAGCCGGGTGCGGAAAAAGTCGCATGAAAAGGGGACAGTGCCGGGGGAGGGGCGGCGGGCGTGAGACGCGGCGGGGGGGGGTAAGGGGACCGCAATCTTGCAGGGGGACCGCAAGGGACGCAGGGGAACCGCAATCTTACGATTGCGGCTACGAGGGGGGGAAAGAAAAACTCCGCAGCGCCGGGAGAGGTGCTGCGGAGTGTGGAGCAGGAAACGGGGATCAGAGTTTGCGACGGCGGAGGGCGAGGAGGGCGGCGCCGCCGAGGCCGAGCAGTGCTGCGGAGGTGGGTTCCGGCGTGGCCACCAGTTCGAGGCTCTGGTAGGTGATGCTGTAGGGAGCGCCGGCGCCGTATTCGGCGGGGTCAAACTCCAGGTTGAACGCCGTGATGGTGGAGGTGTCGAGCGGCGCGCCGCCGAACTGGTCGGTGAGCGGGCCGTAGATGGTATAGGTGCCGGGGCCGACGTAGGGGCCGTAATTGAGCCAGCCGCCGCCCGCATTCGCGCCCGACATGTGCACCATGTGCGTGCCGTCCGAGATGTCCAGGTTCGGTCCCAGCCAGAGCCCGGTGTTATCGGGGTGCGCCATGGTGGTATTGATGGTGAACGTGAGGCGGAATTCATTCGCGCCGGAGGCGTTCAGCGGGGTGGCGAAATCGTAGGCGCCGCTGCCGTAGCCCTGGGCGTCGACCGTGAAGCCGGACGGGCCGGAGCTGAGCGTGGGGGTGTAGCCCGTGCCGCCGTAGATGATCTGGGATCCGTCCTGGTCCCAGTTGGCGTAGGTGGCGGAGAGGTTGAAGTTTTGGAAGTCGGCGAGCGACCAGGTTTGGGCCTGCAGCGCGGGCGCTGCCGTGAGACCGCCCAGCACGGCAATCGCCGCCGCAATCCTTTGAGTGTATTGATTCATAAGCCTGCTATCTTGAGTTGGTTTAGGATGAACGATGCGTGATGAAAACCACCGCTTACGAGCCGCACCCGCCCCGGATCTCTGCCCTCAACGGATTTCTTTCGCGCCCCTGCTTCATTCCCATGGGTCGTTTCAATGGCATCGACCCTAGGTTACAAGGACCCCGGGAATCGGGTAGTCGCATGAAGTGGGGACAATTGGACGCGGGGAGCGGGAAAACTACGGACCCGGGGAGTGCGGAATGCGGATTGCGGAGTGCGGAATCCTGGCGGCATGACGGCATCCCGGCGTGCAGGAGCCGACGTGAGGCTCTAACTTGTCGGGAACTGCGGAATGCGTGAGCCTCCTTGCGTCGGCTTCTGCAAAAGCACGAGGCGAACCGCCAGGATTCCCACTCCGCATTCCGCACTCCGCATTTCTTCAAATTCCATTTGCATCCGCGTCGGCTTTGGTCATCTTGGGTTTTCCTGAATTATGGCTGACGACGCGAAGCACAATTACGACGAGAGCAAGATCAAGACGTTGTCCTCCCTGGAGCACATCCGGCTCCGGACGGGCATGTATATTGGGCGGATCGGGAACGGCACGCATCCGGACGACGGTTGTTACATCCTGTTGAAGGAGGTCCTGGATAACGCCATCGACGAATTCATCATGGGCCATGGCAAGGAGGTGCGGATCCAGATTGACGGCTCCCGTGTGTCGGTGCGGGATTTCGGGCGGGGAATTCCGCTGGGGAAAGTGGTGGATTGTGTATCCAAGATCAACACGGGCGCGAAGTACAACGACGACGTGTTCCAGTTCAGCGTGGGCCTGAACGGCGTGGGCACCAAGGCGGTGAACGCGCTTTCGAAATCGTTCCTGGTGCGCAGTCATCGATCGGGCGAGTTTGCGGAGGCGACGTTTCGGCAGGGGAAACTGCGCAAGGAAGACAAAGGCAGGACGAAGGAGCCGGACGGGACATATATTGAGTTCGAGCCGGACCCGGACATTTTCAAGGAATTCGAATTCCGCGCCGAGCATGTGGAGCACCGGTTGCGGCATTACAGTTATCTGAACACGGGGCTGAAGCTGGTCCTGGCGCTGGGCGGGGCGGAGCCGAAGGTGTTCCAGTCGCGGCTCGGGTTGATGGACCTGGTGATGGAGGACCTGTCGGCGGACGGGAGCGAGCCGATTTACGCGCCGCTGCATTATTCGAGCAAGATGTTGGAGTTCTGTTTCACGCACAGCAACAGCCGGTACGGGGAGACGTTTTATTCGTTTGTGAACGGGCAGTACACGAGCGACGGCGGCACGCACCTGAGCGCGTTCCGCGAAGGCCTGCTCAAGGCCGTCAACGAATTCGGCAAGGCCAAGTACGAGGGCGACGACGTCCGGGAAGCCATGGTGGGCGCGGTCGCCATCCGGCTCAAGGATCCCGTGTTCGAATCGCAGACGAAGAACAAGCTGGGCAACACGGAAATCCGGACCGAGCTGGTGAACAACGTGCGCGAGGAGCTGCTGCACTTTTTCCATCGCAACAAGGAGATTGCCGAAAAGATCCTCGCCAAGGCGGAGGACACGCGGGAGTTGCGCAAGGAATTGCAGGAGGTCAAGAAGCTGGCCCGGGAGCGCGCGAAGGCGATCACGATCCGGATTCCGCAACTGAAGGATTGCCGGAATCATTACGATCGGAAGCGCGACAAGGGCCGGGGAACGATGGTGTTTATTTGCGAAGGCCAGTCGGCGGCGGGATCGATCACGAGCTGCCGCGACGTGAACAACCAGGCGGTGTTCGTGCTGAAGGGCAAGCCCCTCAATGTGTGGGATCTCAAGCGGGACGTGGTGTATCGGAACGACGAGATGTACAATCTCATGCAGAGCCTGAACATCGAGGACAGCCTGGAGGGGTTGCGCTACGACAAGGTGATCCTGGCGACGGACGCGGACGTGGACGGCTTGCACATCCGGAACCTGATGATCACGTATTTTTTCCGGTTCTTCGATTCGCTGGTGCACGAGGGGCATTTGTATGTGCTGGAGACGCCGCTGTTCCGGGTTCGCACGAAGGAGAAGACGGTGTATTGCTATTCCGATGCGGAGCGGGACGAGGCGGTGAAGTCGATGGGGGGCAAGCCGGAGATCACCCGGTTCAAGGGGCTGGGAGAAATTTCACCGGCGGAATTCAAGCAATTCATCGGGGACGACATGCGGATCACGCGCGTCGAATACGCTCCGAAGCCGGAAGCCGCGGGGATCCTCGCGTTCTACATGGGCAAGAACACGCCGGAGCGGAAGGATTACATCATGGAGAATTTGATTGTGCCGGTGGAGGATTGACGAATGACGAATGACGAATGACGCTTTCGTCGTCGTCGTCGTCGTCGTCCTCGTCCTCGGTTTTTTAGAGGGACGCAAGGGACTGAAAGGACTTGAGGGGTTCGGCGGTTCATTTCCCTATTGCGGCGGGGCTGGGGCGGGCTTAGACTGGACGGCGTCAGGCTGGCCCGTTGGCGGCGGGCTGTTGGTGTTCGGTGCAGGCTCAGTTCGAATCGAGTGCGAACGTATGAGAATACTGCTTCAACACATGCGCACCCAGCTGTATCTCCGCGATGCCGATGCGTGGACGGCGGATCCTTTCGAGGCGCTCGACTTCCAGCATTCCCTCCGCGCGCTCGATTACGCCCGCGATCACAAGCTTCCCAGCGTCCAGATCGCGGTCAAATTCCTCGACAGCCATTTCGACGAGATCGTTCCGCTCCCGCCGATCCAGGCGGGCGGGGCCCAGCCTCGGCCGACGGCCTGAATTGAGTCGAAGGTCGAGGGTCGAGAGTCGAGGGGCCAATCCGGCCGATCACGCGATGACATCAGGCCCTCGACTCTCGACTCTGGACTCTCGACTCACACTGGATTTGCCTTCGGGGTTGTGCCGCCGCTTGGGCTTGGGCAACATGGGGGTTGTGCGATACCGTCGCCGATGGTGGAACAGACTGGCGGAGGCGCTGCGCCGGCCCGGGTTGGCGGCGGCCGGGTGGTTTCTGGCGGGTTGGACGGCATGGGCCGGGCAGAATTATTTTATTCGCACCTGGCACGCCGACGACGGCCTTCCGCAAAACGCCGTCAGCACCGTCACCCAGACCCGCGACGGTTATCTTTGGATTGGCACTTACAGCGGGCTCGCGCGGTTCGACGGGGTTCGCTTCGTCATTTTCAACAACAACAACACGCCGGCGATGTATTCCAGCCGGGTCACGGCGTTGTTCGAGGATTCCGCGGGCAACCTCTGGATCGGCTACGAAGGCGGCGGGCTCGCGCGCTACTGGGAAGGCGCTTTTTTCGCGGTGAAGGGCTTGCCGGCCTGGAATGGCCGCAAGGTCCTCGCCATCGGCGAGGACCAGGAAGGCAATATCTGGGCCCTGGGCGCCGACGGCGCCATGCTCCGCATCCGGGATCGCACCCTCATCGAGCCGCCGTTTCCCGGCACGGCCGATTACGGCTCGCTGCTGCGCGACCGCCAAGGCCGGATCTGGGTTTTTTGGTCGGGTAAGATTTTCCAGCTCCAGGGAGACCGCCTGGTCCCGGTGGATTTCGGATTGCCGCCGGGGTCGAATTACATCCAGGGCGCGTGCGTGGCGCGGGCGGGCGGGCTGTGGATCATGGCGCAGGGATTGATGCGCCGCTGGGAGGATGGCGTTTGGGCGGATGAGGCGGTGGCGGCGCCGTGGGGCGGCAGCGCGGCGGTGACCGCGGTGGTCGAACGGCGCGGCGGCGGCTTCGCGGCCGGCATCGTCGACAACGGCGTCAGCCTGGTCCAACCCGACGGATCCTGCATCCATTTCAGCCGCACCAACGGGCTTTCGAGCGATTGGGTCCGGAGCGTATGCGAGGATCGCGAGGGCAACGTCTGGCTGGGAACCGGGAACGGCCTGGGCGTCCTGCGGCCGGGTAAGGTGGCGTCGGTGGAGGCGCCGGACGGCTGGCAGGGTCGCGCGGTGTTGTCCGTGTGCCCTGCGGGGGACGGTTCGGTCTGGATCGGCACCGAGGGCGCGGGGATTTATCATTACGACCCCGCCTGGGATCGCTGGCGGCACTATGGATCCGCGGAGGGATTGCCCAACCTGTTCATCTGGTCGCTGGCAATCGATCCCGGCGGCCGGCTCTGGGCCGGGACGTGGGGCGGGGGACTGGTGATGCGGGACGGCGACCGGTTCCGCTGCCCGGCGGGGCTGGAATCCCTGACCGTGCCGGTGCTGGCGCTGCTGCCGCAGGGATCGAACAATCTGTGGATCGGGACCGAGACGGGTCTGGGGCATTTTCGCGACGGTGAATTCGAGAATTTCGGGCACAATGCCGGCTTGATTTTTCCGGATGTCCGGTGCGTGGCGCGCGACGCCCAGGGAACGGTGTGGTTCGGGATGATGGGCGGCGGGCTCGGCATCCTGTCGAACGGCTCCATCCGCCAGCTCCGGCATGGACAGGGATTGTCCAGCGAATTTGTGCAATGCCTGGAGGTGGAGACGAACGGGAACGTCTGGGTGGGAACTTTCGGGGGCGGACTGAGCCGCTATCGGAACGGGAGCTTCGCGGGGATCGGGTCGCGGCAGGGGTTGCCGAACGATGTGATTTGCAGCATTGAAGACGACGAGCGCGGCTATTTCTGGTTCAGTTCGCACGGGGGAATTTTCCGGGTCAGCAAGGACCAGCTCAATCGCTGCGCGGACGGCGAGCTGGAATCCGTGAGCTGCCTGTCGCTGGTGCGGAGCGACGGTCTTGAGACCCTGGAGTGTTCCGGGGGATTCCAGCCGGCGAGCTGCCGGACGCCCGACGGGCGGCTTTGGTTCCCGACCAGCCGCGGCCTCACGGTGGTGGATCCCAAGGAGCGGCGGGTGAATTACATGCCGCCGCCGGTGGAGATCGAGGACCTGCTTGTGGACGGCCTGCCGGCGGAACGGGAGGAGACCGATCCGCCCAAAGTGATCATCCCGCCCGGGAGCAGCCGCATCGAAATTTTCTTCACCGCGCTGAGCCTCACGGCGCCGGAGAAAGTGCGGTTCAAATACCGCCTTGAAGGGATGGAGAAGGACTGGGTGGATGCGGGGAATCGTCGGTCGGCGACGTTCAGTTTCCTCCCGCCGGGGCGTTATGAATTCCGGGTGATTGCGTGCAACAACGATGGGATCTGGAACGAGGTCGGGCAATCCGTGATCCTGATTGCGCTGCCGCATTTCTGGCAGACGCTTTGGTTCAAGGCCGGGGCCGGGACGCTGCTGGTGCTGGTGGTCGGCGGACTGGCCGTGTTCGAGACGAGCCGCCGCATGCGGTGGAAAGTGGAGCGGCTCCAGCGCGAACAGGCCGTCGAACGCGAACGCGCCCGCATCGCGAAGGACATCCACGACGACCTCGGCGCCAGCCTCACGCGAATTACACTGCTCAGCCAGTCCGCGCGGTCGCAGCTCGACGACCCCGCCCAGGCCGCGTCCAGCATCGACCGCGTCTACAGCACGGCACACGATCTCACCCGCGCGATGGATGAAATTGTCTGGGCGGTCAACCCGGCGCAGGACACGCTGGAAAGCCTGGCGGGTTACCTCGGCAAATTCGCGCAGGATTTCCTGGGGGCGGCGGGCATCAGTTGCCGGCTGGATTTCTCGGTCGAACTGCCCCCCTGGCCGCTCGGAGCCGAAGCCCGGCACAACCTGTTCCTCGCGTTCAAGGAAGTTCTGAACAACATCGTCAAACACGCCGGCGCCACCGAGGTCCGCGTCTCGCTGTCGTCCGAATCCCACCTGTTCACGCTGTGCATCGAGGACAACGGGCGCGGGTTCGATCCGTCCCACCCTTCCGCGCCGGACCAGCCGGCGGACGGCAACGGCGTGGGGAACATCCAGCGCCGGTTGCGGGAGATCGGCGGGCGCTGCGACCTCGAGAGCAGCCCCGGCCGCGGCACCCGGGTCCGGTTCATCGTGCCTGTTGCGCCGCGCAGGCGTCCGTGACTATGATTCCCCCCGCTGGAGTCCCGACATGAGCGACGACAAACGAGCTTCCGCAGCCACGGCCATCCCGGTGTCCATCGTGGAGGACGATGCGCCCGCGCGCGAGATCTTCGCGGACTGGATCCGCCGGGCCGGCGATTTCCGGTGCGTGAGCCAGTTCGGCAACGCCGAGGCCGCGCTTGCGAAACTGCCGGCCGACAAGCCGTCGGTGGTGTTGATGGACATCAATCTGCCGGGGATGAACGGGATCGAATGCGTTCGGCGCCTGAAGCCGCTTCTGCCCGAAACCCAGTTCGTCATGATCACGGTTTACGAGGACGCGGACAACATCTTCAACGCGCTGACGGCGGGCGCGACCGGCTACCTGCTGAAGCAAACGCCCCGGGACGGGCTCATCGCGGCGCTCCGGGACGCCCTCGCCGGCGGCTCCCCCATGTCCAGCAACATCGCCCGGAAGGTCGTGCAATCCTTCCAGAAACCGGCGCCGCGAGCGGACGAATCCGCGACCCTGTCCCCGCGCGAACGCGAGGTGCTGGAACTGCTGGCGCGCGGGTATCTGTACAAGGAGATTTCCAGCCAGCTCAAAATCAGCGTCCCCACCGTCAACACCTACATCCGCCGCATCTACGAAAAACTCCAGGTCCGGTCCCGCGCCCAGGCCGTCGCCAAATACGGCCACTTCAACTCCGCCGACGACCGCTGGCCGAAGTGAGAGGGGAAGATGGTTAACCGCGAATGGACGCGAATGGACGCGAATGGACGCGAATTGCTGGGGTTAAAATTTGAAACCTTGTGCGGGATGTCGAGTTAGAGCGATACGCTCCCATTCCAGCCTGGGGCGTTTGAAATTCAGAATCACACCCACGGTTAATCCCGTGATCCGCAGATAGTTCAATATCTGCCCGCGTTCGTGGTCGGTAATGGCGTCAACGACCTTCGCGTCCACCACAACGGCGTGGTATGCGATAAGGTCTGGAATGTACTCACCCACAGCGACGCCTTTATAAACGATTGGATAATGTGGCTGTTGTGTGAACGGAATTCCCGAAAGTTGGAATTCCACAACCAGTGCGTTCTCGTAGGGTTTTTCGTGGAGACCGTGCCCGAGTTTGTTGAGAACCTCCAATGCCGAGCCAACGATCCTATAAACCTCACTTTTCAACAGCAGTTCCTGATTCGCCCTCATATTCCCTCATTCCACTTTGAACATGCTGTGCCGGAAGCAGGCACTGTTTCAACCACAAATGCAGCCCCGAATTCGCGTCCATTGGCGTCCATTCGCGGTTAAAATCCCAGTTTCCGTTTACAAGTTCATTTGCCCAAGGGCAGGTGGCTGGATAAACTCCCCGCGCCTATGAAGACCTTCCTTAAGCTGTCCGCCGCATTTGTCGTGGCCGTTTTTGTTGTTTCGGCTTCCGCTGCCGCGCAGACGAACGATTCCCCGCGCGAACGGTTGCTGATGGATTTCGGATGGAAATTTCACCTGGGCAACTCCTGGGGCATCGCCCAGAACCTCGCCAAGGCCGGCACCGGGAGCGGTCCCGCCAGCACCAGCTTCAGCGACGCGAGCTGGCGCACGGTGAATCTCCCCCACGACTGGGCCATCGAACTGCCGTTCAACCCGGGCGCGGACGCCGGGCACGGATTCAAACCGCTCGGGCCGGGTTTTCCGCAGAATTCCACCGGCTGGTACCGGCGCGTGTTCGATCTTCCCGCGGCGGATGCGGGCAGGCGGTTGTGGCTTGAGTTTGACGGCGCGTTTCGGGACACGACGGTATTTCTGAACGGCTGGTTTGTGGGGCGGCAGGACAGCGGCTACGGGCATTTTCGGTATGACATCACGGACGTGGCGAATTACGGGGGACGCAACGTGCTGGCGGTGAAGGTGGACGCGTCGGAATTCGAGGGCTGGTTTTACGAGGGCGCCGGGATTTACCGCCATGTGTGGCTCGAAAAGACCGCGCCGCTCGCGATCGCGCCGGACGGCACGTTTGTTTACGGCGAATTCGCCAACAACACTCCCGGCGGCTCCGCCACGGTTCATGTGCTCACGCGCCTAGCCAATTACGGCACCAACATCGCCGACGCCACCGTCTCCTGCGAAATCCTCGGACCCGACGGCACCCCCGCCGGCAGCACCCGCAAGTCGATCCACATCGGCCCGCGCTCGCCTTACGAGGAACAGGTCGAACAAACCGCCACCGTGTCGAGCCCGATTCTCTGGTCGCCGGAAACCCCGCGTCTTTACACGCTCGTCACGACCGTTGAAGCCGGCGGCGCCGTCGTGGACCGCACCCGCACGCGGTTTGGGCTGCGCACGGTCGGGTTTGATGTCGAGAAAGGATTCCTGCTGAACGGAAAGCCCTACGAGCTGAAGGGCACGTGCAATCACCAGGACCACGCGGGCGTCGGGGTCGCTTTGCCGGATCGCCTGCAGTATTTCCGCGTCGCGCGCCTCAAGGAAATGGGCTGCAACGCGTATCGCACGTCGCACAATCCGCCCACGCCCGAGCTGCTCGACGCGTGCGACGAGCTGGGCATGCTGGTGATGGACGAGAACCGGCTGCTGGGCAGCGACGTGATTCACATGAACCGGCTCGAGCGGTTGCTGCGCCGCGACCGGAATCATCCGTCGGTCGCCATCTGGTCGATTGCCAACGAGGAATTCACCGTGCAGGGCACGCCCGCCGGCGCGCGCGCGGCGAAGACGATGCAGGATTTTGTCCGCTCGCTCGATCCCACCCGGCCGGTCACCTATGCGGCTCCGGTGGGCAACGAATTCAAGGGCATCAACGAGGTGATCGAAGTGCGCGGCTGGAATTATCATGTCGGCAAGGACATGGACGCTTATCACGCGGCTCACCCGTCGCAGCCCAACGTGGGGACGGAGCAGGGGAGCACGGTCAGCACGCGCGGAATTTATGCGAACGACAAGGAGCGCGGTTACGTGAGCGCCTACGACGACAACGCGCCGGCCTGGGCGCACACGGCCGAGACCTGGTGGGGCTACTTCGCCACACGGCCGTGGCTGTCGGGCGGATTCGTCTGGACCGGCTTCGATTATCGCGGCGAACCGACGCCGTACCTGTGGCCGTGCATCAGTTCGCATTTCGGCATTCTCGACACGTGCGGGTTCCCGAAGGACAATTTCTGGTATTACCAGTCGTGGTGGACCGACGCGCCGGTGCTGCACCTGTTGCCGCATTGGAACTGGCAGGGGCAGGAGGGGCAGGAAATCGACGTTCGCGCGTTGAGCAATTGCGAGGAGGTGGAAGTGTTCCTGAACGGCCAGAGCCAGGGCAAAAAGGCGATGGAACGCAACTCCACGCTCAAATGGAAAATCAAATACGCCCCGGGCACGCTGTCTGCCAAAGGTTACAAGTCCGGCCAGGTGGTGGCCCAAACAAAAGTTGAAACGACAGGGAACGCGGCCTCCGTTCGGCTCGAACCCGACCGCGCCCGCATCCACGCCGACGCGCAGGACGTCAGTGTGATCACGGTGTCGGTGCGCGACGCGCAGGGGCGGATCGTGCCGGTGTCGAACGAGTTGATCCAGTTCGACCTGGAAGGTCCGGGCCGGATTCTCGGCGTCGGCAACGGGGATCCGAGCTGTCATGAGCCGGACGTTTACATTCCGAAATGGCCCGTGCACACCCAGTCGATCACCGGCTGGCGTTCGAAGCAGGCCGAGGATCCGTATCGCGCGGAATTTCCCGAGATGGCGGCCGGCCTGGACGACAGCGCCTGGGTGGCCTGCAACGTCCAGGGCACCGCGGGAACGCTTCCGGAGCGGCAGCACGCGTTTTTCCGGGCGCATTTCCAGGTGACGGACGCGGATCTTGCCTCACCGGTGATTGAGATGAGCTTTGGCAACATCACCAGCGACGGCTGGGTTTATGTGAACGGGAAGAAGGTGGGCGAGAGCCATGATTCGCAGTCGCCGCAGGTTTTGGATGTGAAGAACGCGCTGCACGCCGGCGACAACGTGGTCGGGGTCGTGGTGGCCAATTACGGCAACCCCGGCGGGATCAGCAAGGGCGTGACCCTGGAGTTCCAGGACAAACCCGAGTTGCCGCAGTGGGAGCGCAGCGTGTTCAACGGCCTCGCCCAGGTGATCGTGCAATCGTCCAGGGGACTGGGCAGCATCCGCCTCACCGCCCGCGCCGACGGCCTCGCCTCCGGCCAAACCACGATTCAATCCGAATCCTGCCCGCTCCCGCCGACCGTGCCCTGACCGCGGCTGCAGCCCCGCCCGGTAAAGAAGCGCGCGATCGTGGAATGCAGACGGCAGGGACGCCGCGCTCCGCTTCGGCGTCCCCGCCCGCGTATCAGCGGGCGGAAAGCGGAACGGCGCCTGGCGCGCGCTCTGCAACGTTGCGCTGCTGGACGCGGCGCGGACGGCGCAGCGCGCCGTCCCTACCCGCGATTCAGATGCGTCGGTCATGGCCTCGCGGGGCTTCGCGCTTGCCTTCGGGATGTTTGTGAATCATTTTGGGGGCTCGATGAACTTTCGGATTTGCGCCTGTATAGCCGTGCTGTCGCTTGCTCCCGCGTTTTTGAGCCGGGCGGCGACGGACGGCACCCGATACCAGGAAATTTACGGACTGATCCGGTCGCATGTGCCCGGGGCGACGGATGCCGCCTTGAACCAGGCCGCCCTGGACGGGCTGCTGCGAAGCTACGGCGCCAGTATCCGGCTGGCATCGAATGCGCCGTCCACCTCTTCGCCGGGGGTCCTCAGCCAGACGAATCTATTCGACGGATCGATCGCCTATGTGCGTGTGGGTGCCTGGGGGCAGGGACTGGACGCGGCGATTACCAACGCCTGCGTTCAAGCGGCCGGGACGAATGTGCTGCGCGGGCTGGTGCTGGATTTGCGTTATGTGGCGGGCACGGATTACCCGGTGGCGGTGGCGGTGGCGGATTTGTTTGTGCCCGGGGCGCAGCCGCTGCTCGACTGGGGCGCCGGCGTGGTGAAATCCGGAACCAACAGCGTGTTTCTGAAAGTGCCCGTGGCGGTGCTGGTCAACGGGCAGACGCAAGGGGCGCCGGAAGCGCTGGCGGCGGAGCTGCGGGACGCGGGTGCGGCGATGATTTTTGGGAGCCGGACCGCGGGACGCGCCCGCATCGAGCAGGCCTACCCGCTGTCCTCCGGCGGCGAACTGCTGGTGGCCACCACGCCGGTCAAGCTGGGCAGCGGCGCGCCGGTGCCGCTGGATGGAATCCGGCCCGACGTGGACGTGGTCCAGACGGCAGCGGAGGAGCGCGATTTTTACGCGAACATCTTTGTCGCGCCGCAGCATTCGAACAATCCCGCGGGAGGGCCCGGCACGAATTCAGTTGCCCAGGCGCGCCGGCCGCGATTGAACGAAGCGCAGCTCGTGCGGGAACGCAAGGAAGGCGCGGATCCGGACGCCGAACCGGCGGCGCGGCCGCATTTGGCGGATCGCGAGCCGATCGTGACGGACCCGGTGCTGGCGCGGGCGCTGGATGTGTTGAAGGGGCTGGCGGTGTTGCGGGCCGACCGGCTTTGACGCGGGGGCGAGTTCTCAGTTGACGATTGAGCTTTGGCGACTCACTTTCTGACTATTATTTAATGAAAACAGTGCTTTTTGTTTGCACCGGCAATGTGTGCCGGAGCCCGATGGCCGAGGGCATTTTTCGCCATGCGGTCCAGGGGCACGGGAATTACCGGGTGCTGTCGGCCGGCCTGGGCGCCGCCGAGGGCCAGCCGCCGAGCGCGTTCGCGGTCCAGGCGGTGAAGGAACTGGGCCTGGACATTTCGGCGCAGCGCAGCCGGATGCTGACGCCGGAGCTGGTGCAGCAGGCGGATTTTATTTTCGGAATGACGCACAGCCATGTGGACACCGTGGCGCTGCTGTATCCGCACGCGGCGGAGAAGACTTTTCTGTTGCGGGAATTCGACGAGACGCTCGACACGTTCGAGAAGGACATCAGCGACCCAATCGGCGGGTCGTACGAGGTTTACCTGACCTGCCGGGACCAGATTGAGCAGGGGATTTTTTCGATCCTGCAGTACCTGGGGCAGGGTGATGCGGCGCAGGGCGGGCCGTCGGGCAAGCAGGCCGCGGTGGCTTTCGGGGCGGATCACGGCGGGTATGAGTTGAAGGAAACCTTGAAAAAGGCCCTGGAACAGCGGGGGCTGGCCGTGCTGGATTTCGGCGCGAAGACGCGGGATCCGGGCGATGACTACCCGGAATTCGCGCAACTGGTGGGCCAGGCGGTGGCGAATCACGCGGCGCAGTTCGGGGTGTTGATCTGCACCTCCGGCATCGGCATGAGCATCTCGGCGAACAAGGTGCCGGGCGTGCGCGCAGCCCTGGTGTCCGACGAACAGTCCGCGGCGCTGTCCCGCCAGCACAACAACGCGAACGTGGTGTGCATCGGCGCCAGCACCACCCCGGCCGAAACCGCCCGGAAAATCGTGGACGTGTTCCTGTCGACCCGCTTCGAAGGCGGCCGGCACGAGCGGCGCGTCAACAAGATGGAAACGCAATTCGTCCGGCGCGACCTGCGGCTGAAGGCGATCGACCCCGAGATCATGGCGACGATCGATCACGAGCGGGTGCGGCAGCAGGAGAACATCGAGCTGATCGCGAGCGAAAATTTCACGAGCCCGGCCGTGATGGAGGCGCAGGGGTCGGTCCTTACCAACAAATACGCCGAAGGTTATCCGAAGAAGCGCTGGTACGGCGGCTGCGAGAACGTGGACCAGGTGGAGACGCTGGCGATCGCGCGGGCGAAGCGGGTTTTCGGGGCGGAACACGCGAACGTGCAGCCGCACTCCGGCAGCGGCGCCAACATGGCGGTGTATTTCGCCATGCTGAAACCCGGCGACAAGATGCTGACCATGGACCTGTCGCACGGCGGGCATTTGACGCACGGCAACCGGGCGAATTTTTCCGGCAAATTTTTCGAGATCGTCCATTACGGCGTGCGCAAGGAGGACGAGCGGATCGATTACGATCAACTGGCCCAGATGGCGCGGGAGCACAAGCCGAAGATGATCACCGTCGGCGCGAGCGCGTATCCGCGCGTGATCGATTTCGCGCGCATGGGCGAGATCGCGCGCGAAGCCGGGGCGCTGCTGCTGGCCGACATCGCGCACATCGCCGGCCTGGTCGCGGCGGGGCTGCATCCGAGCCCGGTGCCGCACGCGGATTTTGTGACCACCACGACGCACAAGACGCTGCGGGGTCCGCGGGGCGGGTTGATTTTGTGCCGGGAGAAGTATGCGAAGGACATCGATTCGCAGGTGTTCCCGGGCATCCAGGGCGGGCCGCTGATGCACGTGATCGCGGCCAAGGCGGTGTGTTTTCACGAGGCGCTGCAGCCCGGATTCAAGACGTACCAGGAGCAGATTGCGAAAAACGCGAAGGCGCTGGCCGACGGCATGGCGCGGAACGGCTACCGGCTGGTGAGCGGCGGGACGGACAATCACCTGATGCTGGTGGACGTCGGCGCGCGCGGGCTGACCGGCAAGGATTGCCAGATTGCTTTGGACGAAGCGGGCATTACCGTCAACAAGAACACGATTCCCTTCGAAACCCGGTCGCCGTTCCAGGCCAGCGGAATCCGTCTCGGCACCCCCGCCGTGACGACCCGCGGGATGAAAGAGGCGGAGATGGCGGCGATCGCGGACATGATCAGCGAGGCCCTGCTGGACATTAAGAATCTTGACACCCTGCGCAAGGTGCGCCAACGTGTTCGCGAACTCACTGCAAGATTCCCATTGCCGTATTGATTGTTGGCGGGTCTGCGCTTCACGGTGCCGGTGGGTGGCCATTCCATTTTAAGCCTGTCACGATTGGATCGTCGCAGGGAAATGAACCGGGAAACTCTCCCCCGGCAGCTTTCCAGGCGGCGTCCTCCGAATTTTAATTTTAACTGATCAAATTGAACCGACATTTTTATGCCTAGAGCCAGTACGAAGAAGCCCAAAACAAAATCCGCGAAAACGCGCGCGGAAGTGCCGCCGGACGACGCAGTGATCGCGCCCCCGGCCGCCGCCCCGGCGACGTCGCTGCCCACGGACAGCTCCGATTTGCAGCCTCCCACGAAGCCCGTCGAAACCCGGGCGCCCGACCAGGCCGAGACCGCCGCGGGCTCCGATCGCGACCGGATCGCCACTTCGTTAAACATCGCGAAACTGCAGGCGATGTCGATGAACGACCTGAACGCGATGGCGCGGGAGTTGAACGTGGAGAATTTCGGCACGATGCGGAAACACGAGGTGATTTTCCACATCCTGCAGAAAAACGCGGAACGCGCCGGCGTCCTGTTCTCGGAAGGCGTGCTGGAAGTGTTGCCGGAAGGATTCGGATTTCTGCGCTCGCAGAGTTTCAATTACCTGCCGTGCCCGGAAGACATCTACGTGTCGCCGTCGCAAATCCGCCGGTTTGACCTGCAGACCGGCAATTTGATCGCGGGCCAGATCCGTCCGCCGAAGGACAAGGAACGGTTCTTCGCGCTGCTCAAGGTGGAGGGCGTGGACCAGGAGGATCCGGAGAAGGCGAAGGACAAGACGCATTTCGACAACCTGACGCCGCTGTTTCCGAACAAGCGCTACCTGCTGGAGACCTCGGCTGACGAGCTGTCCACCCGCGTGCTCGACCTGGTCTGCCCGATCGGCAAGGGATCGCGCGGATTGATTGTGGCGCCGCCGCGCACGGGCAAGACGGTGCTGATGCAGAAGCTGGCGAACGCCATTTTGAAGAACAACCCCGAGGCGTACCTGTTCATCCTGCTGATCGACGAACGGCCCGAGGAAGTCACGGACATGGAGCGCAGCTGCCGCGGTGCAGAGGTCATCAGCTCCACCTTCGATGAACCCCCGGAACGCCACGTCCAGGTCGCCGAAATGGTCAGCGAAAAAGCCAAGCGCATGGTCGAACACAAGCGCGACGTGGTCATCCTGCTGGATTCCATCACGCGCCTCGCGCGCGCCTACAACACCGTCCAGCCGCACTCGGGCAAGATCCTGTCCGGCGGCGTCGACGCGAACGCGCTGCACAAGCCGAAGCGCTTCTTCGGCGCGGCGCGCAACATCGAGGAAGGCGGCTCCCTCACGATCATCGCCACCGCCCTCGTCGACACCGGGTCGCGCATGGACGAAGTCATCTTCGAAGAATTCAAGGGCACCGGCAACATGGAGGTCCACCTCGACCGCGCCCTCGTCGACCGCCGCATTTTCCCCTCGATCAATATCGAACGGTCCGGCACGCGCAAAGAGGAATTGCTCTACCACCCCGACGAATACAACCGCGTCGTCATCCTGCGCCGCGCGCTCACCGGCGTCCCGCCGGTCGAAGCAATGGAACTCATGCTCAATAAACTCAAGAAGACCAAGAGCAACATCGAATTCCTGCTGGCGATGGGTGTGAGTTGAGCGGTTGCGGGTTGCGGGTTGCAGGTTGCAGGTTGCTTTCGGGCTGAAGAAGGCCCAGATCGATTGCGATTCGACAACGGCGATCTGCCCGCCAGGAACCTGCAACTAGCAACCCACATCAGCCTTTTCCTTGCTCAGGCGGTGCAAAAAAAGTAAAAGTAAACTGTGAACTCATTCATTCTCCAGGTTCCTGCCGGGCTGCGAGTTGGGTTGTCCGGGATTTTTTTGGCTTCCATCCTGGCCGGGTGCGGCCGGGGCGATGTGAAGGTTTATTCGGTGACGGAAGACACGTCGGCGCCGCCGGCGATGGCGTCCGGCGCCTTGCCGCCGGGACATCCGGACGTGGGCGGGGCGGCGATGCCGTCGGGTGGAGGGACGGCTTTACCAACGCTATCGTGGACGCTGCCTTCGGGCTGGGAACAGCAGACCCCGGGCGAAATGCGCGTCGCGAGTTTCAGCGTCAAGGCCGATGGCAAACAGGCGGATGTGAGCGTGGTGCCGCTGCCGGGCCTGGCGGGCGGAGATTTGCCCAACGTGAATCGCTGGCGCGGACAGGTGGGGCTGGGTCCGATTTCGGCGGACGATTTGAAGGCGCAGTCGCAGTCGGTGGAGGTGGGCGGTTTGCCGGCCGAGTTGTATGACCAGGGGGGCAAGAGCCCGAGCTCGGGCGATCCCATGCGGATCCTGGCCGTCATCCTGCATCGCGACGACATGGCGTGGTTTTTCAAAATGACCGGCGACGACGCGCTCGTTGCGCAGCAGAAATCCGCGTTCGTCGACTTTTTGAAGTCGCTCCAGTTCGGCGCCCCTTCGTCGGCGGCAGGTCCCCAGGCCGGGATGTCCTCGCTCCCGCCGGATCATCCGCCGATCGGGAATTCCTCCATGCCGATGATGTCGCCCAATGCCGCGAGTGACGGCGCCGGCAAGCCGTCGTGGCAGGTGCCGTCGGGGTGGCAGGAGGTGGCGGGCGGACAATTCCTGGTGGCGAAATTTCAAATCAACGGCGATGGCGGCGCAGAGGCTGCCGTGAACGTGAGCCAGTCGGCCGGGGACGGCGGCGGCCTCGCGGCGAATGTCAATCGCTGGCGCAAGCAGCTCGGCCAGTCCGAATGGTCGGGCGCCGAGCTGGAACAGCAGGCGAAGTCGATCGACGTGGACGGCGGCAAGGCGACGCTGGTGGATTTCAGCGGTGTGGATGCCCGGACCGGGCTGGCGTCGCGGCTGGTGGGTGTGATGGTGCCGCACGGCGGCCAGACCTGGTTTTACAAGCTGATGGGCAACGCGAATCTCGTGGAAGCCCAGAAGGACGCGTTCACGGCGTTTGTGCGGGCCGTCAAATACTAGGGGATCATGGGTTTCATCCTGGATCGACTGGTCAAGGTTTTCACGTCGCTGCGGCTCACGGTGGTGCTGCTGGCGTTTGGGCTGATACTGGTGTTCTGGGGCACGCTGGCGCAGGTGCACCTGGGCCTTTACCGCGCGCAAAACGAATTCTTCCGGAGCTGGCTGGTTTATTGGCAGCCGGCCGGGTCCGGATTCAAACTTCCCATTTTTCCCGGCGGCTACCTGATCGGCGGCCTGCTGCTGATTAATCTCACCGCCGCGCACACGCGGTATTACAAGACCGGCTGGCGCAAGATCGGGATTGTGATGATCCACGCCGGGCTCGTGCTGCTGTTGCTGGGGCAATTCGCGACGGATTTCCTGGCCCAGGAAAGCACGCTGCACCTGCGCAACGGCGAGACGCGGAATTACACGGAGGCGGACCGGAGTTACGAGCTGGCGATCGTGGACGTGACCGACGCGGCCGCGCACAAGGTGGTGGCGATCCCGCTGCGCGCGCTGCAGGCCGGGCCGGTTTCGGTGCCGCAATTGCCGTTCACGGTTCGCGCGAAGGCGCTGTATCCGAATTCGGATGTGCAGGACAAGAGCGGGGAAGGGTTTGCGGCGGTGCCGGCCGGCGGAGTGGGCGCCGGGCTGTGGTGGCGCGAACGCCCGCGCGAAACGGCGATGGACCGGCGCGACATGCCGTCGGTGATCGTGGAATTGAACAGTCCCCAGGGCGCCGACGGGCATCATTTTGCGTCGGCCTACCTGGGCCGGCCGGACCAGTTCACGGCGGGCGGGCGGCGATACGAATTGTCGCTGCGGCTGGAGCGGTTTTATCTGCCTTACAGCCTGCACCTGGTGGAATTCCGCCATGACCTCTACCCGGGCACCCAGATCCCGAAAAATTTTTCCAGCCGGGTGCGGCTGCAGCGGCCGGCGACGGGTGAGGACCGGGAGGTGTTGATTTACATGAACAGCCCGTTGCGCTACGGCGGGCAGACGTTTTACCAGGCGAGTTTTGATCCGGACGACCAGGGTACGGTGCTGCAGGTGGTGCGGAATCCCGGCTGGCTGACGCCTTATTTCGCATGCCTGCTCGTGGGCGCGGGGCTGGTGACCCAGTTCCTGCTGCACCTCGTGCCTTTCCTGAAGCGGAGGATGTCATGAAACGATGGATTCCCTGGGTGCTGGTGATTGTGATGGCGGGCTGGGTGGCGGGCCAGCTCGCGCCGAAATCGGAGTCGGGCTTTCACACCGGCGATTTCGGCCGGCTGCCGATTCTCATGAACGGGCGGTTTCAGCCGATGGAATCGCTCGCGCGGAATTCGCTCCTGCAGATCCGGACCAAGCAGACGGTTTACGACGCGACCGGCGCACGGCCGGAGACGTTGT
>JAXMHQ010000041.1:0-40325 GCA_046346665.1 Verrucomicrobiota bacterium
CCCCCGCCCCCCGCGGCCGGAAAAAAGCCGCCCCCGCGGAAGCCGCCGACACCGGCGCACCCGCGGAAATCGTCCCGCCCGAACACCCCGCCTTCTCCGGGTTCATCTTCAAAATCCAGGCCAACATGGACCCCAAACACCGCGACCGCATCGCGTTCATCCGCGTCTGCTCCGGCCGATTCGAACGCGACATGACCGTCCACCACTCGCGCTCGGAAAAAAAAGTCCGCCTCTCCAGCTCCCATAAAATTTTCGGAAACGAACGCGAGACGCTCGACGAGGCATTCGCGGGCGACGTCATCGGGCTGGTCGGCCACGACGGGTTCGGCATCGGCGACACGCTCACCGTCGATCCGTCGATCCGTTACGATGAAATTCCGAGGTTCACTCCGGAGGCATTCGCCTACCTGCACAATCCGAACACGGCCAAGTTCAAACAATTCCGGCAGGGCCTCGACCAGTTGCTCCAGGAAGGCGTGATCCAGGCCCTCTACCTGCGGCATTCGATGGCCAAGGTTCCGCTGCTCGCCGCGGTCGGCCCGCTCCAGTTCGAGGTCGTCCAATACCGGCTCGAAAGCGAATACGGCGCCGCATCCCGCCTCGAAACCACCCCCTGGACCGTCGTGCGCTGGCTGCCGCCCGACATCACCGAGGAGGAACTCGACGCCCTCTCGCTCCCCACCGGCTCCAAAATCGCCTACGACATGGGCCGCCTCCCGGTCGTGCTGTTCTCCAACGAGTGGTCGGCCAATTACTTCGCCGAAACCAACCGCAAACATCCCGTGTCCGCCCTCCCCCTCCGCAAACCCGCCGCCGCCTGACCATGTCCACCCTGATCAACGCGACCGACATCGGGGTCCGATGGAACGACCGGGCGCTGCTGGACGGCGCCACGCTCGCCATCGAGGAAGGCGAACACGCCGGCCTGGTCGGCCGGAACGGATCGGGCAAGACAACCTTCCTCCGCATTCTCGCCGGCGAACAAATCCCCGACACGGGCAGCGTCACCCGCCGGCGCGACCTCGTTCTGAGTTACCTTTCCCAAACCCTCGCGTTCCCGACCGATCGCACCGTATACGAAACCATCCGCGACGGCGCCGCGCGCGTGCTGGATTGGATCCGAGAATTCGAATCGCTCCCCGCCCAGTCCCCCCGCCACGCCGAACTGGAACACCGGATCAGCGCCGTCGACGGATGGAACCTCGATCCCCAGATCCATACCGTCCTCGAACACCTGCATTGCCCGCCCGCGGAACGCCGGTTGGAGGGACTTTCCGGCGGCGAACTCCGCCGCGTCGCTCTCGCCCGCGCGCTGGTTTCCCGGCCCGACCTGCTCATCCTCGACGAACCCACCAACCACCTCGACCCCGAATCCATCGAGTGGCTCGCCGAATTCCTTGAGGAATTTCCCGGCGCCTTCCTCGCCGTCACCCACGACCGGTTCTTCCTCGACCGCGTCGCCCGCCGAATGGTCGAATTGTCCGAAGGCCGGTTCTTCACGCATAACGGCAATTACACAGATTACCTGCTCGCCCGCGCGGAACGAAAAGCCGCGGATGCGGTGATCGAACACAAGCGCCAGATGTTCCTGAAAAAGGAGCTGGCCTGGGTCCGGCAGGGCCCGCGCGCCCAGCGCAGCAAACAGAAGGACCGGTTCGAACGCTATTACGATACCGCCGCCCAGGAAGGCCCCGAACAGGACCAAGACATGGAACTCTGCCTTCCGCCGCCGCCGCCCCTCGGCAACCGCGTCGTCGACCTCGTCAACCTCGGCATGTCCATCGGCGGCCGCGTTCTGTTCCGCAACTTCAATTTCACCTTCGAAAACGGACGCCGCATCGGCGTCACCGGCCGCAATGGCCTCGGCAAAACCACCCTCCTCCGCGCCATCCTCGGCGAACTCCCCCCCACGGAAGGCGAAATCAAAATCGGCCAGCTCACCCGCTTCAATTACGTCGACCAGGCCCGCGTCCAGCTCAACGACGAACGCACCGTCCTCGACGAACTCGCCGATGGAACCGAATTCGTTCAATGGGGCGAATTCAAATTGTCCCTGCGCGCCTATCTCCGCCGGTTCCTGTTCTCGGACGAACGCATCAGCACCCAGGTGAAATACCTCTCCGGCGGCGAACGCAGCCGCCTGCTGCTCGCCCGCATCCTGAAAAACGGCGGAAATTTCCTGATCCTCGACGAACCCACGAACGATCTCGACCTCCCCACGCTCCGCGTGCTCGAAGAGGCGCTGCTCGCGTTCCCCGGCGTCGTCCTCGCCGTAAGTCACGACCGCTATTTCCTCAACCGCATCTGCACCGACATCTTCGCCCTGGAAGGCGACGGCCGCGTCACCCACAGCGTCGGCGATTACGATTATTACCTGGAGAAAAAGCGCCGGTCCGACCAGGCCGCCGCGCGCCAGAGCGCCGCCATCCTCCACACCAACCAATCCGCCGCTCCCGCCCCGAAATCCGCCGCGCCAAAACCCGGAAAACCCCGCAAACTCACCTTCAAGGAAACCCGCGAACTCGAAGGCATGGAATCCCGCATCCTCGAGACGGAACGGAAAATCCAGGAAATCGAAGCCCTGTTCGCCTCACCCGATTTCCACCGCACCCACGGCCCCCGAACGGAGGACTTGAAAGCCGACCTCGCCGCCGCGAAAGAAACCCTGGCGGGGCTCTACAATCGCTGGGAGGAACTTGAAGCCATCCGGCAGAATGTTGCAGGTTGAAAGTTGCAGGTTGCAGGTTCCTCCGGTCTTGCGACACGGTTGGCTCCCTTGGATGGCATCCTGCAACTTGAAACCTGCAACCTGCAACTTCTTTAGCATTGACACCATCGCCTCAAACCGGCTGTCATGCACAAATGACAACTGCCGTCGCCGGAACCGCTTCGGTATCCGCGCGGACATGAACCGAACCCACCGCATTCATGAATAATCGCCACGACAAGATCCTGTTCTGGGGCTGCTTCATCGCCCTGATCACCACCTCCTACGCGTTCATCAGCCGCATCATCCTCTGCACCGGACCGCAATTCGCCGCGGATTTCGGACTCGACAAGGTCATGGCGGGCGGACTCGTGGGCGCCGGGATCTGGTCCTTCGGCGTGAGCATCATCGTGTTCAGCCTCTTCATCGACCGGATCGGCTACAAGGTGGCGATGATCTTCTCCTTCGCCAGTTATCTCATCTACACCGCCATGGCCTTCGCCGCCTATAAAGCCACGCACGGGCTCAGCGGCGAATCGCTGGTCGCGGGACAGAAACACGGATACCAGTTGCTTTATTGGGGCAGCATCATCCTCGGCCTTGGCAACGGCACGGTGGAATCCTACGCCAACCCGATCGTCTCGACGATGTTCAACAAGGACAAGGTGAAATGGCTGAACCGCCTGCACGCGGGCTGGCCGGCCGGGCTCGTCATGGGCGGCCTCTGCACCATCGCCCTCGCCAACGCCGCCGATTGGCGCCTCACCCTCGGCCTCATCCTCGTCCCCGCCGTCACCTTCTTTGCCATCCTCATCAGCCAGAAATTCCCGAAAAGCGAACGCGAACAGGCCGGCGTCAGTTACCTCACCATGCTGAAGGAACTCGGCGCGTTCGGCGCCTTCGTAGGATTCGGCCTCGTCTTCGCCCAGCTCGGTGAAGTCTTCGGATGGAGCAACGGCCTCGCCTGGGGCCTCACCGCCGCCGTCGTCGTCGCCTTCGCCGCCATCACCCGCTCCTTCGGACGACTCATGCTCGCCTTCCTCATCCTCATCATGATCCCGCAAGCCACCACCGAGCTCGGCACCAACGGCTGGATCACTGCGCTCATGGAAGACCCGATGAAAGCCGCCGGCTACAACCCGGCCTGGGTCCTGGTTTATACCTCGGTCATCATGCTGGTGTTGCGCTTCAGCGCCGGCCCCCTCATCCACAAATTTTCGCCGGTCGGCCTGCTGGTGACCTGCTCCGCCCTCGCCGGACTCGGCATCCTGGCCCTCTCCCACACCGCCCACGCCGGCATCGCCACCATCTTCGCCGCCGCCACCCTGTTCGGCGTCGGCATCACCTTCTTCTGGCCCACCATCCTCGGCCTTACCTCGGAACAATGCCCCCGCGGCGGCGCCCTCACCCTGAATGCCATGGGCGGCATCGGCATGCTCGCCGTCGGCATCCTCGGAACACCCTTCCTCGGCTACATGCAGGAAACCTCCACCACTCACCAGCTCAAACAATCCAACCCCGCCCTCTACGAACAGGTCTCCGTCAAAAAGAATTACCTGCTCGGCGCCTACGAAGCCATCGACCCCGAAAAGAAAGCCGCCGTCACCGACGAAAAAGCCCAGGCCGAAATCCAGTCCGCCGAAACCGCCGGAAAATTCAGCGCCCTCGGCAAAATGGCCATGTTCCCCGCCTTCATGCTCGTCTGCTACGTCGGCCTCGCCCTCTACTTCAAATCCAAAGGCGGCTACAAAGCCCGCGAAATCGTTTAGATCCCATGGGAGGGCCGGCGTCCCCGGCGAAAGCGTAGGGAGGGACGGCGTCCTCGCCGTCCCAGACTTATTTTGTCAAAGCGAGCGACCCTCCGGGAAAGACGGGATGTCAAATGGGGTATTCACCGGATAGCCAGGAACCGGCGCTTCGGGTTCAATAGGCGTGAAACCAAAGAAACTGAACCCGGATACTGTCTCATGAAACAACTCGCCCTTTTCTCCTTCATCGCCGCCGCCGCACTGCCGGCCGCAGCCCAGGTCGTCCTGTTCGCCGATAATTTCGAACGCGGCAACCTCAACCAGTGGACCAATAAATTCAACGACGTGCCCCACGCACAAATCGTCGCCGACCCGCTGAACCCGGCCAACCGCGTGCTCAATTTCTTCCAGGTCAACGCCGGCGGCGACATCTTCAGCGCCCGCCCCGCCCGCGTCGACGGCACCCGTCAGCATGTCGTGCTCAGCTTCGATTTCCTCGGCCTCCCCAACCCCGGCACCCAGCCGGCCGACATCGGCGGATTCGCCGCCATCGCCACCGACAACACCGGCTACGCCTCCTGGTTCGTCGCCGGCACCTACATCCCCGCCCTCAACGTCCCCGCCCCCATCGCCACCCCCCTCGCCGCCGACGGCCAATGGCACCACTACGACATCGATGTCACCGACCTGGTCAACGCCTACGGCATGACCAATATCCAGGTCGCCCTGGAAGATTGGTACGGCCTGGACGGCATCGCCGGGGACGCTTACTTCGACAACATCGTGCTGACCGCAAAGCTGGATCCCTCGGTCATCGAACAACTGGTTCCCTGCTCCGGCCCGGCCCCCGGCAAAACCTGGCGGAACCACACCCAGTACGTCCTCACCATGGCCGCCGCGGTGAACAAACTCTACCGCCAGGGCCTGATCTCACGCGAGGAACAGGAATATTATTTCTGGACCGCCTTCTGGTCCCGCTGCGGCGGCCGCTGGTAGGCGGGGCGCAACGCCCCCCCCAACGGTGGGGCGAGACTCCGTCGAGCCCTGACAAATTCTGCCTTCAGAGTTTGCTCACCTCGCCCGATAAAACCGCGCCACGTTCGTCGGCCCATGCGGATCGGTGAAGTGGGCCAGGCCGCTGACACTGGTCGTCGTGGCCAGTGTTTGCCAGGAACCGAAAAGCAAATTGCTCGACCACTCGACGGTGTACGCCTGGCCCGCGGCGGAACTCACGTTAAACGACAAACTCCCCGACGTCGTGGTGACAGCGCTGAACGTCAACGGACCCGTTACACTCCCCGAGCCGGTCAAGAGCGGGAACTGCGTGGTCGCCACCCGGGCCGCCAGGGTCGTGTAGGTGCTGTTCGTCGAATAGAGCCCGTGATAAAAACTCACGCTGGCGACGTAATTTGAATTGGACTGCAACGTCCCTGCCGGAATCGTCACCCCCGTCGCCGTTCCCGTCAGCGCCCCCGGCAGGCCCGGATCCGGCGACGCATACACGCCCTCCACCGCCACCACCACGTAATCCGTCGTCCCGCCCCCCGCAAATGCGTCCCAGTTCAACGTGAACGCCTGCGCCGGGTTCACCGCCTGGGCCGCCGCGAAATTCGAGACGCGCGGCGCCGGCGGTTGCGGCAGACTTGCCGGCAACCCCACCGTCACTTGCTGGCTCGAAGCATTCGACACCACCGTGAATTGATAATTGCCGTCGGGCCAGGAGTTCGTGAACTGCGTGATGTTCGTATAACTGCTGACAAGATAATACTCCTCAGGCCGGAAGAAATTCTGCACAAGGTTCGACACCGTCGCGTTTGGCAGCGTCAGGGTCACCGCCGTCGCCGTCCGGTTCGAGGCAAGGATCGTGGTCGCGGTAAAGTTGTAAGGTGAATTCGTGTCGGGCACCGGCGCGCCGGCGGATGACTGGGTGTAATAAAACAGTTTGGCCGCCGTGAATGCGGTGTATTGGTTTGTTCCCGTCCCGCCGCCACCACCACCACCGGAAGAGGTGGTGAACGATCCCGCCGGCACCCCACCCAGCGCCACCCCGAGCGCACTCTGCCCGCTCACCGACCAGTAAATCAGGTGACCAGCCCCAAACGACGGCAGCGGCGCGCAAGTCAACACCGTGTTGCCCGCCGACCACACCGCCGTCGTCGGCACCACCGCCAGGCTCGTGTAATCGACAAACTGCGCCAGCGTCAGGGTTGTGTTCATCGCCTCGCTGAACGTGAACACCACCGATGCCGTCGTCGACACCCCCGTGGCCCCATTCGCCGGAACCGTCGACACGATCGTCGGCGCCGCCTCAAGACCTGTCACAAAACCCGCCAGCACCAGAACCCCGGCCACCCCGCGCATCCAGCGCGGACTCCTCATGCAATTCAAGAAAGGTCTCATAAATCAAATTTTCTTCATCAGTTCCATCCACCGCTTCCACGCCGCCTCCCGCGCCTTGCGGTTGGCTTCGCCCGCGTCCGGCGCCTCGCCCGCCCGCATGAACCCATGCCCCGCGCCGTCGTAAATCACCGGCTCATACACCTTCCCCGCCTGCTTCATCTGCTCCGACGTCTTCGCCACCGTCGATGTCACCCGGCTGTCGTTCTCCCCGTAAAATCCATACACCGGACACTCAATCCGCCCCAGCTCCGCCGCCGAATCCGGCGCCGTCCCGTAAAATACAAATGCCGCCTTCAAATGCTTGCTGTTCGCCGCATACCGAAACGATTGCGTCCCGCCCCAGCAAAAACCACAGACCACCACCTTCCCGTTCGACGATGGCAAATTCCGCGCATACTCCACCACCGCGTCCAAATCCGCCGTGATCTGCTCCGGCGGCAGCTTGCGAATCGCCTGGCCCACTTCACTCCCCGACTTCACCAGCTCCGCCGTGCCCCCGCCCCCCGGCGCGCTGCCCCATAACAAATCCGGCGCAATCGCGATATACCCCGCCTCCGCCAACTCGTCCGTCACACCCCGCGCCCAGTCGGTCAGCCCGAAGATTTCATGAATCACCACCACCACCGTCGCCTTGTCCTTCACCTCCGGATACGTGACGAAACAATTCACCTCGCGCGATCCATGCTTCAAATTCACCCACTCGGGATGACGCGGCGACTTGTCAAGACGCGCCTTCGCCCAGTCCTGGCCGAACGCGTCCATCGAAACCAACGCCAGCACCAGGGCAACAGCCCGGAAATAAAAGGATTTCATGCGTAATAGAATCTCCGTGTGGAACGCCCCCACCTTACCGAAACTGCGCCGGAAATCCAGAACTTTTTGAAATGATTCCCAATAGCCATTCTACTTCCCCCGTGGCGGCAATCGTCAGATCGCAGTCCCGGTCCTTCGCAATCCCCACGCATTCCAGGCCCGGCGGATCTCAGGTGGAAAGAGACGCGCGATCGTGGAATTCAGACGGTAGGGACGCCGCGCCGCCGCGGCGTCCCCGCCCGCGTATCAGCGGGCGGAAAGCGGAACGGCGCCCGGCAAGCCCTCTGCAACGTTGCGCCGCTGGACGCGGCGCGGACGGCGCAGCGCGCCGTCCCTACCCGCAATCCCCGGCGGGCTTGCCGCCGCTCGTGCCCGCTGGTAAAAAGAAACGGTCATGTTCCAATTCCAGCTCGCACGGCTTCTCCCCGGGTTTCCCGCTTCCCTGGTCGCGGCTGCATGGGCCGCGTTCTTCTGCCTTGCTCCCGGCGCCACGGCCGCCATCGGCGAACGCATCACCGTCTCGGACGGCGTCTTCAAGGCCGGTGCGGACCGCATCTGGATCAACGGCGCGAACACACCCTGGCATGTCTGGAACGATTTCGGCGGCGCGTACAACGCCGCCTGGTGGGATGCCCACTTCGCGAAACTCCACGAGAACGGCATCAACGCCGCCCGCGTCTGGATCTCCTGCAACGGCAACGTCGGCGTCGAAATCAAGCCCGACGGCCGTGTCACCGGCTGCACCCCGCAATTCTGGAAAGACCTCGACAGCCTGTTCGACATCGCGGCCCGCCACAAGGTCTACATCAAGGCAACGCTCATTTCCTTCGATCATTTCTCGAGCTCCGCCCAGAATCACAACGCCTGGCGCGCCATGCTGTCCGATCCCGCCCTGATCGATTCGGTGGTGACGAACTACGTGAAGCCTTTCGTTCTTCGCTATGGCAGCAATCCCTGGCTGTGGTGCATCGACCTGTGCAACGAGCCGGATTGGATCCACGAAAATGCCCGCTGCGGCAAGCTGCCGTGGGACGGCGTCCAAACCTACGTCGCCAGATCCGCCGCCGCCATCCACTCGAACAGCCCCGTGCTCGTCACTCTCGGAATCGCGATGGGTCCGAAATACAACGGCCGCGGCGAGACCAACAGGTTCGGCGATGCGCTGCTTCGTTCCAGGGCAGGCGGCGATCCCGCGGCGCACCTGGATTTTTATTCGCCGCATTACTACGACTGGATGGAGCGATCCTGGGGAAATGCCTTCTACAAATCCCCGGCCGCCTACGGGCTCGACCCGGCGCACCCGGCCATCGTGGGCGAATGCCCGGCGCGCGGCACACGCGGCCACACGGTCACCGAGGATTACGAAGCCGCGTTCCGCAACGGCTGGCAGGGCGCCATGGCCTGGACGTCCAACGGCGTCGACGACAACGGCGGACTTCCCGAAATGGGCCCCGCCACCCGCGCCTTCCTTCAACATCATCCCGCCCTCGTATTCCCGCCGGGCCCCGTTTCCACCACGAATGCTCCGGGGTTTTGACGCGAATTAACGCGAATTGCCGCTAATTTTTTCCGGAAAATTTCCGGAGTCTTGCTCTTGAAGGCCAGCCCTCGGCCCACCTCATCGATCGTGAACCTCGCTTAGCCGGAACGATTCAGTTTAAACCACGGATGAACACGGATTCACACGGATACAGAATGGTGGAAGCCAGTTTCCAAGGGTGCCTTCAATTCGCCGTTTGGCTCGCGTTTGATTCTCCGAGTGCGGCAGCTTTTTATCCGTGTCCATCCGTGTTTATCCGTGGTTAAAAGCCTTCTCAAATGAATCGTTCCGGCTTAGCCAGTGCATTAGGAAATTGACGATCCTTCGCGTCAAACTTCCATGACAGTTTCCCCGGAACCAAACGTGGCGCACGATGTGCTGAAGTGATCATTGCCCGGCTTCAACGCCGGACAAATAACGTTATGAATCCGAAGAAGGTCCTGATTGTCGACGATGACTCCATCGCCTTGGACACTGTGTCACGCCTGATCAACGACGCCGGATACGACGTGCTGACCGCGTCGGACGGCTCGCAGGCCGTCAGTATCGCCCGCACCGAACTGCCCGACCTCATCCTGCTCGACCTCATCTTCCCGCCCGATGTCGCCCACGGCGGCGGCATCACCTGGGACGGATTTCTTATCATGGACTGGCTGCGCCGGATCGAGGAGGCGCGCGACATTCCGATTTTCGTGATGACTCAGGGTGAACCCGGACATTTCCAGAACATCGCCTTCGCCAAGGGCGCCGCCGCGTTTTTTCACAAGCCCATCGACACCGCGGACCTGATCGCCACCGTCCAGCATATCCTCGGAACCGTCGAAGTCGATTCCACACTCTCCGTCCACCTCAACCTCCCCTCGTAGCCGCCTGGCCCCGTAGCCGCAATCGTCAGATTGCGGTCCCGTCCTCAGCACCAACCCTCCGCGATTTTACAATCGCGGCTACCTCCCCCCGCTCGTAGCCGCAATCGTCAGATTGCGGACTCCCCTCCCAACCAACCCCACTTTCCGCCGTGAGTCTTGTTCACCAGCCCGGTCCAATCGACCGGTATGAACAGAGAGAAACAGCCCGGCCATTCACCGGTGGAACAAACCGCAAATCCTTCCGATCCCACCGATCCCGAAGCCGCCCCGCGCTTTTTAGAGGAACTCGTTCGCCAGGGAGAGACGGCGGGCGCCAGTGACATCCACCTGCAACTCCACGGCGGCGGCGCCGACATCGCGTTCCGCCTGGACGGTGTCCTGGCCCCCGGCCGCCCCATCCCCCGCGCCCTCGCCGAACGCGTCGTCGGCCGAATCAAATACCTCGCCCGGCTGAAAACCTACCAGGATTCCCTGCCGCAGGACGGTCGCATCGATCACCAGGATCTTGGAACCCGGAACGATCTCCGCGTCGCCACCTACCCCGCCCTGGCCGGGGAAAAGGTCGTGCTGCGCCTGTTCCAATCCTCCTCCATCCGCAGCTTCGCGGAACTCGGCATCGCCGAACCGGCCGAGGCTGAATTGGAGCGATTCCTCGGTCGCACGACGGGCTTGATGCTTTTGACCGGGCCGGCCGGCAGCGGAAAAACCACCACCATCTACGCCTGCCTCCAGCGCCTCGCCTCCGCCGGCGGCCGACACATCATCACCATCGAGGATCCCGCCGAACAACTCGTTCCCGGCGTCATGCAAACCGAGGTGGATGAACCCCGCGGCCTCACCTTCGCCCGCGCCGCCCGCCACCTGTTGCGCCAGGATCCCCAGGTGCTGGTCATCGGCGAAATCCGCGACGAGGAAACCGCCGGCATCGCCGTTCGCGCCGCGCTCACCGGGCACCTCGTCATCTCCACCCTGCACGCCGGATCCTGCGGCGGCGTGATCGAACGGCTCGGCACCCTCTGCCCCGACGGTTCGGCCATCGCGGCCTCGCTGGACCTCGTGTTGAATCAGAGGCTGCTGCGTCGGATCTGCCCCGACTGCCGCGCCAAAGGCTGCGACGCCTGCCTGGGCACCGGTTACCGCGGCCGGCTGCCGCTCATCGAATGGCTCCGGATCACCGACGCGCTGCGGCCGGCCCTGGCGCGCCGCCAGTCCGCAGATCTCAAGGCCGCCCCGGCACTGGCCGACAGCGCCCGCGCACTGGTCCGGTCCGGACTCACCACCGCGGTGGAAGCCCGGCGGATTTTGGGTGCGGATTTCACGTGAGGAACAGCCTCGAGACCGGTCGAATCATTCAGACGGCGCTCCTATGAACTACGACGAATTCGCCTTTTTCAACCAGCAACTGGCCGGAATGCTCCGCACCGGCATCCCGCTCGAAGGCGCCCTGCACCGGCTCTGCTCGGACATGCGCGCCGGGTCGATGCGGTCGGAACTGGAGAAGCTCGAACAGGACCTGGCCCGCGGCGTCCCGCTCGAACAGGCGCTGCAGAGCCGGAAATTGCCCGACCTCTACCGCCGCCTCGTGCTGCTCGGCGCGCGCGGCAACGACGTGCCGGGGGCGCTCACCCTGCTGGCCGATTATTACCAGCGCCGGCACCTGCTTTGGACCCGGATGAAAGGGCTCATGGTTTACCCCTTGATCGTGCTGTTCACCTCGTTCGTGGTGTCGCTGGTGTTCTACATCGCCTGGAACCGGATTTACCTTTCCTCGTGGCAGGTGGCGTTCGCGGGACTCCTGGACGGACGCCCGCTGCCGGCGATCACAACGGCGGCGCTGCCCCTGCTGCATCATCTCTGGGTTTTCCCCACCTTGCTCGGCCTGCTGTTCCTCGCCTTCGCCGCCGCGCTCGTCCTGCCCGGATTCAGAAACGGACTTCGCTGGCGGCTGCCCGCCTTCCGCGAAGCCAGCATCGCCCAGACGTCCGGCACCCTGTCACTCCTGCTCAAAGGCGGCGTGCCACTGCCCGAAAGCCTCTCGCTCGCAGCCGACCTCGAATCGCAGCCAAAAGCCAGGCAGGAACTCCGCTCCTGGGCGGAGCGCATCGCCGGCGGTGTCACCCGTTTTTCCGACGCCGCCGCCGGCAGCCGCATGTTCCCGCCCCTGTTCGTCTGGCTCGTCTCCAGCGCGGGTGAGGATCCCGCGGACGGATTCCAGCAGGCCGCCCGTGTCTACCAGGAACGCGCCGCGCATCGATCCGAAATCCTCCTGTTCGCCGCGCTGCCCATGATGGTTCTCGCGCTCGGATTCATCATCGTCACCCAGGGCTGGCTGCTGATGAGCGGATTCATCGTGTTTATCGACCTCCTGAACAATCTCGGCTGCTGATGCCATGGCCTCCCTCGCGTTCATCCTCTGTCCCGGCTGCGAATTGCTCAAGGTGCTGCTGAGCCTGGCCGCCTTTTCCGTCGTCATCGGCGCGCCGGTCGGGATCGTCCTTTGGATCGCTTATTACCTGCTCTCCCTTCCGCTGCGCCGGCAGGAACGCGCCCGCTGCTTCGTCGAACTCGTCGCGGCCGCGCTGCACCGCGGCCGCCCGGTGGAAACCGCGCTGGTCGAAATTTCATCCGGCGGCGACCCGCTGCTCGGCCGCAGCCTCCGCCGCCTCAGCACGGAACTCTCACGCGGCTCCCGCCTCGGCCAGGCCCTGGACAAAGTGCCACGCCTCGTCCCCGCCCCCGTCCGCGCCATGCTCCACGCCGGCGAATCCATCGGCGACCTCCGCAAAGTCCTCCCCGCGTGCAACAGCATTCTGCAGGACGCCCAGTCGCACGTGCGCGGCGCCGCCAGCTACCTCGTCGGCATGGCCTTCGTCTTCTCCCCTTTCGCCGTCTTCAGCCTCACCACCGTCATGATCATCGTCATTCCCAAATTCAACGAGGTGCTGATCGGCATCGGCGGATCCGCCCCACCCATGTTCGTGTTCTTCCGCGAAAACGCCGGGCGCCTGATCGCCGTCGAAGCGGTTTTCTGCGCAGTCTTGTTGCTCGCCGGAATTGTCTACACCGGCGGTCCGCGCCTCCGCAACTGGCTGCGGCGCGTTCCCGGCTGGGATTGGTTCGCCTGGCAGATGCCCTGGAAACGCAACCGCATGCTTCGCGACTTTTCATCCCTGTTGTCCATCCTGCTGGACCAGTCCGTGCCGGAAGCCGAAGCGGTCGACTGGGCGGGCCGCGTTGCCGACAACTCGGCTTTCAGCCGCCGCCTCGCCCTCACCCGCGCGCGCCTGGCCCGCGGCGAAAGACTGGTCGATGCCCTGCGGCCGATCGGCGCCGGCAACGAATTTGCCTGGCGGCTCGAAAACGCGGCGCAAGGCCCGGCCGGCTTCCGCTCCGCGCTCGCCGGCTGGCACGAATCCCTCGACGCCCGCGCCTTCCAGCAGGAACAGGCCGCGGCCCATCTCATCACGAGCGCACTGGTTGTTGTCAACGGGGCCATCGTCGCCATCGTTGCCGTGGGGGTGTTCGGTGCGCTCGTGTCCATCATCGAAACCGGCGTGTTATGGTAATTCAACCTTCCCATCCTGCCGCCCGAAGCCGCCAAGGCATGCTCATCATGGAAATGATCGTCGCCATGGCCATCCTCACCCTCGCCGTCCTTCCCATCGGCTATTCTTTCCTCAAGGACGCCCGGCTCGTGCGGCTGGATTACCAGCGCGCCGTGCTCATGGAATGGGTCGATGGCGAAATGGAAATCCTCGCGGCCGGCGAGGGCCGCGACCTGCCGGAAGGCACACACCCCTACACCGCCGCCCCCTCCACCGCGTCGCCGCTGCCTCCCGGCCAGTGCCTCGTCACCCGGACGGGGAAACATCTCCGCTTGGAATGGATCCCGTCCCAACCGGCCGGCATCGGTTCCATTGTCCGCGAAGCCAGCCTGCCATGAAAATTCTGTTCCCAGCTCACCGCCGTAACTGCACCGGGTTCACCCTCATCGAAGTGCTGATGTACATTTTCCTGCTCGCCCTGGTCACCGGCGCCGCGGGAACGGCATTCTTCCGATCCTGGGACGCCAGCAAGGCGCTGGCCCGAAACGCGGAAAATATCACGCGCACACTCGACGCCGGCGAAAGTTGGCGCGCCGATATCCGCACCGCCAACGGCCCGATCCGCCAGGAAGGCGCCCACGGCGCCGAACAACTCCGCATCCCCACCGCGCGCGGCGACATCGTCTATTCCCTCGTCAACTCGGAAATCTGGCGACACGATCCCGCCCAACCCGCACCCGTCCGGCTCCTCGGGCAGGTGGCGTCATCCCGGATGCAGCCCGATCCCCGCACGCACGTCACCGCCTGGTCCTGGGACGTCCGGCTGCAGACCCGCCGCCACACTGTCCACACCATCCCCCAATTCCGATTTGAAGCCGTGCCCGAATTCCAGCCCCACCAGCCATGAAACCGTTCCGCTCCAGTTCAAGCCCGCTCGCCCGCCGCCGCGACGGTTCGGCCGTCATCATCCTGCTGGTGATCCTTTTCCTGTTGCTGGTTTTCGTGGAGGTCAACAGCCGCACCGCCGCATCGCTCCACGCCGAAGTCAACCGGCTGGAACAACGACAACTCCGCCGCCTCACCCCGCCGGCGCCTGGCCTCCCCGCCTCCACCAACCTTCCCGCGATCAAGGCAGAATCCCCAGGCGCCGTAGCGCAGGCCGCCGGCCTGCCGTAACGCAGGCTGCCCAGCCTGCGCCGTTGCCGAAACAAACGGAGACGACAAAACAGCGGCCGGCATGACGATCCGTCCATTCTGCATTCCACATTCTGCCTTCTGCCTTTACCCCGCCGGGACCCGCGCCTACTCTTCGGGCGTCTCGATCATGGCCCTGAAATTATTCAACACACTGTCGCGGTCGATCCAGGAATTCGTCCCGATCGACCCCGCCGGCAAACGCGTCGGCATGTATTGCTGCGGACCGACCGTCTACGACTTCGCTCATATCGGCAACTGGCGCACGTTCGTCTTCGGGGACCTCGTCCGCCGCACCCTCGAATTTCACGGCTACCAGGTCCGGCATGTCATGAACATCACGGACGTCGAAGACAAAATCATCCGGCGCGTCCGCGAACAGAACACCACGCTGCGGGAATACACCGGCCGCTACGAGGCGGCGTTCCTGGAGGACCTCGCCGCGCTGAACTGCCTGAGACCGCACGAGATGCCGCGCGCGACGGAGCATCTGCCGGCCATCATTGAACTCATCCAGCGCCTCGTCCAGCGCGGCATCGCCTACCAGGCACCGGATGGCTCCGTGTATTTCAGCATCGAGAAATACCGCGGCTGCGGGCACGTCTACGGACAGCTCGTGAAGCTCAATTTCGACGAGATGCGCGCCGGTGAACGGGTCAAGAGCGACGAATACGCCAAGGAATCGCTGGCGGATTTTGCGCTGTGGAAAGCGCGCGTGCCGGAGGACGGCGCCGTGTTCTGGCCCAGCCCCTGGGGCGAAGGCCGCCCGGGCTGGCACATCGAGTGCAGCGCCATGAGCATGCAACTGCTCGGCCCGAGCTTTGACCTTCACCTCGGCGGCGAGGACCTCATGTTCCCCCATCACGAGGACGAAATCGCCCAAAGCGAAGGCGCGGGCACCCAGTGCGCCGGCGCCAGATTCGTCAATCACTGGCTCCACGGCGCCCACCTGCTCGTCGAAGGCAAGAAGATGAGCAAATCGCTCGGGAACTTTTTCACGCTGCGCGACCTGCTCGGCCGCGGCTTCACCGGACACGAAATCCGTTACCTGCTGCTCACCGCCCATTACCGCGAAACTTTCAATTTCACCCTCGACGGACTCCAGGCCGCCCGGAGCGCGCTGGCCCGCATCGGGGAATGCCTCGGCAAATTGCGCGACCTCGCCGCCGCCCCCCCCCCCAAAGGGGTCAGTCCTATAATTGTGAATTTAGGCACCCCCAATACCGCCGCCACCAGCCTGGTCAACTCCTTCGCCGCGGCTTTGGAGGATGACCTGAATATTTCGGCCGCCTGGGGCGCGGTGTTCGACTGGGTCCGCGATACGAACCGCCGACTCGCCGAAAATACGCTGACGCCTGCCGATGCCGCCGCCGCCCTCGCCGCCTGGGACCGCGTCGATTCCGTGCTCGGTGTCACCCCGGTGGTTGAATCCAGCGTGCCCGCCGAAATCCAGGCCCTCGCCGATGCCCGCACCGCCGCCAAGAAAGCAAAGGATTTCAAGAAAGCGGACGAAATCCGAGCCCAACTCAAGGCGCAGGGCTGGTCGATCGAAGACACCCCGAAGGGGCCGAAGTTGAAAAAACTCTAGACTCTAAATATGCACTCCCGGTTGCAGGTTGAAAGTTGAAGGTTGAAGGTTATGAACGCCGATCGCATCGCCTGCCTGAAGGAACCTGCAACCATCAACCTGCAACCTTTAACTTCATTTTCATGACCGGCTGGTTCATCACATTCGAAGGCGGCGAAGGCGTGGGGAAATCCACCCAGATCCAGCTCCTTGCCGAACGGCTGCGGGGGCTCGGCAGGCGCGTTTGCGTCCTGCGCGAACCCGGGGGCACGCCCATCGGCGAGGAAATCCGGCACACGCTCAAACACAGCGACGCCAACCACGCCATGACGCCTGAAGCCGAGCTGCTGCTCATGAACGCCAGCCGGGCGCAACTCGTCCGGGAACGCATCCGGCCCGCGCTCGCCGCGGGCGAAATCGTCCTGTGCGACCGCTTTTACGATTCCACCCTTGCCTACCAGGGTTACGGCCGGGAACTGGATTTGAAGCGGGTGCGGCAGGCGATCGACATCGCGGTGGACGGCACGCACCCGGACCTGACGCTGCTGCTGGTGGTGCCGGCCGAGGTGGCCGGTCAGCGGATGGAACAGCGCCGCGGCGCAGCGCCGGCCGTGCGCGATCGGCTCGAGGAATCCGGGCGCGAATTCTTCCGGCGCGTCGACGCCGGCTACCGCGCCCTCGCCGCCGCCGAGCCCGGCCGCTTCCGCATCGTGGAAGCCTCCGGCGACGTCACAGTTGTAAGTGAGGCGATCTGGCGCCATGTAGCGCCGATTCTTCCGACTGGTTCTTGAGCTCCTGGTTCGCCCGCGAACGGTCGATCCACAACCGCAACGCCGGCTCCAGCGACGCGTCTTTCCGCACCGCCATCTCCCACAGCCCGGCCGCCCCCGCGAAATCGCCGGCCATGAAATCCAGCATGCCCTGGTCCCGCAACACCGCCGGAGACCCCGACGGGACCCGCGCCACCGACTGCCGGCAATCCGCCGCCGCGCCCGCCACATCCCCGCGCGCATACCGCGCCCATCCGCGCGTGCCGTACGCATGCGCATCCGACGGATCGATCTGCAACGCCCGCGTCGCGTCGGTGATCGCTCCCGCAAAATCCTCCCGCCGGTACCGCACCCACGCCCGCGCATCGAGCGCCGCCGTGTTCCGCGGATTCGATTCCAGCACCGCCGTGAAATCCGCCCCCGCGCCCTCCAGATCTCCGGATTTCTCTCGCGCGCAACCGCGGTTGAACCGGGCCTGCAGCAGTGCGGGATTCAATTCCAGCGCCCGCGTCAGGTCCGCGATCGCCGCCCCGAACTGGCCGGTCCTGTATTCCACCAAGCCCCGGCCTTCCAGCGCGCCGGCCAGCGAGGGATCAATCCTGAGCGCCCGGTCGAAATCCGCCCGCGCCTTCGCGTAATCCTCAAGCTGCACATACGCAAGCCCGCGGTTGACCCACAACGCCGCGTTGCCCGGATCCAGACCGATCGCCTGCGTGTAATCCGCAATCGCTCCCGCCACGTCCCCCTGCACCCGCCGCGCCAGCCCGCGGTTGTCATAAGCGGAGGAACCCGGCTGGATCTGGATCGCTCGATCCAAATCGGCGACAGCGCCGGGATAATTCCCAAGCTTCATCTTCAAAAGGCCGCGCGTATAAAAATGAATCGCATTGGTCGCACCCAGTTGAATCGCCCGGTCCAGGTCCGCAATCGCGCCCGCAACATCCCCCTGCTGCCGCCGGACGGCCGCTCGATTTTCAAACGCGCTCACGCTCGCGGGCAGCAGCCGGATCGCTTCCGAAAAATCCGACGCTGCGCCCGCCCAATCGCCCTGTCGCGACCGCGCCAGGCCGCGGCTCTGAAAAATTGCCGCGTTGCCCGGGCTCAGCGCGATCGCCTGGTCCAGGTCGGCAATGGCCCCGGGGAGATTTCCGGATTGAATCCGGACGGCCGCGCGCCCGATCCGGATCGCGGCGTTGCCGGGATCGCGGCGCAGCGCCTGCTCGTAATCGGACTCCGCGCCGGCGAGGTCGCCCAGCCGGGCGCGCGCTTCCGCGCGGCCGAGCCACGCCGCGGCGGACGCCGGGTTCAACTCGATCGCGCGGCTGTAGTCGGCCGCCGCCGCCGCCGCGTCGCCGAGCTTCCATTCCAGGGCCGCCCGCTCCGCAAAGGCCTCCGCCCCCGCGTTCGGATTCAATTCAATGGTGCGCGTGAAATCCGCCAGGGCGCCCCGCGCATCGCCGGTTTGACGCTTTAATTCACCCCGGAAATGCCACGTCGCCGCATTCGTCGGATTCAGCGTCAGCGCCTTGTCCAGGTCCCGGATCGCGTCCAGGGTCGAACCGAGGCTGGATTTCGCCAGCGCGCGCAGTTCGAAAGCCGCGGCGTCCAGCGGCCGAAGCTCGATCAAGCGGTTGAAATCGGATATCGCCGCCGCCCAGTTCCCGAGCCGGCATTCGGCGCTCCCGCGAAAATCGTATGCGGGCGCCAGGCTCGGATCGATCCGAATGGCCCGGGAAAATTCGTCCACCGCGGCCTGCCAGTGCGCCGCGTCGAATTCCTTCCGTCCCAGCGCCAGGTGCTGTCCGGCGTCGCCCGGCGGCCGGCCGCATCCGGGCAGCACCGATCCCGCTGCGGCCAGCAGCAGCAATAGTGCGGCAAGTCGGATGGGTACGGTCACAGCAGTGACTGTGAACGGGAAGCCTCGCTGGGGCAAGCGAGTTTGGTAGTAATACGGATTGCCACGGGGTTTGACGCCATGTTTTGATGTGGCAGAGTTTCATGCATAGCCGCTTTATGAGTTCCCGCCTCCTCCCCCTGGTCATGTTGAACGTGCTGTTTCTTGCCGCCGCAGCCTCCGGCCAGCAGCGGCAGTTGCAGTATTCCGGAGTGAACCTCTCGTGCGCCGAGTTCGGCCAATCGCATCTGCCCGGCACTTACAACTCGGACTACATATACCCGAACCAAACCGAAGTGGACTATTTCAAAAGCCGCGGCATGAACACGGTGCGCCTGTGCTTTCGCTGGGAACGGCTGCAGCACACCAACCACTCGTCGCTCGACGCGACCGAGTTCGGCCGCCTGCATTCGTTCGTCACCCAGTCCACCGCAAAAGGCGTCTACGTCATCCTGGACCCTCATAATTTCGCCCGGTATTACCCCGACCCGAACAATTATCAACAATCCGCCCAGGGACTGATTGGCGGCGCTTCGGTGCCGTTCTCGGATTTCGCGGATTTCTGGTCGCGCCTGGCCGCCATCTACAGGACGAACGACCACGTGATTTTCAACCTGATGAACGAGCCCGCCGCGATCATGACAACGAATTGGGTGACCGCAGCCAATGCGGCAATCACGGCCATTCGCGACGCGGGCGCTTCCAATCTTGTTCTCGTGCCGGGAACCCGCTGGACCGGGGCGTGGACGTGGATGAACGCCGACAGTTACGGAAGCGCGAATGCCGTGGGAATGCTGGACGTGGTGGATCCTACCAACAACTTCGCGTTCGACGTTCACCAATACCTGGACAACGACGGGTCAGGAACCTCCACCACCATCTACAACAATAACCCCATGATCGGCGTGACCCGGCTATCCGCTTTCACGCAATGGTGCCGCGATAACAATCGCCGCGGGTTTCTCGGTGAATTCGCTGTCGCCAATTCCACGTTTGGATCGGGCATCGGGGATGAAACGATCAGCAACATGTTGAGCCACCTCGAGGCCAACGCCGACGTGTGGATGGGTTGGACGTGGTGGGCGGCGGGACCCTGGTGGGGCGGATACATGTTCACGCTCGAACCGGCGGGCGGCAATACGGACCAGGCCGCCATGATGACCCTGACCAATTACATCACGATCCCGCAGCCGACTCTGCAGATCACCAGCGGCGGCCAGGTCCAGTTCCCGACATGGCCCCGGTTCGTGTTTCAACCCCAGGCCTCCCCGGACCTGGTCACCTGGACCAATTACGGCCCCACCCTCAGCAGCAACGGACCAACCGTCAGCGTCAGCGTCCCCGTCGGATCCGATCCCGCCGCGTTCTACCGCGTCCAATGGCATCGCAAACCCTGACCCGCCCGTGTTCCCCTCCCCGGTGTCACATCTAGACATTCGACATTTGACGGATTCTTGACCACTTCTTTGGCCGTTCTTGGCCACTTTTTGGTCAAGTGTTGAATGTCTAGATGTGACACCGGGACGGGGTGAAATGCGCTTGCGCCTTGCTCCAACGGGGGCGTGAGGTATCGTGAGGAGGAACTATGATCGACGACACGATCGGCAAAATTGAGGCGAGGATCCGCTCGGCGGAATCCATCAATGCAGAACGCAAATCGGAGTTGATCGCGCTCCTCGGGCGGTTGAAATCGGAGGTGTCCGACCTGTCGCGCACGCACGGCGAACACGCGGAAAGCATCACCGGCTTCACCGAAGCCTCCGCCCGCGAGGCCACCCGCGCCGCACAGAACCCCGAATTGCTCGACCTCTCGCTCAAAGGGCTGAAAGGTTCCGTCGAAGGTTTCGAACAATCACACCCGCGCCTCGTCCAGGTCGTCAATTCAATCAGCAACCTGCTGTCGAACGTGGGAATTTAGACAGGCCGACGGGCCGGCAGAATGTCCCGCGATATTTCTGCATTCTACATTCCGCCTTCTGCCTTTACGGAAACACTTCCTTGTCCTCGCACGGCTCGAGCCGCGCGATGGCGGCCATGATTTCATCCGCCACCTGCTGGTAAATTTCCTTCAGCCGCGCCTTGCTGCAGGTTTTCGCCTCGGCGCGCAATTCCTTGAACCACATCGGCCGGCCGTATTTGACGGCAACACCCACCGGGCGCGGAATCCTCACATGCCGTCCGTAGGCCTCGAACGTGCCGAACACGCGCACGGGAATCACGACGGCCTGCGACTTGATCACCGTGAGTCCGATGCCGGAGCGGGCGGGCTGCAGTTTGCCGTCTCGCGTGCGAGTGCCTTCGGGAAACAAAATGATCGCGCCGCCTTCCAGCAACCGGTCCAGGATGGCTTTCAATCCCTTCGCCCCGCCGCCATCGCGGTCCACCGGCACCGAGTTCCATTTCCGCAGCAACCAGCCGATGCCCGGGAATCGAAACAAACTTTCCCGCGCCAGGTAATTGATGCCGCGATGCAGCCCGGATCCGACGAGCGGCGGGTCGAGAAAACTGGCGTGGTTGGACGCCAGGATGACGGGGCCGGAGAGCGGCACGCGCTCGGCGTTGTAGAAGCGCCGGTGGAAATAGGTCGCGTAGAGCGTCCGGAAAAAAAGCCAGCCCAGGTAGTAGACGAAATTCATTTCGCCGAATCGAGCCGGGCGCGGATGTCGTCGATCAGCAGCGCGCTGGTTTCCGCGGAGGTCATGCGGGAGTTGTCGATCACCTTCGCGCCGAGGGCGATCATCAGGGGCGCCGCCGCGCGCTGGCTGTCGCGCTGGTCGCGCGCCGCCAGGTTTTCCTGCACGCCCTCCGCCGCCCTCCGCCGCGACCGCTCCTCCAGCCGTGCATCGAGGTAATACTTGAAATCGGTCTCGGGAAAAACATTCGTCCCGATGTCGCGTCCTTCCATGACCAGGTTGCCGAACTGGATGCAGTCGCGCTGGGTTTTCTTCATCCAGTCGCGCACCTTGGGCACCGCCGCCACCAGCGGCACAGCCGCGCTGGTTTCCGCGGTCCGGATCTCTTTCTCGGGATAATAGCCGTCCACCAGCAGCCGCACGCTGCGCAAGCCGTCCGCCTCCGCGCAAACGGTCGACGTCTTCCACTTCCGGCACGCCGCCGCGACCGCCTTGACATCCGAGACCTCCACCCGCTGCTGCAGACAATACCAGGCAAGGGTGCGGTACATGGCGCCGGTGTCGACGTAAACAAAGCCCAGCGCCTTGGCGACGAGCTTCGCGTTGGTGCTCTTGCCGCTGGCGCTCGTCCCGTCGAGGGCAATGACAATCGGTGAATTCAAATGGAGTTGCTGGTTACAGGTTGCAGGTTGCAGGTTAGCCGGCGAAGAGTTCGTCCCCGGCCAGGGCGCGCCCGGTGCGCGCGTCCAAAATCCGCGCGCCGAGCCCGTGCGGCGGCGGCGCCGCGAGCTTCTGGAAAAAATTCGGGAACGTCTTCTTCACGCAAGCCGGGTTTTTAATTTTTATCCCGGGCACTTTCAATCCCAGAATCGCAAAACACATCGCCATCCGGTGATCGTTGTACGTCTCGATCTCGGCGCCATGCAACGCGGACGGGTAGACGGTGAGCGTGTCGCCCTCCTCGATCGCCTTTGCTCCGCACCGGGTCAATTCGGTGCGCAGGGCCAGGACCCGCTCGCATTCCTGGACCCGCAACCGGCCCAGGTCGTTGAAAGCCACCCGGTAGTCGGCCATCGGAGCGAGCACAATCGCCGTCATGATGCTGTCGCCCAGGTGGCGCGCCCTGGACATGGCGGCTGGCAGGGGCAGAACGCGCGGAAAAATGGAATCGATTTGCCACACGGATTTCGGCCAATCGGAAACCGTTACGGCCAGCCTTTGCGCCTGGTCGGAAACCCGCGGCAGAAAGGCCGTGTCAAACCTGTGGGCGCCGGCGGTGTCGTCCTGGCCGAGGGTGCCCGCCTGCGCCCGCAACAACCAGCCGGCCGCCCAGAAATAGCTGCCGCTGGACGCATCGGGTTCGACGGCAAATGTGCCGCCCCCGCGTGGAAAGACCTCCGCCATCTTTGTCGTCATGACGACATAGGGCAATTCGTCGGCATTTTCCCCCACGACCTCGACCCGCCAGCCCCCGGTCCGGGCGCCAAGAACCAGGGCGGAGGCAAACTGGGAACTCTCGGATACGTCGACCCGACAGCTCCCGGATGTGGGTCCCACGCCCATAACCGTCGCCGGCAGGCGGTTGTTCGGGGATTCAATACGGTATCCCAGTTCACGCAAGGCGTCGAACAGCGCCGCCTGCGGGCGTTCGTGCATGCGGGGGACGCCGTGGAGCTTGTAATATCCCTTGCCAAGGCACACAAACGCCGCCAGAAATCTCGCCGCCGTGCCGGCGTTGCCCACGAACAGTTCCAGCGGCTGGGATTCAGTTCCGCCGGGCGGGACGGTTCCGCCGCGGCCGTAAACCGTGATCGTCCGGTTGCAAGGCTCCGCCGGATCCGCCTCCACGTTCACCATGAACCCTATTTCCTGCAGGCATTCCACCATTACCTGCGTGTCCTCGCTCCACAAGGCCCCCTTCAATGTCGTCTCGCCATCCGCCAGCGCGGCGAGAATCAGGGCCCGGTTCGTGATGCTCTTCGAACCCGGCACCGTGATCTCCGCCTTCACCGGCTTGTCCAGCGGAACAATTTCGATGAGATCAGGCAGTGGCATCTGAAAACCTGTTCAACCACGGATGAACACGGATGAACACGGATGGGGAAGACCAGCCGCGAATTGTCGCGAACTTCCGCGAATGGATTCGGCGAGGGACCGGTTTGCTCTGGTGACTCTCATTCGGAATTGTTCCGCTTTTCATCCGTGTCCATCCGTGTCCATCCGTGGTTAAAAAATCGGTTCATCCGCGGTTCATTCCGGGGAAGGCGACGCACACTGAGCGCACCAGGCGTCGCGGCGCTGTTTGGCGGATTCAAAAAAACGGCTGATCGCCGCTGCGTCCGCCTTCTTCAGCGCGCGGCGGAAATTCTGAAGATCGGCTGTGAAAAGATCGATGGCGGTTGCAAGGTTCCTGCGGTTGGCCAGTGCGATGTCGCGCCACATTTCCGGGGAACCCGACGCGATCCGTGTGGTGTCGCGAAAACCATTCGCGCAAAGGGCCCCCTGCTCCGCCGGCGATTTCGGGTGCAACACCAGGTTGGCCAACGCCGCCGCCGCGATGTGCGGCAGATGGCTCGACCGGCTCACCAGCGCGTCATGGACATCCGGCGAGAGCGGCAGCACCCGGCAGCCGACCGATTTCCAGAGCTGTTCCACTTTCCGCAGCGCGGCGCGATTCGAGTTTGGGGTCCGGGTCACGACACAGACGGACCCCCGGAACAAATCGCCGCGCGCGGCCATCACGCCGCTCTTCTCGGCGCCGGCCATCGGGTGACTGCCGATGAAATGTCCGCCGACCGCGGCGACCTGCTTTTGCAGCGCGGCGACCAATCCGCCTTTGACACTGCCGACATCGGTGACGATGGCGCCGCGTTTCAATGCGGGAGCCATTTGGCCGGCCAGCGGAAGCATTTGCGCCAGCGGAGTGCAGAGCACCACCAGCTCCGCGCCGGACACCGCCGCCAGCAGGTCGGTCGTGGCGTAATCCGTCGCACCCGCTTTCTCGCATTCGGCGATGCTGGCCGGGCGCCGGACATAGCCCGCCACCTCGGACGCAAGCCGCCGCCGCCTCAGCGCGAGGCCAAGCGAACCGCCCAGCAATCCCACCCCGACCAGGGTCACTTTTCGGAAATGCACCTTCGAAGAATAGGATACAAAAAGGTCGAGTGTCGAGCGTCGAGGGTCGAGGGTCGAGGGGGAAAGGCAGAAGGCAGAATTCTGGTGGGGCGAGACTCTGTCGAGCCCCTATATTTCCGAGCCTCCGCAATCTCACGATTGCGGCTACACGGAGCTTCGCGCTCTTCGCGTCTTCGTGGTGACAAACCTTGCGCCCCGCTTCGCGGTTAAACCGGCTTCAGCACTCCCCCGGCGCGGGCGGAGTCGAGGCAGGCATCCATCACGCGCTGCGTCTTCAAGGCGATGTCGGGCCAGAAATCGTCCTGGATTCCCGAAGCCACGATCCCGGCGAAATTGCGGAACAACCATGTCTGCTGCGCGACGGCATCGACATTCCCGGCGCCAGTCGGATCGGCATTCACCCGGCGCTCCTCGCGGTTCACCTCGAACGCCGGTTCCAGGTGATTGAACGGATGCACAAAGTCCGGGACCCGCAGGCAGCCTTTCGTCCCGCTGAACTGGATCCATTGCTGCGTCTGAACCAGGAACGACGAGAAGAACGACGCGGAGACGCCGTCGTCGAAAAACAGTTCGCCCGAAAAATCCATCGGCACCGCCGGCACGCCGGGGCGCGGCCCGGAATCCGACACGATCCGGCCCGAGACCTGTTTCGGCAGCTTCCACCGGAGGGCCCAGAGGGTCATCCGGATGCAATACCAGCCCAGATCGCCCAGGCAGCCGGCCGGTTCGAGCACTCCATGCGCGCGGATGTTGTCGCGGACAAAATGTTCATAGGCCTGGAACGTGAACATCGAGGTGATCCGGCGCAGCTGGCCGACGGCGGCGGGATCGTCGAGGGCGGATCGCAGGACGGGCAGGCGCGGATTGTGCATGAACATGACGCCGTCGATGAATTGCACGCGGTGCTTGCGGCAGGCGGCGATCATTTCCTCGAGATCCTTCGACGTCACCGCGCAGGGTTTTTCGCAGACGACATGCTTGCCGGCTTCGGCGGCGCGGAGGACCCATTCCTTGCGCAGGCCGGTCGGGAGCGGAATGTAGACGGCATCGATGTCGCGGTCGGCGAGCAGGGCTTCGTAACTGCCGAGCGCCCGCGGGGCGGTTTCGAACGGGACGGCAGCCTGGTTGGCCTCGATGAATTTCCGGCTGCGATCGACATCGCGGCTGGCCACGGCGGCGACGACGGCGTTGCCGCTGTGGCGGATGGCTTTCCAATTCATCCGCCCGATCTGGGCGGTGCTCAAGAATCCAATGCGCAAGGGTTTCATAAAGTGGCGGCTTCGCGGATGCGTTCCAGCATCACCGCTGTCAATTCGGGCGCGGTTCCCACGGCGGCGCTGCACCAGGCGAGTTTGCCGTTTCGTTCAGTGGGATTATGCCAGGCCGGCACGCCCGCGGCGAGGCGCTTCTTCACCAGCTCCGCGGGCTCGCCCAACAGCCGCGGCAAATCCTCCTGCACATGCATGCCGTCGCTGATGAAAAACGGCACCACGACAAAATTGCGGGTCGGCGCGAGGGCATAGCATTCGGACACCAGCGGCGGCTCCTCGATGAACACCGGCTGCACCGAGGCGTACAGGTCCATCGACCGGACGCGTTCCACCTGGACATCGATCGCGGCCCGGGACTGATCGTTTTGCGGCGTGCCGTGGCCGGCGATGAAAAGCGTGATATCCTTCTCGCGCGGCGCGCGCGGGAACGGATGCCGTCGCACCACCTCGCGCGCCCGGGACAGCAGCACCCCGGTCATCCGCTCGTGCGTTCCGATCGGCCGGCAGTAATACCAGGTCTGGGCCCCGCGCCGCTGCACCCGCGACAATTCGGCTTCGCCCGGCCGGAACTTCAGCGCGCGCGGAATCACGTCGTCGGTGAAATAGCCCTCGCTGATGAACAGCGGCAGGATGAACACGCGCGGGTTGAGCACCTCGGCCAGCACCTCGCCCGCCATCGGATCCTGCTTCCAGAATCCCTCCTGCACCTCGCCGAACACCCCCAGCGCCCTCAACGCCGCCGCCTGCAGGTACACGGCCGCAGCCGAGTCCGTGTTTTTCGTGGACCCGTGCCCGAGCACAACCACGGTGGCGTCCTTGAATTCCCGTAACGACATGCTTCTTTCGTATCGCAAATTGTTGAATCGTTAAATGGTTAAATCGGTGGTAACGCAGGCCGGCGGCCTGCGCTACAAACCATTCAACCTTCGCAATAAAAAGACTCCGCCAAAATCATGTTCAATTCATGGACCGCAACCGTCAGGTCGCCAAACGCGGCGGCGGATTCGCGGCCGGGCCGGGATCGCTCCAGGCGCCGTCGCAGCCGGTTGAAGCGAAGGCTCAGGGCGAGACTCGATTCCTCGTCGCCGAGCACGCGCAGGAGCCGGTCGACCTCGGCGGCGGCGGCGCGGGCTTCGCGGATGCGCCTCAGGGCGGCGGCGGTGGTGACGCGGCCGGCGAGGACGCCCTTGAGCAGCAGGCATTCGAATGCGCGGCAATATTCCGGGCGCTGCCCGTAAATCCGGCAGCGGCAGCCGTCCAGCGCGCGGCAGGGCTGCAGGAATTTTCGATCGCCCCCGCCGCGCCGCTGCGGCGCGAGTTCCAGTCCGATCCGCTCCAGCAACGCCGCATCGTCGCCCGGCCGCAACTGGCCCCGGGCAAAAATCACCCCGTTGCAGCACAAGCCGCATTTCAGGCAGATCGATCCGGCCGAGTCGCGAGTCATCCGCCCTGCAAAATACCCGGGCGCACGCCCCTTGTCAGCCCTTCCCTGTCCTCGCGCCTCCCGCCGGTCTGTTAAGACAAAACAAGCGCCCGCGAAGCCGGCGCAACAGCCCTGCAACCTTTTTGTTGCAGGTGCAACACAAAGGTTGCCAGGGCCGGCGCCTCTAATGTGGAAAGAAGCGAGCGATCGTGGAATTCAGACGGCAGGGACGCCGCGCTGCGGCGTCCCCGCCCGCGTATCAGCGGGCGGAAAGCGGAGCGGCGCCTGGCATGACCTCTGCCACGTTGCGCCGCTGGACGCGGCGCGGACGGCGCAGCGCGCCGTCCCTACCCTCGATTCAGATGCGCCGGCCCGCAAAGGCTGCAGGCGGGGCTTGACACACCGGGTGATGCGCCTGCATTGTCAAGGCAGTTCGGATTTTGGGAGTGTTGGAATATCCATCCGGTCATTGCAATGATGCGGCAAAAACCATCCAAGGAGCCTAACATGCTATCCATCCTTCATCTCACCGGCCGCGCCGCCGCGCGGCTTCGATTCGGATTTGCCGCCGCATTCGCCGTGGCGCTCGCCGGCACGGCGCCGGGGGCGCAACAACCGCCGCAGCCGCTGGATTTGAAGGGCATTTACGGCGACCCCAACACCTGGTATCGCGCTGTCTGGACGAATTTCTCCGGGCGCCGCGTCATTGACGGCCTGCCGTTTGACATCGGCGGCGAAGCCAAGCTCTACGGCAGCTCCGGCACGGAGACGGATCTGCCGAAGGAACTCCCCGGCATCCGCGTGGGACGGACTTTTGAGGAGCTGGACCTGATCCATTTCGCGGGCTGGCCGGAGGTGGAGGGCCGGATTATCGCGACGGTGCGGCTGAATTACGCGGACGGCACGCACGCGGATCTGCCGATCTGCTACGGGGCACAGGTGCGCGACTGGTTCCAGCTCCCGTCGGAAGCGAAGGAAACTCTCACGGACACCAACACGAAAGTCGTTTGGCGGCATGAACCGCTTTTGTATCACGCGCCGCTCCGGGTTTTCAAGAGCCGCATGGAAAATCCGTTCCCGGGCAAACGGGTGGAAACCATCGACCTGGTCTCGGCCGGGAACCGCTCCATTTACACGCTGGTCGCGGCCACGGTGGCGGACCGCGACCCGAGCCGGCCGGTGTCGCCCTCGGCGCCGCCATGGGGTGCCAAACCTGCCTTCGACTCCGAGGTGCGGGTGCTGGTCGTCGACGCAAAGACCCGGCAGCCCCTGCCCGGGGTGGACGTCACGACGAGCCTGCAGGTGGGCGAAGACGGCGTCGTCGGCAACCCGGTCGCCACCTCCAGCAACGGGATCGCCACGGTCCGTTATCCTTCCGCGGGACTCCGCTCGCTTTATGTCGGGGTCAAGGCGCCGGGCTATCGCGACGCCTCGATGGGGTGGGAGGGCCAGGCCGTGCCCGGGGAAATCACCATTTCGCTGTCGACCTATCAATCCACGAATATTTCCGGCATCGTCGTCGACAACCGCGGCCGGCCCGTCGCTAACGCCTCGGTCCAGGTTCTGAATTTCACGCCCTACGAACCGGGCCAGGCAACTTCGGGGTTTCACACCGACCGGGCCTACACGGATGCGGAGGGACGCTGGACCGTTTCCGGGTTGCCGGTCGGGTTTCAGCATTTTGGGGTGCAGGTGGAACACCCCGGGTTTCCAACGCGGCAGTTTTTTGCGGATGGCGCCGCGGAGCGGGGCTTCGCAGGGCCGAAAGTGGCGACCGCGGATTTTCTGTCCGGCCGGGCGGTGCTGTCGCTCGAAGCCGGCCGCCTGCTCGCGGGGACGGTGTGCGACACGAATGGCCGGCCCATTGCGAATGCGAATGTGTTTGCCGGGTTCGACAGGCACGCGCTGGAGAAGGAGAGCGCGACCACGGGAACCAACGGCACCTTCGCACTGACCCGGTTGACAGAGGGGGAAGTGAATTTGACGGTGAGCGCGGCGGGTTACGCGCCGGAATTTCTGACGCGGACGATTTCCGTGTTGAACACGTCGCTGGTCGTCACGCTGATGCCCGGACGACAGTTGAAAGGCCGCGTGCTCGATCCGTCCGGCAAGCCCGTGCCCGGGGTCCGCATCGAATACACCGGCATCTCGGATCTGCCCGACAACGACCGGTTCCAGGGGAGGACGCTGGAATGGAATACCACGACGGATTCGGACGGCCGGTTTTCATGGGATTCGGCGCCGCAACACGCGATGGTGTTTGACGTGTTGAAGGACGGATACATGCAAATGCGCTGGGCCAGGGTGCCGCTGTCGACGAACGAAGTGGTCTTTCAGCTCTCCCCGCCCCTGCGTCTCCACGGCGCGGTGGCCGATGCCGACACGGGGGAACCGGTTCCCGAGTTCAAAATCACGCCCGCCTGGCTGACCGGGGGATCTGGCCGACCCCAACCGAGCCGCCAGCGGGCTCAAACGTTCAGGCAAGGCGCCTACGAGGTCACGTACGAGGACCCGCTCGTCATCAGTTCCGGCCCCGTGGATTATGTGCTCCAGGTGGAGGCCGACGGCTATGCACCCGCGCTCTCGAAATCGTTCCGTCCAGGGGACGAACCGTTGACGATCGATTTTCGGTTGAAACGGACCCCGGCGATCCTGGCGCGGCTGCTGAGCCCGGAAGGGAGACCGGTTGCCGGGGCGGAAATTCTCTGCTCGGACGGGCATCAATACCTGCAGCTCTCCGACAGGCATTTTGTCAACCGCGGAATGGGGATGGACGTTTTCCGGACGGATGACGCCGGGAAATTCAAATATCAACCCCGACCCGGGCCCGTGGTGCTGCTGATCGCGGCGCCGGAAGGATTCGCGATGCTGACGGACACGCAACTGCAGGCGCAGGCGGGAATCCAACTTCAGGCCTGGGGACGGATTGAAGGAGCCCTGACCGTTCGGGGCAGGCCGGGAACCAACGAGGAGATCTTTTTCAATGTGGCGTCGGGAGGCGATTCCGATTGCTGGTCCCAGGCGGTGCGGACGGACGCCACCGGCCGATTCGTGTTCGATTCGGTTCCGCCGGGACCGGTCAAAGTGTACAAGAAAGTGCCGACCGCCGAACGTTCCTGGACCTATCAGATCCTGGACAACATCGTGGTGGAGGCGGGCGGAACGAATCGCCTGCGGACGGCTCTCGACGGCCAGACCGTGACCGGCCGGCTGAAATTCACGGGCCCGACGCCGCCGGATTTCCAATGGAGCCAGATGATGGCGCAGTTGCAACCCCTGCCTCCCAAGGCGCCGGTGGTCCCGGCCGATATCCGCACCGACCCGGACAAAATGCGGGCGTGGTTTCGCGAATGGCAAAACACGGACGCAGGCCGCGCCTATCAGAAAATTATGGAGTCGCGCCGGACGCTGAAGATCGACGGCGAGGGCGGGTTCCGGGGCGAACTGGTGTTGCCGGGGACCTATCGGCTTATGGCGAACATTTCCATGGCCGGCGCCCCCGGCATCCAGGTCGACGCCAGCAACATTGTGGTGACCGCCTCAACCAACGCGGCTTCGGACGCGCTTCTGGATCTCGGGGAGTTTCCAGTGACGCTGCTCAAATCCATCAAGCGCGGCGAGGCGGCGCCTGATTTTCATGTCAAAACCCTCGACGGCCAGCCGCTGGATCTCTCCGGTTTCCGTGGCAAATATGTGCTGCTGGATTTCTGGGCGACCTGGTGCGGGCCTTGCGTGGCCGAGACACCGCATCTCAAGGAAGTCTACGACAAGTACGGAAAAGACCCGAAATTCGCCATGATCAGCCTGAGCCTGGATTCGGACGTGGAAGCGCCCCGGAAATTTTCGAAAGAAAAGCAAACGCCCTGGATCCAGGGATTCCTGGGGGACTGGGGCAGCGACAAGGTGACCGGCATGTACGGCGTGCACGGCATCCCTGCGATCTTCCTGGTCGGGCCGGATGGAAAGGTGGTTTCGACGGGGTTGAGGGGCGCGGCAATTGGTGAGGCGGTGGGCGCGGCGCTGGGGAAACCTTAGTGGAGCCGATGCTTGGGTAAGGCGCCGCTCCGCGGCGCCGGCCGCGCGGAGCGCGGCCCTACCAGCGGACCTGCCTCCGTAACGGCACTGCTGGCCGCCTTGCCTAATCCGCATCCGGGTTCTACTGTGCCCACTGCGTATGCGATCATTTGAGAGTTTAAGTGAAAAGGAAGTCCTGGCGCTCGCGATTTCGCAGGAGGAGGAAGACGCGCGGATTTACGATAATTTCGCCGACGGATTGAAGGAGCGTTACCCGGAACAATCGGAGCAATTTGCCCGGATGCGGGCGGAGGAGGACGGCCACCGCCACCGGCTGCTCGATCTTTACCGCGCCCGCTTCGGCGATCATGTCCCGCTGATCCGCCGCGGCGATGTGCGGGGCTTTGTCCGGCGCCGGCCGATCTGGCTGGTGCGGCCGCTGGGGCTGAAGGCCGTCCAGAAGGAAGCGGAGGTGATGGAGCTGGAGACGAAGCGGTTTTATGAAGTCGCGGCGCGCCGGACGACGGATGCCGGGATCCGGCAGTTGCTGGGCGACCTCGCGGAGGAAGAGCGGCACCACGCGCAGGCAGCGGAAAAAATCGCACAAACGAAGCTGAGCGAAGAGGAGTCGTCCCGCCAGAAGCGCCTGTTCGTGATGCAGGTGATTCAGCCGGGGCTGGCGGGGTTGATGGACGGATCGGTATCGACGCTGGCGCCGTTGTTCGCGGCGGCGTTCGCGACGCACAGCAGCACGGACGCCTTCCGGGTTGGGCTGGCCGCCAGTTTCGGCGCGGGCATCAGCATGGGCTTCGCCGAGGCGCTGTCCGACGACGGCACTCTCACGGGCCGCGGTCATCCGTGGGCGCGAGGGCTGGTCTGCGGGCTGATGACGATGATCGGCGGACTGGGCCACACCCTGCCCTACCTGGTTCCCGATGTGAAAACGGCGACCTGGATTGCGGTGGGCGTGGTGCTGGCGGAGTTGGGGATTATTTCGTGGATCCGGCATCGTTTCATGGACACGCCGTGGTCCTCCGCGGCGGTGCAGGTGGTGCTGGGCGGCGTGCTGGTTTTTCTCGTCGGGATTCTCATCGGAAGTTCGTGAGCGAGACCGGCTGCTCGAGTCCCGGATTCTGGACAGAATGGACAGAATTTTTGAATGGAATTGCTGAACCTTCGCGTGCATTCGCGTCAACCCGCTTTTTCCGCTTCAACTCTTTTCACTTTTTCTTCGACCGAATCCACGTAAACTGCGGCGATTAATCCATGGCATCCGAACGACCCATCCTGATTGCCACGCGGGGCAGCGCGCTGGCGCTGGCGCAGTCGAACATGATCCTGGCGCAATGCCGCGCCGCGTTTCCGCGCCTGGTGTTCGAGCTGAAAATCATCAAGACCACCGGCGACAAACTGCAGACGGCATCTCTCGCCAAGGAAGGCGAAAGCCTGCCGAAAGGGCTTTTCACCAAGGAACTGGAAGTCGCCCTCCTGAAACACCGGGCGGATTTCGCCGTGCACAGCCTCAAGGATCTGCCCACCGAACTGCCCGCCGGCCTGGCGCTGGGCGCCGTGGGCAAACGCGCCGATGTCCGCGATGTGCTGATTTATCGCGACGCCGATTTCCTCCAGCAGGTCGAGGCGGGTGCGGCGCCGGAGGAATGGACCCCGGGCCAGTCGCAGCGGCGCGGGTATCGACCGAAGCTGGCCCTGAAAGATCTTCCGGCCGGCGCCACCGTGGCGACGAGCAGCACCCGGCGCAAGGCGCAATTGCTCGCGCATCACCCGGGTTTGAAGGTGGTGGACATCCGGGGCAATGTGGCGACGCGCATTCAAAAACTCATGGAACGGCCGGAGCTGGATGCGACGGTGCTGGCGCTGGCGGGATTGACGCGGTTGAACTTTACCATCACACCCGAAGGCCGGCTGCTCGGCGACGCCGTTCCCGACGGCGTGCTGGCCACCATCCTGGGCACCGACATCATGCTGCCGTGCGTCGGCCAGGGGGCGATCGGGATTGAAACGCGGCGGGATGATGAACGGATCGCGACGATCTGCGAACGGTTGAACCATCATCACACGCTCCAGTGCGTCACCGCCGAGCGCGCGTTTCTGGCGGGCATGGGCGGCGGCTGCCAGAGCCCGGTGGGCGCGCTGGCAACGGTCGACGGCGAACGGCTGCGGCTCCAGGCGGTGTCGTTCGCGGACGGCACGCTGAGGCGCGCGGAGGAATCGGGCACTTTGAAAGACGCAGCCGCGGTGGGCGCGCGCGTGGCGGAACAACTGCGCCCGACATGAAAGGCATCGTTCACCTCGTCGGCGCCGGCCCGGGCGCGGTCGGCCTGCTCACCCTGCGCGGGGCGGAATTGCTCCGGCGCGCCGACGTCGTGGTTTCCGACATGCTGGTGAATCCGCGCCTGCTCGACCTGGCGCCGCCGGGCGCGGAGCGCATCTCGCGCGGCAACGCCGGGAGCGGCGGTCTGAGCCAGCAGGAAATCAACGAGCTGTTGATTGCCCGCGCGCGAGATGGCAAACGCGTCGTCCGGCTCAAGGGCGGGGATCCCTACGTGTTCGGGCGCGGGGCGGAGGAAGCCGAGGCGCTGGCGGCAGCGAAAATTCCCTTTGAAGTCGTGCCGGGCGTTTCGTCCATCACGGCGGTTCCCAATTACGCCGGCATTCCCCTCACCCACCGCGCCTGCTGTTCGAGTTTCACCGTGCTGACCGGGAACGAAGATCCCGAAAAGGGGGAGCTCGCCGTGGATTTCCAGGCGCTGGCGAAAGTGCCCGGCACGCGCGTGATCCTGATGGGGCTGCGGCGGCTGGAAGAAATCACTTCGAAACTGCTGGCCGCGGGCGCGGCGCCGGAAACGCCCGCCGCGGTCATTCAACAGGGCACGCTGGGACGGCAGGTGACCGTGGAAGGCACGCTGGCCACCATTGCCGGGCTGGCGGCGGAAAAGAAGCTCGCGCCGCCGGCGCTGACAGTGATCGGGGACGTGCTGAAGTTCCGGCCACGCCTGGACTGGTTCGAGCACCTGCCGCTGTTCGGGCGGCGGATCGTGGTCACCCGCGCCCGCGCGCAGGCGGGACCGCTCTGCTCCCGGTTCGCCGAACTGGGCGCCGAGGTTCTTGAAATTCCCTCCATCCGCACCGAGCCCACCGATCGCAAGGAGGAAATCATCGATGCCCTGCTGGAATTGAACGCCTACGACTGGCTGGTGTTCACGAGCGCGAACGGAGTGGATGCGTTCTTCGGGTATTATTTCAAGCGGTTCCAGGATCTCCGCGACCTGGGCGGCGCGCGCATCGCCGCGGTCGGCCCCGCCACGGCCGCCCGGCTGCAGGCGCTGCACCTGCAGATCGACCTGATGCCGAAGGAAGCCCTGGGCGTGAAAATCGCGGCCGAATTTCAGAAATTCGAGTCGATCGAAAATCTCAAGATCTGTTTGTTGCGCGCGCAGGATGCGAACCCGGATTTGCCGCGGGCGCTGGAGGCACTGGGCGGGATTGTGGATGACATCGCGGTTTACAAAACCGTGGCCGAGGCGCCGGAGGAGACCGGCGCGGCGGCGGAACTGCGCGAGCGCGGGGCCGACTGGATCACGTTCACGAGCGGGTCGACGGTGAAACATTTCCATGATCGATTCGATCTGCCGGGGCTGGTGCGAAAGTTCCCGGGTTTGAAGCTGGCATCGATCGGCCCTGAGACGAGCCAGGCGCTGGAAGCGCTGGGTCTGAAGCCCGCGCTGGAAGCGAAACAGCACACCGGCGATGGGTTGGTGGAGGCGCTCTTAAAAGCGACTTAAGCAAGAAGTTCATCGGGTTTGTAACTCCTGGAAATTCACAATTATAGGACTGACCCCTTTGCAGAAGGGGTCAGTCCTATAATTGTGAATCCTGAAGCCGATTGTTTAGCGGAGGTCGGGGCGATGCCGTGGCTTTCGAAATGCCGCGGGTCACGCAAGCCCGCAGGTTTGGCCCTCGACTCTCGGCTCTCGACTCTCGACCGATTTCTTGTTTAATTTCGCCTCATGCGGACCCTTGGGGTGTTGTTGATCTACATGCTGGTGGTATTCGTGGGAGGCGGTTTGCTGGCGCCCGGGTTGTATTGGGGGGCCGAATTTCTTGCGCGGTCGTTCCCTGACGTTTGGCATCACGCGTTCCCGCGGCTGGCGGACCATCCGTTTCACCGGTTCCTGGACAGGGCGTTGCTGGGGCTGGCATTGCTGGGATTGCCGGTGGTCCTGCGGCGGGCGGGTGTGAATTCCTGGCGCGCGCTGGGGCTTTCGGACCGTGGGGCGGCGGCGAGGCGGCTGGCGATTGGATGGGGCATCGGGCTGGCTGCGGCGATGCTGGTGGCGGCGGGCACGCTGTGGTCGGGCACGCGTGCGTTGAATTCCGCCTGGACCTGGCAGCAGGCGATGGCGGGCATGGCGGGCGCGGCGATCACGGCGGTGCTGGTTTCCGCGCTCGAAGAGCTGCTGTTCCGCGGCGCGCTGATGGGAGTTTTGGGCCGGGTGTTTCGGGGCGGACTCGCGCTGTGCCTGAGCAGCGCCGTTTTCGCGGAGGTGCATTTCCTGCAGCGATCCGAAATTGTTGCGCCGATTCACTGGTATTCGGGATTGGAATTGCTGATGCAAATGGCGTCGGGTTTTTCCGCAGGAACACCGGCCATCGCCGCGTGGCTCAGCCTGTTCCTGGCGGGGTGCGCGCTCGGGCTTGCCTATCAGCGGACTGGATCGCTCTACCTGGGATTCGGGATGCACGCCGGCTGGATTTTTCTGACAAAGATTTTTGGCATGGCCACGGTCGCGGGGGCGGCGGCGGGCGGTTTAAAGGCCGGATCGCTGCAGCTTCCCTCTGTCGGCCGCTGGATCACGCTGGCGGTGCTGGGAATGCTGGTTTGGATGTTCGCTCGAATGGAGCCGGGAACAAAAGGGGGACTCACCAGTGAACGCACCTGAGATCGATCAGACCCCGCAACAGCCGGCGGGTCTCCTTCCTGCCTCGCTCTCCGCTGTCTCTGCTGCCTCCTGTTCAAAGAAAGTCTCCGCGGTTTCCGGCTGGTTGGAAGCGGCGCTGTCGTTTGTGTATCCGCCCTGCTGCCAGTTGTGCGGCGTTGAGCGGGCCGGCGCGGCGGAAGGTTACGTGGGACCGGCCTGCCGTGCGCAGGTGAAGCGTGTGGAGGCGCCGTGTTGCGACCGGTGCGGAATGCCGTTTCGGGGCGAAGTGACGACGTCGTTCGAGTGTTCCAATTGCCGGGAGATGACGCTGCATTTCCGCTGGGCACGAGCCGCGGTGCTGGCGGAGGGACCGGTGCTGGAGGCGATTCATCGCTACAAATATCAGCGGGCGGTGTGGTTCGAGGCGTTTTTGGCGGGGCTGCTGGTGGAGCGGGCGGCGCCGGAGCTGGCGGCCGGAGAGTTTGATTGCATCGTGCCGGTGCCGTTGCATCCGGCGCGGGAACGGGAGCGGGAATTCAACCAGGCCCAGCGCCTGGCGGCGGCGCTCTCGCGGGCCGCGGGGATTCCAACGGAGGCGGGGTGGGTCCGGCGCCGCGTTGCGACGCGGACGCAGACGCTGCTGACCCGGCGTCAGCGGGCCGAGAACATGCGGGGCGCGTTTGCGTTTTGCGGCCGGCGCAAACTCAAGGGGGATCGCGTGTTGCTGGTGGACGACGTGATGACGACCGGGGCGACGACGAGCGCCTGCGCGCGGGTATTGCGGCGGGCGGGAGCGGGCGACGTTTGCGTCTGGACAGTGGCGCGGGGAATTTGAGATATTCTGGGGCTAGTGAAACGAATGAAGTCAGCCGTGACCGCCCGGTTTGCCGATTGTCTTGAAGGGCGATTGCCTGTTCATTTTTGATTTCCGCCATGGCCACCACCACGTTCACCAAGAAATCCCTCGGCATTGACGCCCCGGAACCCGCCGTCACCCCGCCGCCGCCCAGCGCGGCCTCGGCGAATTTCGTCAAGAAACCGAAGCTGCCGTCGAAATCGCGCAAGCGGGAGATTCCCGAGGGTCTCTGGGCGAAATGTCCCAAGTGCAGCACGATGGTGTTCGACAAGGAACTGGACGAAAACCTGAAGGTCTGCGCCCATTGCCAGTATCACTTTCCCATCGGCGCCCGCGAACGCATCCATTCACTGGTCGAGACCTGCACGTTCGAGGAATTCGACGCCGACATGCAGAGTGTCGACGTGCTCAAGTTCACCGGCGTCGCTTCCTACACCAAGAAGCTGGCGGATTACCAGCGATCCACCGGCTTGAAAGACGCTGTGGCGACGGGTATCGGCAAGATCGGCGAACACCGGACGGCACTGGGCGTGATGGATTTCAGTTTTCTGGGTGGATCGATGGGATCGGTGGTTGGGGAGAAGCTGACGCGGTTGATTGAGCGCGCGACGGAGAAGGAATTGCCGCTGATCATTATTTCGACGAGCGGCGGGGCGCGGATGTATGAGGGCATGTTCAGCCTGATGCAGATGGCGAAGACCTGCGCTGCGCTGGCCTACCATGCGCAGGCGCGGCTGCCTTACATCAGCGTGCTCACGCATCCCACCACGGCCGGCGTCATGGCCAGCTACGCCAGCGTGGGCGACCTCATCATTGCGGAACCGGGGGCCATGATCGGCTTTGCCGGGCCGCGCGTGATCAAGGACACCACCCAGGCGGAGTTGCCGCCGGGATTTCAAACGGCGGAATTTCTTCTCGACCACGGTTTGATCGACGCCATTGTGCCGCGCAAAGACATGAAGCAGCGGCTGATCGATTACCTGGGTTACATGTACGCCGGGCGCAAAGCCGCGGCGTCGGCCGGCTAGCAAATCAAAACACTCCCCGTCCCGATGAACTGGGCTCGACGGAGTCTCGTCCCACCTGACTTGTTTTAGTCGCCGGGTTTGAAGCGGGATTCTTTCGCGAGTTGTTCCCAGAGTTTGCGCTCGGAGTCCGACACCTGCGCCGGCACCTCGATGCGCGTCACCACGATCAGATCGCCGCGGGTGCCGTCGCGATGCGGCAATCCGCGTCCGCGCACGCGAAGTTTCTGGCCGTTCTGAGTGCCGGCCGGGATCTTGATGTTCACGCGGCCGTCGAGGGTGGGGACCGAAATATTCGCGCCGAGCACGGCTTCCCACGGCGCCACTCCGGCTTCGTGCACCAGGTTGTGATCATCCACGTCGAAATCCGGATGCCGCGCGAGCCGCACGCGCAGGTACAGATCGCCGGCCGCGGCGCCGCCCTGCCCTGCTTCACCACGTCCCGCGACGCGCAAGCGCTGCCCTTCCGTCACGCCCGGCGGAATTTTCACCTGGTAGGTTTCGGTGCGGGATTCGTGCCGGATCGACACCGACCGCACCGAGCCGCGCATGACTTCGTCGAGAGACACCATGATGTCGCCTTCGATATCCGCGCCGCGTTCGGCGAATTCGCCGGTATCGAAGCCGCGTCCGCCGGCGAAGCCGCCGCCGCGCATGCGGGATCCGAACAGTTGCTCGAAGAAATCGCTGAACCCGGTCCCGCCGAATTCGAATTCCGCCTCCGGGCTCGACGCGGTGCCCCGGAAACCGCGGCCGCCGGCGGACGGCCCCCAGCCCGGCGGCGGCCGGAATTCCGCGCCGGATTTCCAGTTTGCGCCGAGTTCGTCGTATTTTTTACGGTTCGCCGGATCGCTCAGGACTTCGTAGGCCTCATTGATCTCCTTGAATCGTTCCTCGGCCTGCTTTTTGTCCTTGGCGACGTCTGGGTGGAATTCCCGGGCGAGCTTTCGAAAGGCTTTCTTGATATCGGCGTCGCTCGCGGTTCGAGGAACGCCCAGGGTTTCGTAGTAATCTTTGTATCGAACGGCCATAAGTGAAAACCTTCGCTCCGAATCATGCCTGTAACGGCCAATTTGTCAAAAATTTGCCGATTTAGACAACCATTTATATTCCAGATACTTAGAACTGCAATCCAGCAGGAGCCTCTTGGAAATGTGCAATTTTACTGTACAAAATGTGTTTTCCTGCTTGCATGCCGTGCGGGTGTGTGGTGGAGTCGAACAGGTAAGCGCGAGGTTCGCCGGCGTAACTCGTTGAATCGACGTGATTCAGGACTTTGCATCGAGCAGACGATGGAAACCCGAGGCCGGTTTATGCATTGTGGAACGTTGAGTTGAGTTTAACGTTCTATGGTGTAGGCTGTTGGCGCTCGGTCTTCCGGACTTGCAGGTGTAGATCTGCGTCGGCAAACCCGTAACGTGTTTCAACGAGACGGGCCATGTTCTGCCGCGACCACAGAAATGTGTGAACCAATACGGAATACGCGCGTCTGATTATTTATGCTGAAGAGAAAAGCTCAAAAAACGTCGAAGCAAGCATCGAAGGGCACAGCCCGCCCGGCCCCGGAACGTCCCGCGGCCAAGGCGGCTCCGATTCGCCGACGTTTTGTCATTTCGTCCAATGCCACCGGGCATGCGAAGCCCGATGCGGCCCGTGACGGCAAACACGCCAAGACCGCCGCGCCGCTCAAACCCGCCGCGGCCCCCCAAACCGATTCCGCCGCCGGCGCAGGTTCGAAATCCACGATCGACCTGACGGAGACGATCAAGACGCTCCTGCATCTCGCGCAGGAAAACGGTTACGTCACCTACGACGACATCAACGACATCCTGCCGGACAATCTGAATCCGGACGACCTCGACGAGCTGTATACGAAGTTGCGCACGCTCGAGGTGGAGATTGTGGACCAGGCCGAGGTGGAGCGCGCGAAGCCTGCGCCGCAGGAGGAGGACGAGGATGCGCGGCTGGAGATCCTGGACGACCC
>JAXMHQ010000042.1:0-39724 GCA_046346665.1 Verrucomicrobiota bacterium
CCTGCTTCTTCTCCTCGGTCACCGTGCTCTTGATGCGGTCGGATTCCTTCTTGGAGGAGACCTTCACGTCCATCACGATGCCGTAGGTGCCGGAGGGAACCTTGAGCGAGGTGTCCTTCACGTCGGCGGCCTTCTCGCCGAAAATGGCGCGGAGCAGCCGTTCCTCGGGCGCGAGTTCGGTCTCCGATTTCGGAGTGATCTTGCCGACCAGGATGTCCCCGGGCTTCACTTCGGCGCCGACGCGGATGACGCCGTCGGGTCCCAGGTTCTTGAGCGCTTCATCGCCGAGGTTCGGGATGTCGCGCGTGATTTCCTCGGGTCCCAGCTTGGTGTCGCGGGCGCTGACTTCGAATTCATCGATGTGGATCGACGTGAAGACGTCGTCCTTGACGATGCGTTCGCTGATGAGGATGGCGTCCTCGAAGTTGTAGCCGTTCCAGGGCATGAACGCGACGAGCACGTTGCGGCCGAGGGCGAGTTCGCCGTCGCGCGTGCACGGGCCGTCGGCGATGACCTGTCCCTTTTTCACGGTGTCCCCCTTCTTCACCAGGATTTTCTGGTTGATGCAGGTGGCGGCGTTGGACCGCATGAATTTGCGGACCTGGTAGACCCAGAGACCTTTCTCGGGGTCGTGACGGAGCTTTTTCTTGGTCTCGGGCAGCTTGCCGTCCTCGGTGATGACGATGAGGCTGCCGGTGACGGAAGCGACCTTGCCGGCTTCCTCGGCGACGATGACGGCGCGCGAGTCGCGGGCGACGCGTTCCTCGAGGCCGGTGGCGACGAACGGCGCCTCGGTCACGAGCAGCGGCACGGCCTGGCGTTGCATGTTCGAACCCATCAACGCGCGGTTCGCATCGTCGTGTTCAAGAAACGGAATCAGGCTCGCGGCAACCGAAACGAGCTGCTTCGGCGACACGTCCATGTAGTCGATGCGGGCGGGATCGAGGTCGACGAAATCGCCGCGGCCGCCACGGCAGACAACCCGGTCCTGCGTGAACCGGCCCTTGTCGTCGAGCGGCGAATTGGCCTGGGCGATGAAGAACGATTCCTCGCGGTCGGCAGTGAGGTATTCAATCTTCTCCGCGACGCGGCCGTTTTCAACCTTGCGGTACGGGGTTTCGAGGAACCCGAAATCATTGATCCGGGCAAACGTGGCCAGCGACGCGATGAGGCCGATGTTCGGGCCTTCGGGCGTTTCCACCGGGCAGATGCGTCCGTAATGCGAAGGGTGCACGTCGCGGACTTCGAAGCCCGCGCGGTCGCGCGAAAGACCGCCGGGTCCGAGTGCCGACAGGCGCCGTTTGTGCGTCAGTTCGGCCAGCGGATTGATCTGGTCCATGAACTGGGACAACTGGCTGCGGCCGAAGAAATCGCGGATGACGGCGGAGAGCGCCTTGGGATTGATGAGTTTCTGGGGCGACATGGACTCGACACCCTGGTCGAAGAGCGTCATGCGCTCCTTGACGAGGCGTTCGGTGCGGGCGAGGCCGACCCGGCACTGGTTGGCGAGCAATTCGCCCACGGTGCGGACGCGGCGGCTGCCGAGGTGATCGATGTCGTCCAGCGTGCCCTCGCCCTTCTTGAGGCGGAGCAGGTACTTGGTGGCGGCCACCAGGTCTTCCTTGGTCAGGATGCGGGAGTCGCCGCCCTTGATGCCCAGTTTCTGGTTGATCTTGTAACGGCCGACGCGGCCGAGATCGTAACGTTTCGGATCGAAGAACAGGCGCTTGATGAGGGCGCGCGCGTTGGCGGCGGTCGGGGGATCACCGGGGCGGAGGCGGCGGTAGATGTCCTTGAGGGCCTCCTCCTCGTTCTTGGCGGGATCCTTCTTCATGCACTTGATGACGATCCCTTCGTCGGCGGTGGTGTCGACGACTTTGAGCCTGGTGACGCCGAGTTCGGCGATCTGCTTCACGACGGCCTTGGAAAGCGGTTCGAAGGCGCGGGCAACGACGAGTCCCTTGTCCTGGTCGACAGCGTCCTCGATGAGGACCTTGTTCGGCAGGTCATCGCGCTTCTCGGCTTCCTTCACGGTCAGCTCTTCCACATCGTAGAACAGCTTCAGGATTTCCTCGTCCGTGCCGCGGTTTTTGTCGGCATCCTTGCCCTTGCCTTCCCCGTCGAGAAAGCTCAGCGCGCGGAAGAACGTGGTCGTGAGAAATTTCCGGCGGCGCTTCTTGCGGTCGAGATAAACGTAGAGCAGGTCGCTGGTGTCGAACTGCGCTTCGTACCAGGAGCCGCGGTCGGGGATGATGCGGAAGGAATGGAGCGTCTTGCCGTTGGGATGCTGGGTGGCTTCGAAGGCGAGGCCGGGCGAGCGATGGAGCTGGCTGACGATGACGCGTTCGGCGCCGTTGATGACGAACGTGCCCTGCGGAGTCATGAGCGGCAATTCGCCCATGAACACCTTTTCTTCCTTCGTGCCTTTTTCCTCCTTGAGCAGGAAGGTCACGTAAAGGGGCGCGCCGAAGGTGAGGCCTTCGCGCAGGCACTCAAGCCAGTCGAGCTTGGGCTCGCCGATCTCGTAGGAATGAAAGTCGAGGACGCATTTGCCATCGTAACTCTCGATGGGGAACACCTCGGTGAAAACAGCCTGCAATCCGAGGTTCTTGCGCTTGGATTGGGGCAGTTCCGCCTGCAGGAACTCCCGGTAGGAGTTCGTCTGCAATTCAATCAGGTTCGGCGGGGCAATGATCTCTTTGATCTTGCCGAAGTTCACTCGTTCTGTTGCTCGCGATGGCATTGGTACCTTTTCAGAATGGCCGTTCGATTCGACGGCCCGTTATTTCAGCTAAACGACACAAGGCAAGGTCTCTGTCTTTCACAGCGAACTTGCCCTCTCTCAAGTCACTCGGCGGTGGCTTCGATTAAATTCCGTTCTCTAATGTAAAAATCTTTTCTACTTAAACCCGGCCCAGGCAAATCGGGGCGGCGGGCCCGCTGCAGCGGGCGTCGCCGCCCCAAAACGTTCCCGAATTACTTGACTTCGACTTTCGCGCCGGCTTCTTCGAGCTTCTTCTTGGCGGCATCGGAGTCGGCCTTGTTCGCGCCTTCGAGGATGGGCTTGGGAGCGCCTTCGACGAGGGCTTTGGCTTCGGCGAGGCCGAGGCCGGCTTTGACTTCGCGGACGGCCTTGATGACGGCAATCTTCTTGTCGGCCGGCACCGAGGCGAGGATCACGTCGAAGGTGTCCTTGGCGGCGGCGGCGGGGGCAGCGCCACCCGCGGCGGGAGCGCCGGCGGCGGCGACCGCGACAGGCGCGGCGGCGGACACGCCCCACTTGGTTTCGAGTTCCTTCACGAGATCGGCGATTTCAATCACCGTCGCGCTGCTGAGTGCTTCCACGATCTGAGCTTTATCCAGGGCCATACTATTTTCTTTCGATTCGTCTCGTCGTCAGGGGCGGCCGCCCCTGGTTTCAGCCCGCTGCCTGCGGGCCGACGATTTACGTTGTTGTTTGTTTGTTTAACCGCCCGGCGGTTCGGGCCGGGCGGAAATGGTTAATATTCCTCCAAAATCAGCCTTTGTCCACCTTCGCCTGCAACACGCGCGCCATCTGGGAGGCGGGTGTGTTCAGCAATCTGACCAGTTTGGACGCCGGGGCGTTCAACACGCCAAGCAAAGTGGCGCGGAGAACTTCGATGGACGGCAGGTCGGCCAGCGTAAGGATTTCCGTATCCGCCAGGCGCTGGTTGTCCAGGAAGCCGAATTTGATCTTCAGCCGGTCGAACTCCGAGCCGAAGGTTTTGACGACCTTGGCGGCGGTGGAGATGTCCTTCTGGCCGGTGACAACGGCGAGCTGGCCGGAGAGGGATCCGTTGAGCTCGCTGACGCCGGCTTCCTTGGCGGCGATCTGGAAGATGGAGTTTTTGACGATGTGGATTTCCGCGCCGGCCTTGCGCAGGCGTTTGCGGAGCTCGGACAGGTGACCCACCTTCATCCCGCGGTAATCGACGACGATGAAGAACGGCGAGGCGTTGAGCCGGGCCAGGTATTCCTTCGTTAAATATTGCTTCTCTTGACGCATAATGTTGGTTCGTTTGGTCGTTTCCGGTCGCGGCAACTAGTGCGTCGCAAATTCCTTCACATCCACCGAAACGGGCGGGCTCATGGTGGCCGACAGGGTGCAGCGATGGATATACGTGCCCTTCACGCTGTGGGGGCGGGCTTTGGCGACCGCCTCGATGACCGCGCGCGCGTTTTCCTCGATCTGGGGCGCGCTGAACGAAACCTTGCCGACCGGCACGTGCACGTTGCCGGCCTTGTCCACCTTGAATTCCACTCGGCCCGCCTTGACTTCCTTCACCGCGCGGGCGGTGTCGTCGGTCACGGTGCCGGTCTTGGGATTGGGCATCAGGCCGCGCGGACCGAGCACCTTGCCCAGCTTGCGGACTTCCGACATGGCTTCCGGGGTGGCAATGGCGACGTCGAAGTCGGCCCAGCCCTCCTGGCATTTCTTGATCATGTCCTCGAACCCGACGTTCTCGGCTCCGGCCGCGCGGGCGGCGTCGGCGGCAGGCCCGCTCTTGGCGAACACGAGCACGCGGACCGTCTTGCCGCTGCCGTGCGGCAGGGGAACCGTCCCGCGGACCATCTGGTCGGATTGTTTCGGGTCGACCCCGAGGCGGAACGCAAGGTCAACGGTTTCGTTGAACTTGGCCTTCGGGAACTTGGTGAGGACTTCGACGGCGGATTTCAGCGGGTAGGTTTTACCGGCTTCCACCAGTTCGAGCGCTTTCTTGTATCGTTTGCTTGCCATGTGTTTCGTTGCGGTTCGATCGAATCCCGGCCTGCCGGAATTCTCCCGCGGTTTTGGGTTGTGATCAGCCGACGACTTCAATGCCCATGCTGCGGGCGGTGCCGGCGATGACTCGGAACGCGGCTTCTTCGTTCACCGCGTTCAAATCTTTGGACTTCAGCTTGACGATATCCAGGACCTGTTTGCGGGTGACTTTCCCGACCTTGTCCTTGTTCGGTTCCTTGGATCCGGCGGTGATGCCGGCGGCTTTCTTGAGCAGCACGGAGGCGGGGGGCGACTTCGTGATGAAGGTGAACGACTTGTCCTGGTAAACCGTGATGACCACGGGGATGATCAGGCCGGCGTCCTGCTTGGTGGCCGCGTTGAATTCCTTGCAGAAGCCCATGATGTTGACGCCGTGCTGGCCGAGCGCGGGGCCGACGGGCGGCGCCGGGTTGGCCTGGCCGGCCGGGATCTGCAGCTTGATGATGCCTGTAACTTTCTTTGCCATAACTTCGCTTTCTTAAAGAGTTAAATCGTTAAACAGTTAAACCGTTAAATTGTCGCGCGCGTCTGGCCGTTTCTCGTTTTAACCATTTAACCAGTCAACCGTTCAACCAACGGCTCAGCCCTTTTCCACCTGCCAGTATTCCAGTTCCACCGGCGTGTTGCGGCCGAAAATGTTCACCGTCACCTTCAGCTTGCCGCGTTCAGGCTCGATTTCCTCGATCACACCGCTGAAGTTCAGGAACGGACCGTTGTTGATCTTGACGGTCTCGCCCACTTCAAAGCTGACCTTCGGCCGCTCGGTTTCTTCCGAGGCGGAAATCTGGGCCTTGATCGACTCGACTTCCTCGGCCGGCGTCGGTGTGGGCGGTTCGCCACCCACAAAACCGATCACACCCTGGGTTTCCTTGATGAAATACCAGGGTTGCTCGATGATGCGCTTTTCCTCATCGAGCAGCACCATGTCCACAAAAACGTAACCGGGCCAGAGTTTGCGGGTGGACACCGTCTTCTTCTGGTTGCGCACTTCCACCACCTTCTCCATCGGGACGAGCACTTCCTTGATGTACTCGCCCATCTCTTCGCTTTTAATGCGCTTTTCGATGCTTTCCTTGACCTTCTGCTCCTGGCCGGAAAGGGTATGGATGACAAACCACTGGCTTCGCATGATTCAGTTGCGTTAGACCTTTGAGATCAGGAACATGACCTTGACGAAAATGTAATCGGCCACCACGACGAAGGCGCCGAGCAGAAAGATGGACAGCGCCACGAGCACGGTGGAGCCTTTCAGTTCCTCCCAGGTGGGCCAGGTGCACTTCTTCAGCTCTTCACGGGTTTGAGCCACGTACGCCGAGATGCGGAGCAGGTAACCCTTCCACCAGAGAAAGGCAAACACCACTCCGACCACCACGACCCACACCAGTAATCTTGTCAGACCATTCACAAAAAATTCTTTTCAGCCGTCGCTCCGGACGTCTTCGCTCTTGCTTCGCGGCGAGCGAAGACTGGCGGAGAGGGAGGGATTCGAACCCCCGTTCCGCTTGCGCGGAAAGCGGTTTTCAAGACCGCCGCAATAGACCACTCTGCCACCTCTCCGTGACAGACTGGATATTGGATTATCGGATCGTGGGATGAACGCCTTCCATCCGCTCCATCAATCCATTCATCCAAAGATCCATCAATCCGCTGTTTCAGGCCCGCCTACGCTATCGCTTCGGCGCGGCAGTCCCGCCTCGGCGGAACTGGCAGGGCGGGAGGGAATCGAACCCCCAACCAACGGTTTTGGAGACCGCTACTCTACCAATTGAGCTACCGCCCTACTCATTGACGCCCGCTCGGCGTCCGGCCGGGGTTGAACCGGGAGGCGGCTTGTCACCGCCTCCCTGAAAGGTGTCCGATCAGGCGATCACTTCGGTGACGCGCCCGGCACCGATGGTGCGGCCGCCTTCGCGAATGGCGAAGCGCAGACCTTTTTCCATCGCGACCGGGGCGATCAGCTTGATCTCCACGTTGATGTTATCGCCCGGCATCACCATTTCCACGCCCTGCGGAAGACTCACCGTGCCGGTGACGTCCGAGGTGCGGAAATAGAACTGGGGACGGTAATTGGTGAAGAACGGCGTGTGACGGCCGCCTTCTTCCTTGGACAAAACGTAAACTTCCGCCTTGAAGTGCGTGTGCGGAGTGATGCTGCCCGGCTTGGCCAGGACCATGCCGCGTTCCACTTCCTCGCGCTTGGTGCCGCGCAGCAGGACGCCGACGTTGTCGCCCGCATTCGCCGAATCCAGCAGCTTGCGGAACATTTCAATGTCCGTCGCCACCGTCTTGCGCGTCTCCTTGAGCCCGACGATTTCCACGTCCGAGTTCTTGTTCAGCACACCGCGCTCGACACGACCGGTCACGACCGTGCCGCGACCTTCAATGTTGAACACGTCTTCGATGCACATCAGGAACGGCTTGTCGACTTCGCGCGGAGGCAGCGGAATGAACGCGTCAATCGCGTCCATCAGCTCCTGGATCGCCGCGGCGCCTTCCGGCTCGTGGTTCAGCGCCTTCTTCGCGCTGCCGCGGATAATCGGGGTCTTGTCGCCCGGGAATTGATACTTCGTGAGCAGGTCGCGCACTTCCATCTCAACCAGGTCCAGCAGTTCCTTGTCGTCGACGAGGTCGACCTTGTTCAGGAATACGACAATCGCGGGCACGCCGACCTGGCGGGCCAGGAGGATGTGCTCGCGGGTCTGCGGCATCGGGCCTTCAGAGGCATCGACGACCAGGATGGCGCCGTCCATCTGGGCCGCGCCGGTGATCATGTTCTTCACGAAGTCGGCGTGGCCGGGGCAGTCGATGTGCGCGTAATGGCGCTTGTCGCTCTGGTATTCCACGTGGGACACCGCGATGGTCACCGTCTTGGTTTCGTCACGCACAGTGCCGCCCTTGGTGATGTCCGCATACGAGATCGGGGTCGCAAGACCCTTCTTGGCCTGCACTTCGACGATCGCCGCCGTCAAAGTGGATTTGCCATGGTCAATGTGTCCGATCGTGCCGACGTTGACGTGCGGTTTCGTCCGTTGAAATTGCTCTTTTGCCATTGCGATCTCCTGATGTTGTGTGTCTGGTTTTTACAACGTTGCTTCGGTTACTACTACGAATCTGGAGCCCATGATCAGGATTGAACTGATGACCTCGTCCTTACCAAGGACGCGCTCTACCAACTGAGCTACATGGGCGCCGGCCAAAACTAAAAATTCATCCTGATACCAAAAAGCGACAAAAAATCCTGCCCCCGCCCTTCATTGGCTCAAAAGGTTAAGGGGCTGGCTATTTTTCGTCTTTTTACGGCCCAACGACTGCGGCCCAAAATACGGAACACACCTACCCCTGTCAACGGGTTTGTGAGATATTTTTTGACAATTCGACCCGAACCGTTTTCACCCCGGAAAAAGGCCGCCGAATTACACCTTAACCACGGATGGACACGGATAAACACGGATCCAAACGGCAGGGATTTTGACGCGAATCAAAGCGAATTTTCGCCAATTGTTCCTTGCAGGGTGGGGCGAGACTCCGTCGAGCCCTCGAAAAGGCTGGAGTGATGGAGTGTCGGAGTTCTTGAGTATTGAAAGGGTCGCCGCAGGCGCTCCGCGGTCTTTTCCAACTCTCCAAAACTCCAGGACTCCACCAACCCATTTCTAGTACTGGGCTCGACAGAGTCTCGCCCCCCCAATTAGCGGAAAATTCGCGCTAATTCGCGTCAACTCCTTCATCCGTGTGTATCCGTGTCCATCCGTGCTTAAATTGCCCCTGCTTTGGCCTCAATCCCCGGTCGTTTGTGCCGTTAATAATTGGAACCGCGGATTTTGCCGATCCCCACAAAGGACACAGCCCACGCCCCGGGATGGTTCGTTGGGACACCGATTGATTTCCTGCCGGCGATTGGTATGATCCGCAGCTTGCCGGAGGGGCGATTTTCTCCCGGCGGACAGGAATGACGTCCAAAGACACAAACGCGCCGCAACATCGGCAGGCTGAAATGACGGAGCAGGAACCCCCGTGGCCAGCCGAAGTCCTTTTCCTCTGCACCGGCAATTATTACCGCAGCCGGTTCGCCGAGGAGTATTTCAATCATATCGCCCGCCAGAAAGCCTATTACGTCCGGGCTTCTTCCAAGGGATTCCGCCCCGACCTGGTCGCCAATTCGGGTCCGATGTCCTCACACGCTTTGCGCGCCCTGCAGGCCCTGGGTATCACCCCCGCGCAACCGCTCCGCATGCCGGTCCCGGTCAATAGCCGCGATTTCCTCGACCACAAATACTGCATCGCCCTCAGCAAGACCGAACATCTCCCCATGATGCAGGAACTCTTTCCCCAACACATCAAACGCGTCCAGTTCTGGGAAGTGGAGGATCTCCTGTTCGAAAGCCCCGAATCCGCCCTGGCCTCCATCGCCAAACGCGTCGAGGCGCTGCTGGAAGATCTGCGCTGATTCCGGAGTTTTAACCACGGATGGACACGGATCGGAAAGGGCTTTGACGCGAATTGACGCCAATGGTGGGGCGAGACTCTGTCGAGCCCAGTTCAGGAAATGGGGTGATGGAGTCCTGGAGTCGTGGAGTGTTGGAACAGACCGGGGAGCGTCCGCAGCGGCCCTTTCAATACTCCAGAACTCCAACGCTCCATCACTCCAGTCTTTTCGAGGGCTCGACAGAGTCTCGCCCCACCGATTAGCAAAAATTCGCGTCAATTCGCGTCAAAGGTTCCCCCATCCGCATCCATCCGTGCCTAACTCGCCTTCGGTTTTCGTTGCCGCAGGAAATCACACCACGCATCCATCCACTCCCCGGTCTTGGCCGACACTTCAAAAACCTTCGCGTGATGGCTGATCCGGCCCAGGTTCAGCATCGCAAGGTTCCGATCGAACCCGCAGGGCTGCGCCAGATCGGTCTTGGTCACCAGCACGACATCGGCGGAATGGAACATCGGCGGATACTTGAGCGGCTTGTCTTCGCCTTCGGTCACCGACAAAAGCACCACGCGCAAATCCTCGCCCAGGTCGTAGGAGGCCGGACAGACCAGGTTGCCGACGTTTTCAACGATCAACAGGTCCAGCTCGTCCAGTTTCAGTTTGTCGGCGGCCTTGGCGACCATGTCGGCTTCGAGATGGCACACAGTGCCTGTCGTGATCTGAACCACCGGCACCCCGGCGGCCTTTAATCGCGCCGCATCGTTGTCCGTCGCCAGGTCGCCCACCACCACGCCCGTGCGCATCTGGCGCCCCAGCAACTCAGCCGTACGCTGGACCAGGGTCGTTTTGCCGGAGCCCGGCGAGGAAACCACGTTCAGCACGAGCAGCCCTTTGGCTTTGAAAAATCCCCGGTTGCGCTCCGCCAACCGGTCGTTCTTCTCGAGAATGGACCGGTTCAACTCAATCGTCTGCGGCCCGTGCGAATGCCCGTGACCGTGTTCGTGGCCGTGTTCATGTCCGTGATCGTGGGGATGATCGTGCGAATGAGAATGCGGGGATGCCTGCCCGGATGCCGGCTGTCCGCCGATTGTCACGTCGTCGCCCACATTCCCGCAGCCGCAGTCTTTGCACATAGAAGAGGCCCCGGCACGTTGACGGGGCACACCCAAAACCTAAGTGTTCGACAGCGGGTGTCAAGGACGGGAGAAAATGGATTATGGGAGTGTTGGAGGGTCGCAACCGGCAGGATTTCACACTCCGCACTCCGCATTCCGCACTGGGTTTATCCGCCGTACTTCACCCCGCACCCGTATGGCTTGGTCTGGCTCACGGCGACTTTTTCGCCGGATAAAACCTGCTGGACGGCCGCTTTCACGTAGTTATGGGCAGTGCGCGGATCCCCGCCGGGCGAAGGCCGATCATCAATCGCCCCGCTGTAAACCAGCGTGCCGCTGGCATCGATCACAAACATGTGCGGCGTCGTTCGCATCCCGTAAGCCTTCCCGATCGCGCCGGAACTGTCGTCAATCCACGCGGTCGCATTCGGTTTCTCCCGCGCCCACTCGGCCCGCGCCTGGTCGGGCGTGCGATGACTCGAATTGTTCGGGTTCACCGAATTCACCATCAGCCAGATCACGCCTTTCGACGTCATCTCCTTCTGCAATTCCTGCATCGCCCCGGTGTTGAAATGATTCGCGCAAAATGGACAGTCCAGGTTGTAAGACTCCAGCACCACCACCTTGCCCTTGTAATCCGACAAATGGATCGTCTTGCCGTTAATGTCCGTCCCCGTGAAATCCGGCGCCGCCTTCCCCACCTCCGCCGCCCCAAATGCCGAGGCCCCCACCAACATCGACGCCATCCAAACAACCACGCGCTTCATAATCGTCCTTTTGTTCAGCGTCATTTCGTTCCAATGCAATGCCGCTTTTATTTAATGCATTAGATACCACAATGGTCGGATTGTTCAACCGGGCTGAAGAAACGTCGTAACCACAACTGACACCCTCACTTTCGGGGTTTTCGGGCATGACCAACTTTATGTTGCACGTGCAACATAAACTTTGCAACGCCTCCAAACGCCTGCAGACGCGGTGGGCTGGACAGCAAGGAAAGCGACTACGGACTTTATGTCGTACGTACGACAGAAAGTTCGCACCGCAGGTTGGTCGCAGTGCTCGGGCCTGCGTCTACCGGGGCCGGGCGCCGGCCTTGTCTAGCGCGTCCAACATGATTCCCGGCGTCAGCAACTCGGGCAGGACGACCGGCGGGGCGCCGGGTTTGCCGGGAAACACCAGCACGAGCGGAACACCGGCACGGCCGTATTTGGCCAACTCCACCGTGATGTCGTCCGTCACGCGCGTGTAATCGCCCAGCAGGGCGGCGGCGTTCAACGATTTCAATTTCGCGCGCACGGACGGGATGTCGATCGCCAACCGCTTGTTCGCCTGGCAGGTGAGACACCAGCTCGCGGTGAAATCCACCAGCACCGGCCGTCCTTCGGCCTGGGCGCGTTCGACCGCGGCGGCGGACCAGGGCGCCCACGGAATGTCGCCCGATTCAGCGGCAGCCTGGGCGGCGGAGGTGTCGACCGGCGCACGCCAGTTCAATCCCCGTTCGATCGCGTAACCGTATCCGCCGGCGAGGAGGACCAGGGCGGCGAGCATGGCGAGGGCGGGCCGCCGGCGGGAGCGCTGGGCGAACTCGCCGAAGACCCACGCGGCGGCGGCGAACACGACGAGGAAAATACCCAGCCACCAGCTCCTTTCGCCGTAATAAGCCGGCATCAGGCTGAACAGCCAGACGGCGGTCGCAAGCATCGGGAAGCCCATGGCGATTTTGAATCGTTCCATCCACGCCCCGGGCTTTGGCAGGAAGGCGAGCCAGTCGGGATTCCAGCTTAATATCATGTAAGGCATCGCTAGCCCGAATCCAACCATGAGAAACATCAGCACGAGGATGCCCGCGGGCTGGGCGAGGGCAAATCCGACGGCGGACCCGAGGAACGGTGCGGTGCACGGCGTGGCGAGGACGGTGGCGAGGATGCCGTTGAAAAACGCGCCGGATAGTCCGCTGCGGGCGGCAGCACTACCGGCTGCATTCAGAATATGGCTGCCGGGATTCACCTCGAACACGCCGAACAGGTTCAACGCGACGCCCGTGACGAGCACGGTGAGGAGCACGACAAATCGGGGGTTGCCGAATTGCATGCCCCAGCTCGCGTGGCGGCCGGCGGTTTTCACCGCGATGACCAGCAGCGCGAGAACGAGGAACGACGCGAGCACGCCGGCGGTGTAGGACAGGCCGAGGGCGCGGACGCGGCGGGCGTCGCTGCTGGCTTCGCGGACGAACCCGAGAATTTTCAAAGCGATGACCGGCAGGACGCACGGCATGACGTTGAGGATGATGCCACCCAGGAACCCGTAAAGGAGCATAAGCCAGAGCGGCTTCGACAGGGGCGAGGCGGCGGCCGGCGCCGCGGCGGGCGGCTCGGCCGGGGGCGCTGTGACCAATTGCAGGCGCACGTCGGCTCCCGTGCGCTCCTTGCCGTTTTCATCAACCAACAGCCCCGGGATTTCGTGCGGCCAATCCCCGGAGAATTTCTTCACCCATTTCCGGAGGACCACCGAGCCGGCTGAATTGGTCCATCGTTCCGATCCGCCCTGCACTTCGAACTGGTCGCTGGCATCGGGATAAAAATCCTGGCGCGCGGGATCGACCGGCAGCGAGATCGGGCGGAGATCGTCCCTGGCGGGCCCGGCCCATTCGGCCGGAAGGATGCCGGTTTTTGGATCAAACCGGGCCGGCAGCCGGGGAATCCACGTCTCGAAGACGGCTGCTGAGGAGGAAACCGTGTTGGACGGCGCCACGATCAGAGTGGCGGCGACATTGGCTTTGCCCGGGAGACATTGCTCCTTGCATTCGAGCCAGGAAACTTTCGCCGCGATGTCGAGCGCTCCGGCCGCGGCATTCGAGGCGATGGTGAGCGGGACCATGAGAACAGTTTCGCCGGAATAGATATAGGTCGTGAGATCATCCGGCGGGAGTTTTTCGGGAACGGGCCAGCGGATGTCGCCTGCGGTGATGCCGGGGGGAAGTTTCCATTGAATGGACGTCGGGACTCCGGAAGCGCCGGAGTTTCGCCAGTAGGTGTGCCACCCGGGTTCCATGCGGAGAACCACGCCGGCCCACAGCGTGTAACCGGGGCGCACGGAATCCATCGAAAGCACCAGTTGCGCCTCGGTGTGCGCGGCATGCGCTGCGCCGCCAAGTCCGGCGAGCAGAACCAGGAGGCTAAGAAGAGTTGCGGCTCTGGATTTCATTATTGTTCCATGCCCGGAACCGCGATCTCACGATCGCGGCTGCGGGGCGGCTACGGGACGGGCGCCAGGCTCCGCACTTCCATGCCGACGAGCGACACATCGTCGCTGAAACCTTCCTGGCCGCAGTAGCCCCGAACTTCCCCGACCACCTTATCGAGCATTTCCCTGGCGGGCAACGAGGCGTGGCGCCGGACCGCGTCGGCCAGCCGTTCCTGCGAGAAGCATTCCTGGTCGGCGCCCTCGGCTTCGATGAGACCGTCGGTGAACATCAGGATCAGGTCGCCGGGGGCCGCGGTGCGAATCGACGTGGGGAAGCTTGCCTCTTCAAAAAGTCCGAGAGCGGGCCCGCGCTTCCGGGCGTCGGTGTGCAAAATCTCCACGGATCCCGGCTGGCGCCGGATGTGAAAGGCGTCGGGATGCGCGGCGCTCGCGTAGCGCAGCTCGCCGGTCGCGACATCGGCAATGAGGTAGAGCGCCGTGGCGAACATGGTGGCGCCGGTCTGCCGAAACAGCCCCGCCAGCCCCTGGTTGATCTGGGCGAGCAATTGTCCAGGGTCGGCCGAACTCCGGCTGAGATCCTGCACCAGCGCCCGCATCATCGCCGTGACCAACGCCGCCCGCACATCGTGCCCCATGACGTCGCAGATAAACATGCCCACGGCGGAATCGGACAATTGCACGACATCGTAAAAATCGCCGCTGACTGATCCGCTGGGCAGGTAGAAGCTGAAGAATTCGAGCGCGCAATTCCGGTTGCCGTTCGCGCGCGTGCAGGGAAATCGCTGCGGCAGCATGGCAAGCTGGAGTTCGCGCGCCATTTTGAGTTCCTCCTCCACCTGCTGGTTCTTCTGCCGCAACTGCCGGGTGCGCTCCGCCAGCGCCAGTTCGGCTTCCTTCCGCGCGGTGATGTCGCGCGAGACTCCAAACGTCCCGATGATCCGGCCGTTCGGATCGCGCATCGGGAGCTTGGTGGTCGAAACCCAGGAAACACTGCCGTCGGGCCAGGTTTCCTTTTCCTCGATGCCCACCACGGGCAGCCCGGTCGTGATCACCCGCCGCTCGTCCTCGCGCGCCTGGCGCGCGTGCGCCTCGGTGAAAAAATCGGCATCGGATTTTCCCACCGCCTCGGCGGGGCTGGCCAGTCCGAACTTGCGGGCCTGGGCCCGGCTGACGCGGAGGAAACGGCTCTCGGTGTCCTTGAAATAAACCGCGTCGGGCACCCGGTCCATGAGCACCTCGAGCAGGTGCTGGTCGTGGCGCGCGGCCCGCTGGCCTTGCTGCCGGTCGATCGCTTTGCGAATGATTTCAGCCGCCCGGGGCGAGGTGAGTTCGCCGGAGACCACGTAATCCTGGACGCCGTTGCGCAGGGCGGCCTGGGCGGCCTCAATGTCGGAATCGTCCGCGATGAGCACAATAGCCACTTCGGCGAGCAGCGCATGCAACGCGGCGGGAATGGACTCCGGCGCCGGGCCCAGAATGCTTGTCGGGAACAGGCCCAGGTCGAAGGATTCGCGGGCGAGCCGTTCGATGGCCCCCACCGCGTCGGGCGCGAATTCCACATGGAATCCATGGCTGCGCAACGACCCGGCCGCTTCCCGGTTGGATTCGAGAACGAGCAAGCGATGCGAATGGCGGCTCATGTTGTTCAGGCACAGCTTAAGCGAGGCCATGTGCGATGTCCAAGCGCGGAATGTGGTGGGTGAGGTTGAACAGTTAAACGGTTAAACAGTTAAACAGTTGAACGGTTAATGGACGACGCTACAACCATTCAACTTTTTAACTATTCAACCGTTTAACCGATTTCACTTCGTACGCATCAGTGCCGCGGCGGTCCAGAGGACGGGGGCCTGGCCGTGGAGATCGCCGGTGTGCCGGGGCCGGGCCAGGTAATACTCGACGCTCTGGCCTTTGTTCGTCCCCTCGCACACGTCGGACACGTTGCCGTTGATGTCGAGGTGCCGGACAAGGCCGAGCCAGGCGTTGCGGGCGGCGGGGCCGTAGGTCGCGGTGTCGAGCCAGCCTTGTTTCACCCCGGTGACCATGGCGTAGGCGAACATGGCGGTGCCGGAAGTCTCCGCCCAGGCTTCGGGATGATCGAGCAGTTGCCGCCAGAGTCCATTGGGACCTTGAAGCGGCAGCAGGCCCGCCATCATCTTTCGGTAGCCGCTCATCACCCGCTCACGCTGCGGATGATCGGCCGGCATCGATCGCAGCAACTCGGTCATTCCCGCAGCCACCCAGCCGTTGCCGCGGCTCCAGAAAAATTGCGAATCGGGCGCGTGAAAGAACAGCCCGTTGGTCTGTTGCAACCGGTCGAGATACGCCGCCATCGTGCGCGCGGCGCGATCAATGTATTCGGCCTTGCCGGTCGCCCGGTAGGCCTGCACCTGGACCGCGGTGATCATGAACATGTCGTCGATCCAATAGCGCGCTTCGGATGTGAGGCCGTCCGGCGTCGTCTGGGCCCATTGTTTGTCGGCGAGGCTCAGTCCGAGTTCGAGGCAATCATGGTTGCCGGTGAGCAGGTAGATTTCGAGGGGCACGATGCCGATGACGCGGTCGTCGACGTGGGCGCGGAGGGAGATGTGGCGGGCGTCGGGTCCGAGCAGCGGGGCGAATTTGGCGACCAGGGCCGCCTGCAGGCCGGAATTGCCGGTGAGTTTCGCGACTTCGAGGGACCCGTACCACGAGCAGGCCTCGGGATAAATGATGAATTCGCGCTTGGGATCGGCCTGGTAGCCAAGTTGGCGCTGCGCGAAATTGGTCGCGACGCGCTGGCCGACCTGGGCGGGGGACATGCCTTCGGGCCAGCCGGAGAAGCACGGTTGCGTGTGCGTGCGGCAGGCGGTGCAGGCGAGCCCCGTCGCGATCAGGAAAAAGAGGGTGGATTGCCGGAAGCGAGTTGCAAGTTGCAGGTTGCAGGTTGCAGGTTTCGTCATGGCGCGATTTTGCGCGATTTCCCTCGTAGCCGCAATCGTCAGATTGCGGTCCCATCTCTGCGGTTCGCGGGATCCGCGATCTCACGATCGCGGCTACACAGGCACCTCACGCCTTCACAAACACCACCTGGGTCGTGGCCGCTTTTTCGTCCCAGCCGCGGGTCGGCTCGGCGGTCACGGAGCTGATGTCCTTGATCGAGATCTGGCGTCCCCGGGTCTTGGGGCTTTTCACCTCGATCTCGGCCGGGTTGCAGGTTTGCTGGCTTATTTTCTGGTGAGGCGCCGGCTTGTAGCGGATGTAAAGGATCTTCGGCGTGTCGGGTGCGAAGAACAGGATCCGGGATTTTTCCGGGATGCAGGAATACGCCTTGTTGAGAATGGTGCCGCCAAAAGTGAAGCGCTTCAGGTAACTCGCCTCGCGGTTCGTGTAAGCGCAGGTGAAGATGCGCTCGCGCTCCGGCAGCCCGCAGAAAAACAGGTCCGGCCCGACGAACATCTTTTCCGGGAGTTCCATCACCTTGTACGTCCCGTCCTTGAACACCAGGAGGAGCTTGTCGAACTTGGTGCATTCCACCTTGAACTCCTCGCCGCTCACCTTGTAGCCCACGTAACCGCTCTCGCGGTCGTAGGCCACCTTGAACGACTTGAACGCGACTTCCTTGACGTCGATTTCGTCGTGCCGGCTCGACTTGGTCGTCAGGCGCGGATAGAGCGGGCCGTATTTTTCCAGCAGCGCCTCGAGATGCGCGATGGCGTACCGGGTCAGTTGCTTCAGGTGCCGCCGGGTCTCCTCGAGGTCCGCCTTCACCTGCTCCGTCTCCTCGCGGTGCTTGTGGATGTCGAACAGCGAAATCCGCCGGATGCGAACCGCGAGCAGCCGTTCGACGTCGGGATCGGTAAGATCGCGGTACATCTGTTTCCGGAACGGCTTGAACCCGGCGTAGACCGCCTCGACGACGGCCTCGCTGGTCTTGCATTGTTCGATCCGCTTGTAGAGCCGTTCCTCGATGAAAATGCGTTCGAGCGTGCGGAAATGGAGTTCGTCCTCGAGCTGTTTCTGCTTCAGCTCGAGCTCCAGCTTCAGCAACCGGAGCAACTGGTCGGTGTTCTCGCGGAGCACCTCGCTGACGGTCAATTCCACCGGGCGATTGTCCTTGATCACCACGATGCGGCTCGCGATGGACACTTCGCAGTCGGTGAATGCATACAGTGCGTCGACCATTTTCTCCGCGTCGACGCCGGGCGGGCATTTCACCTCGATCTCCACCTCTTCCGATGTGAAGTCGTTGACGGATTTCACCTTCAGCTTGCCTTTGCGGGCGGCGTCCTCGATGGAGGCGATGAGGGAATCGGTGGTGGTGGTGGGCGGGATTTCCTTGATGACGACGGTGGATTCGTCGCGCGTTTTGATCTTGGCGCGGACCTTGACGCTGCCTTTGCCGTCGGCGTATTCGCGGGCATCCATGAGGCCGCCCGTCGGGAAATCGGGCAGGCATTTGAACGGCGCTTTCTTGAGAATGGCGATCTGGGCCTGGAGCAGCTCGGGAAAATTGTGCGGGAGAATCCGGGCGGAGAGGCCGACCGCGATGCCCTCGGTGCCGAGCATGAGGGTGAGCGGGAGTTTGCAGGGGAGCGTGACGGGCTCCTTGTTGCGCCCGTCATAGCTGGGGACGAACTCGGTGATTTCGTCGTTGAACAGTTCCGTCCGGGCCAGTTCGGTGAGGCGGCACTCGATGTAGCGGGGCGCGGCCGCGGGGTCGCCGGTGAACACGTTGCCGAAGTTCCCCTGCCCTTCGATGAGGTAACGCTTGTTGGCGAGCACCACCAGCGCGTCGCCGATCGAGGCGTCGCCGTGCGGGTGATATTTCATCGTGTCGCCGACGACATTGGCGACCTTGATGAAGCGGCCGTCGTCGTTGCGATGCAGCGACCAGAGGATGCGGCGCTGGACGGGCTTCAGGCCGTCGGCAAGGCTGGGAATGGCGCGGTCGCGGATGACGTACGAGGCGTATTCGAGAAAGCTGGTGTTGACGCGCTTGTGAAGCGGCTGCTCGATCTTCGCGGGATCAAACGGTCGATGCGGGTGGATGAGGCCGGCGGGCATCGATTCGGCAAGCACGTGGCTTGTATCGTGCCCGTTGCCGTTCCCGTTCGCGGCGGGTTCCGAACCGTTGGCTGCCTTCGGCGCCCCGTTCGGGCGGGGCCCTTCCATCGGCAGCTCCGGCTGATTCGATTCTTTGCGCTTCTTCGACATACAACTGAAATTCCAGGTTCAACAAAGCCGCGGATCGGGGAAAAATCCATCTCGAATTCCGCGGCCCGGGCCGAATGCTGTGGTCAAGGCGGGAAAAAGAAAAGGAAAGAGTTCCTGAAAACAGAATCCAGAATCCAGAATTTAGAATTCAGAATCGAAATGTCGCGCGAAGTCCACGATGGCAGCGAAGGAAAACTTTCAACCTTGAACCTGCAACATTCAACCCTTCCCGCAATAGGGCTCTATCGGTTCCGCGCCGAGCGTGCCGCGAAGCGATTCCGGGTAGGCGGGTGAGCCGGCCTGGAAGAGGCGGCTGCGGGCGCGGGTGAGGCGGGCGGCGATGCCGAGCCGCTCGGCTTCATCCGCGTGGCTGGGGCGTTTCAGGAATTTTTCGAGGTAATCCACGTGCCGCCGCCAGAGGTTGCGGTCGATGCGCTGCTTGGCCAGCAGCCGCGCCGCGTACCAGTCGCTCGCCATCAGGTTTTCGCGCGTGAACAGCCGGCGGAACTCCGGGTCGTCAAGGGATTTGCCCTCCCAATGATCCTCGGCCATCAGGTGCAGCAGCGCGCACAGGGGCGGACACGCGTGCCGGATGCTGCCGTCATCGAAATACATCTTCGCGACGCGACGCTGGGTTTCCACGATGTTTTCCATGCCGTCCACGAACACCGCCGGATCCTGCAGCTCGGGCTTGAGCATTTCGTCCGTGAACACGGCGTGCGGATGGTTGAACACCCGTCCGAAAAACCGTCGCACGAACCGCGCGTTGATCCGGTAACCCAGCCTCCCCGCCAGGATCCGCCGGCCCTCGTGATCGAAATCGCGGCAGCGCTCGAGAAATCCCCCGGCGATCAGAAATGCGGGGCTCCGCTCCTCGGCCGACATGCGGCACCACAGTTCCGGCATCAGCAGGCTGACGTCGTGATCCACCCGCACCTTCGGCCCCACATAGCCGGCCGCGGTCACGAAACCGTCGTGCCCGGTCAGAATATACGCGACCAGCGCGTTGTTGAGATCGATGATCGGGGGCAGCGCGTTGAAGGGGCCCTTGGTCAGCGCGCCCTCGGATCCCGCGCCGGTGGTCGACGGGGATTTGCCGGTCATGCTGCAGATGAATTCCATGAACAGCTCCGGCAATTCGAAATAATGAATCGGGTTGTAACAGGCGAGCGAACGGATTCCGGGTTCGGGCGGATTATTCCGCCTCCCGGGCAGGGCCGCGCCGACGGGCGTGAAGACCGGCTCGCCGGGACCCAGCCGCCGCCGCAACCGCATCCCCATCTCCGCCAGGTAAACGCCGCGCGGCGATTGCAGGTCGGGACGCACCTGGAGATACCGCGGATTCTTCGTCGGTCGGCCGTCCACCAGCCGCGGATGCGCCGATGAAACGAAATACCCCGCCGGCCTCCCGGCCGCAATGCCCTGGATCAGCGACCGCATCGGTTCCGTAAACTGGTGCAGCCCGATCGCGTCCTCCACCAGGTCGCGCGCCCGCGCGGCCGGCAGCGGTTCGTAGTTCGAAAAGAAATTTCCCGGGCGCGAAAAATCCTCCTCCGTCGCGCGGTCATAACCGCGGTGGATCGCGTCGTCGGGCCGCTGGAAGAGCCGTTGCTCCACGTTTCGGACGAATTTGTACGACCGGCCGTCGCGCGCCGGGCCGGACCCGTTCAACACTTCCGGCGGAACCACCACCGAAGCGGTGATGTCATCCTCGCATTGCACCTTCAGCGCCGGATGAAAATCCTTGCGCAATCCGAACGTGCGCCACGCGCCCTCGGAATCGAACCCCACCCTCAGATACGTGGTGATCAGCCGGCGCGAATCGCACTTGAGTTCGTTCGCCGGCTTGCCGTTCACGGTGTCGACGCTGAAATGCGACCGCCAGTCGCCGTTCCACTCCGGCTTGTAATACCGCTTCACCACGAACACGAGTTCCTTGATGTATTGCGGCACGCTCTCCAGCCAGGCGTTGTATTCCGCCGTGTAATCCTGCTCGTCCGGCGTCAGCAGCCGGATCACGGATCCGAGCGACCTCTCGGCGCTCAGGATGGGCCGGCGATCGACATGCGCAGGGTCGAGGAACCGGCCGCTGTAGTCGCGGTCGATCAGTTCCGCCACCCGGTCGAAGTCCTTTTTGAAATCGGACACGAACACCGGCCCCGTGAGAATGGCGTCGGTGATGGGCTTGGAGATTTCGGATTTTCCGCCGCCGGACACGGTGCAGGCCTTGTGACAGAGCAACCCTTCGCCCACCGTTCCCACGAGGCGCCACGACCGGTTCTCGCCCGGTTTTTCCATGCGCACCTGGTAACCGGACGGACGCACATAAATCTTGTCAGGCAGCAGCTTGATGTGGCGTTCCCCGCCGCTTGCGGCCCAGGAAACACGCTGGGAATGAAGGTCGAACTTCGCGTCCTCCGGAACGTAAAGGATTTCCGGGTGTTTGCGGTCGACGGCGTAGCCTTCGGGCTTGAGCTCCATGTTGTCGGAGAGGAGCGAGCTGGCTTCCGCGAAGGAATGGCCGAGGGTTTTGACGTGCAGATCGCCGCTGAATTCCTCCCCGAGATCGTAGCTGGGAAACACCAGCGCACCCCCGGCGTGCTCCTCCTCGCACAGCCCGAAAAGATTCGCGGCGAAACTGATCTGCGTCTTCACCTCCTTCTTGCAATACCCGAAATAATTGTCCGCAATCAGCGTCACCATCACGCCGTTTTCATCGCGGCAGGTCAGTTTGAAGGCGTTGCCGCCGTTATACAGCTCGCCTTCGTCCTTCCAGCACATCCCCGTCTGCCGCTGCCGTTCCGTCGCGGTGTCCCAAGCCGGCAGGCCCGCCGCCTTCTTGGTGATGCCCACCAGGTGCGGCGCCAGCACCACGCAGCCCGTGTGGCCCGTCCAGGATTCCACGTCCAGCGCCGCGTCGTTCTCCGGCAATCCCGGGTCGCCCCCGTTGCCGAAAATCCGCTCGATGAAATCCAGGTTGCTCACCAGGCCGCCCGGGGCGAAGAACCGGATCTCCATCCGCTGCTCCTCCGTGAACCTCGGCACGCACGGCACCACCACGGGCCGGACCAGCAGCGACACAAAACAACCGATCGTCTTCCACTGGGTCGCCGCAAACGGCAGCCGCTGCAGGTCCGCCGGCGGATGAAACGCCGCGGCCAGCATCCGGGCGAACGTCTTGCGCGGCACCGCCACCTTGTCCTCCGGAATCGGCAGGCCCCCCTCCGCGATGTGAAACAATCCCTGCGTCGTGCGGCGATCGCTGCGCGGATTGTGCAGCACCCCCTGCTTCACCCGGTAGGAAGACAAAATTCCAGACACATACTCGTCCCGGTCCACCGGCAGCGACAGCACACGCGCCATCCCCGGCCGGTCCAGCACCAGCGTCCGAATCGGCAGCTTCGGCACCTCCGAATCGTCCAGGTAATCGTAAAGAAACGCCTGGATCCGGGAATCCACCGGGCACAGATGATTCGACAGCAGCCGCTCCCGCTCGCGGTACTGGGCGATGACGGATGAGAACATCTCGGCGGGTTCACCGGCGCCGGGACAGGGGACCGGGTCGAACCCAAGCAGGGCCAGCTTGACGTTGATGTAGGCAATCAGCGCCGCATCCGGATGAACTTGGGAGGAAGACATGGTTGCTGGGAAAAGATCTGTTGATTCGCGCCCGCCGCCACAGGCACGGGTTGGTTCATTTTGTTTCCACTAAAATTCAAAAGTCGCCAGCCCTGCCCCAAGCAACGACGGTGCCATTAAAGTATCGGAGCAAACTGAAAGCGAGCCTTATGATTGAATTCGGCAGTTTTCGAAAGGAACGCTGCCAGTTCCCGGGAATTGAATGCGGCCGCCGCTGCGTTTCTTTTATGCAGCGTGATCAAAACGAAGCAGTCACGTTATCCACGGGAGGGACGCCGTCCCCGGCGTCCCCATCCAACCGGGCTGTGCGCCGCATGTGCGTGTGTTGGGGACCGCGGGGACGCAGTCCCTCCCGGCGACCTATTTCGGCGGCGGGGCGGGCGCGTTCGAACCGGCGGCGGGCGGCGGTGGCTGGGCGGGCGGCAACAGCGCCAGCAATTCCTGCTGCTGCTGGTACCAATCCCGCAAAGGCCGGGAAAGCATCGAGACCCTGAAATCCTTGAAGTGCCCCAGGTTCAACTGCGCGTCCACGTCGTTCTTCAATTCCGTGTTCAGGTCCGACCGGGTGTCGTCGGCCCAGCCCTTGAACGAACCGGATTTTTCGCCGAGCAGCTTCGCCGCGGCCAGCCGCGTTTCCTGGTCATACTTGAATTCCTGCACCTGCACGTAGGCCTTGTCGACTTTGCCTTCGATCCGGTTGGTGTCGGATTTCGCCATGATCACCTGGCGGGAGATGTCGGCCAGGCGCTGCTCGAATTTCGCGATCACATCGTCGTCGCCGACGGAGCCTTTGGTTTCGGCGCCCAGCGTGCGCGGGGCGTTCGCAACACGGAGCAGGAGCTGCTTGACGATCTCCTTTTCGAGTTCCTCGAAGGCTTTCCGGCCGCGCTTCAGGATCAGGTCGCGATCCTCCTTCGAGAACGTGTATTTCTTGTCGTCCAGGCCCACGAAATTTGTGTAAGCGGGCGATTCCAGGAGCTTTTCCAGCCGCGCGGTCATGTTCGTGGCGCTGAACCGGGTGATGATGGACACCGGCGCGTTGGTCGGTTCCGCCTTCATATCCACCTTGAGATCGGCGGGCACGAGTGAGAAATAGGTGCGCTCCACTCCGTTCAACAGGTCGACCTGGGTGTTGAGATACTTCCAGTTCGCCTCCAGCCGCTCCTTGCGATTCAGTTCGCCGATGTAATCGAACTGGTTTTCCACGCGCAGCGACCGCGTGTCGGCATTGAACCATGCCAGCATTTGAGCCCATTGCGCCGCAAGCTGGATGGCGTAACTGGTATAACTGAGATTCACCTGCTCCAGCGGAATGCGGTCGTGCGGATTTCGCGGGGCGCGGGCGCGGATGAAGGCTTCGATGAGGCTGTTCGGCAGCAGGTCCAGCATGAGGGCGATTTCGCCGTAGCCATTCACGATGGGATCCGGGCCGTAATCGAACAGCCGCACGTCGCCGTACCGGCCGAGATCGTCGTCCGTCGCGAACAGCAGCTTTTTCTCGCGCACTTCCTGGCTGTCGAAGTAACCCCAGCCGATGGCGGCACGGTCGTGCACCATGGGTTGTTTCAATTGGCGGATGCTCCAGCCGGTGAACGCGCGCGACTTGAACATCTCGTATTCCATGACCGAGCTGGTGGTGCATTTGTTGGTGTAGGCGTCGAGCGGCTTCCCGGCGATGTAGAGTTTGAACCATTCGTCGAGGTCCTTGCGCGGCAGCGTGGCCGCGAGGCTGCCGGCGAAATTATGCCGCAGCCCCAGCACATGCCCCACCTCGTGCGCCACCACTTCGCGAACCACGTCCTGCGAAGCGCGCAGCACCGCCGCGTCGGTCAATTCATCGTTCGCCAGCACTTCCTGCAACCCCTGCGCCATCTCGCGCGCATAGGCCTCCGAATCCACATGGCACGCCGGCGCCGCCGCCAGGAACGGCACCCCGAACCGCGCCGTCTCCCCCGTCTTCTTGCCCCCGCCCTTCGCGTCCGCCAGCTCCAGCATCGACCGCAACAACACCCGCGCCTGGCTCTTGCTGTAAAACGCAAACGCACTCGTGATATACGCCTGCCCGTGCTCGCCCTCGCCCGTCAACGGATCCATCAACAGGTCCGCATACGCAAACCCCGCGCTGTCCCACGGCACCCATTGAATGATGTTGTAACGGCTGTCCGGCGCCGTCACCTTCGCGGGCGCCTTCTTCGCCTGCACCACTTCCTTCCCGAACGCGTCGTTCCAATACAAAATACCGTCCCGCACCGCGTCCACATAATCGTCCGGCGTGTTCGCAGAATAGTAAAACACCACCGGCTTCTTCACGTCGAACCGCGCAATCCGCGTCGAAATCCGCCCCGTCACCGGCTCAATCTGGCCGTCCGATTCAAAATAGCGCGTGTAACGCCCATCCACCGGGCTCGGTTCCTTCCCTTCAAACGAACCCGGCTGGTAAGGCGAAATGAAATACCGCACCTCGTACCGCGCCTCCAAATCCTGCATCTGGTGCCGGCTTCGCAATTGCACCGTCTGCCGGATCACCAATTGGCCGTCCTCCGGCCGCATCTCAAACACCCGGCTCTCCGGCACCTCGAACACCTGGTCCCGCTCACCGAAATCCATCCACGCACCCCCCGCCGTCCACGTCTGCGTAAATACCCGCCGCATCCCCCGGTTGAAATCGATCACCACCTGGTCGCCGTCCTGCCGCACAATGCTGAAACTCGCCAGCAACCGGCGCGCCGGCAGCTCGTCCGTCACCACCAGGCCCTTGTTGCACTCATACATGTCCACCCCGTCCGAAAACAACTCGAACCGCACAATCTTCCCCGCCAGCGCCGTGCTCGTCGCCGCAATCTCCTGCGGAATCACCGACGCGCTGAATAAATAATCCTTCCCGAAACCCGACTTCGGAATCGCCAGCATCACCTGGTCCGCCACCCGCAACGCCGGCGCCGGCGCCGCATCCGCCCCCGCCGCAACGGACGCCGACAGGAACAGCACCGCCATCAACAGCATCAGCCGGCAAATGACCGCCTTCAGTGGAGCCTGCCACACACGATAATTTTTCATGGTCAAACGCGGTTGAACATGAACAGCCCGCCGGAGCCACGCAAGTTCAATCCAATGCAGTATCAGACACCGCAATCCCCATTTTGTTCTGCAAAAAACGATCGAGGAAGGACCAAAGGGGTCAGTCCTATAATTGTGAATGCCGGCTGGTGCGCCGCAGAAATTCACAATTATAGGACTGACCCCTGCGCGTTCTCCAAAAACGGTCGAAAGTCGAAGGTCGAGCGTCGAGGGCCTGAACCCCGCGTCCGCCATGCGTTGCTGGCTCTCGACCCTCGACCCTCGACTCTCGACTCGCTTTTTCGCTGCGACGCGCCCCAAACTAGGGCCATGACCGAACGCACGCTGACGCTGGGCCATTCGCCGGATCCCGACGACGCCTTCATGTTCTACGGCCTCGCCAAGGGCCTGATCCCCACGCCGGGATTCCGTTTCGAACACATTTTGCAGGACATCCAAACCCTGAACGAACGCGCCACCCGTGGCGAACTCGACATCTCGGCCGTCAGCATCCACGCCTACGCCTACGTCAGCAGCCAATACGCCCTCCTGCCCAGCGGCGCCAGCATGGGCGACGGCTATGGACCCATGCTCGTCGCCAAACGACCCATGTCCCGAGACGAAATCGCCCGCAGCCGCATCGCCATCCCCGGCAAAATGACCAGCGCCTTCCTCGCCCTCCAGCTCTGGCTCGGCGAACCTGCCACCTGCCACCTGCCACCTGCCACCTGCCACCTGCCACCTGCCACCCGCAACCCGAAACCTGCAACTTGTAACTTCATCGTCGTGCCATTCGACCAGATCTTTGAAACCGTAAAATCCGGCGCGGCCGACGTCGGCCTCATCATCCATGAAGGCCAGCTCACCTACAAAAACGAGGGACTCGTCGTCTGCGAAGATCTCGGCGTCTGGTGGGGACGCGAGAACGACGGGCTCCCGCTGCCCCTCGGCGGAAACGTCATTCACAAGCGATTCGACCCCGCCACGCGCAAACAGATCTCGGACATTCTCACCGCCAGCATCCGGTTCAGCCTCGATCACCGCCCCGAAGCCGTGCAGCACGCGCTCCAATACGCGCGCGACATGGGACGCGACCTCGCCGACCGCTTCGTCGGCATGTACGTCAACCACTGGACCCTCGACTACGGCGACCGCGGCCGCGAATCCATCCGCCTTTTCCTCGGCCGCGGCTTCGAGCGCGGCCTGCTGCCGCACCGCCAGGAGCTTGAATTTGTGACCTGATCCAGGTCACAAATTCCAATAGCCAATGGCCAATAGCCGATAGCCAACACTCACGCGCTCCCGCCCCTCGGCTATTTGCTATTGGCCACTAGTGTCCGGTTAAATTTTTGCTGACCACTGTTTTCTCCTTTAATGACAGAATCATCCTAAGGGTCGACCAATTTTTCGATTTCATTTTCGAAGGGCTATTTCACAGGTTTTGGAGCCGTATGACAAACGGCCAACCAACCTATGAACGAAGGCCGGACCGTTTTCTCTCAGCTTCTAGATCACCTTCCAAAATACGAGTTCGACAAGTGCGTGGAGCGTTATCAAGGCAACTTCCATGTCCGCACGCTTCCCACGTACGAACAGTTCCTCGTCATGGCTTTTGCCCAACTGACCTGGCGGGAGAGCCTGCGAGATATCGAGACCTGCTTGCGGGCTTTGGGATCCAGACTCTATCACAGCGGCATCCGCAAAGCTCCCGCTCGCAGCACGCTCGCCGATGCGAACGAGAAGCGGGATTGGCGCATTTTCGCTGATTTTGCCCATGTGCTGATCGGTCAGACTGCCGACCTCTACGTCGGCGAAGCTTTCGGTGCCGAAGTGCTGGCCGCCGCCTATGCACTGGACTCTACAACGATCAATTTGTCCTTATCGATTTTCCCTTGGGCCAAGTATCAACCCTACTCGGCCGGGGTCAAATTGCATACCTTGTTGGCCCTTCGCGGCAACTACCCAACCGTTGTCATTATTACTCCAAGTCGCGTCCACGATGTGAACAGCATGGATTGGTTGGCTTACGAACCCGGTTCCTTTTACATCTTTGATCGCGGCTATTGGGACTTTGCCCGATGGCACCGAATCCATCAAAGTGGCGCCTTCTTCGTCACACGTGCTCGTGCCAGTTTTCGCGCTCGACGACTCTACTCCCGCCCTGTCGACAAAGCCCTCGGGCTACGTTTCGATCAGACCGTGGTGATGACTGAGTTTTACCCCAAAAAGGACTATCCAGAGCCCTTGCGACGCATTGGCTTCGTTGATCCAGTGACCGGAAAAGCTCTCATCTTCTTAACCAACAACTTTACTCTGACGGCCCTGACCATCGCACAGCTTTATCGCTGTCGATGGCAAGTCGAGCTGTTCTTCAAATGGTTGAAGCAACACCTGCGCATAAAAGCCTTTTACGGGACCTCAGATAATGCTGTGCGTACTCAGATCTGGATTGCCATCTCCATCTATCTCCTTGTGGCCATCCTCAAAAAGCGCCTTCGCTTGGATCCTAGCCCCTACACTTTATTACAGATTATGAGCCTGACGCTTTTCGAGAAAATGCCCATTTTACAGGCGCTTTCTCAAACATCGCAGCTAAATGAATCTACCCACCTTCAAAATCAGCAATGTTTGCCAGGCTTTTTAACCGGACACTAGTGGCTATTGGCTATTGGCTATCCGGCCGGAGGCCGGTAGAGTTCGCGCCGCATGCTGAATCTTGGTTCGCTCAACCCGCAACAGCGCCTCGCCGTCGAGACGCTGAACGGCCCCGTTCTGATCCTCGCCGGCGCCGGAACGGGCAAGACCCGCGTGATCACTTTCCGCATCGCCCACATGGTCGAACGCGGCATCGCCCCCGCCCACATCCTCGGCGTCACGTTCACCAACAAGGCCGCCCGCGAAATGCAGGAACGCGTCCGTAAACTCCTTCCAAAAACGGTCGAGAGTCGAGCGTCGAGCGTCGAGCGCCAGCCCGGCTCTCGCCCCTCGACGCTCGACTCTCGACCGACCATTTGCACCTTCCACTCCCTTTGCGTCCGGATTCTCCGCCAACACATCGAAAAACTCGGATACAAGCGCAACTTCGTCATCTTCGACGAATCGGAACAGCTCGGCGCCATCAAGAAGATCCTCGCCCAGATTTCCGCCAAGGGCGAAAAAACCGACCCGGCCGCAATCCTGGCGATGCTGAGCAAATTCAAGAACGGCGGAGAACGGGCCTCCGTGTTCGCCGACGAAAGCGTTCGAGCCCTCGCCGAACATATCCGCAAACGCTACGAATCCGCCCTGCACGCCTGCAACGCCGTCGATTTCGACGACCTCATCCTGCTCACGCTCCGCCTTTTCAAGGAACATCCCGACGCCCTGCGCGCCTGCCGCGAAAAATATCGCTACGTCATGGTGGACGAATACCAGGACACGAACGCCGCGCAATTCCAACTCGTGCACGCGCTCACGTGCGAGCACCGCAACCTCTGCGTCGTCGGCGACGATGACCAGAGCATCTACGGCTGGCGCGGCGCCGAAATCTCGAACCTGCTCGACATGGAAAAACATTTCGGCGAGGTCAAGGTCATCAAGCTCGAGCAGAATTACCGGTCCACCAACACCATCCTCCGAGCCGCCAACGCCGTCATCAAAAACAACCTCCGCCGCCGCGGCAAACAACTCTGGTCCCAGAACGGCGACGGCCCGCGCATCGGCCTCCAGGCCTTCGACGACGAGGAGGAGGAAGCGCGCACCGTGGTGGAGATGATCGAGTATCACCGCCTCGGACGCCGCGTGCCCTGGGGCGACAACGCCATCCTCTTCCGCACCAACCAGCAGTCGCGCCCGCTCGAAACCGCCCTCCGCCAGGCCGGCGTCCGCTACCACCTCATCGGCGGACAAAGCTTCTTCGACCGGCGCGAAATCCGCGATTTTCTCGCCTACCTCAAGACCTTCCTCAACCCGCACGACGACGTCAGCCTGCTCCGCATCGCCAACACCCCCGCGCGCGGCCTCAGCGACGTCACCATGGAACGGCTCCTCGCCGCCAGCCACGAACGCAAGGGCTCCGTCTTCGCCGCCATGAAAAATCCCGCGGTCACCACCACCTTCCAGTCCCGCACCCGCGAATGCATCGAAGCCTTCGTCGCATTCATCGAACGCACCCGAGCCGCGCTCGACTCCCAGGGCCGCTCTCTCGAATCCTGGGCCAATCATTTCCTCGACGAAACCGGCTATTTCAACGAACTCCGACGCCAGGAGAAAACCGCCGATGCAGCCGAAAACCGCATCCGCAATCTAAAGGAATTGATCTCCACGATGGACGATTCGATGCCTGCCGGCGGCAGTGCCGCCGAAGGGGTTCACGCCTTTCTCGAAGACATCACGCTCGACACCGAACGCGAGGAGGAGGACGAGAAGCCCGGCGACGCCGTCACGCTGATCACGATGCACAGTTGCAAGGGACTCGAGTTCCCGCATGTCTATATCGTCGGCCTCGAAGACGGCCTGCTGCCGCATGCGCGGTCCAAGGTGGAGGGCACGATGGACGAGGAACGCCGGCTCTTCTACGTCGCCATCACGCGCGCCAAACAATCCCTGGTGATCAGCCACTGCGGCGGCCGGAGGAAATACGGGCAGGTCATGCCGTGCCATCCGTCGCCGTTCCTGAAGGAACTCCCGCCCGAACTGGTCGAGGACGCCGAGGAAAAAGGCAAGCAACCCGTCAAACCCGAGACCGGCAAAAGCCGCTTCGACGCCATGCGCGCCGGGTTGGACGCAATCTGAGTTAGCCACAGAGACACAGAGCTCTCTGAGATTTCAACCAACCCCGGCAATTGTCCCTCTGTGCTCTCTGTGCCTCTGTGGCAAGATTAGCGGCCTTCCACGCGGAGCACCCCGGAATACGCCGTCTCGCCCCCGGCATTCACTCCCTTGATCCTGTAATACCAGGTATGGTTAGGCGACGCCGCCTCGTCGTACCACAACAGCATCGGCCGTGAATCCGCCCGTTCCTCCACCGCCTTCGCATCCGCGGCGATCGAATCCTGCAACCCCGTCGCCGCCACCGTCCACGGACCCTCCGCGGAGGCCGACCGTTCGATCGTGTAAAACGCCGCGCCCGTGGACCCGCGCCAGAGAAATCCGCCGTCCCGATGCATCAGCACCGGCGGCGGCGACGGGGGTTCGATCGCGGGGAGCGGCTCGCCGCGCAACGCGAACGCCTGCGACCGCAGCAAGTCCAGCAGGCGCGTCTCCTCGTACGCCGATCCCGCGGCGAATCCCGGATAATGATACGAATTCACCGGCGTCCCGCCTTCGTTGTGATAGTACCAGCCGCCATCCCGGCGATGCCCCCGGATGCTCCACAGCAATCCGCCGGCGATGCCGTCCTCCCGGATCACGTTCATCAGGTTGCGAATGTTCTCCGTGGTCGCCAGGCCGAATTCGTCCACCACCAGCGGCTTCTTCCCGCGCGTCTCCGCGCGCTGCTGGCGCGCCAGCAACGCCAGGTTCGTCTCCGCCCCCGTCAACCGGTTCCAATACTCGTAAAGATGCGTGCTGATCAGGTCGATGTCGGGCGACGCAATAAACGCCTTCGTATCGCCGCCGCCCGCCTCGGCGATCAAATGGTTCGGATCGATCCGCCGGAGATAGGCCCCCATCTCAAGCTGCCAGGCGGTGATTTTGGGTTCGTATTCCGCGTAGGATAATTTGCGGTCCCACGGGTAGCTGCCGAATTCATTCCCAAACTGCCAGGCCAGCAACGCCGGTTCGTCGCGATACCGCAGCCCGTTGACCGTGTTCGTCCGGTTCACCAGGTAGTCCAGCAACGCCCGGTATTCCGCCTTCAACGCCGGGTCGGTCCAGAAATTCGTCCCCGCCCTGCCGCTCAACGCCGAGAATTCATCGATCCCCCGGATCCCGCCGAAAGTTTGCGACGCGAGGATCGGGATGATGATGCGCACGTCGTATTCGTGGCACAGCGCGAGCACGCGGTCCAGGCAGCGAAACGCCTCTTCGTTGTACTGGCGCGGGCCGGTGAGATACACCGGCATGCCCTTGTCCGCCGGACAATAAACCGAGAGCGAAAACGTCCGCGTCGCCCGCGCCCCCAGCCGGTGCAGCGCGCCCAGGATGTCGCGGATCTCGTATTCGTCCGGGAACCGGTTACCGGCCCCGGGCAGGATCTGGGATTCGTTCGCCTGGATATTCGGCGCCGCCAGCCCGAGAAACCGGTAAGGCTTGCCGCCTTCGAACAAGGCATCGCCCCGCCGCTGAATGATGGGCCAGTCGGCCGCCGCCGCGAAGCGAACAGACAGGAGAAGAAAAGCCAGGATGAATAGGCGCCGCATGCTCATGGCCGGGAGAATACAAACCCTGTCAAAGAACATGAAGGGATTATTTCACCACGAAGACACGAAGAACGCGAAGAAAACCGGCTGGGGGAACCTGCCCGAAATCGGGGCGTCCCTGCCAACCAGATCGCCCGACCCACTCCCCCAAAATCAACTTCGTGCTCCTCGTATCTTCGTGGTTACAACCGTTCCAATCATTTTCCTCAGTGGTTAAAAAACTTGTGGCGGATTTTGCTGCTGGGGTATCTTGTGCCCCTGCCTGCGCCAGCTTAGCTCAGTGGTAGAGCAACGGTTTTGTAAACCGTCGGTCGTCGGTTCAAATCCGACAGCTGGCTCCATTCAGTGCGGAATGTGCGCCCGTAAGAAAACCTCTGCGCTCTTCGTGCACTTCGTGGTTGAAAGACCTTCCGCACCTTGCCTGAAATTCTTGCCCGCAACCGTCATTAGCGTGCATCATTGTCTTAATGAACAACCCTTTGCACCGCGTGCGGATCGTTTCCGGCCGCCACGGCGCTTTGAACCTTGCCGTGTTCGCGGCTCCTGCCGCGCCGGTCGCTTCTCTGCTCCTGTTCTTCGCCTTCCTCGAATCCGCTTCGGCTGGCCTAGACGCCGCCGTCACGACGGAGCCGTCACCGCCGCAGGCCAGTGAGACAGCGCCCGCCCCTGCGTCCGATGCGTCTGCCCGCGCCAGGTATTGGGCGGTGGAGGACGCCGGCGCGCGCGAACTCCTGCCCCTTTATCGCACCATCCCGGCAGCCACATCGAACGAACTGACTCCCGCCAACGGCTATCCCAAACGCAAAACGTTCCTTTCCTGGGAACGCTCCCACGGCGATAACAGCGGCGCCCGATACTCGGCGCTGGACCAGGTGAACTCCGGGAATGTCACCAATCTTCAAGTCGCCTGGATCTACCACTCGAACGACGGCAGCAATGCCATTCAATGCAATCCCATCATCGTGCGCGATGTCATGATCGTTCCCACGCCGGGAAAAGCGGTTGTGGGGGTGAATGCGGAGACCGGCCGGGAACTGTGGCGATTTAAACCGGAAGGCGACAGCCGCCCCGCGTTCCGCGGTCTCATTTACTGGCCCGGCACTTGGTTCTCCCCGGAACGGGTCCTGTTCTGCGCGGGCCAGTATCTTTATGCCCTGAATCCCAAAAACGGCAGACCCATCGCCGGGTTCGGCGACCATGGCCGCGCGCTGTTGCCGGGCAGGGCGCAAACCGAATTCGGCGCCGCCACCGCCGGCCCGGGCCTGTTCAAACACATCCTCATCGTGCCCGGATTCGAAAAGGATGTCTGGGGATTCGACGTTGCGCGCGGCAAACAGCTCTGGACCTTCCACACCATCCCCCACCCGGGCGAATTTGGTTACGACACCTGGGATCGCCCGGAAAGCTATGGGGCGAACGACTGGTCCGGGATGGCGGTGGATGACGTGCGCGGGATCGCCTTCATCTCGACCGCCTCCCCCAAACCCAATTTCATCGGCGTCGGACATCGAGGCGACAACCTGTTCGCCAATTGCCTCATCGCCCTCGACGCCCGCACCGGCAAACGCCTTTGGCATTTCCAGGAAATCCCCCACGACATCTGGGACCGCGACATCCCCGCGCCGCCCAACCTTGCCACCATCACGCGCGACGGCAAACGGGTGGACGTGGTCGCCGTCACCACCAAGAACGGCGACACACTGCTGCTGGACCGCACGACCGGCAAACCGATCTTTCCTTTTCGAATGCGCCGTGCGCCCGCGAGCGATCTGCCCGGCGAAGTCACCGCGCCGTACCAGCCGGACGTGGAATTGCCGGAGCGGTTTGCAAAAATGGAATTCACCGCCGATGACCTCACGGACCGGACGCCGGAAGCGGCGGCTTTTGCCGCGGGCGCGTTCCGGAGCGTCACCACCGGGTTTTTCCGGCCCGCCAGCCTCGGACGGCCCAACCTGTACTTCGGCATGGACGGCGGCGCCGAATGGTCGGGCGCCTGTGTCGATCCCGGCACCGGCCGGCTCTACGTGAGCGCGAACCATATCGGCTGGCTCGTGTCCCTGTTTCGCGACGAAGATCCGCCGGACGATCCCGCCGCCCCGAAGACGCCCGGCCGGAAGGTGTTTGAAATCGCCTGCATGCAATGCCACGGCCCGGAGCGGTTGGGCATCGGCGTGGCGCCGCCGTTGCGGGGCCTGCGCTTCCGGGTCTCCGACGAAGCCGTGATCCAGCGGGTGCGCACGGGCACCAACGGCATGCCTGCCTTCGCCACCAATGTGTTGAGCGACGCCAATCTCAAGCTGCTCCTGGATTACCTGATGCTGCGGGATCGCCCCGTGGCTTCCACTGCGGCGCCGTCCGAACGTCCCCGTTACAGCTTCACCGGTTATCCGCGCTTCCTCGACAACGAAGGCTATCCCGCCAACAAACCTCCGTGGGGCACGCTGAACTGCATCGATCTCAACTCCGGCAAACTGGTCTGGAAAGTCCCGCTTGGCGAATACCCGGAACTCGCGGCGAAGGGAACACCGAAGACCGGCACCGAGAACTACGGCGGACCGATCGTCACCGCCGGCGGGCTGGTCTTTTGCTCCGGCACCCGCGATTCCAAAATCCGCGCCTTCGATAAGAATACCGGCGCGGAATTGTGGTCCGGCGACCTGCCATGGGTCGGGATCGCTCCGCCGGCGACCTACGAGATCCACGGCCGCCAATACGTGGTGATCACCTCGACCGGCAACAAGCTCGGCAAACAAAGCGAATACGGCGACGCCTGGGTCGCCTTCGCCCTGCCCCGGTGAATGCCGGGTCATCTCACGACGCCCCCGGCAGCCGACAAGGCGTGCGAGAAACGAGGCGCCACGAGTCCGCCTCACCCCGGACAACATGAAGCTCGCAGCCGCCCGACCCCGGGTCGAATTCAGCGTCGAATTCCATCTGGCGCCGGGAGTGTCGTTCTGATTAATGTTGGGAATGAAACGCTCATTGCTCGGCTTCGCCCTGGCGCTGCCCGTCGTGATATCCGGCTGCGCGTGGTACACCCTCACCCCCATCTCCGCCCGCGAAACCGCCGGCTGGGCCGGGGGCAAACCGCCCCGGTCCGAAGGCTACATCGTCTACCAGCCCGAACTCTACTTCTCCGCCACCGTCACCGTCGAAACCACCCGCAACGAGCAGGGCAAGGAGCAAACGAAGGAAAACGTGTCCGTCACACCCCTCTACCTGCCTAACTATCAAAAGCCTTACCGCCTCGCCACCCACAATTTCCTCGCCAAGGCCGATTTCGCTTTCGCCATCGAAAACGGCTGGAAACTCACGGCGCTCTCCGACAAGTCCGACAATTCCACCATGGCCGAGGCGCTGGCCGGGCAGTTGAAAACCATGCTCGCCGCCGCCGGCCTCGGCAAATCGCCCGAAACCGCTACAATTACCCGCCGCGTGATTCTGTACCACCCCGAGTTCGATCCCAAAACCGGCGTGTTCACCTCCTTCACCCCCGTCTCCGCCATCGAAAATTCCCCCACGGAAACCCGTTGAGACAGAAAACCAAAACCTTTGACGCGAATTCCTGAGGGTGGGGCGAGACTCTGTCGAGCCCTCGAAAAGGCTGGAGTGGTGGAGTATTGGAGTTCCGGAGTCATGGAAAAGGACCTCGCGGCTGTCCCTTCAGCACTCCACAACTCCACGACTCCAGCACTCCGCTGGCTGTCGGGCCCCGAGTCTCACCCCACCAAATCATTGGCGATCACTCGCGTCCAGTCTCCATCCGTGTCCTCCGCGTCATCCGCGGTTAATCTTCCCATTTCTGCATCCGCGGTTATATTCCCGGCGTTCCACAAACGGCATGACCCGCGACACAGCCCAGGATCTGCGAAAACGCGCGTTCTCCTTCGTGCTCACGATGGGGATCGTCAACCTGTTCGCCGACATCACCTACGAAGGCGGCGGCAGCCTTAACGGGCCGTTCCTCGGATTTCTCGGCGCCGGCGCGGCGCTCATCAGCATCGTCGCCGGATTCGGCGAATTCCTCGGATACGCCATCCGCCTCCCCGCCGGTTACATCGGCGATCGAACCGGAAAACTCTGGCTGCTCACGTTCATCGGCTACCTCATCAATCTCCTCGCCGTCCCCGCCATGGCCCTCGCCGGCAACTGGCAAACCGCCGCCCTCTTCCTCATCCTCGAACGCGCCGGCCGCGCCATCCGCAAACCCACCGTCGAATCCATGCTGTCCTACACGACGGGCACCCTCGGCAAAGGCTGGGTCTACGGACTCAACACCGCGCTGGATGAAACCGGCGCCACACTCGGACCGCTCCTCATGGCGCTCGTGCTCTGGCTGAAGGGACCCGAAAGCTACTCCACCGCCTACGCCTGGCTGCTCGTGCCCTCGCTCCTCGCCATCGCCTGCGTCGGCATCGCACGATTCGAATTCCCCGATCCCAAAAGCCTCGACACTTCCACGCCGCCCGAATCCAGCGCCTTCAGCCGCGCCTACTGGCTCAGCATGGCCGGCGGCGCCTGCCTCGCCGCCGGATTGCTCAGCTTCGAGTTCGTCTCGTTTCACCTGCTCAAATCCCACACCGTCACACCTCCCTGGATCCCCTTCCTCCTCTCCATCGCCACCCTCTTCGGCATCGGCGCCAGCCTCGGATTCGGCAAAGCTTACGACCGACACGGCATCCCCGTCGTCCTGCTCGCCATCGTCCTCTCCGCCGCCGGGCCGCCCCTGCTGTTCTTCGGCGGATTTTACGGGGCGCTCGGAGGGATGATTTTGTGGGGACTGGGTTACGCCACGCAGGACACGCTGCTCAAGGCGATCGTCGCCGGACTCCTCCCGCGCGGCCGCCGCAATGTGGCGTTCGGATTGTTCTACACCGGCTACGGATCCGGCTGGCTCATCGGCAGCATCGTCGCAGGGTTGCTCTACGACAAATCCATCACCGCCGTCGTGATCTTCGCCGTGGCCTCCCAGCTCGCCGCCCTGCCCCTGCTCGCCATGGCCGCGCGCAATCCAGAAGCACACTGATGACGGACGGGATTTGATATCGAATTCAGGCGCAGCACCCCCCGCTGATACGGAAGCTTGGCAGAGTGCGTAATTCCCTGTAGGGTCTCTCCATGCGAGTGGCTTTTCCCCGGATCCGTTTCGGCAGAAATGCGCTTGCCTTCACCCTCGTTGAACTGCTCGTCGTCATTGCCGTGATCGCGATCATGGCGGCTCTGCTGCTCCCGGTTCTCAGCCGCAGCCAATCGTCCAGCATGAGAATTGATTGCGCCAACAACCTGAAACAGTTGCGTGTGGCGTTTGAAACGCAGGCGATGGAAAGTGGCGGCCGAATCACCCTGCCGAACCCAACCAACCGCTGGCCCCAACAATTGTTCTCCCATTACATGAACCTTCGTGTGCTGCGATGCCGGCGCGATGCCACCGCCAACCAACCGGGGCTGAATACAAACTCGGCACCCGACCTCGCTCCCCGAAGTTACCTGCTCAACGGCTTCCAGGACCCCCTCCTGTTGCCGGTCCCAACCCCCAAAAATCAGCGGCCCGCCGACTTGCCGGAATCCCTTATCAAACACCCGGCGGAAACCATCCTGTTCGGCGAAAAAGCATCCGCCTCCCCCGCATGGTACGTAAACCTGGACTCAACCGCCGCCTACCTGCAGGACCTTGAGGAGAGCCGGCATGCGGGAAAGGAAGGGCCGGGGAATAAATCGGGCTACTCCAATTACGCCTTCGCGGACGGGCATGTTCAGGTTCTGCAATACGGCAAAAGCCTTTGCCCCATCAATCTCTGGGCGGTCACGGAGGCGGGCCGGACCAAGTATGCCATCTGCCGGCCGCCGCCGGAATGATCGCCAGCGGAGTTCCTTAATTGGCAAGACGCAACCGGAACAGCGCGTTCGTCGCCGAAACGGAGACCTGGACCGTGTTGGACCCGTTCACCAGGACCGGCGCCACAGGCCAGGCCGTCCAGGCGCGACTCGCAGGCGAGCAGGATTCCAGCACGAAGGAAGCGGCCGTCACCGGCCAGCGCAACGAGAGTTGCCCCCCGCTCCGCTGCGAACTCAGCTTCAGCCCGTCATACAGCAAGGGCAATATCTCCTGCTCAAGGGTGGCGTAGGTTTGCGTTCCCACATGCTTCTTCAGAATCAAATTCTGCCGGTTGATGATGAAGGTGGTTGGAATATAGGGAATCCCTCCGAAAGCGCTCGTCACCGTGGAATTACCCAGTGTCACCTGGTAGTTCAACGGTTCCGAATACAGGAAATCCCAAATGTCATTGATGTTCGAGTCCAGCGAAGCCCCCACGATCACAAAACCGTCCGCCTCATACTTGTCCTCCAGCGCCATGAGGTCCGGGATCTCAGCCACGCACGGCCCGCACCACGTCGCCCAGAAATTCAACAGCACCACCTTGCCCGCATAATTCGTGGAATAAACCGGCTGACCATTGAGATCGGCCATCGCCCAGGCCGGGGCCGGGGGCGGCGGCGGGGTGGGCTGCCATTGCAGGTGCAGCACAATGCCGCCAGTCGATTCGTAATACCCATCCACATCAATTTGATAAACCTGCCCCGCGGTCGCGTTGAACACCACCTGGCTCGTGTTGTCCGAGGCGAGTGGATTCTCATCGTTGCTGGCCACCTCCACCAGGGAGGACAAGTCGCTCCCCGTGTAAATACCCAGAAGCGTGTCGAAAGTGCTGCCCGCCGTCGTCACCGTGATGGTCCCGTTGACGGGCGCCGTCCAGGTCCACCAGACCGACACCCCGCCCGGGTAGCCCGCCACGTAGGGATCCCAATACTCCATCGTCGCCCCAACATTGCCCCCTGTCACCGTCACATTCGTGCCAACCAGAACAATCCGGTTCGCAAACATATCATTGGCCGGTTGACAAAAACCCGTCGAGCCCCGCAACACCAGCGCCACTCCCACACAAATGGCAGGCAAATTTCTCACGGGATCAATGGGTAATAAAAGGCTGCCTCCATAATGGTTAAGCGTCACCACATTAGCCGCAAGGAATCCCGCAGGTCAATGAAAAATGTCCGGAACCGCCCCGGCCAGCCGCCTCCGCCCGCCTCCGTAGCCGCAATCGTCAGATTGCGGATCCCCATCCATCCTTGCGTCAGTGTTCAGCCTTCGCCACCGTTCCGGCCGCCGACGGCAGCTCCAGGATGAACGTCGCGCCCTGGCCGGGCCCGGCGCTCTCCGCCCGCAGCCCGCCGCCCATGTCGCGCGCCGCCTGGATGCTGCTGTGCAACCCGAACCCGTGCCCGTCCTTCTTCGTCGTGAACCCATGCTTGAAAATCCGGTCCAGGTTCTCGGGCGCAATCCCCTGGCCGTTGTCCGAAATCGCAATCCGCACATGCGATCCGCCGTTGGAGGCGCGAATCGTCAGCAAACCCGGCGCAACCCCCGCGCTCTCGCACGCCTGCCGGCCGTTCCGGATCAAATTGATCAGAATCTGCAGCACCTTGTGCTTCTCCACCGTCACCCGCAAATCCGGATCGAGCTGCTGCACCACCTGCACCGCCGACTTCGAACTCGCGCTCATCCGCAGCGCGTCCTCCACCAGCGCCGATACTTCCACACACTCCGGTTTGCCCGAATGCTTCGCGCAGCTCTGCTGCGACTTTACAATGTCCTTGATGTGCTCGATGCCCTTCTGCATCTGCGCCAGCTCCTCCAGCGTCGCCTCCTGCTCCTTGCCCAGATGATCCGAAAGCTGCGACAAATAACCCAGCACCTGCCGGCCCTTCGGATCATTCGTCAAAAACGCCCCGAGATCGGCCTCGTGCTGCTTCAACAGGGCCACCAGCCGCGGCAAATTCGCCGCCTTCGATTTCTTCAGGCCCTCCGCGATGAACGACGACGCCACGTTGACGCTGGTGAGAACATTGCCCACATTGTGCAACACCCCCGTCGCCATCTCCGCCATGCCCGCCCGGCGCGATGTCT
>JAXMHQ010000043.1:0-37387 GCA_046346665.1 Verrucomicrobiota bacterium
TGACCATTGACGCGCGCATTTTGACGGCTTTGCGGGGCGCCGGCGACGGGTCGGTGTCGGGGGCGGATTTGTCGCAGGCGCTCGGGATAAGCCGGGCCGCCATCTGGGCGCGCATTGAGGAACTGCGGGACCTGGGATTCGACATTGAGGCCAGCCCGCATCGCGGCTACCGGCTGCTGGAATCGCCGGACGGATTGATTGCGGATGACCTGGTGGCGCGGCTTGGCGGAGAATCGCGTGTGGTGGGTCGGGACATCCGGGTGTTTCAGGAGACTACCTCGACGAATGACATCGCGGAAAAGCTGGCGCGGGACGGGGTGAAGGAAGGCGTGGTGGTGTTTGCGGAATCGCAGACGCGCGGCCGCGGCCGGCTGGGGCGGAAGTGGGTGTCGCCGGGCCGGAAAGGACTTTGGTTTTCGGTTCTGCTGCGGCCGGAGTTTCGTCCGCAGGAAGCGACGCAACTGACCGTGGCGGCCGCGACGGCGCTGGCGCGGGCGTTCCGGTCGGAAAGCGGGTTGCAAGCTTCGATCAAGTGGCCGAACGATTTGTTGTTGCGCGGGAAAAAGGTGGCGGGAATTCTGACGGAACTCAGCGCCGAACTCGACCGGATCCGCTACGTCATCCTGGGCATCGGGGTGGATGTGAACCAGAACACGTTCCCGCCGGAACTGCGCGGAGTGGCGACATCGCTGGCCATCGAAGCGGGCCGATCGATATTGCGTCCGTCGCTGGCGGCGTCGATTTTGCGGGAGTTGGATGCGGATTATGCGCGGGTATGCGAGGGGCGGTTCGGGGAAGTGGCGGACGAGTGGGAGTCGTTGTGTTCGACGATTGGGCAGACGGTGACTGTGCGGGTGGGCGAGCGGGGGATTCGCGGCCGGGCGGAATCGCTGGGGGAAGATGGGGCGTTGCTGTTGCGGACGGAGCACGGGCATTTGGAGCGGATCACGGGCGGGGACGTGACCCTGGAGAAGGCGAAGGAATGATTTTATTATTCGACATCGGCAACACGAACACGCACCTGGGGCTGGCGGATGGCCGGCGGGTGTTGCGCCAGGCGGACGTGCCGACGGCGGGTTGGCTGGACGGCAGCGCCGGGGCGGCTGTGAAAAGGTTTGTGAGGACGGCGCGACTGGAAGGCGCAGCGCTGTGCAGCGTGGTGCCGCTGGCAACGCCGAAGGTGCATTTATTTGTCAGGCGAACCTGGAAGCTGGACGCGCTGGAGCTCACGCCGGCGACATTGCGCGGCGTGGGGATTGATTATCCGAAACCGGGCAGCATCGGTCCGGACCGGCTGGCGAACGCGGTAGCGGCGCGGCACCGGTTTGGCGCGCCGGTGATCGTGGTGGATTTCGGGACGGCGGTGACCTTCGACGTGGTGGACGGGCGGGGGAATTATCTTGGGTGGGATTATCGCGCCGGGTTTGGCGGCGATGACGGAAAAAGAGGGGGGGGACCTTCTGCCCATGACAAGACGGCGTTGCTGCTCGCGGATCCGGATCGCGTTTCCGGGCGTGATCGGAAAGAGCACGGAAGAGGCGATGGCAGAGGCGGTGCGGGTATCGCGGGCTCGTGCGGGAGTTGATCATGGAACTGAAGCGCGCGTTGAAGCGCGGCGATTGCCGTGGTGGCGACGGGCGGTTACGTGGATTGAGTCGCGGCGAAGAAGCTGCCGGAGATTACGGACGTGGAATGGGGCTGACGCTGGAAATTTGCGGTTGGTGTGGTGTGCAGGTAGCCGCGATTGTCAAATCGCGGGACCTGATGGAAACGGGGAGACCGCAATCTCACGATCGCGGCTGAAGGCCTTGTCTTGCGACTTGCCAGCGACGGCATTCGCCCGCACAATCCACAGCCGCCGAACCGCATCGTTGAACGCGCTTTGCGCGAAGTTGAAGATCGATGGGAAAAAGGGTTTCATCGTTTACATCGATTATGGAAAAACCCGGATCTCCGAGCCACGCGCCGGCTGGCGCTGGCGTTTGACCGGTGCGGGGTGGACATCCTCGAACTTGGCGTGCCGTTCAGCGATCCGCTGGCGGATGGGGCCTGGTGAACCAACTGGCGGCGCAACGCAGGCTGGAATCAGTACCCTGCCCAAAGTCCTCGAAACCGTCGCGGCGATCCGCGAAGAATCAGATCCCGATCGTCCTGCATTTGGCTAAAGCCTCATTCACAAGGTCGGATTGAAATCGTTCGGCATCCGCGGCGAAGGCGAGGTGGACGGTTGCTGGTGCTGGATTTGCCGCCGGAAGAGAGCGACGATTACGAGTCGCTGATGCCGGGCGGGCTTGTGCAACATTTACCTGGTCGCCCGACGACGCCGGAGGGTTATGGAATATATTGGCCTGGCGCGGGGTTCATCTATTACATCTCCCGCGAGGCGTGACGGGCGTAAATTGAAGGTGGCGGACACTAGGCGCCGCGATGACCGCGAAGATCCGGGCGCACGAGTCCGCTGATCGCTGGTGGGCTTCGGGCTGGAAACGCGGACCAGGCGCGGGCGTGCGCAAAACGCGGAAGCGATCGTGGTGGGCAGCGCGGTGGTGAACCAGGTGGCGGGCATGGAAAATCGCGGACTCAATGGCGCGCGTGGGCGCGTTTAACGTCGCTGGCAAAGGCGAGCCCGTCAGCATGAAAATGGAGGAAGGCGCGTCCGCAGATTTCGCAGATCTCGCAGAGGCTCAGGTGAATCGCTGATCTTTGCGGCGGCTTTGCGGGAGGCATCCCTTTTTTGTTCAGGCCAAGACGGCAAGACGCCAAGTTTTTTTGGTCCCCATCTGCGTCATCTGCGAAATCTGCGGATTGCCTTTCCCTTTGCGGGTTTTGCGTTTTTCATGTTCAATTTCGGCCAATGAAATCGCGAGTGGAGAACAAAGATCGGTTTGTCATCATCATGGCGGGAGGGCGCGGCGAGCGGTTCTGGCCGGTGAGCCGGGAGAAGACGCCGAAGCAACTGATCCGGCTGCTGGGGGACAAATCGTTTTTGCAGCAGGCGGTTGACCGGGTGCTGCCGTTGGTGCCGCTGAAGAACATTCTGATCATCACCAACGAGGCCCAGGCCGCGGAGGTGCGGAAGCAACTGCCGAAATTGCCCAAGGAAAATGTCGTCGGCGAACCGGTCGGCCGCGACACCTGCGCGGCGGTGACGCTGGGGGCGGCGCTCGTGGGCGCGCGCTCGACGACCGGTGTCATGGCCGTGCTTCCGGCGGATCACGTCATTCCCGAGGAGAAGAAATTCCAGCAGGTCCTGGCCGACGCCTTCGACCTCGCGGGACGCGGCCAGGCGATCGTAACCATCGGCATTCAACCCACCGAACCGGCGACGGGTTACGGTTACATTCACACCGGTCCCGCCCTGCCGCCTCCCGCCGGGGTAAAGAAATATCGGACCTCATTTTTCCGCGCGGAACGATTCGTTGAGAAGCCCAACTTCGATCGGGCGCTCGAGTATCTGAACAGCGGGCAATTCCGCTGGAACGCCGGGATGTTCATCTGGTCGTTTGTCACGGTCACGGAAGGCCTGCAAAAACATCAACCGGAAATGTTCGCGGCCTGCCAGCGCTGGTTCAAGGCGGCGTCGCAACCGTCGAAACTGGCCCGCGTGCTGGCGAAGGAATATCCCGCGATCCCGAAGATCTCGATTGATTACGCGCTGATGGAGAAGGCGCAGAACGTGATCGTGGCCGACGGCGCGTTTGCGTGGGACGACCTAGGATCCTGGACCGCGCTGGGGCGGCATTTGAAATCGGACCCCGAAGGCAACTGCGCCGTGGGCGAGTTCATTCATGTGGACGCGGCGCGGAATATTATTTTCGACGCGCGGAGCAAGGCGGATCGGACGCCGATTGCGGTGGTGGGACTGCGGGATTCGATCCTGGTGCAGACCGACGACGCGGTGTTGCTGGCGCACAAGAGCCAGGCGCAAAAGGTGAAGGAACTCGTCAAGAAACTGGCGGAGGATCCACGGTTCAAGGGGTTGGTGTGAGGAAGAAAAGCTGGAGTGATGGAGTATTGGAGTTCTGGAGTAATGGAACGTGAACCTGCGACCGTCCCTTCAGCACTCCACAACTCCATGACTCCAACACTCCTCTCGATGCCAGGGCTCGACGGAGTCTCGCCCCACCGCGCTGGAGGTAGCCGCGATTGTAAAATCGCGGGGGGTGTGGGATGAAAATGCAACCGCGATCTCACGATCGCGGCTACGGGAATTGAGGGCCCTCACAAATGTATGGTTTTTCGTGGGGACGCTGTTTGTGGCTGCAAATGGGTGTCGAACCGGTAAACTGGGGACCGTATGCGCGCCGGTTTGCTGCCCTGGATTTTTATTGGCGCCTTGTTTTCTTCCGGCCTTGCGCGGGCCGCCTCCGATTCCTTGCCGGGTTCCGGCCCGGAGTTTGCCGGTGCCTGTCTCACCAACCTTGCCCAGTTGCAGCGTGAAATTTCCTCCGATTCCCGGGAAGCCCGGTGCCTGCGGCTCGAAGGAGACGTGTGGTGGGCGAGTGCGACGCGGCGGGAACTGGTGTTGAGCGACGGAACCCGGGCGGAGGCGCTGCAGATCGAACTGCCAGACGCGGCGTATCGCGCGGGGCAGCGGATTCGTTTGACCGGCGTGGCGCAGGTTTCTCGGGGCGGCGCGGGGTTGAAGATCGGGGCGTGCGGCGCGGTGGTGGATAACAACGGCGTCCACGGCATGATCGAACGGTCGGGATCGGTCTACCTGGATGCCGGGTATCACCCGCTGCAGCTCGACTGGTTCAACGGCGTTGAGAAATCCGGGTTGCAGGTGGAATACGACGGCCCGAGAATCGCGCGCTGTCGCATTCCCGAGTCCGTGCTGTTTCGATCCGCGCCGGCCGGCCCGGGAACGGCGGCGCCGGATCGCGGCCTGGATTACCAATGTTACGAGGCGCAAGGCGAGGACCTGCCGGATTTTGGGGCGGCGACGCTCATTCGATCCGGGACGACGGCGTGGTTTGACACCGGTGTGGCGGCGCACCCGGAGCATGTCGGCATTCGATTCACGGGCTGGCTGCGGGTGGAGCAGGCCGGTGTCTACACGTTTTACCTGGTTTCGGATGACGGCAGCCGATTGAGGATCGGGTCGGAGTCCATGCGCGCGGAAGTGCTGGGTCCGGCCGGCTGGCCGCGGCCGCAATTGATGTTGCCCGGGCAGCTCCTGCGCGGCGGGGAGGAAGGGCAGTGGGTGTCGATCGAGGGTGTGGTGACACATTTCCGGCGGGAGCCGGGCGGCGCGGAGCTGGAACTTGGCGCCGGGGCCGGCTCGGTGCGGGTGGAGGTTGGCGAACCTTTGGATGCGGCGGCGGGGGCTTTGATTCGACAGCGCGTGCGCGTGACGGGTTTTTGTCCGGGAACATTCACGCCGGAAGGGCAGAAGGTGCCGGGGCTGGTGCTGACGCCCGGGGCGCGGTGGATTGAGCGGATGGACGACGCGGGGACGAGCTGGGATTTGTCGAGGCACGAGGCGCTGGTGGAAAGCAATGCATCTTCGATGACCCTGCTGACGGTGGCGGCCGACGTGCACCGGATGAAGCGGGAGATGGCGGGGCGGGGATATCCGGCGAAGATCCGCGGCGTAGTGACCTGCGTGCTGCCCGAGCACCAGGCGTTTGTGATCCAGGACGCCACGCGCGGCCTTTACGTGGAGGACAATTCCGTCACCAACACCCGCTCGGCGCCGCCGCGCATCGGGGAATACCTCGAAGTGGAGGGCGTGACCGATCCGAAGGATTTTGCGCCGATGCTGCAGGCGCGGCGGGTGACGGGCCTGGGCATGGGGCAGATGCCGGAGCCGACGCGGCCGACGTGGGACCAGTTGGCGAACGGGAGCCTGGACGCTCAGTACGTGGAGATCCAGGGAATCGTGACGGGCGTGCAAACCAACGGCGTGACGTTGCGGACGCGCGGAGGGGTGGTGAGCATCACGGTGCGGCTGGCGGCGGAACCCGGGCTGGATCGTTATCAGAACGCGCTGATCCGGCTGCGCGGGTGCCTGCTGGCGAATTGGGATTACGTCACGCACGAGGTGCGCGTCGGCGAATTGAAGCTTTACGGGGCGGACGTTTTTGTGGATCAGCCGGCGCCGGCGGATCTTTTTTCCGCCCCGGCCAAGACGCCCGCGGAGCTGATGCTGTTCGACCCGCAGGCGGGGGCGTTCGAGCGGCTGAAGGTGTCGGGGCAGATTGTGTATGCGCGGCCGCCGGAATATTTCCTGATGCAGGGCGGTGCCGGGCTTCGATTTGTGCTGAAGGAGACGGATCATTTGGAGGCGGGGGACCTGGTGGAAGTGGTGGGATTTCCGGAGATGCTGGACATTGGATCCCCGGTGTTGCGGGACGCGGTGGCGCGGCGGACGGGTCACGAGGCGCTGGCCCCGGCGGAGGCGCTCAAGCCCGACGACCTGATGCGGGCGCGGTATGATTCGACGCGGGTGCGGCTGGAGGGAATTTTGGTGGCAACCCGGCGGACGCGGGCCGGGCTGGTGCTGGAGATGCAGGCGGGCGTGCGGACCTTCGTGGCGCGGCTGGCGGGGGAGGACGCCGGCTTGGAATCGCTCGCGGCGGGGAGCCGGCTGGAAGTGTCGGGGGTCTACGCGGGCCTGGGCGGCAACCGCGCGGCGGGGCAGGACCTGACATCTTTTGAGCTTCTTCTGAATTCGCCGTCGGACGTGAAGGTGCTGGCGCGTCCGCCATGGTGGACCCTGGAACGATTGCTGGTGATTGTGGGGGCGCTGGCGTGCGTGCTGGCGGTGACGGTTTTGTGGATCACGCAATTGCATCGCCAGGTGGAGGAGCGCACCGCGCAGCTCGAGGTCCAGATCCGGGAACGGCAGCGGGTCGAACACCAGCGCGTGCTCGAACAGGAACGCTCCCGCATTGCGCAGGATCTTCACGACGAACTGGGCTCGGGCATCACGGAGATCAGCATGCTCGTGGCGCGGGCCCGGTCGGCGGGCGCCGCTGTTCGAAATCCTTCCTTCCTGGACGAAGCCGGCCGGAAGGCGCGCGACATGGTGACGTCGCTCGATGAAATTGTCTGGGCGATGAATCCGCGGCACGACAGCCTGGCGTCGCTGGTGAGTTATTTCTGCCTTTACGCGGACCGTTTCCTGGGCCTGGCGAACATCGCCTGGCGGCTGGAAGGCCCCGTTGGGTCGCCGGATCACGTGGTGAGTTCGCGCCATCGGCACCAGCTTTTCCTCGCGTTCAAGGAATCGCTGAACAACGTCGTCCGCCATTCCGGCGCCACGGAAGTTCGGTTGCGCATCAAGGTGCGGCAGGACCGGATCGAATTGAGTGTGGCGGACAACGGCCGCGGGCTGCCGGAGGGAGCGCGCACGGAGGACATGGACGGCGTGTCGAACATGCAGGCGCGGTTGGAGAAACTCGGGGGCCGGTTCGAACTGACGAGCGAAGCCGGGCGCGGCACGGTGGTTCGATTTCACGTCCCGACGACTTGAACTGTTATGACCCGCATAGCCATTGTTGAAGACAACCGCGTGATTCGCGAGAGCCTGGTGGAATTCGTGCAAACGGATCCCGAATGTTCTTGCGTGTGCACCTGTCCGACCGCCGGCGAGGCGCTGAAGTCGATTCCAAAACTGCAGCCGGACATCGTGCTCATGGACATCCAGCTCCCGGACATTTCAGGCATCGAATGCACGGCGCAATTGAAGCAGTTGCTGCCGTCGGTGCAGATTATCATGGTGACGGTGTACGAGGACACGGAGCGGATTTACAAGGCGCTGCGCGCGGGCGCCTGCGGCTACCTGCTCAAGCGCTGCACGCCCGAGGAACTGATCTCGGCCATCCGCGAAGTCCGCCAGGGCGGCGCCCCGATGTCGCGCGAGATCGCCCGCAAAGTGATCGCGTCGTTCCGCGAACCGCTCACCGCCGCGGAACAGGTCGAGGATCTGTCGCCGCGCGAGCGGGAGATTTTGGAATTGCTCGCCGACGGATTTCCGAACAAGCAAATCGCGGATCGCGTCGGCGTCACCGACGGCACCGTGCGCTGGCATTTGCGGCATGTTTACAACAAGCTCCACGTCCGATCCCGGACGGAGGCGGCGCTGAAGTTTCGGTCGGCGAAAGGCTGATTATTGTTCGACTGGGAGGGACGGCGTCCTCGCCGTCCCGATCATCCGCTTGACCTCATCGCGCCAAAATCCACTGGATGCGGAACGACTCAAATGGGGACGCCGGGGACGGCGTCCCTCCCGCTGCTCAAGCGCCCCTCCCAAACTCAGGGAGGTTCCTCCTCGCCGTCCCCAACTGGGCTGTCCCGCATGGAAGTTTGGGCCGGCGAGGACGCCGGCCCTCCCGAGGTCAACGATTTAACTTTTTAACTCTTCAACGTCCGTTTAGTTTTCGCCATGCCGAATCATTCCCTGGCTTCCATTGTCGATTACTGCGACCGGATCCTGCGCACGCGCGAGGTGGGCGATTATGACGGGGCGGTGAACGGATTGCAGGTGGCGAACAGCGGGAGGGTGAGCCGGATTGCGGCCGCAGTCGACGGCAGCCTGGCCACCGCGAAGCTGGCGGCGGAGGCCGGTGCGGATCTGCTGCTGGTTCATCACGGACTGTTCTGGTCGCCGTCGCATCCCTGGACCGGGCCGCGTTACGAATTGTTGCGCTGCCTGCTGGACAACAATCTTGCGGTGTACAGCTCGCATCTGCCGCTCGACCTGCATCCGAAACTCGGCAACAACGCCCGGCTGTGCGCGGCGCTGGGATTGAAGGGGCTGAAGCCGTTTTTTGAAAGTCACGGGCAGCCGATCGGGTTTCAGGCGCGGCTATCGACTTCCCGGAAGGACCTGGTGGGCCGGGTGAAACGCGCGGTGGGATCGGTGCCGCGGGTGATTCCGGCCGGGCCGGCCATGTGCCGCCGCATCGGCGTGGTGACGGGCGGGGCGGGGGACGGACTCAAGCAGGCGGCGGAAGAGGGGGTGGACACGTTCGTGACCGGTGAAGGGCCGCACTGGACCTACGCGCTCGCGGAGGAACTGGGTGTCAACGTGATTTACGGCGGGCACTATGCCACGGAGACGCTCGGCGTGAAGGCGCTGGCGGCGGAACTCTCGCGGCGATTCCACGTCTCCTGGAGCTTCGTGGATCACCCAACGGGGTTGTAGAGGTAGGGCGCCACTCCGTGGCGCCGGCCGCACGGAGTGCGGCCCTACCGGCGCCCGGTTTGCTCCCGCCGCTCCATTTGCGAACGCGATCAGTAAGGCGCCGCTTCGTGGCGCTGGCTGCGCACAGCGCAGCCCTACCGGCTGAATCGTCAATTCGCCCGCGGCTTTTCAATCTCGTAATCGACGCAGTCGTAGAGGTTCCAGAAAAACCAGTTGAGCAGGGGGCGGAAAGGGATGGCGTTGCGGATTTTCTTGAGGGTCGTGTCGTTCTTGCCGGTGAGGCGGGCGTGGCGGATTTTGAATCGGCATTTGGAGTAGAAATTGTAGGCATAATCCTCGCTGAAATAATGCATGGTCTTCTCCGTGAAGAACCGTTTGTGCGTCGGGTCCTGGTAGGCGCCGTCGGCCTTGGCGTAGGGGACGATGATGCGCGCGAAGCCGCCGGGCCTGAGGATGCGATGGATTTCGGCCATGACTTTCATGGTGTCGGAGAGGTGTTCCAGGACCTGGTCCATGAAGATTTCATCGACGGAATTGTCCTCGAACGGCCAGGGAAATGTCTCCAGGTCGAAATGCTTGTCGGCGCGGACGTCGGCGACGACGTCGCAGTTGATCCAGCCGGGCCGGTAATCGGTTCCGCAGCCGAGGTGAACTTTGACAGGTTGGCTCATAAAGTTGAAAGGATGCGTATTCTTTGTCAGGCGGTCTTCGGCCGGCCGGTGCGTTCCCGGGCGCAGGTTTCGAAAAGCTGAAGGAGATCCGCGTAGATTTTGTCGCGATCGATTTTCTTGCGCAGGTGCGTGGCGCCTTCGGGCGGGAGTTGAAATCCCTGGATGAACTGCGCCGTGCGGGCGGCGAAGGATTCCAGGTCGGGCACGACGAATCCGTTGATGCCGTTGTCGATCATGTCGCTGCAGCCGGGGATGTCGTAGGAGACCACGGGGAGGCCGAGCGCCTGGGATTCGAGGACGTTGTAGGGGTAGCCCTCCCATTTGCTGGTGGTGATGAACAATTTTGCCTGGCGATAGACGGAGGCCATCTGCTGGTTGCTGACGTGGCCCCAGAGTTTCACGTTGGGCCAGCGCGCGGCGCAGTCCTTCACCAGCGGTTCCAGCTCGCCATTCCCGCAGATGTTCCAGGCCACGCGCGACTGGTGGTCGGGGTTGACGCGGTCGATGAGCCGCACGAGGTCGCGCACGCCTTTCTGTTCCACCAGGCGGCCGGCCCAGACGATGTTGAACCGGTCCCTGGCGAATTCGCCGGGGAAGGGGAATCGGCCGGCGTTGGCGGCGAACGCGTCGAAATCGAAAGGGTAATAAATCCGGGCGACGTGCCGGTTGGGGAACTGGCGCTGGAAGACGTCGCGGGTGAAATTGTTGATGACGTGGTAGCCGGCGACGCCGCTGGCGAGCCAGTTGTAGAACCACGAGGTGAACATCAGGTTGTGCAGCTTGGCCTGGATGCTTTCGGCGACGGGGTAGACGTGGGGGATATGGCAGCCGAAAACGATCGGCGGCACCTTGCGATAGCCCATCACGAACTTGAAGAAGAACGGTTCCGTGATGTCGTTGCGCGAGTAGACGATATCGTAGTCCTGGAACCGGCCGACGAGTTCCTTGAACGATTTGGATTTGATGTAGCGGGCTTTGCCGAGCTTGGCGCGGATGGTTTCGACCGGCTCGCGGTAGAGGAGCTTCGGGTCGAATTTTTTCGCCATGTAAATGTTGTGAAGGCGACCGTATTTCAGGTTGAACGCGTCGTCCATGGTGAGGACGTCCGCCTGGACGCCGCTGATTTCGGCGAGGTCGTGGGCGGTTTCGATGAAATATTTTTCGAGCCCTCCGCCGATTTCGAGGAGGGTGGCGGCGTAATAGGCGACGCGCATGGGGGAAGATGCTAGGGCGCGTGGGCGGATTAGGCAAGCGGCGGAAGGCCGGGGAGGTTTACCCGCAGATCACACAAATCACGCAGAATAAAGACCGGAAGTTCTGATTCATTTCTGCGTGATCTGTGTGATCTGCGGGCCAAAATTCGTGTCACTCGGCTTTCGCGGGCATCGGCGCGGGCCGCGGGCGGTAGAAGGTGACGACGCCCGTGAACACCAGCGCCAGGCCGAGGCCGGCAAGGCTCAGGAACAGCGTCCGGCCCGCGATCCGGTAGGTGAATTCCACCGTGTGCTTCCCGGCCGGGACATAAACGCCGCGCATGATGAAATTCGCCCGCAACAACTCCGCCGGTTTGCCGTCCACCGTCACCTTCCAGTTCGGATCGTAACGATCGTTCAACAGCAGGATTGAGGGTTCTCCGGATTCGGTCTGGAACCGGATATCCTTCGGCGCATAGGACGCGAACTGGACCGTTCCGCCGTTGGTGCCGTTGGAGACCGCGGGTGCACCCGGTGCGTCGGCCGGCGGCGCCGCCAGCAGGACCGTGCGCGCGGGATCGAAATCCGGGTCGGAAAGTTTCTGCAGGGTGAGGTAATCGTTTGTGCCGTATTGCTGCAGGCGGATCGGGGCGTTGGTGATGGCGCTGTAATGGGCAACCTCCGCCGCCGCGCCCGGTGCGAGCGCCGGCACCTGCCAGTTGGAATAAAGTTTCGCGCGCGGAAGAGCGCCGGTGAACTCGATCAGGGCAAACGCCCCTTCAGGGCTCGGCACCGCGGTGATGTCCTCGCCGCGGGAGTAGTGTTGCACGCCGGGTTTCAGCGTCAGGTTGAAGCGTTGTACCGGGTGAAATCGCTGCTGCACAGGGTCGAGCGCGCCGTTCAGGTAATTGACTAACTCGGTGGCGGCGAGGATGTAGCGGGTATTGGTGAGCTGCCACCAGCGCGGGAGCCGCTCGGCCGTCTCGGGGAGCTTCACGTTGGCCTGCCACAAGGCCGTTTCATATGCGAGCAGATCCTCCGGCAACCGCGACATCTGGACCACGTCGAGCGACTGGATGTTCATCAGCAGGAAATGGTGCTGGGCCCATTCCACGCTCTCGAGCTGCTCGAAGGTTTGTTCCGCGTTGGACAGGTCCGGTTTGACATTGAACACCATCAGGAACCACCACGGCAGCCGCGTCACGCGTTGTTCGTACGGGTCCACTTTGAGCCGGTCGAGGATCGGGTTGCTGGCGTATTTGTATTTGTAATCCCAGTAGGCAACCACCGGCAGGTTCGCGTGGCAGAGGTCGATGACCAGCAGCATGCCGAACAGGAACAATCCGCCGCGGGCGCGTTTGCCCGAGAACTGCCCGCTGACGGCCAGCGTCAGCAATCCGACTGACGCACCGAGGAACAGGACATACCAGCCCACCTGCGTGATGCTGAACGTGGCGAGATCGCTGGCATTCGATTTCCCGAGCGGCTGGAATTGTTCGAGGTAATGGAGGTAAGCCACGAGGTCGGCGCGGCGCGACATGTAGATGAACCAGCCGAGCAGGCTCAGGACCAGGAACCCGGCGCAACCGAGAATCCAGCGTTTATCGAACGCCGCGGCTTTGGCCCACCATTGTCGGAACGAGCGGGACGGCTGGGTGGATTGCAGGTATTGCCGGACCAGGCCCTGGATGCCGTATCCGAACAGCATGATCATGGCGAAGCTGAGCAGGTGCAGGAATTTGGACGGGACGCGGACGGTGTTGAAATAGGGCAGGTGGTACCAGAACCAGTAGAACGGGGCGTAACGGCCGAAGGCGAGCAGCAGGGAGCCGATGACGACGATGCCCCAGAACCAGATCAGGCGGCGTTCGGGCGTGGTGAACGGGGAATTCTTGCGGCGGAGCGATTGTGCGGCGGCCCAGGCGGCGACGAGCACGACGAAGATGCCCTGGTAATTGCCGCCGCCGGCGAACCGGAGCGGGCCGCGCGGGGGCGGGCTGGTGGCGGGATCTTTTTCGGGACCTTCGAGGTAGGCATCCCACGCGGCGTCGCGCCCCATGGGTCCCCAGTAATAACTGGCGTCATCGGGCGGCGGCTGCATGCGATAGCCGTAGAGGCCGGGGATGATCAATCCGAGCGCGCCTTTTTTGTGCAAGCTCCAGCCCGTGGCCCAATCCCAGTGCGCCGCCTTGGATTGCTCATCCTGTTTCGTGCCGACGACGCCTTTGATTTGGGTGCCGATCAGGTTGGAAACGGAATGGGCTGAGATGAAGAAGGCGCAGACGACGAGGATGAGGGCCTGGGTGGTGACGCGGGAAATCTTGGCGGCGGGAGTTGCGGGCAGGGCGACCAGGAGTTGCCAGGCGAGAAAGCAGCCGACGAGGATGCTGAAGTAGGCGCCGATATCGGCGGCTTCCATGACGCCGATGCCGACGGCGAAACCGGCGAGGCAGACGCGCATCCACCGGAGCCAGGCTGGGGATTGGGGTTGTCCGGGCGGATCTGGGGACAATGCGGCGACGGCGAGGAAGCTGAGTCCGAAGCAGAACACCTGGGATCCCACGCCCCAGCAGGTGGTGGAGAAGAAGTCGGAATTGAGCAGCGCGGCCAATCCGCCGATCAGGCAGGTGGCCGGCGAGAATCCGAGCCGCCGGAAGCAGACCCACGCGCAGAAGCCGACGAAAAAGAGGGTGATAGGCACCTCAAACTTGCTGAAGCCGAGCGGGCCAACGAGCCACCGGAGGCCATCTGTGATGGGCGACGCGCAACTGCCTCCCGGATTGCCGAGCAGGTTAAGATCGAACCACAAACCAAATATACCTTCCGGCATTTTGCCGGCAGCCTGGCATTGGGCGCCGAGCGGTCCGTCATTTGAGAAAACAACTTGCTCAGGAAGCAAGCTGCGCCAAAAAAGGAAAAGCAAAATCGCGATGAAAGCGACCGCCATCAGGGGTCCACCGCTCTTGATACTCCTGCCCGAGTTGGATTTATTGATCATGGCCGGAAGACAATCGTTGAATAGCGGCAGGGGTGTGTCAAGTCGTGCCTTATCCGGTGCGTGGAAATGTCCCAAAGGAAGTCCTTGCGTCGAAACAACAGTTCCCTCTAGCTTTGGCGCTTGAGATCGCTGAACCGTCAGGAATAGCAACGAATCACTGCTTGTTATGTTTGACCCCCTAGTTTACCGGCTAAAGGAATCGATCAACCAGTTTGTGGTGCGGTTGCAGGATCGGATCTCCATCGAATCAGCCAAGAGCATTTGGGTGGCAAGGCAGCAGAGGGCGTTGCAATCGACTGTGGAGTTCGTCGAAACCCACCTACCACATGTTTCTTCGGTCCGCTCCAAGGAAGCTTTGTTGGAACGTGCTGGCCCGGGCGGACGTTTCGGGCGACCGGCTCATTTGTGAATTCGGTGTTTGGAAGGCGTTCTCCATCAATTTCATCGCTCAACGAACGCAGAAACAGGTGTATGGTTTTGATTCGTTCGAAGGGTTGCCGGAGGAATGGGGAGGGGACAGTTGGAAGAAAGGCGATTTTGCGCTGCCCGCTTTGCCGAAGGTCCGGGGAAACGTGACGCTCATAAAGGGCTGGTTCAATGATAGCATCCCGCCTTTTCTGAAGGAACACGCGGGCCAGGTAGGCTTCCTTCATGTGGACAGCGACCTATATACATCTGCGAAAATCGTTTTTGAGCTTCTCGAACCCCGGCTGGGACCTGGAACGGTGATTGTCTTTGACGAATACTTCAACTTCCCACAATGGGAGCAAGGAGAACACAAAGCGTTCACCGAGTTCCTATCCAGAACCAAGCTTAGTTGCGAATACATCGGCTACCATCGTCACGGTCAACAACTTGCGCTGATTCTTCGGCCTTGAGCGGATTTCCAGGACAGGTGCAACCGGGATCCTAATCGTTTTCGCAATTCTTTCAGCAGTAAGGCATTTGGGCCACAGTCCTTATTGACTTTTGGTGACGTTACTTTTACGATCCCCCAAGATGCACGGAGGTCAAAAGCGATATACGCGTTTATGAAAACAATCCACTTCATACTGATTGCGGCCCTTCTGCCTGTTTCCTGCCTCGCGGATACGAACTCTGGGCTTGTTGCTTACTATACCTTTGAAGGCAACGGCAACAATGCAATGGGCACGGGATTTGACATGACCAACAATCGCGTCAATTTCCTGCCGGGCTTGCATGGGCAGGCCGCATTCTTCGACGGATCCAACCAGCAGTTTCAGACCCCGCTGAATTTCTCTGTCACCAACACGTCCTCCAGAACGATTTCTATCTGGCTTTATCCGATGAATATCCCGGGGCAGCTGGGCAATATCCTGGCATGGGGCTATCACTGGGGCGATGCCGGCACGTGTTGGGATCTCCACCTCGCCCCGCCGAATTCCGGCCCGGCATCGATCAACGCTTCCTGGGTCATGTATTCCAGCGGGCCTGGATCCCTGGCGTGGTCCTATTACCAATGGATCAACCTGGCCATCACGTGGGACAGCAATTCAAGTACGGCGACGTTCTACCTGAACGGCACGAATGTTGGTGGTTACGTCTCGTTTGGCAGCGCATCTATTAACACCCAGCCTGGGCCTCTTGTCGTCGGCTATTTTCATCCAGGCGACGCGCCCGATACTTCGTGGAAAACGCCGTATATTGGGCTCATGGATGATCTCAAGATTTACAATCGAGCCTTGACGCGGCTTGAGATTCTTCAAACGGCGGGCATCAACATAGCTCCGGCCATCACCCAAAACCCAACCAGTGTCCTCGCGAACTGGGGCGACCCGGTTCAATTCAGCGTGGTGGCGGATGGTTACCCTGGCCCCAGTTATCTTTGGTACAAAGATGGGCTCCCGCTTTGGTGGGCGACGAACTCCACATTAAGCCTGAGCAGCGTCGATTTTCCAGATGCCGGCAATTACACGGTTGTGGTGAGCAATATTGCTGGAAGCGTGACGAATTCTCCAGCCGCCCAGTTGTCAGTCAATCCAGCGGGCATGTCCATAGGCCTTTACTCATTCATTAGCCTGACAAGCAACATTGGGAAAACACTCACCATTCAGAACACCACGAATCTGTCCAATCCGAATGCCTGGGTTACGAGCACCAATTTGCTGATTACCAGCCCGGTGCAGGTCTGGATTGACACCTCGGTTGACGTCAGTCCTGGCCATGATGCTTTGCGGTATTACCGCGTCCTGGCTGCGCCGACACACTGACTATCCTCCGGCCTGACTTTCAGGTGCCGTGTGATGCCGCGATCTCGCTGAACGAATCCCAGCTAGGGGCTCCGGATGATGCGGGGAATCCGGCAGAGTCGATTTTGCCTTTCCCTTTTTGCGCAATTATTCGCTTGCGGATCCTGCGCCTTTTGGGATCGTTGAGCCATGGCTCGCGGCTTCAATTCAGCGTCGAGCAAGAGGACAAATCCCATGAATACACGAACGTTGCGTGTCAGCTTTCTGAAACCCACGCCTGCTGTGCTGTCCCTTCTCAGGCTGCTCCCCTTGCTAGGTCTTTTCGGGGTTTCATTGCGGGCTGCTGAACCCCAGATTCTACAGCGCGGGATTCCAGCCGCCGCCCAGAAACTCCAGCCCGTTGCAGTCGTTCCCTCATCAGAGAAGCTCCAGTTTTCTATCGGGTTGCCTATCCGGAACAAAGAAGCACTCACAAACCTGGTCCGGCAACTTTACGATCCGCGCAGCCCTAAATACCGGCAATTCCTGACACCTGGAGAATTTGCGCGCAGGTTTGGCCCGTCCCAGGGCGATTACCGGAAGCTCATCGCCTTCGCCAATGCACATCACCTGGCCGTTATGGCCACCCATCCCAATCGCACCTTGTTGGATGTCCAGGGCAGCGTCGCGGATATTGAAAAAGCGCTGCATGTCAGGATGTTTTCTTATCGGCATCCCCATGAGAACCGTCTTTATTACGCCCCCAACTCCAACCCTTCCATCGAACTCTCCATCCCTGTGCTGGGGATTGAAGGGCTTAACAATTATTCCCCGCCTCAACCCCGGATTCGCGCCACCGATTTAAGCACCACGTCTTCGTTCGCAGGCAACGCCGGTTCGGGACCCGGCGGAACCTACATGGGAAATGATTTCCGCGCGGCCTATGTTCCCGACAGTTCTTTGACAGGAGTGGGTCAGACGGTCGGGTTGGTGCAGTTCGACGGCTACAACGCGTCGGATATCAACTATTACCTCAGTCATGCAGGGCTTCCGAGCATCACGTTGTCAAACGTGTTGCTTGATGGATTTTCCGGAGCCCCGACCGGCGGCGGCGGTGAAATCGAAGTCTGCCTGGACATTGAGATGGTCGCGTCCATGGCTCCAAGCGTGTCGCGGATCATTGTTTACATGGCAGGTCCTTACGGAAACTGGCACGACATGCTGAACCGCATAGCGACAGACAACCTCGCCAAACAGGTCAGTTGTTCCTGGTATACCCCGAATGGTCCTGCGGATCCGGTCGCCGACCAGATTTTTCTTCAAATGGCTGCCCAGGGCCAGTCGTTCTTCAACGCTTCCGGCGATGAGGACGCTTATACGGGGTTGATCGATTTCCCGGGCGATACTCCATATATCACGCAAGTGGGAGGAACCACTTTGACGACGGGTGGCCCCGGCGGGGCTTGGGTATCGGAAAAAGTTTGGAACTGGGGCGGAGGGCTCGGCAGCGGGGGAGGCATCAGCACAAGCTATCCGATTCCTGCCTGGCAAACCAATGTCAACATGTCAGCGTGTCAGGGATCTGCCGTCAAGCGCAACACACCGGACGTGGCGATGGTCGCGGACGGCGTTTATGTGCGTGCGCAGGGCCGTGACTACAACGTGGGCGGCACCAGTTGTGCCGCACCTCTCTGGGCGGGTTTTGCGGCTTTGGCGAACCAGCTGGCTTCCATCAGCGGCAGGCCGGCGATCGGATTTGTCAACCCGGCCGTGTATGGGCTTGGACTTGATCCGCGCTACAACTCCGCTTTCCACGATACCACCACGGGCAACAACACCTCGCCGGCAAGCCCCACTAAATTCTATGCGGTTGCGGGATATGATCTGTGCACAGGCTGGGGAACGCCCGTTGGCCAGGCGCTGATCAACGCACTTGCCAATCCCGACCCGCTCCTGATTCTGCCCTCCGAAGGTTTCTCCTCGTTTGGAGCCCAAGGTGGTCCAATGGACCAGACTGTGAAATCTTTTGTCCTGACCAACACAGGAAAGACCTCACTGAGCTGGTCTTTAATCAACACTTCCGGCTGGCTGAGCGCTTCGTCCACGGGCGGCACCCTGACCGCTGGTGGACCCTCCACAGCTCTGACCATCGGCCTCAACACCGTCGCGAGCAACCTGGCTGCAGGCTCGTACAGCGCCGAAGTTTACTTTACCAACCTGGCCAGTGCCTCGCTCCAAAGCAGGCACTTTTCGCTTCAACTGGTGCCCTCCAACTTGCCGCCGGTCATCGTCACGCAGCCTGTATCCCAGACCATCTTCATCGGGCAACAGGCGAACTTCAGTGTGAACGCCACCGGCACCCCGTTCCTCCAGTACCAGTGGGCTCTAAACGGCACCAATCTGGCCGGGGCCACCAATACGTCTCTTCATCTCACCAAGGTGCAGTATGCGCAGGCAGGCAACTACAGCGTCACCGTGACGAACGTGAACGGAAGCTTGGTCAGTTCGAATGCCACCCTGACCGTGAACCCGCCTCCGCCCTGTGCCACAGCTCCCGCTGGACTTGTGAGTTGGTGGAGAGGAGAGGATGACGCAACCGACGCCGCGGGGTCCAACATTGGAATTGTCCACGGGGGATTGGTGTATGACTCCGGCGAAGTCGGCGACGCATTTCAGATGAACGGGCAGGACAGTTATGTGAAAGTTCCCGCCAGTTCCACCCTGGATGTTGGCACTGGCGAAGGGCTCACCGTTGAAGGCTGGATCAATCCATCCGTCATCGACGTTGAGCGACCGATTGTCGAGTGGAACAACGCGGCCGGGGGGCTTGGTGTTCATTTCTGGGTGTCCACACAGCCAACCTTTGGAAACGGTCCGGGCTGCCTTTATGCAAACGTGGTGGATACCGCGGGCGCTTTCCACACCTTCGCGTCCGCCTCCGGACTCATCGTGGCCGGCACCTATCAACATGTCGGGCTCACCTATGACAAGACGGCTGGAATTGCCAGGATGTATTTGAACGGCGCAATGGTAGCCGAGCAGACGCTCGGTGTGTTCACGCCTCAAACCAGTTACGATCTCTACCTCGGATATCGCGCCAGCGGCGCTGCGCGCGCGAATGTTTGGCTCGGTGCCCTCGACGAAATCAGCCTCTATAACCGGGCGCTGACCGGCGCGGAATTCCAATCGATCTACACCGCCGGCATGGGAGGGAAATGCCTGGGCACTGTTGCACCGGTCATTCTGTCCGGCCCACTAAGCCAGTCTGTTGTCGCGGGAGCCTCCGCCGCATTCACCGTCTCCACCAGCGGTTCGCAACCCATGCATTACCAGTGGTATTTCAATGGCGCCACCGCCCTGGGCGGAGCCACGAATTCCTCCCTGGTGCTCATCAATGTTCAACCTGGGCAGGCGGGAAGTTATTCCGTCGCGGTTACGAACACGGCAGGTTATGCCCTCAGTTCCAACGCCGTACTGACAGTTCAATCGCTCTCTTCCTGCGCAACCGTCCCTGCCGGTTTGACTGGTTGGTGGAAAGCAGAGGGGAGCGCGCAGGACGCGGCCGGTACGAACAATGGGGTGAGCCTCGGCAACGTGGCATACGGCGCTGGCGAAGTGGGGCAGGCGTTCAGTCTGAACGGGGTGGATGCGGGAGTGAAAGTGCCCGCCAGTGCGAGCGTGAACGTGGGGGCGCAGGGAGGGCTGACAGTGGAAGGCTGGATCAACCCGACAGTAATCGACGTGGAACGGTCGATCGTGGAGTGGAACGATGGCGTGTCGCATTTGGGGGTGCATTTGTGGGTCTCCACGCAGCCGGGCTTTGGGAATGGTGCAGGATGTTTGTATGCGAACGTGGTGGACACGAACGGAGGGTTTCACACATTTGCGTCGGCAGGAGGATTGGTGGTGGCTGGGACCAACCAGCATGTGGCGCTGACGTATGATCGTGCGAGCGGGATAGGAACGCTGATGTTGAACGGGGTGGTGGTGGCGCAAAGTGCGCTGGGGAGTTTTACGCCGGAGACGCGATATGATCTGTACCTTGGGCACCGGGCGTGGGGCGGGGCGAATGCGTATTGGTGGGCGGGTATGCTGGACGAGATGAGCATCTATGGCCGGGCCCTGGGGACGAATGAAATCCAGGCAATCTTCCTGGCAGGAGCGGACGGCAAATGCGCGGGTCTGCCGCCTTCCATTCTTGTTCAGCCCACAAACCAGACGGCGATTGCCGGAAGTAACGCGTCCTTTGCCGTTTCCGCCTCCGGCAGTCCACCGTTGAGTTATCGATGGCTGAAAAACGGTTTTGAGGTCCTGGACGGGGGCGCCATCTCAGGTGCCACCACTCCGCAGCTTATCCTTTCCGGTGTTCAAGACCAGGACGCCGGAACCTACAGCGTCCTCGTGACGAATGGCATTGGGGTGGTACTGAGCTCGCCAGCGACACTGACCGTCATCGATCCGCCGCTGATCAATGCGCAGCCCGTTAGCCGAACCAATGTCGTCGGAACGACCGCTACCTTTACAGTTTCCGCTTCAGGCACCCTGCCGCTGGCGTTCCAATGGTCGAAGGACGGCGCCACTTTGACAGACCAGGGGGGCGTCTCTGGATCGACTAATGCAACGCTTCAATTGAACAACATTCAATACACCGATGCGGGCAATTACAGCGTCGCGGTCAGCAATCTTGGGGGCCTTCGAATCAGTTCGAATGCCGTCCTTACCGTGGTTTCTGCCGGGCTATGCGATCCGGTCCCGTCAGGCCTCGTATCGTGGTGGAAAGCCGAGGACAATCTCCAGGATGCCACTGGAACCAATAATGGGCTCGCGATTGGCGGCCTGGCCTTTTCGGCTGGCGAAGTGGGCCAGGCTTTTGCGCTCAATGGCTCCGATGCTGCCGTTCAAGTTCCCGCAAGTCCTTCGTTGGATGTCGGACAGGGCGCCGGGTTCACGATCGAGGGATGGATTAATCCTTCGGTAATCGACGTGGAGCGGCCGATTGCTGAATGGAACAATGGCAACGGCGGGCTCGGTGCACACTTATGGGTGTCGACTCCTCCCAGCCTCGGCAGTGGCCAGGGCTGCCTCTATGCAAATCTGGTGGATTCCAGCGGCAACTTCCACGCTCTCGCATCGGCGGCTGGACTGGTCGTCAGCGGGCAATTTCAGCACGTCGCTCTGACTTACGACCGCGCCGCGGGAATTGCCAGACTCTACCTGAACGGCATCGTCGTCGCCCAGGAAACCTTCGGCTCGTTCACCCCCCAAACCAGCTACGATTTTCACCTCGGTCACCGTCCCTGGGGCGGCGCTCAATCGCAGTGGTGGTCGGGTGTCATCGATGAGATCAGCCTCTATAACCGTGCCATGGATGACTCCGAAGTTCAGGCCATTTACGCCGCGGGAGCTGCTGGAAAATGTTCGGGCGGCGGAACTTCTTGTGTCCCGCCAGCCGCCGGTTTGACTGGTTGGTGGAAAGCAGAGGGGAGCGCGCAGGACGCGGCCGGTACGAACAATGGGGTGAGCCTCGGCAACGTGGCATACGGCACTGGCGAAGTGGGGCAGGCGTTCAGTCTGAACGGGGTGGATGCGGGAGTGAAAGTGCCCGCCAGTGCGAGCGTGAACGTGGGGGCGCAGGGAGGGCTGACAGTGGAAGGCTGGATCAACCCGACAGTAATCGACGTGGAACGGCCGATCGTGGAGTGGAACGATGGCGTGTCGCATTTGGGGGTGCATTTGTGGGTCTCCACGCAGCCGGGCTTTGGGAATGGTGCAGGATGTTTGTATGCGAACGTGGTGGACACGAACGGAGGGTTTCACACATTTGCGTCGGCAGGAGGATTGGTGGTGGCTGGGACCAACCGGCATGGCGCTGACGCCGACGGATCGTGCGAGCGGGATAGGAACGCTGATGTTGAACGGGGTGGTGGTGGCGCAAAGTGCGCTGGGGAGTTTTACGCCGGAGACGCGATATGATCTGTACCTTGGGCACCGGGCGTGGGGCGGGGCGAATGCGTATTGGTGGGCGGGTATGCTGGACGAGAGGAGCATCTATGGCAGGGCCCTGGGGACGAATGAAATCCAGGCAATCTTCCTGGCAGGAGCGGACGGCAAGTGCGCGGGTCTGCCGCCATTTGTTATTACACAGCCTGCCAGCCTGGCGGTTGCAGTCGGAGGCACCGCCCTGTTCGAGGTGGCGGCTTCAGGAACACCTCCATTGGCTTATCAATGGTTGTTCAATTCCACAAACCCCATTTCCGGAGCTACGAATGCCTCATTCACACTGACCAACGTGCAGCCCGCGAGCGCAGGAACGTACAGCGTCAGGATCTCAAATGCATTTGGCACCGTGGACAGCTCGAATGCAATCCTCACGGTCAACATACCTCCATCCTGCGCGCCTCCTCCCGCCGGCCTTGCTGGCTGGTGGAAAGGCGAAGGAAATCCGCAGGATTCCGCCGGAGGCAACAACGGTCTGGTTCTTGGTAATTTATCGTACGCGCCGGGCAAGGTCGGGTCGGCGTTCGTCATGAACGGCACCGATGCGGGCGTAAAAATCGGCGCGAATCGCACCCTCGATGTCGGCACCGGGGCCGGCCTCACGATCGAGGGCTGGATCAAGCCCTCCGTCATCGACGTGGAACGCCCGATTGCCGAATGGAATAACGGCAACGGCGGTCTTGGAGCGCACTTCTGGGTTTCGACTCAGCCCTCTCTGGGCTCCGGCGCGGGCTGCCTTTATGGAAATCTGGTTGACTCGAGCGGCGGATTCCACCCGATTGCCTCGGCTTCCGGGCTGGTCCAGGCCGGAACATGGCAGCATGTTGCTCTCACCTATGATCACGCGAGCGGTAACGCGAGCATCTACCTGAACGGTGTGCCAGTGGCAGAGCAATCATTGGGTTCTTTCACGCCGCAGACCAGTTACGATCTTTATCTCGGCCACCGGGCCTGGGGCGGCGCCTATGCCTATTGGTGGACCGGGGCGATGGATGAAGTGAGCCTCTATAGTCGCGCGCTGACGCCGGTGGAAGTCGCTTCAATCTATGCCGCTGCCAGTGCCGGCAAGTGCGCCGGGATCCCCCCATTCATCGCAGTATCGCCAAAATCCTTCCAGACCGAGATAGGAGGCAGCGCCCTGTTCGCATCCTCAGGCGGTGGCACAGGTCCAATTCAGTATCAATGGTACTCCAGCAGTTCGGGCCTGATTGCCGGCGCGACAAACGCGTCGCTTGCTTTAACCAACCTGCAGCCGGTCCAGGCGGGCACCTACACGCTCACTGTCTCGAATGCCTTCGGATACGCCAGTGACTCCGCCATTCTCGGCATCCTGTCGCGCCTGCAATGCTCCGTTTCCAGCAATCAATTGCATATGCAGTTCTCGGGTGTGCCGGGCCGGATTTACTATGTCCAGGCCTCGACCGACCTAATTCACTGGTTTGTGCTGGCTCAGGCCACCGATCTCGGCGGCGGCAACTTCGGCTTCACCGACAACAGTTGGAGCTTCAGGCCGCAGACCTTTTACCAGGTTATCCAACCGTGATCGAATCGCTGGCAGGCTGACTTGCGGCAAACTGCCTAGGCCTGACGCCGGTTGCGCAGGAGGAATGCAGGCAGCGCCAGGCCGAGCAGTGCCAATGAACCCGGTTCAGGCACCAGTGTGGCGTTGACGGTACCAAGGCTCCAATTGATTACATCGCCATAAACCCCGAAGCCTTCTCCAGCCCCGGCGCTGAGCTGCAGATGGAAGCCATTGTCCGCCGTGGCATCCGCTACCAGACTCGGATTCGCCAGGTTCCTGACGAATCCGTTGTTATCCGTCAGCCCGCTCAGGGCAATCGTGTTCGGATCCAATGCCGTGAATCGGGTAAATGTCGAGGCGACCAGGTAACCGTAGCCCACGCTGTCGTAGGTGAAGCTGCCCGAATAAGTCTTCCCACCGGTCACCAGCGACCAATCCCCGTTAAAAAATCCAACGTCGATTATGTTTCCGTTAAAATTGTAGGAACCCAAACCATTCGGGGTCATGGGTTGCGCCCCTGTGTCAAAGCCGAATGCATTGGATCCTCCCAAAGCGGAAGACATATGCACAGTGACCGTTCCCGACACCCCTCCCTGCGTTTCGGTGAAGACGATGGCGGATTGCACCGGCGTGCCCGTGACTGTTCCTACCTGCCGAACCGTGTGCGCGACGGGGTCCACATAAACATGCTCCGTCAACGTACCGAAGTTGACTTCGATTCCTCCCGAAGCCCCGGAACTTCCCCGAGGATCGTAGTGACTGTCCGCAGGACCGTTCAGGTCCCGGACGCTCATGGAGATGAATCCGGAGATCGGCGTGGAAAGATAATATTCCTGCGCGGAGGCCAGGCCGGGAAATGCAATCAGGAGACCGACAGACGGAAGGGCGAAGATCGACGTGGCAATCACTTTGTTCATATTCTTTTTGGGTTGGGAGTTTGTCTTGGCGGACAGTTGGCAGCATTTACACCACGACGAACCATCGTCAAGCTGGGAAAACACGGATTTGGTGTGTCCGGCAGCTTCGGCCTGCGGCTTTCGTCCCAAGCTTGACGCTGCAACAAGCGCCCCGATAGCCTTGATTGACATGACCAATCCTAGCCCCAGGCCGGGTGAACTCTCCCAGGAGCCCGCGCATGATCGTTCCATCATGGCGCGGTTTTACAGAAGCCCACTGTCCCGGTTCTACAATTATCACCAGTACCGCCTGAAAACATTCATTTCCGGAATCGCTGCTTCGGTCCGGCCGAATGATGTGGTTCTTGACGTGGGAGCTGGGGACTGCCAGTACAAACCGTTCTTTGCTGGCCGCTGCAAGTACATCAGTCAGGATGTCGGGGACAAGGATGCTTGCTTCACCTACGACAAGATCGACATCCGGTCTGAGATTTATTCCATCCCGCTGCCGGACGCGAGTGTTGATGTCATACTCTGCACGCAGGTGATGGAACACCTGAAATACCCCACTAAGGCCATCCAGGAAATGGCCAGGCTTTTGAAGCCGGGCGGCAGGCTCTGCATCACCGTGCCCTTCGCGTCGGACGAGCACATGCTGCCCTACGATTATTTCCGGTACACCCGGTTCGCGCTTGAGTTTCTGCTGATGGAAAATGGTTTCGAGAAGCCCGAAATTATTCCCCAAGGCGGACGATTCATTTTGATGGGTAAGATGATCAAGGACCTTTTTCCGTTGCTGACCAACAGGCCCGGTCTGCAGAAAGCCCTTTGGATTCTGCAGGCGCCCGTCGTGGTTCCCACGCTGTTCCTGCTCTATTTGTTGGATCCCCTCGACAGGAAAAAGCACTTCACCAACAACTACGACTGCATCGCCAAAAGACGTTGACACAGCTTTTGTTGCTCGGGATAAGTACGGATCACGCTTTCCTGGAAGTTAGGATTTTGGAATTGCATTGCCGGGTGTACTTTTCCATGGTTGAGCAAAGGGCTGCCTAAAACGATCACCCCCAACACTATTATTGTTATGAAATTCTTCCCTATTTTGATTTTCGCCGCATGCTCCCCATTTGTCGCCTCGGCTGACTTATCCACCGGCCTCGTTGCATTTTACGCCTTCGATGGCAATGGTGCCGATTCCTCCAGTTCTGGACTGAATTTGGTAAATCATTCTGTGACTTATCAATCCGGTCTTCATGGCCAAGCGGCTTCTTTTGACGGGCTCCACAGCTATTACGAGACCGCGCAGTCCTTTCCGCTAATCGGCAATTCCTCCCGTACCATGGATGTTTGGCTTTACGCCAACAGCTTTTCTGGTTTTCAGAGCGTTTTTCAATATGGAGATTATAACCAGCTTGGCGGTATCTGGGGAATGAACGTCCTTCCTCCTTCGAGCGGTGTTGTTTATGCCAACTTCGGCAACATCGTCGTGTCCAGCCAACCCAATCACACTGCCTACGGTACGGGCCAATGGTTTAACCTGGCTGCGTCTTACGATGGATCGACTCATGCCACACGAATTTATATTAATGGGATGTATGTCGGCGGGGACCTTATTCTCGGAACAACCGCCTCAGGCCTGAACACCACCAGCGGTCCCTTGGACATTGGTTACAACGCCCCTGGATTCCCCATTACGGGCAACCAGTGGTATTCAGCCTGGAACGGGCTCATGGACGATCTCCGGATTTACAATCGAGCCCTGACTGACTCTGAAATTGCCCAGCTCGCCATCGTGCCGGAACCTTCCTCCATTGCGTTGCTGACCCTGGGCTTGCTGGTGGTGCGCGCGCGAAGCGGGCTTAGGAAATAAGCAACCCTGGTTCGCGCACGCGATTCGCTGCCCAAAAAGCACCACTTTGCCCTAACCGCGCCGGCGATAGGCGGCGAAGGCTCCCAGTCCGGCCATCACCAGGGCGGCGGAGCTCGGCTCCGGCACCAGGTAACCCGTTGCGTTGCCGATCGACGCATTCAGGCCCTCGACATATGGGGCGTTGCCCGGGCCGTAATACCATCCCAATTGCAGGTCCAACTTGAAGCCGTTCGCCGCCGTCATGCTGATAACCGGTGATTGCGGCGGATTGTAATATCCCCCGGGAATGGACGCACCGGTGAGGCTGATTGTGCTCAGGTCGCCGGATACCGTTGTTCTGTCATAAAGGCCGTAGGGAACGTAGGGCGCATCCAACGAATAGCCAAACGTCCCGCTGTAAGTTTGGCCGCCGGTCACAAGCGAATAGGACCCCGAGAACGACCCCAGGCTCGTCATGAACTCAGGCACGTAATAGACGCCATTGTTGTAGGTCGCCTGGTGAGTGCCCGAATCAAAGGGCAAAACACCCCCAGTCGGAGCAAGGTGCACCGTCAAGGTGCCGGTCACCGCTTGTCCATTGACGGTCTGGCTCTGATTCATCACGATCCCCGAGGCCGACGGCGTATAGGTCATCGATCCCGCCTGGCGGACCGTGTGGCCCACCGGGTCCAAGTATACGTTTTCCGAAAGGGTGTTGAGATTGAGCTGGAACGATCCCGTGCCTCCGCTCGTCGCGTCCAGGTTGTTTGCTGTCATGCTCAACGATCCCCCGATGGGGATACTGACCTGGTATTGTTGGGCCGGAAGGGTTAAGGGCAGGGCGAAAGCTGCCGCAAGAGTCATGAGCGATTTCATATTTATGGTGGTTGGGTTATCCAATCCTTACAGACAACTGGTATTGATTAGAATTAAGGTGTCAAGCGCAGGAACACCGCCGGATGGCGTTGCGGCGGATACCGAATGTCAACAGGGCGAGCATCACGACTGAAAGGCTGGCCGGCTCAGGCACCGTTGCCAACTGGGCCATCTCGGATGCGGAAAGAGTTCGGTTGTAGATCCGAAGGTCATCCATCAAGCCGTCCCAAGGGGAATACCACACATCCGAATACGGAGTATGAGTAAGATCGATATTACCCACGGTAAGAAGCCCGCTTGCAGTGTTAACGTTTGACGCATCGCCGATGGCTAATGCCCCACCGACGTACGTTCCATTAATATAGAAGCTGACGGTTCGGGTGCTGCCATCGTAGACCTCGCCCAGGTTGAACCATTGTCCGGTCCCATATGCATTTGGAGTCGGAGTGCTCGCAAAACCAACCCAGTGCGAGTTTTGAAACACTTCGCCTTGCGAGGGCGGTAGCAGGCACAAGGCCCAACTGTTGCCGGGAGCGTTCCACGTCCCCCATTGCAGGATGTTTTTGTAGTTCCAATAGCTGTTTGCGTTCAGCCAGACGTCCACGGTGCGGGAACCATTGCCGGTGATCGGGAAATTGTCGGTCGTCTGGAAATAGCTGGTGTTGCCATTGAACGCCGCCGCCTGGCCGAATAATCCCGTGGTGTATGTCGCGCTGTGCGCCGTCAGGTTCAGTCCCGAGCCCGCCGAGTTATTACCGTTTCCGTCAAAGGTATATTCGGCGACCAGGCCCGAATTGATGTCAGCCAGGGCGGCAACCGGCAGCAAGGGCAGCAGATAGATCGCGGTGCGGAGGTTCATAAGATTCCTTGGTTTTGATTGTAAATTAAACGGCCTTCTTGCGGTTCGAAAGCTACTGCAGGTATTGCCGCCCGGCCCCGGAAAGTCAAGAATGTTTCCACTAAGTTAGGCAAAGCGGGAATAGTACGGAGAGGCCTGTTTAACCACGAATGAACGCGAATCAACGCGAACGGGACTTAACGCAGGCGCTGGGAATGCCGAGTCGCCGAAAGGTGGTCGGCGATTTACGAATCCTAAAGCGGTTTAACATAAACCGTAGCCGCAGGTAGGGACGCCGCGCTGCGGCGTCCGCGGTCGGCGCAGCGCGCCGACCCTACCTTTTGCGGCTACGACATTTCTTAAGCCGCTCTAAAGCGCAGGCTGGGCAGCCTGCGACACGGCAGGCCGGGCGGCCTGCGCTACGGATGTTCGCGTCCATTGGCGTCCATTCGCGGTTGAATGGATTCCTGGACTAATCATGCACGAAGATGATCCGGCTGCCGTGGGGTTCGAAGCGGAATTCCTGGCGGCGCAGGTCGGAGAGCGCGGCGGCGATCGCCTCGTGCCGCTCGCGGGGGGCGTAAAACATCAGGAATCCGCCGCTGCCCGCGCCCAGCAGTTTCCCTCCGACCGCGCCCGCGCGGCGCGCCTTTTCGTACCAGCCGTCGATCTGGCCGTTGCTCACGCCGCCGCTCAGGCTGCGTTTCAGCACCCAGTTTTCGTGGATGATTTCGCCGAAGGCCCGCACGTTGTTGTTCTGAAGTTCCGCCCTCAATTCCCGGGCGAGGGCCACCATCCGTTTCATCGCCTTCTGCTTCGCCCGCTCCGACGCCAGCGCCGCCTGCTGCGTCTTCAACAGCGCCGACGCGCTGCGCGTGAGCCCGGTGTAGAACACGATCGTGTCCTCCTGCAGCCGCCGCACCGTCTCCCGCTTGCACAGGATCGGTTCCACGGTCACGGTGTCGTCGGGGTGGAACTCGATGAAATTGAACCCGCCGAATGCCGCCGCGTACTGGTCCTGTTTGCCGATCGGTTCGCCGCAGCGCTCGATCTCGATGGCGCAGCTTTCGCGCGCCAGTTTTTCGGCCCCGGCATGGCGCTGCGCATACGCGTGCAGCGCGTTCAACAGCCCGACCGTGAACGAGCTGGACGAGCCCAGCCCGGTTCCCTTCGCCGGAATGTCCGCGATGGACGTGATCTCGACCCCGCCGGTGACGCCGAGCATCAGCATCGCCTCGCGGACCAGCGGGTGGCGGATGCGCGCCACCGTCCGGGCTTCTTCCGTCCGCGAATAGCTCACCCGGATGCGTTCGTCGAATTTCTTGTTCACCGTCACGTAGATGAACTTGTCGATGGCGGTCGACACCACGGCGCCGCCGTGCCGTCGATAAAACACCGGCAGGTCGCTGCCGCCGCCCACGAAACTCATGCGCAAAGGCGTCTTGCTGATAATCATTCGCGTCCCGTCTGTTGAGAGTTCAAAATCAAATGCACCGCCGAGTTCAGCCCATCCACCGCCGCGTCCGGCGCCGCCGTGTATTTGCCGTCGCGCCCGCCGCTCCCGGTCGCGACGAGAATTGATCGCACCCCGGCGTTCTTCGCCGTTTGCAGGTCGGTAGTGGTGTCCCCGACCAGCCAGGAGGATTTCAAATCGATGTTCAAATCCCGGACGGCCTGGCGGATCATGCCGGTTTCCGGCTTCCGGCAGTCGCAACGGATCTTCAATTCCGGCCGTTCGCCTGGAAATCCCTTTTCGGGATGATGCGGGCAAAAATAGATGCGGTCGAGGAAGGCGTGTTCGCGTCCGAGCAGGGTTTCGAGTTTGTTATGAATTTCCTGCAACCCGGCCTCGGTGCACCAGCCCTTGGCAATGACGGGCTGGTTGGTGATGAGCACGACGCGCCAGCCGGCGTGGTTGAGCCGGTGAATCGCCTGCGCCGCGCCCGGCAGCAGTTCCAGCTCCTCCGGCCGCCGCAGGCAATCGCGGTCCGGGATCACCGTGCCGTCGCGGTCGAGGAAGACGGCGCGTTGCGGGACATCCAGGCTGCCGCGCGCCACGACGCCGGCCGCGTACTCTGCGCTGATCCGGTCGTAACGTTCAGGCGTCCCGATGTCCTTGATGTATTCGGGCGAATTGTAGCCGTAAAGCGCGGCGCCGTTCCGAACCATGGCCGGAAACACGTGCTTGCCGAAATCCAGCAGGCGCTCCCGCGGCGCGGCAGGCGATGACATCAGCCTCTTCAGCGGCGCCTTTTCGAGCACGTAAAGGGCGGCATTCACCAGGTTCCGGCGCCAGGCCCCGGGCGGGTGGGGCCGATTGTGAAACGCCACCACGCGGGAATCCGCGTCCAGCTCCACGAGGTCGGAATCGAGCGGATGATCGTTCGGATGCAGCAGAAGGGTTGCGGCGCCGCCGTGTTGTTCGTGGAACGATTCCATCCGTGCCAGGTCCACGTTGACCAGGGTGTCGCCGTAGAGCATGGCGAATCGGTCCGCCAATTCCTCCAGCCGGGCGAGCACGGCGCCGGCGGTGCCGAGCGGTTCGCGTTCGACGAAGTGCCGGATGCGGACGTTCCAGCGGGCGCCGTCGCCGAAGTGATGTTCGATGAGGTCGGCGCGGTAATGGACGAAGAAGACGATGTCGGTGAATCCGTGGCGGCGGGCCAGCTCCACCTGGTGTTCCAACAGGGGCTTGCCCCCGACGGGGATCATGGGCTTGGGCAAATCGCCCAGGCGATCCTTCAGTCGCGTCCCCTGTCCGCCCGCCAGGATGACGACCTGCTTCATGCCTTCAGGAGCGCGAGGTTTTCGCGAATGGCGCGTTCGACGGCTTCGTTGGACGTCAGTTTCGGGTGCCAGCCGGCGGACTTGAGTTTCGCGATGGAGTAGCTGAATTTGGAGACGTCGCCGACCCAGCCCTTGTTTCCGCCGGTGTAGTGGATCCGGGCGCCGGGCGCGGCCGCGCGGACGGTCGCTTCGGCCATGAACCGGACGGTGGTGGCGGTTTTCTCCGGGGCGATGTTGAACACGTTAAGCCGATCGCCGCAATGCTGATAGAGGTGAACCATCGCATCCACCAGTTCGCTCACGTGCAGGTAAGGCTTTTCCTGGGAACCGTCCCCGAGCACCTCCAGCTCCGCCGGGTTGCGCCGGAGTTTTTTCAGAAAATCATAAATGGCCCCGTGCGTCGCGCGCGGTCCGACGACGTTCGGGAAACGAAAAATCCAGGCGCGTTTGAGGAACCGTTCCAGCGCCGCGGTGAGGATTCCCTCCGAAGCCAGTTTCATGGCGCCGTAGTTCGAAATGGGATGCAGCGGCCCGCTGTTCTCCGTGAGTTCCCCGGGCAGCTCGCCGTAGATGGCCGATGTCGATGCGAACACGATCTCCGGAATTCCCAGCGCTTCCATCGCGCCAAGCGTGTGATAGGTCGTTAGGAACGTTCGGGTGAGATCGACTTCCGGGTTGCGCACGCCGGCAGGGATGTCGGAGTTCGCGGCCAGGTGCCAGACGGTTTGGATCGGGCCGTTCTTCCGCTGGTCTTCCAGGCAGGATTTCAATGCGCCCGGCTGGTTGAGGTCGAGTTCGAGCAGCTCAAATCGGGTGGACGCGAGCGCCTCGGAAAGATTATCGCGCCGGCCGAGCGACAGGTCGTCGATTCCGAGCACCCGGTGGCCGAGACCCAGGAGGCGGTCGACGAGATGGCTGCCGATGAATCCCGCCGCGCCGGTGACCAGGTGTTGTTGTTCCGTTGCCATCGTCCGCACAGGAAAGCACGGCAACGGGCAAATCTCAAGCACACACACCCGGGAGGGACGAGCTACGGGAGGGACGGGCTACGGGAGGGACGAGCTACTGCGAGTCCCAAACATCGCACCGTCGGGGGGACGAGCTACTGCGAGTCCCATTCTCCCTGATTTTTATTGGGGACTCGCGGTAGCTCGTCCCTCCCGGGTGTATTGTTGGAACGGGGACTCGCATAGCTCGTCCCTCCCGGGTGTGTGAGGTGCGTAAGGGTAGCAAATTGGTGCTGGCGTCCGGTGCGGCTCCGGTCTATTGCTTGAGCATCGAAAGGCAGGAAATATGGGCGAGGGGATTGAGCAATCGGGTGGCCGGAAACAGAATCGCGATCTTGTGGGGCGGCGCTCATTGCCGCATCCCGCTTCCCGGGAGATGCCCAATCGAGCGATCATTCAATACATCACCTGCACTACAAAGGATCGCAGGCGCTTGTTAACCAGGCCTGAAGTTGTTCGCGTATTGGAGTCCTGTTGGAAGCGGGCGGATCGTTGGCTCGTCGGCCGGTACGTGGTGATGCCTGATCATCTCCATTTGTTTTGCGCCCCGCGGCTGTGGCCACCCAGCTCTCTTGGCCTTTGGATGGAGTTCTGGCGATCGCAAGCGACCCGCTTCTGGCCGTATCCCGATGAAAGACCCATCTGGCAAAAGGACTTTTTCGATCGACAACTCCGGTCGGGAGAAAGCTACTTTGAAAAATGGATGTACTTGGTCCAAAACCCTGTGGAGGCAGGACTGGTTGCCAGGTGGGAGAACTGGCCTTACCAGGGGGAAATAAACACCCTTCCGTGGCATGAACCGACGTGACCTCTACGGGAGGGACGAGCTACGGGAGGGACGAGCTACGGCGAGTCCCAAACATCGCACCGTCGGGAGGGACGAGCTACGGCGAGTCCCATTCTCCCTGATTTTGTTGGGGACTCGCGGTAGCTCGTCCCTCCCGGGTGTATTGTTGGAACGGGGACTCGCGGTAGCTCGTCCCTCCCGGGTGTGTTGTTGGAACGGGGACTCGCGGTAGCTCGTCCCTCCCGGGTGTATTGTTGGAACGGGGACTCGCATAGCTCGTCCCTCCCGGGTGTTTTGGAATTTTTGCCTGACTTTCGGCGGATTCCGCCTATCCTGTCGTGATGAAGCAATGGATTTCCGAGTATCTCCGCGCCCAGAAAGCCGCGCATGACAGCATCCCGGTGGACCTGGTGGCGGAGTTGATCGGGCTGCTCAAATCGGCTTTCCGCGAGAATCGCCGGATTTTCGTATTCGGCAACGGCGGCAGCGCGTCGAACGCCTCGCATTTCGCCACCGACCTCGGCAAAGGCGCCTCCGACAAGATCAATGGGAAACACCGCTTCCAGGTCCAGGCGCTGAACGATAACATCAGCTGGATGACAGCCCTCGCCAACGACAATTCGTACGACGAAGTGTTCTCCGGCCAGCTCCGGAATTACGGTGCGCCCGGCGACCTCGTCCTCGGCATCAGCGTCAGCGGCAATTCGCCCAATTGCGTCAAGGCCTTCGAGTGGGCCAAGTCCCACGGCCTGCGCACCGTCGCCCTGGTCGGCGCCAAACGCGGCCGCATGGCCGAACTCGCCGACACCGTTCTTGTCATCAATGACACCCATTACGGCCGCGTCGAGGACGCCCAAATGACCATCTGCCACATCCTCTGCTACGCGTTCATGGAACATCCCGACTGGGCCTGAACCCCGTGATGATCTCAAATTTCAAATTTCAGATTTGAGATTTGAGATTTGAGATTTGAAATTTAACACCTTGTGAAAATCACCAATTTAAACCCCGACACGGCCATTGGCGCGAGCGCCTGGCTGCTGGAGATGGACGGCCACCGGCTCCTCATGGATGCCGGCACGCATCCCAAACTCGAAGGCCGGCCGTCCTTGCCGCTTTATGACCTCGTCAAGAAACTCGAGGTCGACGCCATCGCGCTCTCCCACTGCCACCATGACCACGTCGGCTCGCTGCCGGTCGCGCTCCGCCATTTCCGCGACGCCCACGTGCTCATGCCCGAGCTGAGCTATTTCCTCATCGAACGCGTCCTGCACAATTCGGTCAACGTCATGCTCCGCCAGCGCGAGGAGCTCGGGCTCAAGGATTATCCGCTCTACAACCACGACGAGGTCGACGACATCGCGCCGCTGTTCCAGGGATTCAAATACAACCGCGAGATCGAGTGGGCCGCCTTCCGCAAAACGCGCTCCGGGTTCCTGTCGCCCACGCTGGAATTCTTCGACGCCGGCCACGCGCTCGGCTCCGCCGGCATGCTGGTCCGCGGCCGCAAGGAAACCCTGTTCTACACCGGCGACGTGTGTTTCCACGATCAAACCTTGCTGCGCAGCGCCCGCTTTGAAGGCGTGCGCGCCGACGTGTTGATCATGGAAACCACCCGCGGCAACCGCCAGGTGCCCCCCGGTTTCCGGCGCGAAGACGAAATCAACCGCCTCAGCGCCGCCATCCGCGAGGTCCTCGAACGCAAGGGATCGGTCCTCATCCCGACCTTCGCGCTCGGCCGCACCCAGGAAATCCTGGCGCTGCTCGCGGTGCTGTTCCAGGAAGGCAAACTCAAGCGGCAGTCGATTTACATCGGCGGCCTCGGCCGCGTGTTCACCGAGATCTACGACCTCGAATCGCACCGCGCGAACCGGCAGTTGCCCAACCTGCAACTGCACGAAGCGCTCGAGCTGATCGTGCTGGACAAGGACAAGGCCGCTACGATGAAGCTGGCCCCGGGCAAGATTTTTGTGATCACCTCGGGCATGATGAACGAGAACACCGCCGCGCACGATCTCGCCCTCCGCATGGCGGGCGACCCGAAGCACGCGATCTTCTTCGTCGGCTACTGCGATCCCGACACACCCGGCGGCCGGCTGCGCGCCGCGCCCGAGGGGCGCCCGTTCCTGTTCAGCGCGGGCGGCGGCGAACTGACCCGGAGATGCCAGGTCGGGGAATTCGACCTGACCGCGCACGCCAACCGCCAGGACCTGCTGGATTTCGTCGGGCGCGTGGAGCCGCGGACGGTATTGCTCGGCCACGGCGACGAGGATTCGCGGCGGTGGTTTGAACAGCAAATCCGCGCCCGCCACCCGAAAATCAAAGTCATCCAGCCCGGCCCCGGCAAAGTCGTTGAAGTGTGAGCGCAACGGGGACCGGCCCGCAGATCACGCAGATCACACAGAACCGGAATCCACTGGCAGAGGAAACGACCGCGATTTATTCTGCGTTTTCTGCGTGATCTGCGGGCAGATGAAGTTGCGCCGGGCGGTTTTTTCGCCATCATGAAGCCATGAGAGCGCTTCGGCTTTGGGTCGTTGTCCTGGTTTCTTTTGCGGTAATTTCACCGGCTGCCTTTGCCGCCACCAACGCCGCCCCGGATCTTCTCGCCACGCTCCGTCCCGGTCATCCGCGGCTCATCGCGGATCCCTCAAGCTGGGCGGCGATCCAGAATCGCGCCCGCACCGATCCCGTGTTCGCCGCGCTGCTGGCCCGAATGCAGCAGGACGGCCGCAAACTCCTGGCCCAGCCGCCGGTGACCTATCAAAAAACAGGCAGACGATTGCTGTCCGTTTCGCGCGAAGCGCTCCGCCGGATCGCGCTGCTGGCGTTCGAATACCGGGTCACGGGCGACCGGCAATTCCTGAGCCGCGCCGAGGCGGAGATGATCGATGTGTGCGGGTTTGCCGACTGGAACCCGTCGCACTTTCTCGACGTGGCCGAGATGACCGCCGGTGTGGCGATCGGATATGACTGGCTTTACGACGCGCTGAGCCCCGCCACGCGGGACATCGTCCGGCGCGCCATCCTGGAAAAGGCGCTGCAACCGGGCGGGCTCGATCCCGCGTCCAAATTTTCCAGCTGGCAGAAATCCGAGAACAACTGGAACCAGGTCTGTTTCGGGGGAATGACGCTGGGTGCGCTGGCGATAGCGGACGAGGAGCCGGACGCCGCGCGCGCGATGCTGGCGATGGTGCGCGCGGGAAATCCCCGCGGCCAGGCGCCGTACGCGCCGGACGGCGTCTACCCCGAGGGCCCGAGCTACTGGGATTATGGGACGGGTTATGAAGCGCTGCTGCTGTCGGCGCTTCAGTCCGGGCTGGGCACCGACTGGGGCCTGGCGAACGCTCCGGGCTTTCTCGCCAGCGCGCAGGCGCAGATCGAAGTGACCGGGCCGACGGGCCGACCTTACAATTTTTCCGACGGCCGGGATGCGCCGCAATTCAAGCCGGCCTTGTTCTGGTTTGCGCACCGGTTACGCCAGCCGGACCTGCTCATTTTTCAGTGGCCGCGGTTGAATGAAATCATTGCGGGCCGTTCGTTCGGCGACGAGGGACGCTTCCTGCCGATGGTGGCCCTCTGGTGGGACGGCGTTCCGCCCACCGGACCGGTTCCGTTCCCGCTCGACTGGTTCGGCAACGGCTCCCAGCCCGTCGCGGTGTTCCGCGGATCCTGGACCGATACCAACACGCTGTTTCTCGGACTCAAAGGCGGATCGGCTTCGGGCAATCACGCCCACATGGACGGCGGATCCTTCGTGCTCGAATCCGACGGCGTGCGCTGGGCCGTCGACATCGGCTTGCAGGAATACGAGTCCATCGAATCGAAGGGCTGGAATCTCTGGGACCGGAAGCAGAACAGCGACCGGTGGCGCGTGTTTCGGTTGAATAATTTCAGCCACAACACGCTGACGCTGGGCGGGCGGCTTCACAATGTGTCGGGCGATGCGCGCATCACGCGGTTTGTGCCGATCCGCGATCTCACGATCGCGGCTACAGCGCGGGACCGCGATTTTACAACCGCGGCTGCGGGGGGTGGTCCGGGGATCGCCGTGGTGGATCTCTCCACTCTATTCACCAACGAGGCCCGGCGCGTGGTTCGAACGTTTGAATTTTCCCCCGGGCGATCGGTGACTGTGCGCGATGAACTGTCCGGCCTGGCGCCGCGGCTTGCGGTGCGCTGGACGATGGCCACGCGGGCGCGGATCCGGCTGGAGGGATCGCGGGCAATTCTGGATCAGAACGGCCGTGCTCTCGAGGCGACGGTGCGGTCGCCGGCCGGGGCGCGGTTCGACGCGGTTCCGGCCGATCCGCCCGCCGACGGGGTGAATGCGGCCAATCCCAACACGCGATTGTTGCGGGTCGACCTGGCTGCGCCGCAAAACGGGAACCTGGAAATTGAAGTCGTCTTGCGTCCGGTGACCCGGCCATGAGAACATCGCGTCGTGCACATCCGGTTCCTTCTCGGTCCCGCCGGCAGCGGCAAGACGTTCCGCTGCCTGGCTGACATCCGGGAGCGGCTGGTGGCGGCACCGGACGGGCCGCCGCTGCTGTTCCTGGCGCCGAAACAGGCGACCTTCCAGCTCGAGCGGCAGCTCCTCGATCCCGAACCCGCCAGCGGCCC